>CAWKZY010000029.1:0-33226 GCA_963854625.1 Gammaproteobacteria bacterium | reverse complement strand
CCATCTGCGTCGGTCGCCATACCAACATATAACACAGCGGACCCAAAGGCTTGAGTCTCAGCAAGACGTCGATTCGGCTCCGCAGGAGATAGGGAGTTGTGGTTATCGTTGCCCTCTTGAAATAAGGACCCTACCGCGGCAAGTTTTTCACCAGCGCTCAAGGTCGTTAGTACAGTACCACCACCGCTGGTCTGGACAGTAAGTGCGTCCGCCCCTCTAGCCCCCAGGTTGCCATCAGTCACGGCCCCTGTGGTTGCGTTCACAACGTCCGACCTAGCAGAGGTTTTCATCGTTGTTTGTGGATCGAAAGATTTTATAACTAGGGGCATGTTTTGTCCGCTAGCCTTACCGATTTGTATCGTTAAAGCTGAGCTAGTCACTGCGGCAGTCGAAAGAGTCGGAGTATCACCACCATCCATAACAGTTATTTCATTCCAGGTAGTCTGCGTCGCGATCCTGGTCATCTCTGTCATCAACTGACCAAATTCCATATCTAGCGCAGTCCTATCGGTAACCCCATAGGTGTCTGATGCCGCCTGAACAGCGAGTTCTCGCATCCTTTGCAAAGCGGCACCAATTTCTCGTGACGAACCCTCAATCGTTTCTATCATTGAGATTGCGTCATTGGCATTACGTGTAGCCATATTAAGACCACTGACCTCAGCCTCCATCCGCGAAGAGATAGCGAGACCTGCGGCATCATCCGATGCGGAATTAATACGCAGCCCCGTGGAAAGACGTTCCATAGCAACCTGCTGGCTACGGTCGTTTGTAATAATCGCATTCGTCGCGACTATGGCTGACATATTAGTATTGATTACACTCATGATTCTGACCTCATATTCGTGTCCAGCACAAAGCAAGTTAAATTGGTATCTGATCGGGTCCTAAAGAGAAAAGTCAGGGAGCTTGTCCCTAGTATTCTCACCCATATCTGATTGCCGCCCTGCCTCAATGGTCGATAAGAAAAAATATTTGACCCAAGATCCTCGGGGAAGGAGGTCAGAGGTCTAACCCCTAACATCTTGGGCCAAATTTGGATGCTAGTGCCACTTTAAAATTGGGCACCAGCGAACTCGGCGTCTAGCTGGCAACTCCCGACCTCTAACACCTACCGTGAAGGAGCCAGCTAGACTTAGTAAACCTTTTACTGCAGTAGCGTTAGCACTGTTTGCTTAGCTGCGTTGGCCTGAGCCAACATGGCGGTACTTGCTTGCGCAATAATCGTTGTTCGAGACAGCTCTGATGTTTCAACCGCATAATCTGCATCAGCTATTCGACTGCGTGACTGCTCCACATGCCTAGAAACATTCGTCATATTATCTCCCGCATGCTCCAGCCGAGACATATAAGAACCATACTTGGCACGCTCCGCAGAAACAGCGGATATGGCTATATCTAGATTATGCAGCGCGTAATCTGCATTAGTCCTTGATAGGATATTGATCCGCTCAAGTTTCTGCATTGTCGCACTCCATGGGGCGTCATTGTCTACAGCCGCTCCGAATACTCCTGCGGCAATCGATCCGGAATCTAAATTATTACCGACATACAACACAGCAGATCCAAAGGCTTGCGTCTCAGCGTCACGTCGATTCCCAGCACCTGCGGTTGCCGGCGCCACTGCAATGGCCGTATTTGCTAGATGGTGATTGTCGTTGCCTGCACCAATCAATCCACCAGTGCTTGTTGCTACTGTTTGTATCGCCAAGGTAGCGAATCCGGAGCCATCTGCCCCAGCAGCGTTATCCGCCGTTCTTACCCTATCAGCGCCGCCGCTAACAACAGTATTGGTTGAGTCTGTGAATAAGTTATGGGCCTGCAATTCGATGAGGCTACCCCCAGCAACATTAGTTGCCGCGCGTGCTCCCAATATCACTCCTGTCTGTGGGTTCACCCGTTCTAGTCTTGCGGCCGCCCTCACTGCAGTTCGTGGATCAAAAGATTTGATTGTTAAGCCCATGCTTTGATCGGCACTCTTACCGACCTGTATGGTCAAAGATGAACTAGTCACCGCGGAAGTGCTAACAGCGGTTGTATCACCACCATCCATAACTGTTATTTCGTTCCAGGTGGTTTGAGTCGCGATCCTCGTCATCTCTGTCATCAACTGTCCAAATTCCATATCTAGCGCAGCCCTATCGGTCACCCCATAGGTGTCTGATGTTGCCTGAACAGCGAGCTCTCGCATCCTTTGCAAAGCGGCACCAATTTCTCGTGACGAACCCTCAATCGTTTCTACCATTGAGATTGCGTCATTGGCATTGCGTGTCGCCATATTAAGGCCACTGACCTCAGCCTCCATCCGCGAAGAGATAGCGAGACCTGCGGCATCATCCGATGCGGAATTAATACGCAGTCCCGTGGAGAGACGTTCCATCGCAACCTCTTGGTTACGGTCGTTTGTAATAATCGCATTTGTAGCGACTATGGCTGACATATTAGTATTGATTACACTCATAATTCTGACCTCATAATCGTATGTAGCACTAAGTGCCTTAGATTAGTTTATGAAAAGGTCCTGAAGACAATAGTCAGGGATATCGTCCCTAACACTCCCAGCAAAACCTGGCTACCGACACGCCCCAAAGTGATCGATACGATAAAACATTTGACCCAAGATCCTTGGGGAAGGAGGTCAGAGGTCTTACCCCTAACACCTTGGGCCAAATTTGGGTGCCAGTGCTACTTTAAAATCGGGCACTAGCGAACAGCGTGTCTAGCAGGCAACTTCTGACCTCAAAAACCTACCGTGAAGCGGCCAGCTAGACTCAATAAACCCTTTATTGCAGTAGCGTTAGCACTGTCTGTTTAGCTGCGTTGGCTTGGGCCAGCATGGCGGTACTTGCTTGCGCAATAATCGTTGTTCGAGACAGCTCCGACGTCTCAACCGCATAATCCGCATCGGCTATTCGACTGCGTGACTGCTCCACATGCCTTGCAACATTTGTCATATTATCTCCCGCATGCTCCAGCCGAGACATATAAGAACCATACTTGGCACGTTCCGCAGAAACAGCGGATATGGCGGTGTCTAGCTGGGCTAGAGCATAATTTGCATTTCCCCTGGACAAAATATCAATCCGCTGCCCCCCACCGACTATCGTATTTTGCGCTAAAGCGGTCGCCATTCCGACGAATAGCACAGCAGAACCAAAAGCTTGGGTCTCAGCAAGACGACGATTCGGTTCCGTAGGGGTCATGGAGTTATGGTTGTCGTTGCCGTCTTGATTAATGCTGCCTGCCGCCGCAGTTATCTGAGCGCCAGACAAACCAACTGGGGCACTAGCTACTACTAAGGCGGTACCACCACCATTGGTGGCAACAGTAACCGCACTTGCCCCTCTCGCCCCTAGGTTGCCGGCAGTTATTGCCCCTGTGGTTGCGTTAACAACGTCCGACCTAGCAGAGGTTTTCATTGTTGTTTGCGGATCGAAAGATTTTATGACTAGAGGCATGTTTTGCCCGCTAGCCTTACCAATTTGTATTGTTAAAGCGGAACTGGTCACTGCAGAAGTGGCAAGGTCATTACCACCGTTCATAACAGTCATCTGATTCCAGGTAGTCTGTGTCGCGATCCTCTGCATTTCGAGAAACAACTGACCAAACTCCATATCTAACGCTGCCCTGTCGGTCACCCCATAAGTGTCTGATGCTGCTTGAACAGCGAGTTCTCGCATTCGCTGCAAAGCGGCACCAATTTCTCGTGACGAACCCTCAATTGTTTCTATCATTGAGATCGCATCATTAGCGTTGCGTGTGGCCATATTAAGGCCACTGACCTCAGCCTCCATCCGCGAAGAAATCGCAAGACCGGCGGCATCGTCCGACGCAGAGTTAATACGCAGTCCTGTGGAGAGACGCTCCATCGCGACCTCTTGAGCACGGTCGTTGGCAATAATCGCATTCGTAGCGACTAAGGCTGACATATTAGTATTGATTACACTCACGATTCTGACCTCTATGTTATGTAATTTAACTAGAAATATAATATTCAATAAAACGTTCTAGCTAGCATATGGAGCCTATCGACACCACCAGCTTTTCTTTTACATTACTGAATGCTTTTGGGCTTTAAATCTACTTTGATAGTAATAGAAAATAGTTTTTGTACTTTTTCTTTGCATTTTTAAATTATGACTCTGCTCTTTCGAGCTCAGTAACATAACTCCTACACAAATAAACTTATCCGGCTGGCCTCACTGACCTCTAGGCTCTGACCTCTAGATTCTGACCTCTAAATTTTGCTTCGAGCGACCAACCAGATAAAGTTTAACTTGCTTCAAACGCACTCCATCAATTTTTCGATGGCTACGATTTCTCCAATCGTCATTAACAAATTATTCTTTAATTTATAAATTCTCATGATAAGAAAAATAAATATAACGTTAATGGGATATGAACAGTCTTTCGACATTACATGTGAAGACTTTACTCTTCGAATAGGGTCAGGCCTTTTTTTACAAAAACCTATTAGCCGGAGTGACTGCTCTATCGCTCTGCAGAGTCACCCTCTATCTATAACTAAAAGAAAGTAACCTAAAAAAGGATTTTTTATAAAGCTCAAAGAGATTCGTCCGATTAGATAGGTACTTATTTAAAGAAAGCTTAGGAATTAAAATGTACTCACAAAATAGACGCGGAATATCAGAATATAATTTTGTTTCAAGCACAGCGCATGAAACTCGCGACCCGCATGAACTAGTACAGCTTCTTTTTATAGGGCTAACTGATCGCATAGCCATGGCTAGAGCCGCGTTAGCCAAAGGGGATCGAGGGGCTAGAGCTATCGCCGTAACAAAGGCTCAAAAGATTCTTTTTGGCTTAAGTGATAGCTTAGATTTTAAGGCGGGTGGAGAGTTGGCCCTGAGCCTAGACAGTTTATATGACTACTGTATTCGCAGGCTAACTAGCGCTCACGCAAACGAAGATGACGGAATTTTTTCAGAAGTTATGGATTTGATGGTAACCATCCGAGATGCTTGGAAGGAGATTCCAACGAAAAAAAATTCAGCTAGCCTGCAATAATCGAGCAGCCTTGTGAATTCAAATAGATTATTTATCGATTCTGAATATACGTTCTGCAACCTAACAAGTTCTACTTTCCTTGCTCAGCTGGTACTTGGAGATTTTTTGTATTAAGGATGTTCTACCCAGCTGAAGCAAATCAGACGCCTTGGATACATTCCCATCGGTTTGCGTTAAAGCGAGACGGATTAGGTTTGCCTCTACGTTATTCAAAAAATCTTTTGATGAGACCCCCTCAACCGGCAATTCCGAAATTGAATTAGAGAGCCCAATTATTCTCTCAAAATCATTCTCATATAAACTCGCAACTTGCGCGGCATCGCTTCCTATTTCATATTCTTGTAACAACTGACTTTGCGGACAGCTATCAGCAGCAGCAGTGTCGACACTGAAACCTGATGATTCAGGTTCACCCGCCTTAAAAGCCTGCACCAGTTCGATCAACTCTTTTGTAAGAAAATCGTCTGGAACCCTTGCGATGTCAATAATTTTTCCAGGATACAAAACTGAAAACCTTTGAACAAAATTAGCAAGCTCTCTCACATTTCCTGGCCAAGAATAGGATTGCAGCAATAGCAGTGAATATTCAGAGAATGCTATTTGACCGTCGTCGTTACCAAAAACATTCGCAAAATGGGCCAAAAGGATGGGGATATCCTCTCTTCTTTCGTGAAGAGCATGGATGCTTATCGGAAGAACATTCAGCCTGTACAGTAAATCTTCTCTAAATGTTCCCTCAGAGACCATTTCTTCGAGGTTACGGTGGGTAGCGGCTACAATTCTTACATCAATTCTAACCTCTGCCCCGCCGCCTACCGGTTCCACAACCTTTTCTTCCAACACTCTAAGAAACTTGACCTGAAGCTGAGCCGGCATGTCTCCAATTTCATCTAGAAACAGAGTCCCCATGTTGGCAAGCTCAAATCTCCCCTTCCTATCGCAAGTAGCGCCAGTGAATGAACCCTTGCGGTGTCCAAAAAGTTCGCTCTCCAGGAGCTGGTCCGGTATGGCTCCACAATTAATTGCGACAAAAGGATGAGGAGCGCGCTGAGAGCTATCATGTAAAGCCCGACTTACCAGTTCCTTCCCAGTGCCTGACTGCCCCCTCAGGAGCACAGGAGCATTCGAATTGGCGCACTGACCTACAATAGCGCGCAGCCGCTTTATAGCAGCACTAGTACCCAAAATGTTATCCAACCCACTGCTTTTGCTTCGAATCATTAACTTTCTACTTGTTACGAAGATAATCTCTCTATTTAATAACCAATAAAATCAGTAACTTAAGCAGAAGAGGATAATAACTATTGCTAAAATGACGACACGAAGAATAGATACTAGCGATTTCTGGTTATGAGGTACAGAATTTTCCTACAAAGCTTGAGACTTAGTCGTTTCTTAATGATGTTTAATCGTTTCTAAGGATAAAACATGACCTTTCTCCGAACCCATAAAACAATGCCAACCACGCCATTAAAACTCCTTAATAGCCAACTCTCGCTTATGGGTAGGACAAATAAAGACTAAATAATAAATAATAAATAAAGTACCTTTACGTAGTGTCGATGGAGGAAGTATCCGATAAACAAAGTCGAAAGGATCACGTAACAGAACAATTTTTGAAAAACATATCAGAGGTCAGAGGTCAGAGGTCAGAAGCTCCTAACTCTTACTTATTCCCTTTAAGGAATGCTCTGATGAAGTATGTAACAAAGACTGCACACTCAAGTGATTGCCCCGAAAATCGGGATTCACGCAAGCAAAAGTTGCCTTATCAAAATGAGGGCAATTCCTCTACTCATGGCGCTTTTATGTGCTCTGGGGATATTTTCGCCCCAAAGAACCTCTCAACAGGCAAGTTTACCTTGTCGCGCGCACGAAACCTGCTTTGTGAAATATGCAAAGTCGCAGCTACCCCCAATTATCAGTTTTTTCCAAAATATAAAGAGGTTCTCAATCCTCTTATCTGTGCTATCACTTCAAGAAATCACAGAATTAACCATTTGCCAAAGAAAATAACCCATACTAAGAACTCCTTTGGTAGGTCTCGAATTAGCGGACAATGCAACTACGATTTAAATTTCTCCAATCCAACGACGAACAACATCAGGCCCGCTAAATCCTACTCGTCGATGACAACAGCAAAGACAGTTGCTAACGGCAACCAATATTCAACCTCACCTATGTTTCATTATGCTTTCCATCAAGCTTTGCTCATCTCAAGCATCAAAGAATACATTAGACCAACAAGAACTCCTGCTCCCTTAAATTCGGGCTGAAAATAAATTTTATTTAAGATAAAAAAAGCGAATAGTTTTATAAATATAGTATATCGACCAGTCGATATATAAAAAAGGAATAGATATAGATAACACAACAAAATAGTAGCCTTTCTGAAAAATTCTTTGGCAAGGCAAAGAGAAAATTAATTAAGCTTAATCTACGCACGAGCGAATTATTTTTCAAAAAATTGATCCGATAAATTAAAGTAATGTTTTTTTATATCAACCAGTTGATATATAACAAGATTATTTATATTTAGAAGGCACCAGCAAGTCGATTTACAAGTATTATTTTAGGGTAACTAGTACCAAAAATAGATCAGTTTCAAATAGCCAAAGAAAAAGCCAAACGTGCTAAGCACGCAGCTTTTAACTTATACAAATATCTAAGAGAGAAATGAAAATGACAACAATTAATTCAAACAATCCAGCGCTAGTTGCATCTAACTCTCTGAGAATTAATGGCCGAGAAATGGGTCAAGCAATGTCGCGTCTCTCAACTGGCAACCGTATCAACTCAGCTCAAGACGATCCAGCTGGATCAAAGGTCGCCTCAAGACTGGAAGCGGCCTCACGTGCAAACCGCGCTGGTGTGTCTAACGCGAACAATGCCATCACGATGCTTCAAACTTACGCAACCGCCGGACAAACTATTGTAGATGTAGTAATACGAATGAAAGAGTTGGCAGTATTGGGCTCCACCTCTATATTGTCCGAAAATGATCGCCTCGCAATTGATACAGAGTACTTCATGCTTGGCCGCGAGTGGTCACGTATAGCCACCCAAACACAATGGAATGGGTCGGCTGGAATGGGCACATATAATTCCAGCTTTCAAGTTCGTCTTGGCGAGGGGACAACCGCTGCCTCAACGATGACGATGGAACTAAGGAACTGGAATCCTACAGATGAGACAGTCAACGAAAACGTTACAGGAGCAACCACGATTTCGAGCGATGACGACAACGCGGACCCCTTGCAAGCGTTTGAATTTGTTCGAGATAACGCCCAAAACACAGTCGCCGCTACCGCAAACGGAGCATCAGACGACCATATTCAAACTAGAGCCGCGGCTAGCGTTGCCGTAGCGAAACTCGATACTGCAATTATAGGAATGAACAAAGAGCTCGCCAAAAATGGCGCCTACATAAATAGACTTATAGTGGCTACAGACAATCTAACAGCAGTCGCTACAGCCTTGGAAACATCTCGGAGCAAAATCGTGGATGCGGACTATGCGACAGAGACGACTATACTCGCACGCACACAAATAGTGTCACAAGCGGCTACCGCGATGCTAGCTCAGGCAAATGCAGCCAAACAAACGGTATTGTCTTTGTTGCAATAAATATTTCACACTATCTAAGAAAAAATAAAGCACTGTGCAAGTAACGACAAAACAAAAATACAGACCAATAAAGAGCACTAACTTTATTGATAAAATTTAATTAATAAAATCTAGGATAGGCGCTAAAAATGAATTTAATAGAATTAGCATACGTACCATCAAGAATAGAATACGTTACGCGTTCTAAATCGGCGATCAAATAAAAATATGAATCTTTTTAAAAAATTTTATATTACAAACAAATATTGAATAACTATTCATAAAGACAGAGGTCAGAGGTCAGAGGTCAGAGGTCAGAAAGTAGGAAAAAGAATCTTTTTTAATAAACCTTAAATTAATAGTACTATCAATCTATAAAAGGAAATTCTAATGACATCGATCAACTTCAGCGCGGCGGCTAATAATGCGGCTAACATAATATCTAAAAATCAAAGAAGCATAGACCAATCCATGACGAGACTTGCTTCAGGGACAAGGTTTAATAGTTCAGCTGACAGCCCCTCTATGATTGCTTCATACAACACTCTGACCGCACAGGGTGTAGCAAGTAGGGCAGCTGTCCAGTCTATGAATCACGGCATCGCGTATATATCGACCGTAGATAACGCTGCCGCCACGATAGAGGGGCTTTTGGTAAGGATGAAGGACTTAGCAGTGCAGGCTTCAAGCACCGCAATGAACGCTAAAGACAGATACGCGCTAGATTTTGAATTCCAGGAACTTGGTAAAGAATGGACTGACATTGCTACAAGCACTCAGTTCGCCGGGAACACCATCATGCAGGGTGCTGATATAGTATTAGGACGTGGCTCTTCGGGCTCTGCCGTCGATATGACCGTACAGGTTGATAATTATCTACCCAGCGCTAACAATACTGCAACCGCTGTTCCGGGTCAGGGAATAGCCTCCAACGCATCCGCTGCAGGCCTTGTTAACTCCGGCGGTTCAGCTATGCTCGGTTTTGGTAATGTAGTCGCAGCTGGTGCAGTGCCCGCGACGGGCTCTGAAAGCATCAGCCTTGCAGCTGATGCAAAAGCCTCATCTATCAAACTCACCACTTTCATTCAAGGTTTTGCAGATTCGAGGGCCAAGCTAGGAGGCGCTTTGAACGCTATGGCTGCGGTATCAGATAGCTTAAGCAGCCAGGCTGTAAGTTTTGAAAACTCAAAAGCTGTGATAGGAAACACCGACTATGCCGCTGAGACAGCTAAACTCTCAGCGGGTCAAATTATTTCACAGGCATCAACGGCGATATTAGCTCAAGCAAACGCCCAAAGTGCTACCATTCTAAGTTTATTGAAGTAACATGAATCAGTATCCTAAAAATCAGGAGACTAACTATGGATAACATCCAACCATTAATAACTGCTAAACCTGTACAGGTCGATGGGGTTAAAATAACCGCTAAACCTCCACAGGAGAATGCGGTTAAGATAGAAACTTCACAAAAAGCTATGGTCGCTCGAGTGGAATTGAATCAATTAGCACCTTTCAAGGAAGCGGCTGAACTTCGTGCAGAAACACACCTGGCTCGTGAAGAAGCAACGAAAAATATAGAAACGATTAGAGAAAGGCTTACAGAAATATCAGCCTCACTTAATGAGGATGTCAATATTAGATCAAAGAATCTAAAGTTCTCTGTAGGTGAAACTCCGTATCGTGTACTAGTCGAGGTCATAGACGAAGAATCTGGAGAAGTCATTAGAAAGATTCCTAGTGAGGCCATACTAAAGGTTGCACATAATCTGGAAGCTTTAAAAGGCATTATCTTTGATGACAGATATTAAGATAAAGACTTGCCCAGATTATCCTGTTAACTATAAGTAATGAGGTTTTACGTTGGCTCTTTCTTCATTCGGAGGAAGAGCCAACTGATACTTAGTACGTTAAATATGTTTTCTATTGCTAAAATTACACTCACTTAATTATGCCTAATAAGTTTTATTTGAAAAATTTTACGCTGGCAGCGAAAAAGATAGCAGTTGAGTTAATCGGCACCGTTGCCTGTGGAATGGCAATAGGCCTGCTCGTTGCGGTCGCGGCAAATGCGTTCCTCGAAGCGGCAGCTTCGGCGAATCAGTATCGCACCTCTTTAACTTGGATGAAGCTTAACCTAGGTGACCAAAGTTATTCTCTATCAGGTATAGCTGCGCTCCTACTCGTCGCCACCATAATTACATTGTTAAAGAAATTGCTTAAGATTGACCATTGGGCTGGACCAGCTGACTCTATATACGCAGCACATAGCGAGAATTCGTCTCTGGACACCAAGAAGGGCCTCGGGTCTACCCTGGCAGCGCTTATCGTGACTAGTGGCGGCGGATCAGTTGGCCTCTACGGCCCCCTCGTTCACTTCGGGTCAACTTTGGGACTGGCCCTTAAGACTTATCTTAGATTACGAATAAGTCCCGATATCTTTATTGGGTGTGGTGTAGCCGCTGCGATTTCTGCAGGCTTCAACGCCCCCCTTGCTGGGGTATTGTTTGCGCACGAGGCCATCTTAAGACACTTCTCTCTTCGAGCTATTGCTCCCATATTCGTCGCCTCTATTAGTGCCAGTGCATTTAGTGATTTTTTTTACGGCCCATCAGCAAATACATTTAATCTCTTGCAGGTTGTTCCACCGCTGAACAATATTTTCCCGATACTTATCGCACTTGGCCCGATTTTCGCGGTTATCGCGGTCATTTTTATGTATTCTCTAAGAGCGGCAAAAACTTTTGCTGCGAAATCTGGTAGGTATAAACCTTTGCTGCCATTTGTCGCCGCGCTCACCTGTGGCTCAGTTGGGGTTATCTTCCCTGAAATACTTGGTCCAGGAATAGAAACAATTAACGAGCTAATTGCGGGCGACATCTCCTCAGGAAAGATAGGCGCTTTGCTTCTAGCGAAGATCAGCATGACCTCACTGTGCATAGGTTTTGGGCTGTTTGGCGGTGTGTTTTCGCCGGCCCTGTTTATTGGAGTAGCAGCAGGCTCGTTAGCCGCGGCAGCAGTATCGCTTCTCGGTTATGCAGGAACAGAACAAGTTATTATAATCGCTGGAATGGCCGCTATCAGCGCGTCAGTTATAGGTGCACCCATAACCAGTGTGCTTATTGTGTTGGAGCTTACCGGCTCTTATGACTATGCCGTTGCCGCGATGCTAGCCGTCATAATTTCTAATCTCGTTACCTATCGCATATTTGGACTTTCCTTTTTCGACCGAGAACTGCTTGATAAAGGTATCGATATGAGACTTGGCCGGGAATCCATTGCCTTAAGTCAAAGGCCAGTGACTACTTGTATTGGATCGAGCTATGTTAAGTTAGACCCGAAAGTAACAGGCAATGAGGCCTTTAGCCTGATGAAAAAAGCAGGAATGGTAGAAAGCTATGTTGTGGATGAATTCGGAAACTATTTAGGAAAGCTAGATATTTTTAGTGCCATTTCCGCTTCTGGCAATAACGTTTCAAATTTTTTAGCCGTAATGCCCATAACATTATACGAAAATGAGTCACTTCAAACGGCAATGGCCAAAACTGTAAATTTTGTCGGGGAAGGTATCCCAATCTTATCAGTTGATAAAAAATATCTAAAAGCTGTGGTTTCAGAGGGCAGTATCTTTCAAGCTGTTATAAACGTACAGAACTCAGTATCTAAAATGGAGAAGGTGTGATCCTAACAATAAAGCGTAACTACTATAACGTCTCTTTTTGGTTATTATTAAGTTCATTTGCCTTCCATTCGGTAACTGTTGCTCAACAGGATAGATTCGAATCTGGTCTGGCGGCTAAAGACAGAGGCCACTACGCTACCGCATTGAGGGCATGGCTACCGCTAGCTGAATCAGGAAATGCACAGGCTCAGAATAATGTCGGCTATATGTACGAGGAAGGGCTAGGCGTGCCGCAGAATTATCTACTAGCGATGAATTGGTATCGTCAAGCTGCAGACAATGAGCTCGCGCAAGCGCAGCATAATATGGGGATGCTCTATCACCATGGCTACGGAGTAGCTCAGAACCTTAAAGAAGCGTTTCGGTGGTTCAAAATGGCAGCTGATCAGGAGCTTGCAGAATCTGAGTACATGCTTGGCTTGGCCTATGAGAAAGGCGAAGGGACTTCTCTGAATTATAGCGAAGCCAGAAGGTTGTTTCTTACTTCAGCGCGAAAGAATTACACGCCCGCGCAAATGATGTATGCATTTATGTTGCAAGCTGGGGAAGGTGGAGACTCTCAGCCCTTCAGCGCTTACGTATGGGGTAAAATTGCTGAGAGTAACGGCTCCGAGTCGGCAATTGACATTACGACTATCTCAAGCATTCAGTTAGAAGACAGCGACATAATAGAAGCTGAAAAAGTTATTGTGCAGTGTTTAGCTGCGAGTCTTTCCCTCTGCCCAAAATGACCCCAACTTAATAAGGTAGTACCACTACCTCTATTCTACGATTTTGCGAACGCCCTGTCGCAGAATCGTTAGATGCGATTGGTTTTGTGTCGGCAAACCCCTTAACGACCATACTCCCTGGCGATATACTGCCCCCCTCTTGAAGGTAATCGGCAACACTTGCCGCACGCGCTGAAGACAAATCCCAGTTGTTGCGGTATCGATTACCGAAACTCATAGCAACATTATCTGTGTGTCCCTCGATTTGAATCAAACCGGAGGCACCGGCAAGTGAATCTCCCACAGAATTTAGCAAAGAAGTGAAATCAGCTTTCAAGCGTGCCGAACCACTTTCAAAACCACCTCGATCTGTGAGCCTGATTATAATCAACTCCCCATCCTGAAACACTTCAGCCAGGCCCAAGTTTATTTCATTCGATAAGTTGGCTCGAATCTGCGATAACTGATCCTCAGCCTGCGAAGAGATGCCGCCTGAATTCGGTTGATCGATATTACTTTTTGCCGAAGAAGTAAATTGAGCCCCTTGCACACGGACCAAGGAATCTGTGTCTGATTGAATGGTAGATATCTTTGCTAGCAACAAAATCGTGTCTTGATTAATTTTCCCAGTATTATCCTCTAGATCATTCGGCTCAATGGCATCTATGATTACCGTGCCGTCGACAACCGATACCAGAACCTTCCCCTCTGCTATTTCTTTTGCTAAAACCTGCTCGACTTCTTCTTGTGCATTAGTTTTGGATTCACCGGGGCCATCATCTATATCTAGCTCATCCTCCTCTGATTGTTCCTCTCTGGTGCGCTGTTCTTCAAGTACATTTGCAGCCGTAGTATCAGTAACCATCTGCCTATATTGAGTAGCGACCATATTATCCGCAGTGGGAGCTTCAACTATAGGCACCAACTCTTGGACTCCAAATCTAGACCTCATCGACCCACTTACTTCTTTATATCTGGGAACATTAACATGTGAAAAAGAAAGAATGAGTACAAAAAAAGCCATCAATAGCGTCGCCATATCAGCAAAAGTTGCCATCCAGGGGGGGGATCCCTTTTTACATGGTGGACACTCAACTAATTCGGGCTCGGACTCGGGTTCGGGCTCAATTTGTTCAGAGACGGGCTCAAGTACATCGCCCATTGCCGAAAGATCATTTTCGTCAGGGCCTCCTTCTTCCTCTATGTCTAGATCGTTTTCACTCACTTTCCGGTACCCAATATTTTATAAGACTTATGGAATCTATTCTAATCAGCTATCCTAATTTCTATGCGACGATTACGGCTTCTTCCTTCAGAAGAATCATTGCTGGCAATGGGCAGGGTTTCACCGAAACCAACGACCTCAACTCTTGCGTCGGGCAACTCTGACTCACCCGTTAAGTAGGCTGCTACTGAGGCTGCACGAGCCGCAGATAAATCCCAGTTTGAAGTAAATGTATCACTAAACCCTACTGGAATATTATCTGTATGCCCTTCAATTCTGACACTCCCTGACTCCTGATTAATTGTCTCGCCAACCTGATCGAGCGTTGAGGTAAAACTTTGTGCAACTCTAGCGCTACCAGAATCAAAAGAACCTTGACCGGCTATACGAATCACGACTTCATCACCCTCCCTTTCAACTTCGAGAAGTCCGTTACTTATTTCGGCGTTCAGACTAGCCCTAATATTTTCGTATCTATTATCTTGTCGCGCTTCGGCTAGTTGTCCCAGATATATACGATCTTCATCAGATTCTGACTCTTCCATTGCCTCGCTATTACTCAAATATATACTAATCTCTTGAGTGGTCGTCGCCTGCACCTCTGCGACAATTGCCGCTGTTTCTAACAGCGTCTGACTGACTATCCCCTGATCATCCTCGCCACTACCAAAATCCGCCCCCGCAACTTCGTTATTATTTACCTTAACTATAATTTGCAGACCATCTGTGGTTACAGTAACCAACCCAGACGCAATTTGATCGGTTAGCGCTATTTTTGTATTCTCCAAATCCTCAATAAACCTTTCTGGTGAAGTCTCAGTTCGGCGAACCAAAATATCTGCATCACGATCGAGCTCTTTCTGGCGCGGGTCGGATATAACTGTTGGAGCTGCCTCGTTTGGCGTAAAATTTTCCACCATAATACTGCGAGCTGCTGGAATCTCTATTCTAGGTATTAATTTTTTTACACCAAACCCATATTGAATAGCCCCATTGATGTATTCGAATCTAGGTAACTCGGTATCTGAAAACGATAGAATAAGAACAAAAAATGCCATTAACAGTGTAGCCATGTCTGCAAAGGTAGCCATCCAGCCCGGCGCGCCTCTTTTACATTCACACTCGTCGCCCCCAGACCCAACAGGCCCGCCTAAGCCAATACCTGCGCCTAAGGCATTGTCTACTGCAGCCTCTAGGGCTGAGGAATCAACCAGATCGCCTGCTTCGCTATCAGTATCCGTCGATGTAATATCATTATCAGCCATAATATGTTTTAAATTTTAATTTGGGTTTTATACGCTAAGCAGCAGCAGACAAGCGTTCGCGCTCTTTTGGTGGCACAAACGAGATTAACAAGTCAGTTAGTATCCGCGAGTTACCACCCTTCTGGATGAAAAGTATACCCTCCAGTATGAGCTCGCAGTTTGCAGTCTCTATCTCAGACCGATTGATTAGTTTTTGCGAAATAGGAATGCAAAAGCAATTTGCGATTATTGCCCCATACATAGTGGTAAGGAGGGCGATAGCCATAGCAGGTCCGATAGACTTAGGGTCGTCCATATTACCCAACATCTGAATTAGTCCGATCAACGTTCCAATCATTCCCATTGCAGGAGCAACTTCACCCCAAGAGCTAAAAACAGCAGCACCTTGTTTATGGCGAAGGCGCATACTTTCAATATCTTGGGTTAAAGTCTTTGTGATCACATCCTCTTCAACGCCATCCACCAGCATCCCTACTGCCTTATCCATAAAGCGATTATTTATCTCCTGTCCTTCAAGTGCGATCATGCCGTCCTTTCTAGCGACGGCAGCAAACTCAACCAATTGAGAAATTAGCGTATCTGGCTTTTCTAATCCCTTACCAAACGCTTTGCCTCCAACCATAATCGCGTTCACGAATTCCTCCAATGACGACCTTAGTAGGACGACCATTATGGAACCACCAAGGACAATGGCGAGTCCCGCGACATTTATATAGGCCTCAAGCCCCCCACCATCTTTCATCATCGACCAAAGGATGAGGCCAAAGGCCCCTAGAAGGCCCCCAAGAGTTGCAATATCCATGTTTTTCTCCTGCAATATATGATAGTAACTAAAAAAATTTTAGCTTAGACTGTTCATCTATACAACGCGCTATAATTAGATGAAAACATGTTAAAAGCTCACTTTATGTTAAGAATTTTTCGCACCACAATTCTCCTAACGCTCTCAATATTTATTCTTTCTGGTTGCGATTATCGATCTCCACAAAACTGCGCTGCAGTATATCAAGATAGGCCTGATTTATTATCCAACTTTTTTATAGGTCAAAATGGGCTAGCTAATAAAGCTGGCTCATCACTATTCTGGGCTAGGTGCCCTGCTGGCATGCAGCTCTCTGGCCTGCAAAATTGTTCCGGCTCTCCTCTTTTCCTTAATTTTGACCAAGCACAGATATATGCAATAGAGATATCCGAGAAATCAGCCCAAAAAATTCGCCTCCCAACAAGGCGTGAAATGAAATCAATAACCGAAAGCAATTGTATAAACCCATCTCTTAACCCTAATGTCTTCCCGGCTTCAGCGGTTGATAAATTTTGGACTTCAGAACAAAACATGCTCCGCAGCAATTTGGCCTGCAGTGTCTATACCTATCAAGGCAGATCAACGTGTAATGAATCAAAATCAATTGAACGTCCTTTTATGCTAGTTATAGAGCGTGAAAATATTTAGATTTTTCCATTTTTAAACTTTGACGTTGATTTTTTTATCAACGTTTTTTCCCATCTTTAGATCTTCTTGCGAAGCTTTGTTGGCGCTCGACTCTGCGTTCTTACCTTCAAAAGACAAACAATCCCTACCTTCAATTACGACGACATCAATGCAAGGGAGATTTTTACTTATAAACCCCATTGCACGACAACCGTAAGGAAGTTTTTTATTCCATGTGATATAGAAATATTTGCAAGAGTTACAACCTATACGCTCAGGTCTGCCTGCTTCCCTTGCCCTCTTACTTCCGTCTGCGCTCGTCATAATACTTCCACGCTACCAAACTGATAAGACCCACCATAATCGCAGTCGCAAATATATTTCCGAGATCCAAACCTTTGAAAATATTCAGATCAGGCTGCATCCATGTAAAAAAAACAATAGGGACACCTATCATAAAATACCATCGAATATATTTACACACTTGACAATCTTCATTTTTATTAGCGGCCATTTCTCCTCCTATAAAGAGAATATTAAGACTAATATAAGTTGTTAGTTACTGTACATACTTTCCATCGCTTTAAACTGACTGGTCAGATAATCCCCAGTATTCTTGCTGCGCTGAACCAAAGTCTCCATTGCCGCAAACTGCTTCAAATAACGTTGTTTTGACGATTCAAGCCGTTCTTGTAAATCTACAAGCTGATCTGTATATCTTGTAACCGATTTTTGTGCACTAGCTTTTCTAGTTGTTATAGCGCCTTTACTGTTAATCAACGATTCAAGTGCAATGTTAGCGTCTAAAGCTAGCCCCTTTCTCGCGGAGATACTTGTCGCTAGCTGATCATCGGTATCGGCCGTGAGCATCGTTCTAATATCAAAAAAACTATTTTTGACTGCTGCAGAAAATACAGCCTCTTTTAGCGACAGCTTGCCGTCGGTCCCAACAGTAATACCTAAGTCTCGAAAAGTACTGAATTCCGCTGTAGCGCTCGATGAGGGTAGAGAGAGGAATGCTCTCGCGCTAGTAAGCAGTAAGTTTACAGTTCTCTTGTCAGTTGACAGGGAGCCCGCAAGCTCGTCATCAGGATCTGCATCCCCAATCAAGTAATCGGTAAGTGTTATTAAATCATTATAAGTAGTGATTAATCCATCTATAGACGTTTTCAGCGCTGACGTATTTGAAGTAACCACAACCCTCCGAGTATTACCCCCAGAAGTCTTAATGTTGAGCTGCACCCCTTCGACAACATCGCTGGGTGAGTTGTTGTCGCGATAAATATCTGGCATTCCATTAACTGTAAGTTTTAGGTCCCGAGCCGCCTGCGTCTCAACTTGCGAAAGCTCAGAACTTAAATTTGTACTTATAGTGAAGTTATTATTTACCCCAGTTTTACTTTCTACTAGGACGGAGACCGCTGCTCCAGATGAAAGTTTATTGATTGTACGTGCCGTTATACCCTCATGATTAGCAGCATTAATTGCGTCCACAATTCCTTGGGGCGTTGGATTTGAAACAAGTACATCTGTTGCAACACCGCCGTTCACAGTGAGGATTACTTTATTTAACCCTGTAATAGTGGCCGTCGCCGACGAAAAAGCGGCGCCGCCATTAGCTTTTAGTTCAGTAACCTCCCTTCGCGCTAAGGTATGAATAATAATTTCGCTAGTTCCAGGCGTAGCTAAGGATTGTGAAGTGATTTCAGCCCCTATAGCATTTGTGTTCGAAGTACTCACCGAACTCGTTAAAAATGTGCTTTTATCCTCTAGCGCCTCGAGCTTGACTTTTAAAGCTGACACACCATTAGTAAGAACGCCATAGCCAGATATAGCAACCGTAGCAGATGCTTTTTTCGCTGTAACAGAGTTGATTTGTGGTAGCGACTCAGCGTCCGAGAGACTTGTGGCCAGCTCGTTAATATCAACACCTGAACCAGTCTTCAGTGCCATAGTGATTTTACTGCCGATACCATCTGTACTTATTTCAGCCATTATCGATTACCTCAGAAAGCTAAATAGAGACAGCTGAGAGACCTTTGCAAAGGTACTCTGCGCCGCTTCGAGCGCAAGCATATCGGATGAAAGTTGGGTGATGGCTGTCGCATAATCAACATCTTGAGCGTCAGAGAGAAGCCCCTTATAGATTATAATTTTACTTTCTGCTATTTCTTCCCTTTGATTAACAAGGTTTTGCCTTAAACCGTTATCAACGAGATTTATCCCCAGATTATGTTGTACCGAACGCAATTCATCAATAGCAGCCCCAACAGCCGTTCTATCATCGGTCTTAAGCCCCGTCACAAAGTCTTGCATTACCTTGAACATATCAACGCGAGACGTAACCACACCCAAAGCGTTTTTCCTTTCTATGACACCCGACAACTTATTGCCGGAGATGCTGAGGGGCAGCTTGTAACCTGAATCCAATTCAAGCTTTGGTTCTGTCTGATTTCCATTGTATATGACAGTGCCATCGGCCTGCTTTGTAAATGGCATAGTAGTGGCTTTTGTACCAGAGAACATAAAGTGTCCATTTGAGTCCTTACTATTTGCTAGCCCTCTAATATCGTCCATATAACTTTCTACTTCTACAGCAAATATCGTTAAGTCAGTACTGGTATATGTATCACTCGCAGCAGATATCGATATGTCCTGCATACGCATAATCATATCTGTCATTGCCATCATAGTGGCTTCTTCTTCCTTATAACCGGCATTTACACTCTGCAGATTAGCTATATCATCTCGCTGCCCCGATATAACTTCCGATAACTTTAATGACGCCGTAGTAGCCTTAACGTCGGTACTCGGGGTTACATTTTTTTTGCCGACAGAGAGTTGTGCCTGCAGCTTCGATATCTTAGCGTGCTGTTCAGACATAAGGTTATTCATCGTTGTAAAATATTGGCTAGTTGATATTTTCATATTCTTAAAATTCGTTAAGTGAAATTATTATCTAGAAGCCGCTAACAAAGTAGCAAATATGTCTTGCGATACCTTGATAATTTGTGCCGCGGCTTGGTACGATTGTTGATAGCGAATTAAATCAGCAGCTTCAGTATCCAGCGTGACTCCGGTAGTATTGTCCAATAGCGCCTGGGCATCATCCTTAACCACCTGCAATGCCTCAGAAGACATCTGAGCAAGATGATGCTTATTGCCAATATCAGAAACTAGGGAAATATATTTTTGAATAGGAATCTCGTTTCCGTCAACGCCTATATCCTTAACGGCAAGAATTCGCATCATATTTCCATTGTCACCTATAGCTCCCTCGTTTGCTTTTATAGTAAATACATCACCCGTTGTCGGGGCTTCTTCAAAAATAACTTTTACGTCATTTACCAGTACACCACTTGGCCAAACATAGTTTTTCTTGGCCATAATTGTATTAGAAGTTGTATCGGTAATTTGCACCTGACTCGGAGTTAGAAAGGTTAATGAAAAGGCTGGTTCTATTGAAACCTCAGGAAGTACTGGCTTAGCCTTAATATCGTATCGAATCGCAACATCGTTGGCCGCGCCAGTGACATAGACAAGAAAGTCATCATCCAAGCGGGTGCTAGATGTTATTGTCGTAGCTAACCCAATCCTGCTCAGATCAGTCGCCCTTCCCGTCCCGGCACCATGATCCTTAAATCCAAAATTAATATTGGTGCCTTTTGCTACAACGGCACCCGTATTTGTGTACTCCACGCGGCCTGTATAAATGCCATTAGCCTCACCTAAAAAATTAGTTGTCTCTGCTACGGTCGGGTTCCCTAGGAGAATATTTTTTCCGACATTGGCAGCTGTTGGCCTTATCAGAATCGTCCCATTTGGATTCACAACACCTTCCACTTCATCTCCCGCATCATATGCCGCCCCGTTTATTAAAACGGCCAAAGCCTCAAGAGTTGCTGGCGCTCCTACGTTAACGATTGTCTTCCCATTAATTGACAGCTTTCTTGTTAGATCGAAATCACTGAAGGTATAGGTACGCGTACTATCTGCTTTAGCTGTCACACCTGTATTGGCCGTGACTGAGCCGGCAGCGCCTCCCCCATCATTTATCCATGCAGCTACGTTGGCAGCAGACAAAGTTGAACTTGCCGGTATATTAAGAGCGGATAAGTCGACGCCGTTAAGTGTCAAGTTGTTGGCAGCAATTGCAACTACTGGGGCGGCAGTCCCATTAGTTTGAATGGGTACTAAAGAAGAAAGCCTCTTATCATTTGCATAACTTCCTAAGGTAATCGTAGTGTCTTTATAGCCGGACACTCCTTGCTCATTCACATAAGTATTTATGAACGCCGCACCAGCTTCTATAGAGCTCGCCGTCGCAACGCCAGCTTTGAAACCGGCCGCCAAGGTATCTGACCCCACCAAATGATTATGCTCTGAAGTAAAAAGCTGAAACTGATGATCATCTGTAAACAGCGGCTGAATACTTACCGTAAAACCGGCGACATCACGTGGAATAAAGAGGGCTGGCTCTACGGTGTTGGTGTTAAAAGTCTTGGTTTGTCTTATCCCAAGAATAGTTCCTGTATCGAGTGCCGCATGCCCATTTAACGCTAACGCTCTTTTATCGTATTCCAAAGACGGATTAGCCTCTTTTGAGTTAGCGATAGCACCTTCAATTTGCAACCTATCAGCCGTTGCTATTTGTGCTGTATTTAAGAGAGACACCTTAAAATTATCGATAGCACGCAGGTCCGGCCTTATTAAAAATGACTGCCCGTTCCCCAGTGTCGCATTTGCCGATATACTTACTTTATTAAAAGTAAAACCGTTATCACTCGCTGAGTTACGGGACACGTAAGAACTTGTATTGGTTTCCAAGTCAGTGACCGACCACCTGCTCTTATCCGCCTCCCAAGTAGCCTGAATGTTGATTTTTGGCGTGTCTGAGGCTGCAGAAACTGAAATAGCACTTGATAATGTACCATCTCCTGCATTTGTCGCGGCATATTTTAGAGTGAGGTCGAACAAATTAAGTCCAACTGCACCACTGTTGTTGAGACCTTGCTTGTGAATATTGTTAATGGAATTAGCCATTGTTGTAACAAGAATATCCAGGTTATCTCTCAACGGCTCGAAGATAGTATTCCTAAAATTAAGGGTCCCACCTATAGAACCGCTTTGTACGTCTCCCACATTAAGATTCTTGCCATACGAGTCAAGGACAATAGAGATCGGCCCTCCTGAGACCTTAGCGAATTTAGGATCCAACAAGTACGATTTATTTTCATCCACAAATCTCATAGTCTTACTACTACCAGCCAACTTAACAAGCGCCCTGCCTCTAGCATCAATTTCAATATCTAGACTTGCATACTTTGACAGATCTTTTAGCAGGAAGTCTCGCTGATCTAAGAGCATTGGTGGCTGCTTTCCAGCCAATGCTGTTTTGCTTAGCTCTTTATTGACAAGCGCTAAACTTGAAGCCGTTTTATTAAGCTCAGAAAATTGAATTTTAAGTTCACCAGTTATTTCTGCATCGAGGCTGGCTAACTCTGCGCCCATCGAATTAGAGCGCGCAGTCAAAAAATTTGCAGCCATTAAAAATTCTTGTCGAAAGGACTCTTCTGCAGCATTCCCTGATAAATTGGATGTAGCAGAAAAAAAAGTGCTAATCCCATTGCTTAGGCTTCCCTCCTCGGAGCCTAAAAGATCAACCAATCTATCTGTATAGCGCATTAGTGGCTCTTGCTCATTGACCTTGCTAATAGCTACACGAACATTAGATGTGGCAAATTCGTCAAACGCACGAAAAACACCCTTTGAGTTAACCCCCGACCCCAAATAACTAACACCATTTAACGTAGGTATACTTTCTTCGGCCCTAACCTCCTGCCGCGAATATCCATCAGAATTTAAGTTAGCAATATTATTACTTACTGTAGAAAGCGCCTGCCTATATAGCTCGGTAGCTGCAGCTCCTATGTTAAGTAAGTCACCCATTGTAGTTATTTATTACCTTCAAAATATTAAAATGATATTAAGTGATTTTTCACTTACGTGTTTACTGCCGGTATGCCTGTTCTTAAATAAACTAATATAATTACAGCTCTCTAAATTAGATCAGTCCTATGTTTTTAACAAATTGCCTCTTTACAGTAAATAACTCTAATCCGTTGTTTAATGGTCATATTTTTTGCTGATACGACTAAGAACCTTTAGATTATCTTGAAACTTTAGAGGAGGCTGACACTAAGCCCGATTTAGGCGCTTGCTTATCTGTAATATCGTTCAGCCAATCTACCAACCCTAAACCTTGCGACTGGGCAATTTTGTAAGACACCTCGTCATAGAACATGCCTTCGAATAGCTCCATAGATTCATTATTTATTAGATCGCTCTTAAAAGGTTTTAAAGAGGCTCGCATAGAATCTGTTAATTGCTTTAAAAACATTGATTCAAACTCCGCGGCAACCTTCGCATTAATTTCCTTAGATTTTTCCAGATCGCTCGCGTTGTTAGATTTGAGACTTGCCAGTCCCTGAAAGTCGTATCTACTCGCTACGAAATTTTGTATTCCTGCCATTTAAATCACCACCAATTCAGCTTTAAGACTTCCAGCTCGTTTTAACGCTTCTAATATAGCTATAAGCGCAGACGGAGAGGCACCAACTTGATTTACCGCATCAACAATTTCTTGCAATTCAATACCAGGTTCAAAGAGAAACATATTGTTTTCTTCTTCTGTTACCGTTATATCAGCATTTTGCACAAGAGCCGTATCACCTTCGGCAAAAGCATTCGGCTGAACTACGCCGTTGAACGCATCGACCCGAACCATCAATGTGCCATGGGAAACAGCTGCAGCTCCAACCCTAACGGATCGGTTAATAACAGCCGTACCGGTACGAGAATTAATAACAACTCTGGCAACAGGATCTCCTGCATCAACTTCCATCAATTCAATGTCACTCAAGAATGCGACTTTTTGCGACATGTCCTGCGGCCCTCTTACAACAACTGACACAGAATCTAGAGAAGTTGCCGTACCCGCCCCATAAACGTCGTTAATTGCCTTCGCAATCGCGCTGGATGTACTGAAATCAGAATCGCGCAAATTCAATATAATGTTTTCTGTAGTTTCAAAGGAAGACGGTATTAATTTTTCTACAATCGCTCCGTTTGGGATCCGCCCAGAGGTTGGAACTCCTATCTGTATGCTGCTACCAGCAGCATCAACCGACACCCCAGTTACTGTGAGCGGCCCTTGCGCTAACGCATACACCTGCCCGTCAATACCCCTAAGTTCAGTTAGAATTAAATTTCCACCTCGCAAACTTTCAGCAGAGCCGACGGTTGATATGTTCACATCAATTCTTTGTCCTGGTTTAGCAAAGGGCGGTATTTCCGCCGTCACCAAAACTGCAGCTAGGTTATCCGTTTGAAGCGGCTGCTGTGCTTGTTGTTGAGCTAGTCTCACAATATTGTCGCCGAGGTCATACTCAGACACCGGTCCGTCAACGCTAACCCCAAGCCCCGATAAAAGCGATGTTAAGCTCTGGCCGGTTACCCTTAAGTCTCTTCCATCTCCAGTTCCTGATAGTCCCCCAACGAGGCCATATCCGAGTAGTTGATTGCTACGCACACCAGCGACATCGACAATGTCTTTGATCCGGTCTGCGTGACTCATACTTGAAGTCAATATCATGACTAAAACCGAGCATACTAATTTAGTGAAACGTGTGTGCATTATGATAATTCCCTGATCCTTAAAATGGCCATAGACTAAATAGGATATTTGTTATCGGTGGCACCTTAGTTGAGCGAGCTAATGCCCCTGCACCGCTATAAGAAAATTGAGCGTTCGCGAGTCGGCGCGACAATATAGTATTATTCGGCTGAATGTCTTCCTGCCTGACTACTCCACGAACTCTGATATATTCGCTTCCCTCATTCAGTTCTAATTGCTTCTCTCCGAATACAACTAAGTTACCGTTACTCATTACCTCCACTACAACCGCAGAGATACTCCCAGTCAACGAGGCAGATTGTCCGGCTGTACCGTTGCCTTCACTGCTAATGGTAGAACCCAAATCTGCAAGGTTTGCATACTCATCAAAAAGAGTTTTTTCAGGAAAAATTCCTGGCGTAATGGAATTCTTTGACACCCTCTCTGTCGATAAACCATTTACGCGAGAAGCCTGCGCAGATTCAGCCAGAACGATTGTTATTATATCTCCCACTCTAGCAGCACCGGCCGAATAGGCACGGCCCGCCGGATACAGATTTGATCCATTGTCTAAAATAGACCCAGTTACTTGGGAAGATAACGAAGGGGACTCAGGATAAGTTATCTCAAATTCGTCCAGCCCATTCGTTGGAATAAATTGCGTCGATGAGCAACCAACTGTAATCATACTTACCAGACTTATCATTAAAGCGGAAGATTTCATAACTGAATTAATCCTATATTAATACTAAAGATTTTGATTTAAGAATCTAAGCATGCCGTCAGCCGCAGAGATCGCTTTTGAGTTAATTTCATAGGCTCTTTGAGTCTCAATCATATTAACCATTTCTTCTACAACATTTACGTTAGAGGCCTCCAAGGTACCTTGCGAGATCATTCCCGCGCCCTGATCACCTGGGGCACCGACAAGAGCTGGACCACTTGCATTCGTCGCTGCATATAGATTACGGCCCTGCGCCATAAGACCGGCGTTATTTACAAACCTTGAAATCTGAAATTGGCCGACCTGAACAGCGCCACCGCCCGCAGCAAGCTCAGCTGTCACCGTGCCGTCTCTACCCACTGATATACTTGTAGCATCTTGAGGGATATTTATTGCAGGGATGGTTGATTCTCCAGACGCGGTAACTATTGCCCCTAAACTAGAAAGCTTAAAAGAACCATCTCTTGTGTAAGATATAGTTCCATCAGCTTGCTGGATCGGAAAGAAACCATCGCCCGCAATAGCCAAATCAAGAGAGTTCTCCGTAGAAATCATATTACCTTGACGGTGTATTTTTTCAGTTGACACCACGCGCGTTCCTGTTCCGAGCATTAAACCCGTGGGCGCATCTGCTTGAACATCCGCTTGGGCGCCTGGCTGCGAAATTCTTTGATACAAAAGATCTTCAAAATTCGCACGGTCTTTCTTAAAGCCAATGGTGTTTACGTTAGCTAAATTATTTGCAATCACTGTCATTCTGGTTGACTGAGCAGTCAGACCAGTCTTTGCAACCCACATTGAAGCGTCCATTTTTTTCTCTCTCTAAACCTACTTTGTTAGTTAGCTCGCCTGCATGAGGCGAGCACCAGTTTGGTCTAACTCTTCGGCACTTTTAATAATTTTCATTTGGGTCTCAAACGACCGATAATAATCCATGAGGCTTACCAACACTTCAACCGCGTTCACATTACTACCCTCAAGTGATGCCGGTGTTAATGAGGCCGCTTGTGGCCCAGGTGCGATATCACCGCCAGCTCCATTAGCGCCAAACTCTTCAAACAGGCCGTCTGACCGCCTCTGGAGTGTTGTAGCGGAGCTATCTCGCATTAAAAGCTGACCTATTGCTAATGGCGCCGCTGCGCCGCCAGCATCTGCCCCCGCCGCGTTGAAAAATACAGTGCCATCAGGGGTTATATTGACACTGCCTCCGACAGGCACAGTTAATGGGCCCCCACCTTCTGTAGCCACTAGATAACCATTTGCGGTTTCAATAAACCCCAACTCCGAGACACGAAGATCCCCACGCCGAGTAAAGGCTATTTCTCCCTGTTCGGCTAATACACCGAGTACCGTTTCATCATTAAAAGCTACATCGAGTGGATTACCTGTATCCATTCTAGTACCGGCGGCTAGGTTAATTACGTCAGCCTTATTTTCCATTAACGGCTGAAACCGTACCGGAAAACCTGGCCCTGATAACTGAGTTGGTATATCTCGCTGAAATGATGCTTTCTTAAACCCGTTAGTAGAAACATTAGCCAGATCATTGGTCAACATAACCCGCCGAACCGTGCCGGTCTTGGCACCACTCAACGCTGTAAATATAAGTTTATCCATTGACCTATCCTCCTAAAAACTGTTGTCTAACCGCGAATGTTCATAATTGCGCTACTCATCGCGCTATTAGTCTCAATTGCCTTAGCGTTTGCCTGAAAGTTACGCTGTGCCGCGATCAGATCTACTAACTCCGTAGTCAAATCCACGTTGGAACGCTCTTTAGAACCCGCTCGGATTGTTCCATAGCCAGCTGCACCAGCCTCACCAAGTCTAGCCGCACCCGAATCCGCAGTCGCTGTCCAAGACGAGTCCCCTTGCTGCTTTAAACCCGCTGCTGAATTGAAGTTGGCAACCACTATCTTTCCCAGTGATACTGATGAGCCGTTTGAATAACTCGCTGAAATAAGCCCATCTTCAGCAATACTGATTCCGTTAAGGTCCCCCTCAGGAGCACCATTCTGCGATTGGGATATCGCTGAGAATGCAGAGTTATATTGAGTACTGCCGGTATACGCTACGTTTACGATATTTCCAGTGGTTGCTGTACTTTCAAGTGCAAATTTTGCTTGGGGAGAAACGAGCGATCCAGAACTGTTAAAAGTAATTTCACCCCGATCCAAAAATATCGGCGTCCATTGGGGGACGTCGCCGGCATCAAAATCACCTGCATCAACGCTCTCAGTCCACTGGCCTGTCGCCACGTTTTGTGTCACATAAAGATTACTTCCAGCGAGCTTATCTGAATTTATTCTTGCATATTGAGCGCTTTTACCAAATGCAACAGCGACATCCGAAAGGCCAAAATCTTGGCTTCCTATAACTTGAATAAAAGATGTAGAACTCGCGGTAGAGCCCTCAATTGTCAGCGCCGTCTTAGCCGCATCAAAACCAACTACCACGTTGCTAACCGTCTTACCATTCGCATCAGCCATCAGATTGATTCTCTTTTGAAACTCTGCGATGAAGGTGTCGGTATTGTATTGACCAAGGGCCAGCTTGACAGCCTGTGTAATACCGTCGATAACGACTGTGACAGTTTGGTTTGCCGCGTTAACGCTAAACGCTTGACCCGTATCGACACCCATAGCGCTGCCTGTTAATTTCGCTTTTGTTGATGCTTGTCCGCGAACAGTCGGGATGTTTTCAACCAGTGATAGGGCGGACTTGGTTTCCTGTGTAATCTCAGCTAGGGTGCCCCCTACCCCGTCCAAGCCGAATAAAGAAACGGCCATTGCACCGCCCTTCGGGTCAATCGTTGGCGCAGCAGCACCATCGTTTGCTGCAATCATTTTGATGGAAGACGAGTCACCTGTGGTCCCGCTCTTAAAAGTGAAAACACCCCCAGCGTACTCTACAACCATACCCGACCTGCGGCTTGATGCGACCAATGCTGCACCGTTCCCAATAACATCTCCAAGCAACTGCTTGGAACCATTAAGTGTTAAATTAGTTAGTACCGACCCACCATCTGTACCCGCTACGCTTATATCATCCGTTCCCGTGACGGCTCCGAACAAGGTGTTCGATGCTGCACCTAGGCTCGCGATACGCAATTCGTCGGGAAGGGCTCCCGTTTGATTGAACACGAATCCTTGGTTTTTCTCATCGTATTCGACATTAATATCATTCCATCCCGCTCCCGCGGTATTCAAATGCTCCGTAATCGCGTAAGCAAGTTGCCACCCTTCTGCGACAGTGTTTAAGGCGCCATCAGATCCACTTTCTATCAGATGCGGATTAGTGGCTAAAGCATCTTGTGTTTGAAGTATTGCTCGGATGTCCAATGTTTGTTTTGTAACAACATTAGTAACTGAATTCGTTCGCTTTAGCACGAGCTGGCCAGGGTCGGCTGCCAAAGTCGCCGCACCAGAAAGATCAAAGGGCTTGCCATCACCAAAAGCTTTGTTTATTTCATTCGTGAGTTCTGTAGCGATTTGCTTACCTGATAGGATTTTATCGTCGAGAACACTCGATTGAAATAAGCGCGTTAGGCTTATAGGCTTAGAGATGGACCCATCAATTTCCATCGTAAACATCCTGCTAAGCGCCTTCGTGTTTGCGGCTGTGAAGTTAGCGCCACCGAAATCAACACCTGTGGAAGCATTTGTAAGATTTAGGCCATCCGTATAAGTAGATCCGGCAGGAATGCTGGTTGAAATAGCTGCCGCCACTGAAGCGATCGGTGATTCTAACTGATCCAATGAAAATTTACGGTATGTAGTCGAAGCCGTAATCAAATAGTCTGCGCCTTCAGCGGGCGGAGTTCCACCTGTCGGCGGATTTCTAGACAACACGTCAAGCTCTGCTTTTGTTTTTATTTCACCAAATTTATTAATAAACTGTTTTTCATCTCCTGCATCAGCTGACTGTGTCAATGCTGATTTGACGGCGACACCATCTATTGTGACATGGGTCTGCCACTTACTGAATGGAACAGCCTCGGTAGGCTCTGACGTCTTTACGTAATAAATGGTTGCAAGCTGTGCCTGCCCATTTGAGCCATATGTAGTGAAAGAAGTCGTCTTGTGATATGTATCTGGCTTATTGGCGTTGAAAGTTGATGTTATGGCCTTTGCAGATGATGGTAGGTTCAATCCCAAATTGATTTCAGTTGTCGGCGTAAAATCACCAACTGTAGAGCGCATAACAGTGAGTCCTGTGGTTTTAGCTTCAAAGTTCGCATTATTAACAGAATCAACCGGAAGGACCTGAAGTGATTGGCCTGCTGAATTGACCATCCTATTTTGGTCGTCGAGCATGAAACCACCATTACGGGTGAATAGCTCTCCGCCATCTGACGTCTTGAGTTTAAAATACCCATCCCCAGTAATAGCCAAATCTAATGCGTTAGTTGAAAATTCGATGTTGCCCTGAGTATGCTGCTGAACGATTCCTTTTAAGGCAACACCAGAGCCACCTATAGAGCCTGACTTTTGCAGCGGAGTGCTGGCAAAGATGTCGCCGAAATTTGCATCAGCACGCTTAAAACCTGTAGTGCCTGCGTTAGCAATATTGTTTGATGTAACAGACAATTCAGTAGTTGCTGCCTGCAGACCTGTTAATGAAGTATAAAATGACATTTTTGTCTCCTAGATTAATTTTCTATACGTCCAACTTCTGACATGCCAAGCACGCTTCCGTCTTCCATTTCAACTTTTAACTCTTCGAGTGTTTGATCCCAACTCACTGCGGTAATTATTTGCTTATTTATAAGAGGCATCGTGGTTAAGGTTCCTCCACGATCTACAATGAACTCAAACTTGTATTGACCCGCTGGCATCTCCACGCCTTCTTGGTTTTGCCCATTCCAAGTAAGGTCTACGTTACCCGCCGGAAGGTTTGAAAAATCTTTTGTATACACCAATTCCTCTGTAGCCGGATCGTAAATTCGAAAAGCTCCAGAATCAGCTGATTCAGGTAAATTTGCATTCGAAGTAATATCTCCTCCAGCACCTATGGTCGCTAAGTTTCCTACTCGCTCTATCTTTTTACCCAGCAAACTTGATCCTAATAGAAACTTTTCTGATTTCGAATCGGCAGCCATCGCATCCACGGAAGTTCTTACACCCGTCATTGCTTCAAGTGAAGAAAATTGGGCCAGCTGAGAAACGAAGGCTTCGTTATTCATCGGATCTAGGGGGTTTTGATTTTTTAACTGTGTCGTAAATAGCGTTAAAAATGCTGTCCTATCTAGATCTTCCTCTTGCACACGTAACTTTGCCTGTTGATCTTCATACTGTTTGGTCGTGAGTATGTTGGACGGCAGCGTTGCTGTTAATTCGGCACCCATTTTCTGCTCCTAAGTTTCAGTCTAGCTTTTGAAGATAGTTATACTTTGATCAACCCTAATGTCTTGATCATTAGGTCTTTGGCGCTGGTGATCACTTCGACATTGTTTTGATAGGCCCGCGACGCATCCAGCATGTCTACGAGCTCTTCGATTTCGCTGACGTTAGAAGCAAAAACATATCCATCGGCATTGGCCATAGAATTGCCCGGCTCATATAACTGCTCAATAGGCTTAGTATCATCAACGATTTTATCTACGCGCACACCGCCAGCTAAGTTTTTAAAGCCCCCCGCTGTGTCTCCATCTAAGAGCGCTGAAAAAACAGGACGCTGTGCGCGGAAAGCGCTTTCCTCGGTCCCCGATACAACGCCTACATTAGCTAAGTTACTTGCGGTTGCATTCATCCGGACTAACTGTGCATTAAGACCGCTACCGCCTATTGCCATGATTTTATCAAATGACATTTTCTATTCTCCTCTGAATGCTTTTCGCAAGCCGGCTATCTTGTTTTCCATAAACTGTAATGACGCTTGGTAGTCGGCTATGGCACGTCCATACTTAGCCTGCTCTACCCCTATCTCTACAGTGTTGTTGTCGAGACTTGGCGCAAGTGGAACATGGTAGGTGATAGCGGAATTTGTATCAGTCCAGCTCGGCCCATCAAAGTGCCCCATATGTTTAGAGCTTGTTACCCCTAGAGGTATCTCACGCCCACTTTCTGATTTGTCGAATGAACTACGCAGAAGACTAGAAAAGTCTAAATCTTTCGCTTTAAATCCTGGCGTAGAAGCATTCGCGATATTTCCTGAAATCAATTCGAGCCTCTTATTCTTGACAGTCATAGCTGCATGATTAAAAGCGAAATAGTTATCTAGTGGTTTGGCCATAGCTCATTTTCTTTCTATATGTAATGGATCTAAATTAGGTCGTTCTGCCTACAAATACTTGTGCTGCTAGTATCTTGTTTAGCATGATCCATGCCAGAACTAATACCAGATGGTTGTTGATTGTTATTTGTTTATTAAAAACAGATAGCTACGGGCTTTTAACTCACTCCCTCTTGGATTTAACTGCTTATGAATTGCTGAAGACACCTCTGAAAGCGGCGACAAAGCGGAAAGCGGCGAGCAGCAGTGGAAAGCGGCGACAAAGCGGAAAACGGCGAACACCAAGTACCAAAACATGCCCCGGCGGCACCTTGATACCTCTACTAATAACTTTCCTTTAAACTAAACTTATGATTCTTAAAAAATTCGTCAGATTCGCGCACTTACACAGCCGATGAGTTTTCTTATTGCGACTATTGGTATTCGCACGCGCTCGGCTATGCACAAAACTTCAAACTAAACTCTACGACCAAGTTAGTAGAAAATTTTGAAGTTTGGATCGAGTCTCATGAAAAATCGATACTAGCTATATTAAAGTGCGATCGAACGATAGAAGATTTGTAATTCGTATTTGCGCCAGAGACTTTGAAGTAAATTTTGCGTCTAACTCAAAATAAAACGTCCAAATAAAGTACGTAGATCAAGAATGGACAGCGATACTGCATATGCAAATACGCATGAAGAACAAGGTTTTAATCTATGCTCGCACATCAGCGAAGGGAGAAGGCTTCTCGGCACGAGGTCTCGAGTTAAGCAAAAAAGGCTCTGCTTTAGTAAGCAACATGCAAACTAATAAGGCAGAAGCAAAAGGAAGACTGTTGAAGGCGAATATTACTGTAGGCCAAATAATACTCCTTAATCAATTTGATAAGGCACTAACCCTATTCGTAACGAATTTAGTTCTTAAAAAGGAGAAGCGCTGACAGCCTTAGTGGTAGATGCCGTAATAACAACCGTTTCCAAAACATCCTTTAATCAGCAGTTTTATTTTTCGGTCACCCTTACCTCAATGATTACCAAAGGCCTAAGCGAATCTCTTGTTCGATATTTCCTGACAAAAAATCGACTGACTTCCCGGCCTCTGCAACCATTCCACGTATGACCTGGTCGGGGCTCAGGTTCAACTCTCTAGCTTTAGGTGGAGATATACGTAATATTCCAAGCGCAGGCCTATCTGGCATCGGCACCCTTAAGTATTTACTTATGTTCTCTGGCCCGTTCATGATTCCACTTTCAAGTAACCTGATAAATTATATTTAAGGAAAATGAACCCAGCTCTGTCTGGATTGATTCATATTTCGCATTGCTGGCGAATTCATATCAAAAAGAAGCTCAATAATGTCGTCAGCATCTGGGATTCTTAACTTTATCCCGGCAAGCATGTAGTTTGGATTGCTATTTCTAAAGCTATTAGGATTAGCATGGACAAATGCGTCTCGTAATATCTTCTTTCTAATCGGAGTATTACCCACAAGCCTTACAATTAGTTCATCAAGTGTGTCGCCAGACTGAACTAGATAATAGCCCGAGCTTAGCGTGACCTCATCACGAACCTTCAAATAATCATCGATATCGTAATCAGCTAGCAATATTTCTAGCGCCCTTTCTATTTCTAGTGAGGCACCTTGAGAGATAGCCGGAAAAATAACGA
>CAWKZY010000028.1:0-34712 GCA_963854625.1 Gammaproteobacteria bacterium | reverse complement strand
AACGGCAAAACCAACCACTGGCAATACCATCAAAAGACCAATACCGGCCTTGCTCAATCGTGCTGCGGTGGGAAGATAGCGTTTTCTTAATTCGAAAATTTTCTCTCTACGATGAAACTGCATGGCATGCCCCACTTCATGAGCAGCTACTGCCAGGGCAGTTAATGATTTCCCGTGAAAATTATCTGGACTCAGCCGGACCTTGCTAGCAGCAGGGTCGAAATGATCTTGAAATGGCCCAATTTCTTCGACTTCGATGCCTGAGAGTTCAAACCGCTTGATTAAGTGTTTCGCCAACTCACCGCCTGTGCCGGCTAATCCTTCAATTTCGGCTCCATGCTGTTTCATCACTCGGCGTACCCAAAACGCAGGTAGATACGCAAGTATTGCAAGTACTGCACCAAGAATTAATAACGGCATAATTTAAATAACTCGGTTGAATTTCTGAGAGGATGCAGCAGGAGCTTTACGTTTAGGCACTTTATTCGGGTCTTGATAATCAGATTCGCGAAACCAGAAGTTGCAGGCCCACTTCTCTCCTTTTATCACAGGCATACCGCCATGAAGGCTGTCCGGGTGGCGGATATTTCTGCCCTCATAGCAATTATGAAAAAGAACCATGCGACCTTTTTTAGCCCGCACTTGCATCTCCAGATTTGGAAAACTAGTTCCACCTCCTTTCTCAACATCACTGAGATACAGCAGGCAGGTAACCATCCGCTGACCGCCTTTAATCATGCAACGGCGACCACGTTCGGTTGCCACATCCCAGACGTCATAATGCGGAGCGTACTCTTGAGCCTGGCTATAGTAAATAACTTGGAGAGATTCCGCTTGTTCCAAAGGCAATCCAACCACCTCAGCTACCCGCAGTGACAGCTCTTCGATTACTCGATGCTGTTTGAAAGGAATCCAACAGTTGCTGCCAGATCGACCCACGCTCTCAATGCCTTTTTTGTTATCGCTAACCAATGCCTGTTTTAGCTTCGGCGTAGCCGCTGCCAAAAGCTGCGCAACTTCTTGTTCGGAAATAAAATTTTCAAACATATAGACCAAAGGATCATTGTTGACCTTTTGCCCTATCTCGTAAAAGTTTCGCAACTTAATGGTCATAGATTCGATACCTGGCCGGATCGTGCTTTATTGTGTTGCGGGTTAAAAACTATCCGTTAAAATCCGTTCAAAGCCGCATAGCGATCACGGTGAAAACTGGCATCCCCCAGAAACTGCTGAGCAGCTCGGGCTCGCTTAATGAAGAAACCAATATCAAACTCATCGGTCATACCTATGCCGCCGTGAAGCTGAATACCTTCATTACTTACTTTTTCCATTATCTCTGAAAGCTTCGCTTTGGCTAGACTTGCGATGATCGCAATCTCTTTGACCGTGCTGTCTGGATTATCCAGCGCGGCCAAGGCTCCACGGACAGTAGACTTACATAGTTCAATTTCGCTATACATGTCTGCCATTCGATGTTGCAAACCTTGAAAAGAACCTATCAAAACACCAAACTGTTCACGCTGCTTTAGATAGACCAAAGTGCGATCAAATACTTCTTGCATACTGCCGAGCATTTCTGCCGCGACACCGATACGTGCAACGTCCAACACCTGATCTAATCCGGCGAAGCCCGACCCTATTTCACCAAGCGCTGCGCCTTTAGAAACCTGAACATTATCAAAACTTATGTTTGCAGCGTTTCGAGAATCAACCATCCAAGTGCGATTAATGCTAACCCCTTTTGTGGCAGCATCAATTACAAACAGGCTAATACCTGCTTCGCTTTCAACCGCACCCGAAGTACGAGCGCTGACAATTAGTTTATTGGCAACATGACCATCTAGTACAAAAGTTTTGCAACCACTGATAATGTAGCCATCCGCATTAGCCTCAGCGGTTGTTGATACTGACGTTGGCTTATGGGACATTTTCTCGTCTATGCCTAGCGCCAACAGTAATTCACCGGAAACGATCGCAGCCAGCATTTCCTGTTTCTGCTCCTCGGTGCCAAGCTTATTAATCGCCGTAGCGCCAAGTAGAACTGACGCGATAAGAGGCGAGCTAACCAAGCTACGTCCGGTTTCTTCAAGAAGAACACCCAGGCCGCCATAGCCGAATTCAAACCCACCATAGGCTTCTGGTATTGCCATACCAGGCCAACCCAGTTCTATCATCTGGGCCCAAACGGTTTCATCAAAACCAGTTTCATCTTTACTGTCACGCAGTTTTCGCAAGACATCAATTGGTGCATTGTGCAAACAAAACCCCTTAGCGGAGTCTTTCAATAATTGTTGATCTTCTGTTAATACTAAGGCCATTGCTCTATTCCATATTTTGTTAGGGGTCGTCTACTTTTTACTCATGCTGAGCATATCGGGCAAACCCAACACACGCTTAGCGATCACATTGAGCTGCACTTCCAACGTACCACCCTCGATAGAATTAGCTTTTGAACGTAGCCATTCTCTCGTTATTTTTAGTTCATCTTCTGCAAAACCAGCACCCTCCCAACCCAAACTTTGACTACCCATTGCTTTGAGAAGCAACTCGTAACGTCGCTTATTCAATTCACAGCCATAGTACTTAAGCATTGATGAAGTAGCATTTGGACCTTGGCCTTGCTTAGATTCTTCAACCGAACGCTGTGAGGTAAAGGCAAAGGCATCAGTGTCGATTTTAAACTGAGCGATTTGATCACGTAGAACAGGATCAGAAATTTTACCGCTATCACCTCGATAGTGCATCGCCGCGCCTTCAAGCGTAGCCACGGTAGAGGTGGTTCCACCTTTGTCGCCTGAATCATTGGCCAGACCAAAACCCGAAATCATAGTGCGTTCATGTTGCAACAGGCGCTTAGCGATCGTCCAACCGGCATTGAGCTCACCGACCAAATTGGCTGCTGGCACTTTCACATCGTCAAAAAATGTTTCACAAAAAGGAGATGAACCACTAATCAATTGAATTGGTTTAGTACTCACACCTTCGCTGGCCATATCAAACAAAATAAAACTAATGCCAGTGTGCTTAGGCACGTCTGAATCAGTGCGCACCAAACAGAAAATCCAGTCAGCTTGGTCTGCATACGACGTCCAAACCTTAGAGCCATTGATGGTGTACTCATCACCAAAGAGTTCAGCTTTTGTACCAAGCGCGGCCAGATCTGACCCCGCACCGGGCTCAGAATAACCCTGACACCAACGAATTTTCCCGTTAACAATATCTGGAATGAAACGCATTTTTTGCTCTTCACTTGCATATTCAAGCAATACCGGCCCCAGCATGCTGATACCGAAACTGTTCAGAGCAGGCCGAGCATTCACCCGGCTCAATTCTGCACTTAGAATCATCCCTTCTTCTTTACTCAAACCACCACCGCCGTACTCACTCGGCCATGTTGGACAGGTCCACCCTTTTTCTGACATCCGCTCTAACCACAATTTGCTATCTGGGTTAATGAACTCACCATTACGTCCTCCCCAGACTACTTCTTCCTGTACCATTGGGGTCCGCATACTTGGCGGACAATTATCTTCTAACCAGGCTCTGGTACTTGCCTGAAAATCACTTAAAGCTGACAAATGACTACTCCTATTTTCTATTCTGGCATGTCGAAAATGTGTACTAACTGTTTAGCCGTTGACCAGCACCTGTCGGCCCTGAACCTTGCCGGCCTTTAGGTCGCTGAGAGCATCGCTCGCGTCGGACAACGGTCGCTCTTGTATTTCAATAGGTGCTATTTTCCCATCACGGACCATAGTCATAAGCTCACCCATATCCGCCAGGCTGCCAACATAGCTGCCTTCAATTGTTCGCGCATTCATCGGTAGAAATGGGATAGGCATAGTCAAGGCGCCACCGAACAAGCCAACAACAACCAACTTACCCCCTTTACGTAAGGTATTCAGTCCATAGTTGACGCTCGCTTCTGCGCCGACAAAGTCGATAGCCGCATAGGCCCCACCGACAGACTTTTTCAACGCTCGCGCCGTTTGGGGATCGCTTGAGTTATAGGTGCGAGAGACCCCTAGATCACGAGCTGACTGTAATTTAGCCTCGTCGATATCAACAACAATAGGATCAATGCCGAAAGCCCTAGCTATCTGTATAGCCATACTGCCTACGCCACCGGCTCCGATGATAACGATCTCATCACCGGCTTCTAGATCACCGACTTTTTTCAAGGCCCCGTAAGCTGTGAGACCTGAGCAAGCATAAGTTCCAGCTAACGAGTCAGACACGTCTCCTTTATCAAATAAATAGCGGCTATGGGGGATAAGCACGTAGTCAGCAAAGCCTCCGTCTTTGACAATACCCAAAGCTTGGCCTGGAGTGCAAAGATGTTCATCACCCCGCCTACATGAAGCGCATTCGCCACAGCCGATCCAAGGATAGATAACACGTCGGTCACCTATCTGAACATCTTTGGCATCGGGCCCGAACGCAGCCACCTCGCCAAAGATTTCATGGCCGAGAACCATACCCTCTCGGCCTACTTCCAATTGCTTGCCGCCTCCCAATTCGAACACACCCTCATGCATGTGAATATCTGAATGGCAAACACCGCACGCTAACATTTTGACAACAACTTCAGCGCCCGCAGGAACAGGAAGATTGCCTTCAACCTTAACCAGCGGCTCGCCGCGGGCAGCAGTTTGATAAGAAATCACTAGCTGGCACCCCGCTCTTTGTCCCACTGAGCAAATGTCTTGCCAGACTCAGCAAGTTCTTTCAACAGCGGCGCTGGCTTCCAATACTGCTCACCATAAAGGTCACGGTATTCACAGATTTTATCGTACACATGCTTCAGGCCTACGTGATCGGCATAATGCATCGGGCCTCCTTTAGCTGCTGGAAAAGCATAGCCGAATACATACACAATATCGATATCGGACGAGCGCTGGGCAATGCCTTCTTCAAGAATCAAAGCGCCTTCATTAATTAACGGATAAAGACAGCGCGCTAGAATTTCTTCGTTATCTATTTCGCGGCGTCCTATATCAAGCTTATTCGACTCATCAACGATCATCCCCTCCACTATAGGATCCGCTAGCCGGCGTCTTGTTTCCGGGTCATATTTGTAGAATCCAGCGCCGGTTTTTTGGCCATGCCTGCCCATTTCCACCAACAAGGTTCCCATACGGTAAAGCTTAGGATCGTCAGGTAAGTCAGTGCGGCCTTGACGGGCTTTATAGCCCACATCAAGTCCCGCAAGATCACCCATTGCCAGTGGCCCCATGGCCATACCAAACCCTTCCAAAGCTGAATCCACCTGCGTTGGTAAGCAACCGTCCATCAACAGCATTTGCGATTCACGGCCGTAGCCTCCAAGCATACGATTACCAATAAAACCGTAGCAAACACGAGAGAGCGCACAGACTTTCTGAATCTTTTTACCAATAGCCATAGAGGTCGCTAGAACATCGTCAGCGGTTTTCTCTCCGCGAACCACTTCAAGAAGTTTCATGACGTTAGCAGGGCTGAAGAAGTGCAACCCTAGAACGTCTTGAGGGCGCTTAGTTGCTGCTGCGATCTGATCAATATCTTGATAAGAAGTGTTACTCGCTAATATTGCACCTTGCTTACAAACGCCGTCTAGCTTGGTGAATATTTGCTTCTTCAATTCTAGATTTTCGTACACTGCTTCTATCACCATGTCCACATCGGCGATGTCGTTGTAGTCAGTAGTGCCAGAAATCAAACCTAGCAGGCCTTCCATCTGATCTTCAGCCAGCTTGCCTTTTTGAACGGTAATACTGTAATTTTTCTTGATGATACCCAGACCGCGCTGCAGCGCTTCGTCTGTAACTTCGACCATAACAACAGGTATGCCTACGTTGGCAAAGCACATGGCGATTCCGCCCCCCATTGTGCCACCGCCAATAATCGCCACTTTCTTAATGTCGCGCAAGACAGTGTCTTTAGGTAGATCTTTGATCTTTGCCGCTTGCCGCTCGGCAAAGAAAATGTGCCGCATGGCGGCCGATTCAGGAGACGTTACCAGCTCAGTAAACAACTCTCGTTCACGTTCCAAACCCTTATCCATTGGCAATTCAACAGCAGCTTCGATGCAGGAAACAATTTTATCAGGGGCTATCGCGCCACGCGCTCTCGCCGCCAACTTCTTTCTTGCCGCGTCAAAAAAACCCGGCTCAACTGTTGCCGGATCAATTGTAATATCACGAATACGCCTAAGCGGCGCCCCTGAGGCGACCAAATCTTTAGCATACTGAACTGCGCCAGCTTGAAGATCATCATTGCTAATGACCTCATCGATTAAGCCCATGCCTAAAGCAGTTTTGGCGTTTATCGGGTTGCCGCTTGTAATCATATCCAAAGCAGCTTTGACGCCTGCTATTCTAGGCACTCGCTGAGTGCCGCCAGCACCGGGCAAAAGCCCTAATTTAACTTCTGGAAGACCGACCTTGGCAGAGGCAATAGCGCAGCGGTAATGGCAGGCTAGTGAAACTTCAAAGCCACCGCCCAAGGCAGTGCCGTGGATCGCGGCGATTACTGGCTTACTACTATTCTCGATCGCAGAAAGAACCTCAGGTAGACCTGGTGCCATTGGCGGCTTGCCAAACTCAGTAATATCCGCCCCTGCGATAAACGTACGTCCTTCACAGCGCAAAATAATCGCTTCAGAAGCATCGCTCTGAGCGGCCGTTACGGCACTCAAAATACCTTCTCGGACTTTCTGGGAAAGTGCATTCACCGGTGGGCTGTTGACACTTACGACGCCAATATTGTCTACAATTTGATAACTAACTACATCCGACATAGTATTTCCTTATTTTCGATTAAATTGATTATTATCTTAGGTTTAATAATTTTTTCATGATTATTTTCTAAATAGTGTGACCTTTGGTGAGTCTGCGAATTATCTCAGTGGCAAGCGTAATAAGTATTACTCTACTCGCTCTAGAATGGCAGCAATGCCCTGCCCTAACCCAATACATAGGCTGATTGCAGCATAACGAGCGCCGGTACGTTCTAACTGCCGCATCGCTGAAATAGCGATTCGCGCACCAGACGCCCCCAGTGGATGGCCTATTGCTATTGCACCACCATTTGGATTGACCCGCGAGTCGTTAAAATCGACTTCTAGCATTTTCAAGCAACCAAGCACTTGTGGAGCAAAGGCTTCGTTAATTTCAATGATGTCCATGTCCGATAGATCTAGATTAGCTCTTGCTAAAGCTTTTTGAATCGCAAACACCGGCCCAAACCCCATAACTCGTGGTTCTACTCCGGCAACAGCTCCAGCAATAATTCTTACTCGTGGCTGGGCCCCTACTTTTTCACCAGCCGCCCGGCTGCCGACAATCAGTGCAGCGGCGCCATCGTTAATGCCCGAGGCGTTGCCAGCAGTAACAACACCATCTGGAAATAAAGTTCGCAAGCCACTTAGTGCTTCAACGGTAGATTGAGCCCTGGGGTGCTCGTCGGCGTCCACAGTCAATGGCGGCTTCTTGCGCCCCTGTGGCACCTCGATAGAAATGATTTCGTCCTTAAAAAAGCCATCCGCACGGGCAGCTTCATATTTCGCCTGAGAGGCGGCAGCGAATTTATCGCTTTCTTCTCGGGTGATACCAATGTCACTGGCTATATTATCAGCCGTCTGCGGCATAGTGTCATTGCCATAAGCTGAGGCAAACGCGGGATTGGTAAATCTTGCTCCCAAGGTGCTGTCCGCGATCTCTTGAGTTCGATCAAACGCAGTTTGTGCCTTAGACATTACAATAGGTGCACGGCTCATAGACTCAACGCCACCAGCTAAGAACAACTCGCCTTCTCCCGCTTTAACACCACGAGCGGCATCGATAGTGGCTGCCAGCCCTGAACCGCAAAGGCGATTAACCGTCAATCCGGCAACTTTCACTGGCATACCAGCTCGCAACAATGCAAATCGTGCGACGTTGCGGCAATCTTCTCCCGCTCCGTTGGTATTTCCCATAATTACATCTTCGTAATTCTCTGGCGCAAACCCATTGCGCTCAACTACTGTTTTTATGACGTGAGCTAATAAATCATCAGGCCTCACCGGGGAAAGCGCTCCGCCGTGGCGGCCAAAGGCAGATCGTCCGCCGTCGTAAATGAAGGCATCAACTATGGAATTGTTGGACATTAATTTCTCTCTGATTAAAATTGATTATTCTCTTATTGAGAGCCAGCGGTATAGCTTAAAATCGGATATACCTAATAGTTTCATAGGGATATGTGCGGCGACCGAGCTAGGCTTCAAGCCGCTCGCCTTCAGACAGTGGCACTCCCACTACATCCAATGTCTACCTGTTGCTCGTATTGTCGAGTAGCAACTATACAGGGGCTTAAACAGGCCCCATATTCTAGCATAGGCTTTGCAGCGGAGGAATTAACTGCAAGGCCAGTAACCACGCAGGCTCCAGTCGCATATTGAAAGCGCATATGCTAGTTTAGCCGCTTAGTTTTAGGGGACAAAAATGATAAGAGATCAGGAAACGATTAAACAGCTTGTCGACATGATCGAGCGCTTCGTTCGCGAACGCTTGGTGCCGGCAGAAAATGCACTCGCAGAATCTGGCAAGTTACCAGACGATATTTTGCAAGAAATGAAAGCTCTAGGCCTATTCGGACTCACTATTCCAGAGGAATATGGCGGTCTAGGGCTGACAATGGAAGAAGAAATACTGGTGGCAATCGCTCTGGGGCGAACCTCACCAGCATTCCGCTCAGTAATGGGCACCAACAATGGCATCGGCTCTGCAGCCATTGTGTTTAATGGTACAGAAGAGCAAAAGCAGAAGTACCTGCCTAAATATGCAAGCGGCGAATGGATTAGCTGTTTCTGCCTCACCGAACCCGATGCAGGCTCAGATGCAGCCTCACTGAAAACAAGTGCCCGTCTTGAAAATGGTTATTATGTGCTTAATGGCACTAAACGCTACATCACCAACGCCCCACTTGCCGACACCTTCAACGTCATGGCCAGAACCAATCCTGACATTAAAGGGGCACGTGGCATTTCATCATTTATCGTCGAACGCGGCACTCCTGGAATCACTCTCGGAGCAGTCGATAAAAAAATGGGCCAAGCTGGCTCGATGACCTGTGATGTTATTTTTGAGGACTGCAAAGTCCCTGCTGAAAACATTATTGGTGAGGAAGGCGAAGGCTTTATCACCGCTATGAAGGTACTCGACCGTGGCCGCCTGCATATATCTGGGGTGAGTGTCGGTGTTGCAGAGCGCCTAATTAAAGATGCCCTAGAGTACGCAATGAATCGCAAGCAGTTTGGCAAACCTCTTGCCGATCAGCAGCTAATCCAAGCCATGCTGGCAGACTCGCAGACAGAAATGTATGCGGCTAAATGTATGACCATGGAAACTGCTAGAATGCGGGATGAGCAAAAAAATATCAGCACTGAGTCTTCTGCCTGTAAATTATTCGCAACCGAAATGGTTGGCCGGGTGGCCGATCGCGCGGTGCAAATTCACGGCGGCGCCGGTTACATCTCTGAGTACGCGGTTGAACGCTTTTATCGCGACGTGCGCTTGTTTCGTTTGTACGAAGGAACAAGTCAAATTCAACAGATTATTATTGCCCGCAATTTGATAAAAGAAGCCAGCTAATAGTCTTGAATTCCCTATGTGCTCGACATTTTTCTAAGCGTTGAGTTAACTCATCGCCCAGTATTTTCTGGGCGACGACTTTAAAAGCCTCCTATCAATGAGGATGCATCTTGCCTTACCTAAGAATAGAAGGTTTGTATTGTCGATGGCAGCCCACACAAGATAGCATCAGGTTACCCCCAGCACTGCCAAGAACCGGCAAACTTTCATCCCTTGACACATTTAATGCCTGAACTGAAGCTGCATTTACCTGATCAATAAAGCTTCGTCACCCAGACTGAGCGGTCTACATAGCATTGTTTACACCTGACCCGCCCATTGTCAACGCACTGCAGCTTAAGATCAGCTGAATGACGTATTGTTGAACTTGCTGTCAGCCTATTTCGGAGACGTTATTTACAAGATCAGCTTCCTTCTAAATAAAATGCGAAGCGTAGTCGACTTGCGCCTCCATTACTTCATTGACACCAATATTGGATCCAAAAGAAATAAGAGTTCTAAACGCACCTACATTGACTCCTTCACCACTGCCGCAAGCAAGCAATTGAGAAAATGCTCACACTACTAATTTGAATATTTTCTTACCCAATGCTTGTTCTCTAAGACTTATCACGAAATCCAGTATCCCGGAATCAGCGCGCCTTATTATTGACCTAAATCAATGACAGTGACAAAACTAAAGAAAGAGACGGAAGCAATCCTTATGTTAGAAATACTCACCCGCGATTAATCAGTTAATACAGGGAGACAATTATGCTGAACTTTTTTGCAGAGATTCAAAGAAGAGGGCATCCATTTTAACCAAGGTGAGCTAATTCCAAAGCTCACGGGGTATTTGGCTAAATCCGAAACCAGTTTAGTAGTAATGGACTCACTTTCTCGAAACACCATTAACAGAGGGATCTCAGGCAGTACCGCAGAAAAAATTTAAAAGCTGGCCCTGCGATAATTTGGTGTTGAAAGTTAGATCGACCTGAAATCAATCGAGGCAAGAGTAAGCAACCCAACCTAAATCTCGGTTGATAATCACCCATGCGACTGACTATATTAAATTCTCTAATTTAGACAATACCGCACTAATCTAACTAAGGAGATAGTCGCAGGTTCAAGCCACCAGAAAAACTAATTCCAGAATCAGTCAACCATCAACCCAAGCACGGTCACGGTCACGGTCACGGTCACGGTCACGGTCAAAATAATACTCGAAGGACCGAGTGAAAGTCTAAATCAACTCAATGAATTACTTGCTAGCACATCCTTTATGGTGCCGTTATGGATTTGGATAATGACACCCTACTTTTTGCCCGGCCGTTATTTAGTAACCGTGATGATTGGCGCTTAATATCTCAGAATAAACCTCAAAATATTGTTACCAGCCCAAACCAATCTTCTTATCACTCATTGGGCAACACAACACAGCCTACGGTGTATCGTAACGCGCGGATAGACGGTCCTTTTACAGGCGATTCACGTCGCTCACACCAAATTTTTTCTTATTGATGACAGTTACAGTTAGTGGGTTTGGTCAATCTTGTCCCAATGAACTTACACCTTAACTTTGAGCTAGGCGTTTAAATTTTCAGTGCGGGCTTCACCAACCGACTAAGCCGCTATATTGAAAAAGAACCGGCTAAATGCAAAAAGCTGGGAAGACAAATCCTGCACAAGCAATTAATGCGAATAAGAATTCACAAAGCTATGACCAGTCTATTCCCACCTATTTATAATTTTGCTATTCAACAAACAGTAGCGTTGATGCAAATCAAGTGGCATTGTGGGAAATAACACTTCAACAATAATAGGGACAAGAATAGGAATTGGTCTTACACGGTTTAAAAAGGCACAAAAATGGAGATAACACCATGTACGAAAATATACTTGTTGCAATAGATCTTTCGAACGATACGCAATCTATTATAGCCAATGCTTTACGTATGGCAGGCAATGACTCAGGCAAACTAAATTTAGTTCATGTAGTTGAACCGGTGGCTGGCGCGTACAGCATGGATATTTATGCGCTAAATATTGGCGAGCTTCAACAAGAAGCCATCGCATTTGCAGAACAAAGAGTCAAAGCACTAAGCAAGGAACTGGGTATCCCAGCCGAGCGAACTCATACCCTACTTGGTTCGCCAGCAGCGGAGATCCGCTCTCTTGCCAGTGAAATCGACGCCGACTCAATAGTCATAGGCAGCCACGGCCACAGCGGCTGGGAGATACTACTAGGATCCACTGCAATTAAGGTCCTACATGGAGCAACCTGTGATGTATTAACTGTTTACGTAGGCAGCGAGTCAGATTAGCCATCAGCTGATCTGACTTCATTTCAGAGCAGGTATTAATTTAGCGCCAGCGGTTGATCTGGCTTGATTGTAAACGCAACCCAAGCCAGCTCTTCCAACACACTTTGTGCGGTGCTTGTGATTATGACTCTCTTAATCGTGAACGAGAAATCGCTCCCATCATTACCGTGCCGCCTCTAATGGCATCTAATGGCATCGCCGAGTGAAGGCAAACCCATGGCCACCGACCCGCTATTCCTTTAACAGACCACCTCATTGATCTCACAGTCCACCACCAAAACCAAGACCTTTTCTTTATCTCTAATTAGGCTTTTGATACCCATAAATCGAAGGGGGTATCGACGAATACTTAAGCTTAACCGTTAAGACTATGAGTCGAATTTTGAATTGCCTACAGAAAAACAGGCTTATATCTATAGGCAATAGGGAAATAGAATTGCTGGATATTGATGCGTTGCAAGGTATTATTGGGTCTCTCTAGAACCGAATTGGAAGTAAAAACCGATGTCAGAAATCAATATCGCACCCTACCCCAAGTTGTTTGAACCCCTAGACCTCGGATTTACCTCTTTAAAGAATCGCGTCTTAATGGGATCGATGCATACAGGCCTTGAAGACATACCCGACAGCCATGAGCGCATGGCTGCTTTTTATGCAGAGCGAGCAGCTGGGGGAGTTGGACTCATCGTAACCGGCGGCTTTATGCCAAGTGAAACCTGCCTTCCTGAAGGTGCCAAGCCTCTTTTCAAACAGCCCGAACAAGTAAAAAATCATCAAATCATCACTGATGCGGTTCATGAAGCCGGTGGCAAAATCTGCCTGCAAATCCTTCATACCGGCCGCTATTCGCGCCAGCAAAACCTGATCGCCCCATCACCTATCAAGGCCCCTATTAATCGCTTTGTGCCCACTGAGGCCAGCGGCGAACAAATTGAGCAAGAGATAAAGAACTTCGCTGACTTCTCAATTTTTTGTCAGCAAGCAGGGTACGATGGCGTTGAAATAATGGGATCAGAAGGTTATTTAATCAACGAATTCGTTGCAGCCCGAACTAATCAACGGTCAGACCAATGGGGCGGTAGCTATGAAAATCGGATCCGTTTTCCAATTGAAATTGTGAAGCGGGTCCGCGAACGTGTAGGTGAAAAATTCATCATTGTTTTTCGTCTTTCCATGCTCGATTTAGTTCAAGGAGGCAGCTCTTATGAAGAAATCGTTAAACTTGGCCGCGAGCTATGCGATGCAGGCGTAACCCTAATGAACACAGGAATAGGATGGCACGAGGCCACGGTTCCTACTATCGCCACTAAAGTCCCAAGAGCTGCTTTCACATGGGTTACAGCAAAATTTCGCGACCAGCTTACAGTTCCTGTGATCACATCAAACCGCATTAATACACCTGAGGTCGCCGAAGAGGTTTTACAGCGTGGAGATGCCGACATGATCTCTATGGCAAGGCCATTATTGGCTGATGCGTTTTTCGTTAACAAAGCGCAAACCAACAAAGCAAATAGTATCAACACCTGCATTGGCTGCAACCAAGCCTGCTTAGATCATATTTTTAGCGGTCAGCTAACCAGCTGCCTAGTAAATCCAAGAGCCTGCCATGAAACCGAACTCATCATAGAACCAGCAGTGTCACTTAAGAAAATCGCTGTAGTTGGAGCAGGCCCAGCAGGTCTTTCTGCCGCAGTAACAGCGGCAGCCCGTGGCCACCATGTCACCCTTTTTGACAGCGCGAGTGAGATAGGCGGACAATTTAATCTAGCCAAGAAAATTCCTGGCAAAGAAGAGTTTTATGAAACGCTAAGATATTACCAGCATGAACTCAACCGGTTGAATGTTGAATTACAATTAAACACCCGTATTACGGCAGCCCAGATGAATCAATCTGGCTACGATGAGGTTTTAATCGCAACAGGCATCGCACCGCGAATGCCAGCCATAAATGGTATAGACCATCCTAGCGTTCTGAGCTATACCGATGTGGTAACCGGTAAGGTTGAGGTGGGCGAACGAGTCGCGCTAATCGGCGCAGGAGGCATCGGCTTTGATGTTGCAGAATTACTCTCCCATGCTGGAGAGTCCGCTAGCCAAAATATTCCTGTCTTTATGAAAGAGTGGGGAATCGATATGAGTTTAGATGCTCGAGGCGGTGTCGAGGGAATGGAAGACGAGATAACGCAGTCCCCACGCACGATACACCTATGCCAGCGAAAAGCCGAAGGCTTGGGCAAAAACTTAGGCAAAACTACAGGTTGGATTCACCGCCTCGGGCTAATCAAGCGCGGAGTAAAAATGCTTTCTGGCTGCAACTATCACCACATCGATGACGATGGCTTACATTTAATGGTTGGAAATGAACCGAGGCTGCTCGAAGTAGACAACATAGTTATCTGTGCGGGCCAAGACCCGCTGAGGGAAATAACCGAAGGACTGAGCCTACCCTATCAACTAATTGGTGGATCTGATGTTGCCAATGAGCTGGACGCCAAAAGAGCGATTGACCAGGGCACGAGAGTTGCGGCGGCCATTTAGTAACATTTAACCGCCCTGCAAGAAATAATCAATAAAGTAGACTGACAGTTATGGACAAGCAAAACAAACGCCTTCGGCGATAGTCAGAGCAGCTGGGGACTAGGGAGGAAGCCTGCCCATAACATGTGTAGAAATCGCCTTTCAGGAACCAGGTAGAGGATCCCTTTTATTAAACTGGGATTCTCTCATGCTGCACTCCATAATTTAATAAGCGGCTACAAATTTAGTGATAAAGGTCAGCGACCTCAGAGTCACAGACGACGGAGAAACATTGAATTAGTTTATCGACTTATAGAATTTTAAATCCATCGAAACTCTGATCCGTTGAAGCAGCTTCAACGCCTAGTTGGCATAACATCAAGATAGACACCCTTCATCTAGAGCGCGAAATTACTCACCACATCATCTCTGAATAACTCCCCTGCTGTTTTTTTAGATTAAACCACCCAATTAATAGATGTCTAAAAGTGATGTCACGCGACTAGACATTGTTCCTAGTAACTTCTATTCTTGGGCTAGTTCAGCAATTTCTTCACTGCCGGGCCACAATCTTCCCAGAGCTCTGCTGAAGTCTCTTTCTCTCTTTACAAGCGAGCACACCGACATGGTATTAGCGCGATTTCAAGATTTCCTCACCGGTTTGCTCAAACTGCAAAGTGATTTAATCGGTGGCACAGATAAAGACTCAATGGATGAATTGCTGCAACGGCTGATGGGCTCTGTGGGCGAAGTATCAGGCATAATAACTGCTCGCCAAGTACTGGACCGTTATAGAAAATCAGATAACGATGCAAAACTTGCGTTCTTTAAAAACCTAGAACAGAACTTCAACGCCAACCCAGCGCTGGTAAAGCTTGCCTTCGATGCTTATCAAAAAGAGCCAACAAGCAGCAACATCAACCGCCTATCTCGAGCCGCAGAACCCACCCGGCAAGAGTTATTACGACGCTTAAACCAGACACCGAATGCCACGCACGACCTAGTCGCGATGCGAGCAGACTTGCTGAACCTACTAAAGGACAATCCTGACATCAAACCTGTCGATGAAGACTTCGTTCGCATGTTCACTTCTTGGTTTGGCCGTGGCTTTTTAGTTCTTCGCGACATTAACTGGTCTGTTTCTGCTGCCATCCTTGAACGCATTATTCGTTATGAAGCGGTGCATGAGATTAAAGACTGGGATGATCTGCGTCGGAGAATTGACCCGCCTAATCGCCGCTGCTTTGCTTATTTTCACCCAGCGCTTGTCGATGAACCTTTAATTTTTGTACAGGTTGCTCTGAGCAACGAAATCCCATCCTCTATTCAGACCATACTAGAAACGGAATCTGTCGACGATGGAAATTACACCACGGCTACTTTTTACAGCATAAGTAATTGCCAGCCGGGCTTAAGCAATATTTCTTTTGGCAATTTCCTAATCAAGCAAGTGGTACAAGAATTACAGACGGAATTTGCCTCCATTAAGACCTTCGTCACCCTCTCACCTATCCCAGGATTTTGCCGCTGGCTGGACTCAGAACCTAAGGACTTAGACGAGGATTTAGCGGCTTTAAAAGGCCAACTGCAGAAAATATCGAAACAAGATGAAGGTACCGATGAAACTGCAACGCTGATAAAAAAAACCGTCTCTAATTATTTATTACATTCAAAAAAAGGCCTTTATCCCTCTGATCCTGTGGCTAAGTTTCACCTCGGAAACGGCGCATTAATACATAGAATCCACACCAATGCAGACATGAGCAGCAAAGGTATCAAACAGTCTCGCGGTGCAATGGTTAATTATTTATACGATCTGAAAAATATCGAGACCAACCACGAACAGTTTATTACTGAGGGGCATATCAAATACTCAGAAAACCTCAAATCACTATTAAGGAAAAACTAAAAGTACCCTTCTAACGGCTAATACTGCAGACTTACATAAATCAAACCGACTCAACTACTTCACCGCCCACATGTTCATGTTCGTAAGTTATCAAAAAAGGGACTGCTGCCAACTCTTCAAACCTGTCAACCTCTAAATCATTCCAAAAAGACGACGCACTCGATCTTAGGGCCATTTTCGAGAGATAACCTAACCAGACCATTTAGTATCAAACTTAGTATCAAAATGATGCTATGTCTTTGGAGATCCTTTTTTGGCAAATAGTGCCTTACCGCTAACATTAGTGGAGAAGCCTATGGAAAGCTTTAGCAAAAGCTTTGATACGATCTCTTTACTCGATTGTACAAAATGCATGCGCAGTCATCACGCCCGCAAAATTGTTGTGGCAATATTTTTGATCTCAGTAGCAGGCGTAAATAAAAAAGTTGCTGGTTCGGCCTAAAGCACTTGAACTCTCTGCACTAGCTTCGTCAAACCAAGGAACCAGCTCTGGCGGAGGCAATATAATTATCTTGAATTGATCGAACTCGTTAGAAGAATTAGTAGTTAACAATGGCGGTCAGCTAATCAAGCGTGTTAACCGATCTCCATTCCTTGGTAATTGCTGTTGGATTGAGCCCGCTCTGCGCTTTTCGCGATTCCTCTAGCCGTTCTTTTCATCCAGAGTTCAGATCGGTTCGATGTTCCAAAAGGTGTGCACGCAAGTCCGTTAGGGTTTTCAACAGAATCAGTAACAGCAGAATTGGCAGAGCGCTATCAAACGCCCCTGCTAAGACCCCGCCGAGTAATAAAGAACATTGCATGATTAGGATACGACCATAGGCCTTACCCATTTGCTCGCGTATGTCTCTGTCGAGGTACTCTATTCGGCCAATAAAATTCGCAAAGAAAGAAACTCCGTGACTCACGAACAGTGCCAAAAACGACAGTGTTAAGGGTGATACAGCGTTACCGCTCTCCCAAAAATCTTTCGCCAGACCCTCATCGGGTAAAACAAAGCCATATACAAGTAGCAAGTGACCAGCCATAAACCCGCCGTAATGAAGGGTGAAAAACGGCGCAGCAATCAATGAAGCCCAAGGATCGATGAGCCACATTTTGAAGAGGTTGAAAATGCCGATCACGGCGCTTTCAGACCAATAAAGCAGAATGACCTCAGCGATTGTCCAGTCTAAAAGCAAAACCCCAATTATGGGCAATACGTTCACCAGTATTAATGCAAGAACAGACGGCGACCTTCTTGAAAGGCTAACGGTTTGATGGTGCGGCTTTTGTGCGGCAATTATATCTTTCGTTGTTTTCTCATGAGCCTTTGTCTTAACGAGCAGGTCTGTGCTGGGTGCCTGATTTAAAGCCTGGTGCTGAATTTTTTGCTGCGTTTGTTCCGCCTCTTCGGCCGTTACGTTAGTGCCACAGGTGATGGCTTCCTGTTGATAACGGAAGCTAATGTGAGAGCCTAAGCGAGCATCTGAAGGTGTTGAGTTGCCGGCGCTCCATGCAAAGTCCGTTATCAAGTCGGCGACAAAATACGTGCTTAACCCTATTCCAAAAAGATCCTTTCGGACTATCAAGTAACCTGACGAGAAAATCAGCCGTTCTTTACCCAAAAGCAGTCCAATGCCAAACAGCCAGCCCATCACTAGAAAAGAAAAAATACCGACTAACCAAAAATAGTAAAGCAGTTGAACAATCAAGTGCACGCTTTGTGTTTCAATCGAGGATACAGTTGCGAGCGTTCCCACCGAAAAAACAGAGATGAAAAAAATCAAAAATATTATTGCGAATTTAGAAGGGACTAGGGAAAAGCTACTACTATTGTCCGCAGGCCAAGATAGAGAGAACTGCTGGAATAAGGCTTTACTACTCATGCTCGCTATGTGCCCTTAATAGTAGGAAAGTTAGGTCGATTGTAGGGCAGCCTGCCGCGCGAACTGTGAGCGACCCAGACACTTCAGAAAACAAGCTGCAGAGACCTGCCCCCCCCCCCCTAAACATCATGCACAGCACCATGATTTGGCAACGCTTAGCCGCACGATACAGGGCAGAGCCTATGTCGCCTTTAGCCTTCGCACGACCTCTCTTATAAGGGGTAGAAAGTTCTGACTGCTTTAAATATCGCGTATTGAAGTTAAAACAGTTTCAATCAACTGGATTTGCTGGGCCGAGCTAAGCCAAGTGGGCTCAGAGTAAATTTTTCAAATAGTCATGAGCTAACAGGGCAAAATCAGAAAGGAAGTAGCTGGCGCGACATCCTGCTCCCTATAATCAGTCTTTCCAGTTTAAAGCAGATGCGTCTTAAACCACTCAAGGCGCGCCTTATTTGCCACCTTTGCATTGTTCCCACGGAAGCCATGCTGACCGCCGATTATCGTGATGAAATCTGATTTTACTTTTTGTTTTTGGAACTCAGCATACATGATTATAGATGCACTAATGTTCACAAGATCATCTGCATCACCGTGGATTAACAATGTTGGCGGGTCGCCAGCATCAGCGTAAAGAATCGGTGAAATCGCCGCCGCTTTATTAGCATCAAAATTTAATGCTGGGAATCTGTCATTCGGACCAGCAATTTCACGAAGGTCTACAGGCGGGAAATAGGCTACCACTGCAGCCACATCGTTAGCAGCCTGCATAATGGGGTCTTGATCACCGCTATGACCAGAGTCAGAGTCCAAACCTAACATCAGCGATAAGTGCCCGCCAGCACTCCCCCCGGTGACACCAATTCTTTGAGGATCTATACCTAAAGAGTTCGCATTCGTCTTGATATGCCGAATAGCACGACTCACATCAGCATAGGCATCAGGCACATGGTAGCGCGGCGCGCTGCCATGATGAACCGGTATGACAGTAAAACCAGATTCCAACATGTCTGAGAACATATTTTCGTATACCGCTGGCTCCGACCAGCGGGAGTACCACCCGCCGCTGACCATAAAGACAATAGCAGCGCCGTTAGCATTGTCAGGCTGAAGAACGCTGTAGACCAAGGCCATACCATCTTTATGACCATATACAACATCTGACTTAACTTTAGGCTCAGCAACGCTAACGCTGGCAAAGCAACTACCTAAAACTAACAATCCAGCGACAAACCTGTTTCTTATTTTAATCATTTCAGTTTCTCCACGCAGTAATTTCAATGTTTAGAAGCACAAACCTGATAAAACTCGACCCAAGCCCTTTAGTTTTCTCGAAGTAGATTTCCCGGTGAATACTGGTCTGTTAGTACCCTTCTGCTCATATCCCAATCAACACGGGTGGAAAGGCGCCTTGGGTATTCATCCAGCGGCACACCATATTTGACCATCCTAACTTTTAGTTGCTCTGCCACCGCAATCAACTCGTTCTGTGAGGGAAGCTCACCGAGCTGAGCAATAATAATTCGGTTGCCCGACGTCGGCAGTCTAAAATTATAGAACTCGCCAAAAACCCTTTGGTAGGTGACTGACTCATGATCATAGAGACGGCTGGTAGAAAAGGTATTGGCGACTAAAACACCATCCTCTGTCATGATGCTTTTGACTTCCTCAAGAAACTCTTGGGTCAACATATGTTCCGGAATATAGTCTCCACTAAAAGCATCCAATATAATGTAATCATATTTTTGCTTTCTGATTGAAGCCCTCTTTATGAAAGGACGACCGTCATCAACATAAACTTTCATATTTTGGTTTTCTTCGAAAAAGAAAAACTGCTTAGCAACGCGTACAACAGCATCATCGATTTCAATGGTATCGATTTGAGCATCTGGGAATAAATCATTAAAAGTAAGCGGTAATGAGCCCCCCCCCAGGCCTATGATAAGTATCTTTTCAGGCTCTGGTTTGAGTAATAATCCAGCGAAGCTCATCTTAGTATAATCAAACACAAGCCGATCTGGCTCGCTTACATAAAGACAAGTTTGATTGCGGTCGCCACGGTGCACGTTAAAGAGCAAACAGCGGCGATCGCCATTTTGAGTAACCGCTATATCCCGATACTTAGACCTCTCTTCATGAATAGTTTCGGCGCTGGCGGTCACTGAAAAACTAAGCAATAAAAACGCAGAAAAAAACAACTCCACCAACCCAATCGGTGTCAAGGTTAGATATAAAGGTTTATTCATCAGCAGTACTTCCTCGACGATTTACTAACGAATTCACCACTAAGATAATACCGCCTGCCGCTACAAGAGCCCCTACTGCGCCCCACAAAATCTGATTAACTTCGAGCCATAAAACGAAATAGAAACTGGTACCCAACGTACCAACAGCGCTACCTACTGTAGACACGAAAAATAATAACCCAGCCACATGGCCGCTATGTTGTTGCGTCTTTACCATGAGGCGAACTGAGTAAGGTGATATCATGCCAAGGATACTGGTAGGTATAAAAAACAGAAATATAGAAGCAAACAAAGAGCCATAGCGTGGATCTTCAATTCTCAAAAAAACCGGCTCCATAACCGCATCTGAAAAAATTAAAATCGGCAGCAAAGTTAAGCCAGCGCCAATAAAAAATCCACCATACAGTACCGGACTGGGGCTGCGAGTGGAAAGGCGACCGCCAATCAGGTAACCCGTCGCAAGAGCCAACATAAAAATGGTAATAATGCTGCCCCAAACCGAAAGACTACCTCCAAAATAAGGCGCCAATATCCGAGCCCCCAGCATCTCGACAGTCATAATGGTGAACCCACTAACGAACGCCATGCAAACCACTAAATTTTGCGGCAACGATTTTTCAGAAGCTAAAGGATTTGATTTTTCTTTTGATTTAGTCACGCGGTATTTCAACCTTCACAGTTTCTAACCAGAATGACCGAAGAGACCGAACAAAAGCTGATTAATAGGGCGTAAGGTACCACTGATAAGCTACGATGAGAAAGACTCATCTCACCGTTGAACTTGCATCAGCGTCCGTCAATCGCAGGCAGTAAATACCCGGTACTATCGTGTACCCAAATGAGAACCACCGTCTAAGGCTATAATCTGACCATTCAAATACTTAGAGGCCGCAGAGGATAGGTACAAAGCCAGTCCAGCCATGTCTTGCGGGTTACCAATTCTACCGAGAGGATTACCATTCTCTATCCGCTCTTGATGGGCAGCTAAAGTTGCTTCCATCATCTTGCTTTCGAAGGGTCCCGGCGCAATCGCATTCACCGTTAAGCCTTTTGGGGCCAGCCGTAATGCCAGATTTTTGGTCAAAAAATGTACAGCCGCTTTACTAGCGCCGTAAGCAAAATTGTCGGTGGTGGAGACACTTAGCCCATCGATAGAACCTATATTGATGACTCGATGAGGATCCGCCATAGAGGCGCCATTCGTTAATAAAGGCATCAAATCACGAGTCAGCAAAAAAATCGCTCTTACGTTGATATCCATAACCTTGTCATAGCCCTCATTAGGATAATCCTCAAATGAGGCACCCCAAGCGGCACCAGCGTTATTAACCAAGATATCCAAACTTTCTTCACGACTTTTTAGCTCGGCAACGAACTCGCTTCTGCCCTCGTCGCTTGCAAGGTCTGCAGGAATCGCAATGCATGTACCGCCAGTAGCAGACAATTCTTCTGCAGTGGCTTGGCAGGCATCTGCCTTTCTGGCTGTAATGTAGGTTTTGACGCCATTGGCGACAAACCCTTCAGCGATCATTTTGCCAATACCTCTAGAGCCGCCAGTTACTACTGCGGTTTTACCTGCTACCGAAAACAACTCGTTAATTGAAAATGACATAATGACTCCTCGCAAACTAATTAGTGACTATTCGTTCTGATTATTATTGACCTGCAACTAGCTTTCAATTTTACCGCTAATAATAAGTTCGCACATGTTCTGCAGAACATGTGCTTTTTTAACAAAGCCCTTAAATCGATGATCTTTGGTCAATCCATTATAATAGCGGTAGTAAATTTGCTGACCGATAACAGCCAGGCGGAACAAACCGAAGCAAAAGTAAAAAGGGAAATTGTCGACCCCAATACCCGTTTGCTGCTGGAATCGAGCAACGATCTCGGCTCTAGTTGGCGCGCCGTCGACGTCACTTGGCATGGAACGAGAGTCTCGAAAAAAATCTGGGTCCGATTGCTGAGTCCAGTATCCCAAGGTACAACCAAGGTCCATTAACGGATCGCCAACTGTGGACATCTCCCAATCCAGCACTCCTATGACCTGAAGAGGATTCTCGGCAGAAAAAATCACGTTGTCCATTTTATAGTCATTGTGTATCACACTGGCTTTACCACTTTCGGCAGGCATATTGTCATAAAGCCACTTGATTGTTTCATCACAATTAACTGTGTCTGAAGTAAAAGCATCTGCCCATCTACCAGACCAACCATCCATTTGCCTCTGCACATAACCCACAGGCCTACCAAAGGTATCCAGTCCGGCTTCAACTAAATCCACCGAGTGTAATTCCCCCAGCACATCGAAGAAGTTGAATAGTTGCTGCCGAATTTGGTCTGGGGACAGGTCTAAATTACTTGGATAATCCCGGCGAATGACCAAACCTTCAATATAAGTCATTAAGTAAAAGTCGCAGCCAAGAATATCGTGGTCTTCGCAGAAATGGACTGGAGTAGGACCGTAGGGGAAAACTTTCTCTAATGCGGAGAGAATCTTAAACTCTCTAGACATATCGTGAGCAGATTTTACCGTGCTACCGAACGGGGGCCGCCTTAGCACCCACTGATCATCTCCACTGCTTAATAAATAAGTTAGGTTGGAATGCCCTCCGGGAAACTGCTTAACACTAAACGATCCGACCTTGCTGCCTAATACTGGTTCCAAATACTGTTTTAACTTATCAAGGTCGAGCCCTTCTCCTTCCCTGATATCACCGGCGCGATCTACTAGATCCTCTATAGCCATTTTTTTCCCCGTCTCTTCTTGTTCGGTATTTTATTATCGGTAGGTAACCATATGAGCTAAGTCATTACTCTCTAAATGAGCCAAATTATTAAACTGTGACAAAGACAGTCTACCTCGGCCATATCTAATTCTTGTTACTGCACTGTTGTGCACCATCCAATTAGTTGTGATCACATGTTCGTTTGTGAATTGTAATACTCTTTGCAAGGCCATGGCTATGACCCCGCCTGAAGTGGAAATCAGTATTTTGCTACCACTTTGATGATGGCTCATAATTTCGTCCATCACTCCATAAACTCTCTGCTGAAACGCCTGAAAATATTCGAATCCCCTATCCGCATCATTTGGCACGAGTTCGCCGACTATCCACTTGGCTGTGGCTTTTTCAAATAGCAGCTGAAATTTCTTAGGATCTTTGATGGGCCACTCGATTTCTTCTTCAGAGTCATCGTGATGATCGCGCAGATAAATGCGAAACAGAGGGTCGCCATTATATTCATTCAGGGCAGGTTTTAGGGTTGCCGCACTGGGCTCACCATTGACCAAAGATAACAGCTCGGACACTGTTTCTCGTTGCCTAAGCAGTGTTCCGCTATAAGCGTGATCAAAACGCTCCCCCGTCGCTAGCCAGTGACGAGAAAGTATCTTTGCTTGTTCAATACCTTTATCGCTAAGCTTGTCATAGGAGGCCTTCCCGAAGGAGGCCTGCCCATGACGAACTAGTATCAATTCGCTCATTAAGTGAATTCGACTAGTTTAAAGCGAGGAGAAACGTGCAGTATGATAATCAGTATTGCCGTACTGCATTTCAAGCGCAGTAACACATTTGAACAAATGTCCGACATCCAATTCCTCAGTGGTACCGATGCCACCGTGGATTTGCACGGCTTCAGGCCCAACTTTATTGATCGCTTTGCCCACTCGGCTCTTAGCCGCTGACACAGCTTTTGCTTTCTCAGAGGTACTTTCGCCGCTGTCCATTTTCATGGCAGCCATAACAACAATCGAGCGTGCTAACTGGCACTCGATAAACATATCGGCCATGCGATGCTGCAAAGCTTGAAATGTACCGATGGCTGTTCCGAACTGCTTTCGTGTTTTGCTGTACTCAACTGTCTTTTTCAGTAAAGATTCCATCGCGCCAAGGGCCTCCGCCGCTGAGGCTAGGGTAGCTCGGTCAATAGCAGATTCAAGTGCCTCAATAGCACCGCCAACCAAACCAATGCGCGCGGAACTTGGCACAGTGACGTTACTGAGCCTAATTTCGGATGCACTCTTACCATCTACATTAGCGTAGGTATGCATGGTTACGCCATCTGCATTTGCGTCAACAAGAAAAACTGATATGCCACTGCGATCAGTATCCCCGCCAGATTCACGAGCAACAACCAATAGTTTGTCAGTCCCACTGCCGCTCAATACAGCAACCTTAGTACCAGAAATAATGACGTTATCGCCGTCTACTTTTGCAGTCGTTCTCACGCTAGCAGCATTAAATCGACTGCCCGCTTCAGCATAGGCTAAGGAAACCTGCAGCCCCCCTTCCATAATTTGTCCAATGAGTGCAGCACGTGCCTCTCCTTCAGCAAGCTCGCTAATCAGTCTTCCCGCAAGGATCGCTGTTCCCGCGAATGGTTCGACCAACATAGCCTTGCCAAATTCTTCCATCATGACAACCATGTCCACAGCGCAGCCGCCAAAACCGCCATCGGCTTCATCGAACGGCACAGTCAACCAGCCAAGTTCCGCGAATAGCGACCAGTATTCTTTGCTGTAGCCATCATCGCTAGCTATGATTTGATTACGTGTAGCAAATTCGTACTGATTCTGTACAAACTTCAACACACTTTCTTGAAGCATCTGTTGTTCTTCGGTGTATGAAAAATCCACTTCTCTTCCTCTTTATTTTTTCGATTTAATCTATTTGATCCAAGGCAGCGACTTTAAGGTAGTTTAAAGTCCAAGCACCGCTTTACTTATGATGTTCCGCTGAACCTCATTGGATCCGCCGAATATCGTTAATTTCCGACTATTGAAATAGGTCAATGCTGATGCAGCTGAGTTACCTGGTCCAACAGCGTGGCCTTCAAAACCGTTTTCAAATTGCTCAGGAACGAAAGGCAGGCTGTGATTGCCGGCAATTTCCACGAACAAAGCATCAATGCTTTGCGCCAGCTCGGTACCAACAATTTTCAGAATTGAGCTTTCAGGGCCCGGTGCTTTGCCTACACTCAAGGCTGACAGCGTACGCAGCTCTGCGTACTCAAGAGCCTGAAGTTCTATTTCAGCTTCAGCAATTTTGGTCTTAAAGGAAGCGTTCTCCAGCATATTGCCGCCGAAACCGTCATCCGTTTCCAACGCTATGCGTTTAAGCGCTTTCAGTCTTCGCTTGCCGCGGGGCACACCGGAAATATTTGTTCGTTCATGGGTCAGTAAAACTTTAGCGTAGGTCCAGCCTTTATTTTCTTCTCCAATTAAGTTTTCAGCAGGCACTCTAACGTCATCAAAGAAAACTTCGTTGACCTCATGGTGACCATCAATCAATACGATGGGCTTCAAGGTTATACCAGGAGTCTTCATATCGATTAACAGAAAGCTTATACCTTCTTGCTTTTTTACCGTGTTATCGGTTCGCACCAAGCAAAAAATCCAGTCAGCGTACTGACCATAGGTATTCCAAGTCTTTTGGCCATTGACCACGTATTCATCGCCGTCTCGAACAGCAGCGGTTTTCAAAGACGCTAGGTCTGAACCAGAATTCGGTTCGGAATAACCCTGACACCACCACACGTTACTTTCTAGGATATCCGGTAAGAATCGCTTCTTTTGCTCTTCGTTGCCGTAGGCCATGATGACAGGCGCAACCATTTTCATACCGAATGGTATTGGCTCAGGCGCGCCAATCATGCCCAACTCTGTTGCAAAAATATGGCGCTGGGTAGGAGTCCATCCAGGACCTCCGTGCTCTACAGGCCAGCTAGTAGCCGCCCAGCCCTTTTTAAATAAGATTTTTTGCCAGTGAGTAAGTTCTTCTTTACCCAAACGAATATTGGCATCTACTTTGGCTTTGTACTCAGCGGGAAACTCATTTTCTAGAAAAGTTCTAACCTCAATTTCAAAAGCCAGTTCTTCGGCAGTATAATCAGCGTTCAACTCGATTCTCCTTAAGCCCGACGTTGGTGTTAAATCGAGGCCTTTTGGTCGAACTTAGAGGCCTGCAACAGAACTTAAGTCTGGGCAATTATCGGTATTTGGGGGATTTTGAGCTAATAAGACTACCATCGAAAGCTAGCCAAAATAAACAAAAATCGAACGTTTGCTCGAAATAAAACAGGCCTAAACGTTAGAAATTGACAATCGATTGGTCTAATTTTCAATGATGCACAAAATAGATTCTTGTTCTTGGAAATGTATCGATAAATGGGGTATGCTTCGCAACACGGATAAGGCCTTGTAATTTCATTGAATTTTACGCAGATTTGTTAATCCTTCGTTTATTCTTTGACGTATTTTCCGTCACATATTTTGTTACATTTGCAGTTAAACATCTTGTAACATTTTCTGTCACATTTTCTGTCACATTTTCTGTCACAATAACGCCGGCGAAAGACCGGAACAGGAGCAGCCATGAACACTTCTCAGATTGCCAGACTGGCACTACTTTTGGTTTCACTTACCGCGTTTGCTGCATGCAGCTCAACCAGCGACGAAGCAGCTGCAGAGGCGACTGAAGAAGTTTCTGAAAGTGGAATTGATGGCACTACTCGACGCGCTCGAGAGCAGGCAGAAGCCGCTGAAGCCCGAGCCGCCGCCGCGGCAGAACGCGTAATGCGGGCAGCATTAGAGACCACCGTCTTCTACTTCGACTTTGATATCGCCGAATTCCGTGCGGCAGACAGAGATGTACTGAGCTTCCATGCTAAAGATTTAGCAGCTAACTCAAGCAAGAGTCTTCGTTTAGAGGGTCATGCAGATGAGCGCGGCACTAGAGAGTACAACCTTGCTCTGGGCGAACGCAGAGCATCAGCCATCCAGAACTACTTAATAGTAAATGGCGCATCACGCAGCCAGATCGAAGTAGTTAGCTACGGCGAAGAGCAGCCAGCACAAAGAGGCACCGGCGAAAGTGCCTATCAACAGAATCGTAGAGTCAAACTAATAGCGCGCTAGAAAGATAAAGCCATCGAAAGGCAGATTAAATTAACAAACCAAAAAGGCCAGATAAATCTGGCCTTTTTTTTCTTAAGATTTACCCGCCACTCCACTGAAGATAAACTTACTCCAATGCCTTGCGAACTCTGAGGCCCATATCTTTTAGGCACTCCATTCCTGCAGCGATTCCTCCAGAGAAAGAAATGAAGCCATGAATCATATCTGTATAGCATTCATGCTCTACCTTAACGCCCTGCTCCACTAGCCTATCAGAGAAAGCTTTACCCTCATCTCGCAGGGGGTCAAAACCCGCAGTTATTAGATAGGCTGGAGGCAAACCTGTCAGGTCATGCTCTAAAAAATTCAAAGACGAGTCATTTGATTGTACTTCACCATTTAGATAATGATGGCGGAACCAATGCATATTGGACTTGGTCAAAAAATAGCCATCAGCAAATTCTTCAATAGACGGAAAATTCATAGTCAAATCAACCGAGGGGTAAATAAGCAATTGAAAAGCAGGCATGGGGTAGCTCTCCCGCTTGCAGGCCAGCACAACACCAATGGTTAAATTCCCACCTGCACTATCCCCACCCATAGCAACTTTCTCGCGATCAATACCAAATTCATCAGATCGCTCTCGAATCCATTGATATGCTTGATATCCCTGCTCATGAATTTGTGAAATTTTATGACTAGGTGCAAGGGTGTAATCAACCGAGAAGACAACACAGCCACTGTGAAAGCAGAGCTGCTGAACAACAGTATCGTACTGCTCCACACTGCCGATGACATAGCCGCCACCGTGATAAAAAACTAACGCAGGCAACGATCCGGCTGTTTCCACCGCTGGAATATAGGCACGTATATTTATAGCGCCGGATTCTAATTCCGCCCTATGATCACTTATATCAGCAAGCTCTGCAGAAGGTGGCGCAAACGGATTACCCGCGGATTCCCGTGCAGCGCGAACCTCTTCCGGCGTACTTTCACTCATAGGTTTTAACCTAGCAGCGCCACGCGCCACTTTAGCCGCATAGACATCCAGTTCCGCGGCTCGTTCGGCAGTCTTACTTTTAAAAACCGGCATAGCGATTCACCATCCCTTTTAGAAAAACATAGTTCTCGGTCTGGTTGGCTCGAAGCCTACCAGCCACACAAGCCCAGTAAACAAAAAGAAACCAGGAACCACATTGAACAAGACTCCATCTAAATGTTGGGCAGACAATCCAAAAACAGCAACAGCCGTGTAAATTATCATGCCTAAAACATGGGCCATGATATAATAATTTATAAATGGCGACGTGTTGTGATCAGTAGGCCAAGGCTTACAAAGCAAAAACCAGCGCAGAGCGACCAAAATACCAAACAAATCCGTAGGCCAGAAAAGCAATAAATTTAGATTGTGGTGTAAATCTAAATGATCGGATACAAACCAACTGCCCAGCATCAAAAACCCATAGACACCGCTAAAAATTGCTGTGAGTAGCCCCATCAAACCGAACAACCGGTAGTTTACGCTTTCTCCTTTCAACCCCAACCGCGAATGAGTGGCAAAATATGACATTGGGATTTTCTTCAACATCAAAAACAAAAACAATACTGGTCCTAAAAGAACTACCGAAGCCGCCCGGTAGCCTTTCGTTTGAATCTGTGGCGGAGCGAATTCCATAACCATTTGGGGAGCAGAAAGTAATTCAAGCTTGTCCCCATTTTCAGCGACATTAGAAGGCAAATGACGAAGTCGTTCGCGAAAATTGAGGGGCAAAAACATATTCTCCCACTCGGTCATAGGCCTATCGATATTGCTATTCATTAAAATATCCAAAGAGACGTCTATCAATGCCACTGAAGCATAATGCGATCTAACCTGATCTCTGAAGGTTGAGCTCGCAGTGCCATCATAGCTCGTTGCGATTTCACCGCCCAACGCCTCGTTCAAGTAGTCCCGAATCTTAGTAGTGCAGTTATCGAAAAAATATTGATATGAGTAAACAATATTTTCTGACTCCAAATTCCACATCAGGCGCCGGTACAAGATTTCTTTCTGTGAGTTGGTTAGGTTGATTTTGTCTTGCCAAACAGCCCGCTCTTGCCGGCGGTATTGAGCGAACTCGAAAGCTGGCGTATTGGTGACCAGCGAGTAATTCATAATCCCCTTAAAGAAATTGTAGGAGAATCCAATAATTCCACCGCTCAGATTGAAATAGCCCCAGTTAAAGACTGTATCCACATTGCTATTCTCATCATACATACGCAGAGCAGTGTGACCGAAGTTGTCCCACACAGAGTCTCCCACATCCACTGTAATAAGATAAAAGCTGACCCGGCTCATATCGGCAGGCGGCTGGTAGCGCTCGGGGTTTTCAATGACCGGTAATGATTGAGCTAATGCAGTTTTAGAGACTATCCCCGCGCACAGCACGATAGCTAGCAACCAGAGAAGGTTGTATTTGCTGATAGAGGTTCGTAGATGAGATGTCATACAGCCTGACTGGCCTTGTGTAATTCTTGTAACTTGAATAAAGCCAATCCTATCAAAAATTTAGATTAGATCAAGTGATCATCCAAGGGGGCAGAGATCCCGGCCAAATAGGTTTGAGCTGTTTAGCAAGCATTTATGCTGGAAGCGCAATTGTTTTTCATTGAGTTTTCGTCGAGCTTGCTAAAGTTAGCCAACACAGGTTTGTAGTGCTTATCTTAAATCCTTATCTTAAATCCTTATCTTAAATCCTTATCTTAAATCCTCAGCTGAAGTCGATTCATCTGCCTACTTAGTTGATTACCAAATACCTGACACCGTCACATTTAACAGCGGCGGCGAACAAAATATTTTCCCTATCGACGAGAGGGTTATGGGCACAGACCTAGTAATGCGAATCACGCCAGAACAGAATCGAGCGGCTTATTTGGAAGCGCGTTTTACACTCGACGACGTTGTACCGGTCCAGCCTGGCAAGATGCAGTTTTATCGTGACGGCAGCTTCATCAAAAGCCAAAAAATTACTGACTTCTTATCTAAAGAAGAAGTGAGCTTGCCCTTTGCTCGAGATGAGAGGGTTTGTGTCGAGGTACTTCCGGACCAAGAAAATTCTAATGCTAGCGGTGCATTTAGGCGGTTTGCTGTGGATAACCGGCACCAGCGGTTTCTGATCACAAGCTTCATGACACATCAAAACTCATTGAAGTTGTTGCCCAAGTTCCTGTTTCTCGAAATAACAACGTCACCGTTTTATTGGACGATGAAGCAACCGCGGCAGACGAACCCGATCTTGTTAACAAGACCAGGCTGATCCTTTGGCGTAAGCAGTCTAGGCCTGCCGAACCGATTGAAATTAAGCATTACTATTCGATTCGCAATCCTTGTGATGGCCAATTGGTTTTTAGAAGTTAGACTGAACGCCATATTTTGAGGCACTCAAGTGAATGATTTTAGCGCACGGCTTACTCTCAATTGTTATGAATGCCTTGTGGATTGCGAGCAGCTGCACCTAGCTTCGTCAAACTCGTTTTACTGGCTTGTTTTCATCTTACCTTTATCAATAGAATCAGTTGGCATGGATAATGCTCCGCAAGTAGTCGCCTATCCGGGTTTAGTTGTTTAACCGGTCTGATCATTTCAGTTAGTGTTTCCAGTTAACATCACAGTTCCTGTAACTCAAGAGTTACAGCTAAGGAGTTTGCTTTGGCCGTTAGTGTCTTCGATTTATTTAAAATTGGTATTGGCCCCTCTTCATCCCATACGGTAGGCCCAATGCGAGCGGCCCTTATGTTCGCAACCGATATTGAAAGCGGCGGCTACATGGATCGCTGCAGCAATTTAAAAGTGGAGCTCTATGGCTCGCTGGCTGCAACTGGTGCCGGCCATGGCTCACCAAAGGCAATCTTAATGGGCCTGGAGGGCGAGTCTCCGGCGACAGTCGATGTGGACAGCATTCTGGAAAGAATCACCCAAGCACGGGAGACCAGCACTATTAAACTGCTGGGCAAGAAAGCTATCGCTTTTAACTTTCGCGACGACCTGATCATGCATCGTCAAGAGTCACTGCCATTTCATCCTAACGGCATGCGTTTTACAGCCGTTACTGAAGATGGCCAAACCCTTTTATCCACCACCTATTTTTCTGTAGGCGGTGGGTTCGTCATTAATGAAACCGCAAGCGGCGAGGAACTGTTAGTCGAGAATGACGACCAAGTTCCCTACCCCTTCAAATCCGCCGATGAACTGCTACAACTCTGCGATGAGACCGGCCTACCCATTAGCGCACTGATACTTGAAAACGAAACCACATGGAACACTAAAGCAGAGGTACAGTCGCAACTCGAAAGCATCTGGCAAGTCATGCAAGACAGCATTGAAAAAGGCTGTCAGTCCGAAGGTGTTATGCCCGGCGGCCTTAAAGTAAAAAGAAGAGCCGCTCAAATGCACCGTAAACTGTCTAGCCAAATTCACACTTCCAGCGATGACCCATTAAGCGTGCTTGATTGGGTGACCGTGTATGCACTTGCCGTAAATGAAGAAAATGCCATGGGCGGTCGAATCGTGACCGCCCCCACCAATGGCGCCGCCGGCATCATCCCAGCGGTGCTGCGCTATTATTTGGATTTTTGTCCTGGCGCTAAAAAATCCGACGCTGCACGCTTTTTGCTAACAGCTGGTGCCATAGGAATGCTCTACAAGCTTAACGCCTCGATCAGTGGGGCTGAAGTGGGCTGCCAAGGTGAGGTAGGCTCTGCTTGCTCGATGGCAGCTGGAGCACTAACTGAGCTGCTAGGAGGCTCTCCCAGCCAAGCAGAAAATGCTGCCGAAATAGCCATGGAACACAATTTAGGCCTAACCTGCGACCCTATAGGCGGACTAGTGCAGGTACCTTGTATAGAAAGAAATGCAATGGCTGCTATTAAGGCGATCAGTGCTTCGCGTATGGCGCTTCGAGGTGACGGCAATCATTTTGTCTCCCTAGATCAGGTCATTAAAACGATGCGCGATACAGGCAAAGACATGCAGGACAAATACAAGGAAACCTCCAGAGGCGGACTAGCGATTAATGTGGTTGCCGTTCCAGTATCTGTAGTCGATTGCTAACTGGGCCGCTGTTGCCAGGACCTTTTTTTCAGAATTGAATTCCCAGCACTTGTGTCTGTTCTTTCCTACAACCCACCGTGTAGCGCTTGCACTAAGCAGAGCAGACTTCTGGAAATAACAAAAAATATATTATTCAAAATGGCTTAGTATCCAACAATAATGGCTATCCAGCATGATCTCACCCATTTCTTTGCAAAAGAATAGTGTCTATTTTTCCGCTGCCTTTATTCCTTTCGACATAATCGCATTTGGCTATAATTTCTTTATACGCGATCTCACTTCCTTCATTACTTTCCACCATTTTTACGGCATTTCGATGTTCGTCTGACTATTCATATTAATAGTTCAAGCCTCTCTAATTCGTGCTAAGCGGAGAAACCTGCACCGCGTACTCGGCAAAGCTTTCTACGCCCCAGCTTCATTCATTTCTGTAACAATCGTTTTAATTCTCCATTATGCCTTCGGCACTCAATTAGATACAACTGTAGACAGCCTGATTCTTGCGCTGCAATTATCTTTGCTTCTCCAGTTCCTTATTATTTACAGCTGTGCCATAAAAGATCAAAAAGTCTCAAAAGTACACGAATGCTGAACACTTGGTACTGCAATGCCAATGGAAGACCCAATATTCAATCGCCTTATTATGTATACACTAGCGCCGATATTTCCAAAATATGAACTAGCAGGGGTGCTTATTGCATTCGGTGCTACTGATCTTTTGATAGGCGCTTTAGCCTAATGGGGCTTGAAAACCAATAAACGTAAAGATGTATTTTCGCCTATGCTTGCTATCTGCCTCGCTACTCAACGTCCTATACTTGCCTTGTTCATCATAAAACCTTGGCAGAATTTATTGGGAGAATTTAGCAACTGGTTCATTAACTCACCACGTTAATAACACGGAGTTGGCATTCGAGCAGGGTGTCAAGTTGAGTTGAGTTGACAGTGAAATCCGAATCTAAGAACCGGATAAACGTACGCACCCACTCCCAATCTAGATAAAGCGCGCCCCTATCAAAACAGCTTTTCAAGAACCCAAGCTAAAGGCTCAGCCATTTACTGACCTTAAATAGCAAACCAATCTGCTGATTTGAGCATGGACCAAGACTTAGAATTAGCACATAAAAAATCCCCGCTCACTATCCCCCATAGATGAGCAGGGGTTTACGACAGATACTGAAGCCCATAAAGCCAATTTATGTGAGTTTTGCTAAGCAAAACTGCAGCGAGGTGCCATTGCTAGTTTTAAGACTAATCCAGCAACGCTAAATGGAATTTGATCCACTCAGGTAATTTGGATGGCTGCACTTGGAAAACTTGCAAGCGCTGAAACAGGTAGGCGCAGGAGGGAGATGGCACAAGGAAAAGAAGTAAGGAAGTGAGACAGAGAAACGAGATAGGGGATGAAATAAGAGCCTAACAAGCCCCTCAGACTTTCCCCAAGCTCCGGTCTCCAACAGCCTATCCTCGAGGCAGCCATCTCTCGAGTAGCTGCGTCCATTCTCACGTTACAGCTGCAATAATTTTGGTCAAAAAAAAGCCAGCTCTCGCTGGCTTTTAAAGTAGGGTATCTGCTCGACTAGTTGTCAGTCGAATCAGCCCCCTCAATTTCTAGCGGCGCATAGTAATCACCACCGGCATTCTGAACATCCTGAACCCGCTGCTGCCATGCAGGCCCCGCAGAACCGCCTTCTTCATACAGCAAGTCCTGACGCAGATAGTTCCAGCTTGTCGGGTCAAGTTCTTGCGCCATCGTCCAATACTGCTCAGCTTTAGTATCATTATCATTGCTAAAATAATAAGTGCCTAGCCTGAAAGTAGGAGCAGCCATTTCGGCTTCTGGTGTACGCTGAACAATGCTACTTTTGACCTTATCAGTATCCCATACGTGCTCACTATCATCGCCATTGGCGACCCAGTCACGTACGATCGGCACATACTCATCGGTACCAAAAGCACCGTTCATGTATGACTTGGCATAGGTACCTTCATTAATACGTTTCACCCGACCTTCTTCATCAATCCAAACGCCTGAAGGCACGTTTACCAAGTTATATAGCGCGCTGATGTGATGATTCACGTCAATTAACGCTGTGTAACTTACATTTGCGGCGTCAAATATCGGACCCGCCGCTTCTTCGCCACCAGTGTCTTGGGCAACAGAGATAATTTCAAAATTTTGGTCTTTTAGCTCATCGTAGATTACTTGCCACACGGGCACGTCAAGTCTACAGCCTCACCAAGAAGCCCAAGTTAGCAAAAGAACTTTCTTACCGC
>CAWKZY010000027.1:0-36199 GCA_963854625.1 Gammaproteobacteria bacterium | reverse complement strand
TTCGACTTCGACTTCGACTTCGACTTCGACTTCGACTTCGACTTCGACTTCAACTTCCTTCAGCTTGTCGTCACCTAGGGGTAACTCTTCGATCAAAAATTCTGATTCTAAGGGCTCAAGCTCCCGTTCAAAACTTGACTCAATCGCTGCAAGAAAATCCGCTTCTCTATGTTTCCGAGTCTGGTCTGTCACCACGTTTGCATCGGTGTCCAGCTGCAGGGCGTCAGTTTGGTTGCTATTATCTACATCTACATCTACATCTGCATGGATCTCTGTTTTTAGTTCTGATGAGAGCTCGGTAATAACTTCGGTGACTAATTCGTTTATTTCTTCGTTGACACTTAATTCCGCACTGTCCCTAAGAGCTTCTTCATGAATTCGGAGCAGCTCTTGAGTTGAATCCCAGGATTCGTTTTGTGTTGCATCAGAGGCACCGGTAACATTGCTTCGTGACTCTTTTAGCTGGGTCTCTGTTAGCTCTTCATCTCCTAGTTCGATATCTTCATTTTTGCTTATATCGGGGCTAAGTTCTTCGGCACTGAGCTGGCCCGGCAGCTCAAATATGAATTCTGCGGTTGGGACTAAAGTGCCCCCACCCTCTTTATTACCAGTATGATCTTCATCCGTTCGGTTCGCGCTTGAAGGTGTTAGTGCTGGCTCTGGGCGGGACTGGTTGGTGTCTGGCCCTTGTTGGGGGTAATGGTCTTCGCTTATTTCAGCTGCCGCTGATGCTATCTCATTGCCTGGCTGCATCGAAAACGACACAAAAAGTGTGGCATCTTCAGGGTTTTGGTCGCTATTTTCTAAATGAAAATTTGGGTCTCGATACCCCAGAGAATTGAGTTGGACGTCGCTGTCTGGCGCCGAATTATCGGTATCTGTGGTTAGGTAGTTTTCTATGTTTACTTCGATTGCTGTATCTATATTTGCAACTATTTCTGCATCTATCTGTTCCGATGCGTCTGCGTCTTTTTCTCGTCTTAGCGTTACCTCTGCCTCTTCGAGTTTAACGTCAGGCTTTGGGTTTGGTTGTGTGTTAGGTTTTTGTGCGAGGAGGGCTGTATTGAACTCGGGCTTGATTTCCAGAGTCGGTTTGGGCTTGGTAATGTTGCCAAACAATGCGGATCGATCTGCAAACGTTGGCTTGATTGGAGAGGGTGGATTGCTAGAACTTTCTTGCAATGAGCTGCGGGTTAAAAAGGCGGAAGGGTTGAAGTAATCCTCTGGATGACTTCCCACAAAAACGGATTCTTGTTCGGCAACATTGTCGGTTTGGACAAAATTATCCAAGGCATCAAATACGCAAAGACAGGAACCGCAGCGCACCCGCCCCGATGCAGCTTCTAGCACTTGGGCGTTGGTATTAAATGTGGATTCGCAGCTGGGACACTGTGTGACGTGAAAAGCCATTGCGCATTTTACTTAAAGTAGTGCCGCTAAGTGAGAGAAATAGATCTACTTTGAGAGTTTAGGGGATTGTGATGCGGATAGCTAACTAGGTGGAGTAATTGTATTGCGTAATCCATCAATGCGTACCCATCCGTCTTCGATTGCAGGGGGCGCAAGATCAAACCATTGTGAATATTGCTCAATAATTTGGTCTGCTTGGTCCTCAAGAATCCCAGATAGGACGATACTGCCGCTGCATTTCACCAGGCTGGCGAGAAGACTGGAAAGCTCAAGAAGAGGAGCGCAGAGAATGTTTGCCATAAGCACGTCAGCTTGAGTCGAGGGTAATTGATCTGGCAGATAAGCGCTAATCACAGAGTTGTCGAGATTATTACGAGCACTATTATCCACTGTGGCGAGAACAGCCTGAGGGTCGTTATCAACACCGAGGGCCTGCTTTGCGCCAAGTAAGATTGATGCGATGGCAAGCACTCCTGAGCCGCAGCCGTAGTCAATCACAATTGCATTGTTAAGGTCAGCCTGCTCAAGCCATTGGAGACATAAAGATGTAGTGGCATGTGTGCCGCTGCCGAAAGCCATGCCCGGGTCGAGCATTATGTTTACGGCGTCGGGTTCAGGTGGGGTCTGCCAGCTCGGACAAATCCAAAGCTTGGACCCAAACTGCATAGCATTAAAATCATCCATCCACGCTCGCTCCCAATCTTGGTCTTCAATTTTTTCGATCAGCAATGACTGTTGGTTTGTTACCTTTTCATCGTTTGAAAGGAACTGAACGCAAGCCGCCAGATCAGTTGTTTTTTCAAAAAGAGCAACAACAACAGTTGCTTCCCAAAGAATAGTCCCGCCGGGTTCCAGTTGAAAAACGGCTTGGTCTTCGGCATCAAGGAAAGAAATGGATACGGCGCCAAAATTTAACAGCGAGGTCTCGATAGCATCGCTGTGCTCGGGCGTAGTATTTACTTTGATTTGCTGCCATGACATTGTTTTATGGACTCGTGGATTTATCTCAAGTGCTTGAGCTAAATTTATTGTTGGATTGGGGGCTGTCGTTGAAAGCGTAGTTAAAAGTTGTAGTCAATAGCAGCAGCTGGAAGCGGTCATTGGCAATTGCGATATGGCTAATGGCCAAAAATTGAACGTCTTCAGTCACGGGATCAGAGCGTCGCTGGCTTATGAATAATATTGGCAATATAAGCGCGGCAAAAACGTTTGCCGCGCTTATAGAGTTTAGATCTTTAGCTTCTTCTCTAAGTAATGAATATTCACACCACCTTCTTTGAATCCAGAGTCTCTGACCAAATTTCTATGCAATGGAATGTTGCTTTTAATGCCATCAATGAGTATCTCATCTAATGCAATTTGCATTCGCATCAGGGCCTGCTCTCTGCTGTCACCATAGGTGATTAGCTTGGCAATAAGTGAGTCATAGAAGGGCGGGACCGTGTAACCACTATACAAATGAGAGTCCACTCGAACACCTGGGCCGCCTGGCGCATGAAAATGATTGATCTTGCCGGGGCTTGGCAGAAAATTTACCGGGTCCTCGGCATTGATACGACATTCAAACGCATGTCCGGTAATTTTAATATCTTCCTGCTTAACTGAAAGCGGCAGACCGCTAGCAATCCTCAGCTGTTCTTGAACGATATCGATACCAGTGACTAATTCAGAAACAGGGTGTTCAACCTGCACTCGCGTATTCATTTCGATAAAGTAGAAGCGCTCATCCTGATAAAGAAATTCCAAAGTACCGGCGCCGCGATAGTTCATGTCCTCGCAGGCTTTTATGCAGGTCGCGAGAACTTCTGCGCGCACCTTGTCAGGTATACCCGGTGCCGGAGCTTCTTCAATTACCTTTTGGTGACGGCGCTGCAGCGAGCAGTCCCTGTCCCCTAGGTGTACCGCATTACCATGGCCGTCACCAATAAGTTGAATCTCAACATGGCGCGGATCTTCAAGGAATTTTTCCAAGTAAACAACGCCGCTGCCAAAAAAGCTCTTAGCTTCAGTTTGGGTGACATAAATAGCTTTCAGTAGCGCGGCCTCGTTATGGACCACGCGCATGCCTCGGCCCCCGCCGCCAGCAGCTGCTTTGATAATGACGGGATAGCCAATTTCACGGGCTACGCTCAGGGTGCGTTCTTTGTTTTCATCAATGGGGCCGTTAGAGCCAGGCACTGTTGGTACGCCGGCCTCTTGCATTACGCGAATGGCCGAGACTTTATCGCCCATTAGACGAATGGTCTCTGGACTTGGTCCGATGAAAATGAAGCCACTGTTTTCCACTTGTTCTGCAAAATCAGCGTTTTCTGACAAAAATCCGTAACCTGGGTGAACTGCGATTGAGTCAGTCACTTCCATGGCAGAGATAATTCGTGGAATATTGAGGTAACTTTCTGTAGGACTGGCCGGACCAATGCAAACCGACTCGTCTGCAAGGCGCACATGCATCAGCTCTTTGTCAGCCACAGAATGCACTGCAACGGTTTTGATTCCTAACTCTTTACAGGCTCGCAGTACGCGCAGAGCAATCTCGCCGCGATTTGCGATCAATACTTTCTCTAACATCCGATCGATTCCCGAATATAATTAGACGATTCTGATAAGAGGCTGGTCGTACTCGACCGGTTCTCCGTCTTGGACAAGTATGGCTTCAACCACACCGGCGTGATCGGCTTCGATCTGGTTCATCATTTTCATGGCTTCCACTAAACAAACAACATCGCCTACTTTTACGTGAGTTCCAACTTCAACGAAGGGAGGTGAGGAAGGAGAGGGCGAGCGATAAAAAGTGCCGACCATTGGTGAATGAACACCGTTGCCGATAGCAGCTATAGTTGGTTCAGGCTCTTTTACCGGTGCAGCAACAGCCGCCGGCGCTGCCGGTGGGTGATACGCTATAGGGGCTGGAGTCGAGTTGGAAATACGGCTGATTCGCACAGATTCTTCACCTTCTTTTATTTCTATTTCAGCAATATCCGACTCTTCCAGAAGCTCGATGAGTTTTTTTACTTTTCTGATATCCATGGTAGGTTCCTAAACACTAATTTAGTTTGCTAGTTTTTTTGCGGCAGCCTGAAGGGCTAGTTCATATCCTTGAGCACCAAGGCCGATGACACAGCCTTCTGCTATGTCAGAAAAATAAGAGTGGTGCCGGAAAGGCTCACGTTTAAAAAGATTTGAAAGGTGCACTTCAATGAATGGAGTTTCTGATGCAAGAACGGCATCCCTGATGGCAATGCTGGTGTGAGTGAAGCCACCAAAATTTACCAGCATGAAAGAAGTTCCATCGGTGCGGGCCTGCTGCAGTCGATCGATTAGGTCAGCTTCGGAGTTGCTTTGAATGTGATCAAAGTCAAAGCCAAGTTCGCTGCACTGGGCACTCAATCGCTGATTGATGTCATCAAGACTGTCAGGGCCATAAATGTTTGGCTCTCTTTGTCCTAAAAGGTTCAAGTTTGGGCCGTTAAGTACTAGTATTGAGGTCATTTTCGCCTATCTTGCCAAAAAATTATAAAATTGATTTTGGTATAATTTGGAAATCAGCTTTTTGGCCTTTAGCCAACGTTGGCAGCATGTTCTCAGAATTTGACCGAAATATCACTAACTTTGTGACATATCAGCAATGATCGCTGTTATAACTCGAAGGGTATCTCTTGTGGCGGGTAGCAGAATCCCCATTCGGCGCAGCCTTGGAACTCGATTACGAGAATGGCGCCAGCGCTGGGTTTCTCTGGGAGGATTAAATCGATGGCAAGTTTTGAATAGTACACCTCAACCTCACCAAAGAACTGGTCAGTCTTGTAGATGCCTTCGGGAATTTCGAATGCTACCGGCAGGACTCTTAAGGCTGAGGGCTGTTGCAGGGAAAATTTGAATCGATGTTTGTAGAGATAATGTTCCTCAGCGGCTACCCAAACTATTCTATAAGTTCCTGGCTCACCTTCGCTGACATAGAAAGGAAACGCCTGCTCCAAAGGCAGAGGGCGCCATTGGCTTCGGCTTGGGTCGGTGAAGCTGCTCAGGCTGGGCCCGTCTAACTGAGCGAAAAGCATTTGCGGTAATACTGCTAAGCCAAGCGCAAAAAGAATTTTTGCGCGATGCATGAAATTTAAAAACAATCCTCTTGGCATGGCTAACAACTTTACGTTCAGTCGCCTCGGTTATGGTAGTTTCTAGACATTGTTATAACAGGCTGCCAAAGTACAATTTTATTTTTGCTACTTTGATTAATTGTTGTACCTGTCGAAAATTAAACATGCATTGGTGCCGCCAAAGCCAAAGCTATTGGACATTATTCGATTAAGGCTAAGGTTATCCTGACGAGCAAGTGCGATTGGGCAGCCAGCAGCTTCCTCGTCCAAATTTTCGATATTCGCTGAGGCGGCAATGAAATTGTTTTCCATCATCAGAAGGCTGTAGATGGCTTCTTGCGCGCCGGCGGCTCCTAGAGAATGTCCGCTTAGGGATTTAGTGGAGTTTAAGGCGGGAATATTGTCGCCAAAAACTTCTTTTATCGCGCGAAGCTCTGAAACATCTCCAGCAGGTGTGCTTGTGCCATGAGTATTTATGTAATCTATTGGACCTTTTAGGTTGGCCTTTGCCATCAGCATTGCCCGCGCTCCACCTTCGCCTGATGGTGCGACCATGTCGTAGCCATCAGATGTAGCGGCGTAGCCAGTCAGTTCAGCAAGAATATTGGCGCCTCTCGCGAGGGCATGGTCAAGTGCTTCGACCACCAATACTGCACCGCCACCAGCGATTACAAATCCATCTCTGTTGGCATCAAAAGCGCGAGAAGCTTTTTCTGGCGTGTCGTTATATTTTGTGGAAAGTGCTCCCATTGCATCGAACATATGAGACATAGTCCAGTGTTCGGATTCTCCTCCACCAGCAAAGACTACGTCTTGCTTGTTGAGCTGAATGAGTTCGGCTGCGTGACCTATGCAGTGAGCACTCGTCGCGCAAGCGGAGGAAATAGAATAATTCACGCCTTTGATTTTAAAAGGAGTTGCGAGGCAGGCGGATACGCTGCTGCTCATAGTGCGAGGAATGCGATAGGGCCCGACACGGCGCACGCCTTTTTCACGCACTATGTCTGTAGACTCCAGTTGATCTTGTGGCGAGCCTCCGCCGGAACCCACTACAAGTCCGGTCCGAACATTGGAAACTTGATCATCGGTTAAGCCAGAATCAGTTACTGCCTGTTGCATCGCTATGTAGCTATATTCTGCGGCTGCTCCCATAAAGCGCTTTAGTTTGCGGTCTATCAGATCTGTGGTGTCTAATTGCACCGATCCGCTGATCTGGCTTTTCATGCCAATTTCTTTGTAGGACGCATTATGGCTAATACCACTTTTGCCCTGTTGAAGTGAATCCAACACAGCGTGCTTGTCATTGCCTAAGCAAGACACGATTCCCATTCCTGTAATGACTACGCGACGCATATTAACCTCGACAAAATACTGCTGCTAAAAAGAAGTTTCTGGAGTGAACAAGCCAACCTTTAAGGCTTTGGTGGTGTAGATCACCTTGCCATCGACAGCGACTGTGCCGTCAGCTATTCCCAGTACTAATGTGCGATCAATAACGCGCTTGACAGAGAGCTCATAGGTGACGAGCTTAGCATCTGGCAATATTTCCCCAGTAAATTTTACTTCGCCAGCACCTAGTGCGCGTCCTTTGCCGGGGTGACCGCTCCAGCCTAGAAAGAATCCAACTAGCTGCCATAATGCATCCAAACCTAAGCAGCCTGGCATGACCGGGTCTCCCGGGAAATGGCAGTCAAAGAACCAGAGATCAGGGCGAATATCTAATTCAGCGATTATTTTCCCTTTCCCAAATTCGCCACCATCGCTAGTAATGCTAGTGATGCGATCGAGCATTAACATGTTGTTGACGGGTAGTTTGGCATTGCCCGGCCCAAATAAGCGTCCAAGCCCGCATTCTATCAACCCTTCCATGTCATAGGAGTTTTGCGGAACAAAGCTCTCATTCTTTTTTTTCATAGATTCTTTGCTCTTGGGAGTTCCCTGTTAGCGACCGGGCGAGTTTAGCGTGTGGAGATTAAATAATCGACCGTAATTTGGTAAAGCTAAGCCGATGTTGGTTCAGTTAGCGAGCTGGTCTTACTTATTTTAGGGTGGATTTGCTAGTATTCACGGCTATTTCTTAAGGTGAATTTTTATGTTGCTGCCAGTCGTGTTAGCGGGAGGTGTTGGGTCACGATTGTGGCCTGTTTCTAGAGCTTTAGCTCCGAAGCAGTTTGCTCGATTTCCGGGTCGGGCTAACACCTTTTTTCAAGAAACAGTGTTGCGTTTGGGCTGTGTTGTTGGCGCCGAGAAACCTTTAGTGATTTGCAATGAGGGGCATCGGTTTCTTGTAGCAGAGCAACTGCGTGTGCTTGGACTAAGTCAGCCTGGCAAAGGTGGGGCATCAATTTTGCTTGAGCCAGTTTCTCGGAACACTGCTGCGGCTGCCGCTCTTGCAGCATTTCATGCAATCTCAGCAAAGCAAGATCCCGTTCTTTTAGTCTTGCCTAGCGACCATATTATTAGTAACTCACAGACATTGCTGGAGGCTATCGAGGTAGGAAATAAGCTGGCTGAAGAGGGCCATTTAGTAACTTTTGGAGTGATGCCGGATTCCCCTGAAACTGGTTACGGCTATATAGAGCGGGGTGAGCCTTTATTGCAGGAAGGCGCATGGGTGGTAAAGAAATTCACAGAGAAACCTGATCGAAAGTTAGCCGAGCAGTTCATAAAGAGCAACAGCCATTCTTGGAATAGTGGCATGTTCATGTTTCGGGCTTCGGTTTATCTCAATCATCTTAATCTATTGGCACCGGATATTTATATGGGCTGTAAGCATTCCTATGAGTCCGCCAATTTAAACACTGATTTTATCTCAATACCGCTAGAGCCATTTTCAAAGTGCAGGGCTAAGTCCATTGATTTTGCTGTTATGGAAAAGGCGGAAAAAGCAGCCGTTATATCCTTAGATGCTGGCTGGAATGATATCGGCTCGTGGGACGCAATGTGGCAACGGGAAAGCAAAGACGGTGACGGTAACAGCATTGAGGGCGATGTGTTTACCTCCAATGTGCAAGGTTGCCTGATTCATTCAAAATCCAGATTAATTGCAGCAGTTGGGTTAAGTGATATGGTTATTGTCGAAACAGCAGATGCGGTTTTAGTTGCAAGCCGCAAGCAAGCACAATTAGTTAAGGAGCTTGTCTCTCAAATTGAATTTGCTAACAAGGATGAAACCCATAACCATCTCAAAGTGGATTGTCCATGGGGAGTTAGTGAATTGCTCGGTAGGCTTCCTGACCATCAAATAACGCACCTTTTTGTGTCACCCGGCGCCTGCGTTCCTTCAACATCTCAATGTCATGTAGCTGAACAACTATTCGTGGTAAAAGGTAGCATAGAGATTTTGATTGGAGATAATATTTATCCAATTGGCGCTGGTGACTCCACTTTTATTCCGGCTGATGCTAGCTATGCATTAGTTAATAAAGGTGACTGCGCTACCGAGCTGCTTAAAGTGCAACTGGGGGTAAATATCTGTGAACAGGAATCGACGTGATACTTTTAGCGATGAGCATGCGAAAACTTAAAAATGATTAAGAGGTTATAGATGACAAGTATTAAGAAGTGCCTTTTCCCAGCGGCTGGCTATGGCACCCGTTTTTTACCCGCGACTAAGGCGATGCCAAAAGAGATGTTGCCAATTGTCACTAAACCACTAATCCAATACGCCGTAGAAGAAGCGATGGAAGCTGGCATCACCGGTATGTCAGTAGTTACCGGTCGTGGCAAGCGCGCTATCGAAGACCATTTTGATATCAGTTATGAACTAGAGCATCAAATATCCGGTTCAGATAAAGAAGATTTACTCAGTGAAACGCGGCAGATAATGGAGCAGTGTACTTTTTCATATACCAGGCAGGTCGAAATGAAAGGTCTTGGCCACGCGATTTTAGTCGGTGCAACTCTCATCGGCAACGAACCCTTCGCCGTTATTTTGGCAGATGACTATTGTGTTTCCGCCAACGATTCTGTTCTTAGTCAGATGGTTAAGTTGTATGAAATCCATCAGTGCAGCATCGTGGCCATTGAGGAGGTTCCAAAAGATGAAACCTATCGCTATGGTGTGATTGAGGGGGTAATCGAGGAAGACGGAATTTACAGAATCAGTAATATGGTGGAAAAGCCAGCGCCAGAAGATGCGCCAAGTAATTTGGCAATAATTGGACGCTATATTCTTACCCCAGATATTTTTGACATTATCAGGGATACGCCACCGGGCAAGAATGGAGAAATTCAGATTACCGACGCTCTGCTCACGCAAGCGAAACAAGGAAAAGTGCTTGGCTATAAATTCAAAGGTAAGCGCTTTGACTGTGGCAGTATCGACGGTTATATCGATGCCACCAACTTCACGTATGCCTTAGAAAAAGCTAAAGAAGCCACATTATGAAAAATCAGATTACCTGTTTTAAAGCTTACGATATTCGCGGCCAGGTGCCTAATCAATTAAACGAAGATATTGCTTATCGAATTGGCAGAGCTTTTGTCGAATTCTTAAACCCAAAAACAGTTGTGGTTGGTTTCGATATTCGACTTACCAGTAAAAGTCTTTGCGGTGAATTGATTCGCGGGTTGACTGACTCCGGTGCCAATGTGATTAACATTGGTGAATGCGGAACAGAGGAGGTTTACTTTGCCACCTCTCATCTTAAAGCAGATGGCGGCATCGTGGTAACTGCGAGTCATAATCCGAAAGACTATAACGGAATGAAATTGGTCAGAAATAATTCCAAACCAATTAGTGGTGACACGGGCCTAAATGATATTAAGGTTTTGGCAGAAAAAAATGAGTTTGCAGATCCAGTAAGTAAAGGCCAGCTTACCCTGCAAGACACTAAGCTGGCCTACATTGATCATCTTCTAAGCTACGTTGAAACAGCAGCGCTTAAACCTCTTAAAATAGTCTGCACCGCTGGCAATGGCGGTGCTGGGCCAACCGTTGATCTTTTAGAGGCTCATCTGCCGTTTGAATTTATAAAGATACACCATGAGGCCGATGGCCACTTTCCAAACGGCGTACCAAACCCGCTTCTGGAAGAAAACCGTCAACCTACTATCGATGCGATCATAGAGCATGGCGCAGACTTAGGTATCGCTTGGGACGGCGACTTTGACCGTTGTTTCTTCTTTGATGGGGGAGGGCGGTTTATCGAAGGTTATTATATTGTTGGATTGCTGGCGCAAGCTTTCTTAGAGAAAAACCCTGAAGCTAAAGTAATCCATGATCCTCGCTTGACCTGGAATACTATAGAGATCGCAGAGGCATTTGGTGGTAAGGCTATTCAATGCAAAACCGGGCACGCGTTTATCAAGGAAAGGATGCGCTTAGAGGATGCTGTCTATGGAGGAGAGATGAGTGCACATCACTATTTTAAAGACTTCTCTTACTGCGACAGTGGCATGATCCCTTGGCTGCTGGTTGCCGGGCTAATGTCGGCAAAGGACAGCACGCTCGCTGAGCTGGTTAACGAACGCATGCAGGCGTTTCCAGCTAGTGGTGAAATTAATAAAACAATCGCCGAGCCTGCCGCGCTAATTGATTCTATCCAAAAGCGGTATCAAGACAAGGCTGTTGCAATCGATCACACCGATGGTTTGTCTATGGAGTTTGACAGCTGGCGTTTTAATATCCGCATGTCTAACACCGAACCGGTGGTGCGGCTCAATGTAGAGTCCAGGGCCAATGAAGCGCTGATGAAAGAGAAAACCAAAGAACTACTCGTTATCATTCAAGGCTGATTTTACAGTCAGCCGGACATAATCTTTACGAGAACTATCATGCAAGAGCCCCAGTCCGCTATCCTCAAATTTCTTCGCTTGGAATCTTTCGGTGGAATCCTTTTAATGGCGTCTGCCTGCTTGGCTATGATTTTGGCTAACTCGCCATTGGATAGCCTCTATCAAAGTTTTTTGGCTATTCCGGTAGAGACACGTTTTGGCTCGCTGCAAATAGCTAAGCCATTACTGCTTTGGATAAACGACGGCCTGATGGCCGTATTTTTTTTCTTGGTTGGCTTGGAATTAAAGCGAGAGCTGGTTGAGGGTGAGTTATCGGACCCTCGTAATATTATCCTGCCTGGCGTCGGGGCTATTGGTGGGATGGCTATACCCGCGCTCATATACGTGTATTTTAATTATAATGATCCTGTCGCAATTCAGGGCTGGGCCATTCCCGCTGCTACGGACATTGCTTTTGCGCTGGGTGTTTTGACTTTGTTAGGCTCCTCTGTGCCCACCTCAATTAAAATCTTTTTGACCTCGCTGGCAATTTTTGATGACGTTGGCGCGATCGTCATTATTGCCGTTTTTTATACCGATTCCATTTCGGTTATTGGGCTGGCTGTAGTTGTTGCTTGCTTGCCGATTCTGTACATGCTGAACAGAAGCAACGTGATCGAATACAGTCCTTATATGGTCATTGGCATAATCATGTGGATTGCCATGCTTAAGTCTGGAGTGCATGCAACGCTTGCTGGTGTACTCGTTGCGATGTTTATTCCGATGAGATCAAAAGCAGATCCAAGTTTTTCCCCCTTGCAGAATCTTGAGCACGACTTGCACTCTGTCGTAGCCTATTTTGTGTTGCCAGTTTTTGCCTTCGCAAATGCAGGTATAAACTTGAGGGGATTGAACTCTGAACAACTGTTACATAGTGCGCCAGTTGGAATTGCCTTGGGCTTGGTCGTAGGCAAGCAGCTGGGAATTTTTAGCTTGTGTTTCTTTGCGGTTAAATCAGGAATAACCAGTCTCCCCAAAGGAATGACATTTCTTAGGCTTTATGGAACGGCTGCTCTTTGCGGCATTGGTTTTACCATGAGCTTATTTATTGGCGGATTAGCGTTTAGTGGTGCTGCACCGGATTTTGACGAAAGGATTGGTATTATCGTCGGATCAATACTATCGGGGGTTATCGGATATATTGTTCTGCGCCGAAGCCTCGCCAGTGAGTCCGGGGCTGAGTAATGGCCCGAGGCACTGGTTGTTTCCCATTGTTTAATTCATAAGGTGTTCGCATGCTCGTGCTAAGACCCAAGTGCGAATTTTTCGATAAAGACTTGGCTGCTAACTGCACTGATGACGTCATCTTCTCCTGCGTGTACACCTTTTGTGCTGACTGTGCTGATTCGCTGTTACAAAGTGATTGCCCCAACTGGGGGGCGTAGATTTTGCGGGCATCCGGTACAGCCAAAAAAGGCACCGAGAGAAAGTGTGAGTTTAGAATTCCAAGCGGCATTCACCAGGCGAGTTGTTACCAGAGCTACGCAAGATGAAATTGCCAACTTTTCGAGCAGTTACGAGCCCATAGTACTTGCGAGTCGACAATTGTCGAATCGATAACGAGTGAAGTGATAAAATGCACATCACTAAAAACTACAAGTTGCTTAAAGAGGTGTTCTCGGCCGAAGACTTTATGCCTTTGCGTGAGGTGGCTGGTCTATCGCCACGATCTTTATCTTCGGCGGCAAGTGCCTTTCAAAATAGCCTGTATGCTGTTCAGGTGAGACATGAATCCTTAGTTGTCGCCATGGGCCGCATTGTAGGAGATGGCGGGCTCAATTTTAACGTGGTGAATATTGCGGTAGCCCCTGAGCATTAAGGCTTTGGTTTGGGTCGAATGATCATGGAGGCTTTGATGACGCATTTAAATGCAACAGCAACCCCCGGCGCTTATATTACCATTATGGCGGATGTTCCGGCCTTGTATGAAAAGTTAGGATTAGCTTACGCTTGTTCGGCAAGCGAGGGTATGTACTATCGATGGGATGGGGAATAGCCATGGGTTTGGCAAGGAGAGAGGCGTGATGGAAGAGATCAGTTGGGGAGATTTTGAGAAAGTCGAATTAAGAGTTGGAACTATTATCGAGGTGGAAGAGTTTCCTGAGGCAAGGCGCCCGGCTTGGAAATTGACTATAGACTTTGGTGATGAAATTGGTATTAAAAAATCTAGCGCTCAAATTACTGTGCTGTATAGCAAGGAGGATTTGCTGGATAAGCAAGTCGTAGCAGTGGTGAATTTTCCTCGCAAGCAGATCGGGCCCTTTATGTCTGAATGTTTGGTTACAGGTTTCAATGATTCGGGAGGTGCGATCGTACTAATTTCGCCAGATATAAAAGTCCCCAACGGGCAAAAATTGATCTAACTAGTTACGTATGGATAGCTGTGCAAGCAGAGGCATTAGTGTTGACGCGACTTTGTGGTTAAGTTGTTAGGTATTTCGAATATGCGGGAAGGGCGCAGCTTGAAGCTTGAATTAGTATTCGCTAAAGCCAAAGAGTTGGTCGCCGGCTAAAAGAATTAGCTGGGTCACGCGCTCTCTCGGCGTTCAGGGCATGAGGACCTTCGCTTCTTTGAGTGAATTGGAATGTCTTTGAGGACTGCACGGTGGGTTTTGCGGAATACCTCCATCGTTTCTCCTCATCTCCTCTACCTTTTTCCCACTTCCTGTCTCATTGCCGAGCACTGTCACCGTTTTGATCGTATTACAGCGACCTGCGGTTAGTGGCTTTGTGGTTCAGCTTGCTAAATATTACGCATGCAGCATGGCACTAAAATAATGTTTAGGTCGAGGCCGGTCGCACCCAGCCTAGCATTTTTTCAACGGAGGCTATCATGCTGCCGGCTAAGTCTTTGCCAGTAGCTTCCTCAATGCCCTCAAGGCCAGGGGATGAATTGACCTCTAATAATAGTGGGCCTTTTTCTGAACGTATAATATCAACTCCCGCGACTTTGAGTCCGAGTACCTTGGTGGCCTTTATTGCCATCCGGCGCTCTGCACTGGTAATTTTTGCTATTGAAACAGAGCCGCCTCTGTGAACATTGGCTCTGAATTCACCTTTGGCAGCCTTTCTTTGCATTGATGCGACAACCTTCCCATCGATGACAAAGAGTCTAAGGTCAGCGCCATCTGCCTCTTTGATGAATTCCTGCACTAGAAGGTTCGCTTGAATAGATTTAAACGCATTGATCACACTTTCGGCGGCTTTGCGGGTCTCGGCCAAAACCACCCCTCGGCCTTGGGTGCCTTGAAGTAACTTTACGATCAAGGGTGCCCCATCCACCATATCGATGAGGTCGCCGGTATCAATGGGTGAATTAGCAAAGCCGCTGACAGGAATGTCTAAGCCATTTTGTAGAAGCACCTGCAATGAATACAGTTTATCTTGGGCGCCGGTTATCGATTGGGCGGAGTTGAGAGAGTGAACGCCAATACTCTCAAAATGCCGAATCAAGCCACAGCCGTAAAAATTAATGCTTGGTTTTATTCTTGGAATAACCGCGTCCAATTCATTGAGAATGCGCCCACCTCGGTAATGGATTTGTGGGTTGTCGGCATCGAGTTTCATGTAGCACTGTTTGATATTGTAGAAGCGGATGCGATGTCCGCGCTCCTCTCCAGCTTCAATCAGGCGCTGATTACTGTATAGATCAGGATTACTTGCTAGCAGGCCAATGTTTAGGCCTCCGACATCGTCGGAGACATGCTCATAAAGATTATTGGCGGCATCTTTGCTTAGTTCGCCACATAAATAGCTCGCAGAAGGATCCACCAAAATCCGATCCTGCATTGCCTCTCGGCCGAGAAGCATTCGATAGCCCATGGAATCGCGATTGGTAAGTGAGATTTCAATCTCCCAACTGCGGTCAGACAGCATGATTGTCGTTCTAATGATGTAGCGTTTTTCGGAAGTGCCACTTGAACTTTTAATTGAGCGTCTGTCTACCACTTCGTTCTCACAGCGAACAATGACCTTCCTGTTATTTTGGAGAGGGTGGACCTCGTAGCTAACCCATGCAACGTTGCCCCGCTTAAAGGCGCGTATATTAAAAGCGTGCAAAGAAGAGGTTTTAGCACCTGAATCTACTCTCACCTTAGTTTTGGGAATGCCTAAAGAAGGTAAGGCAAGCCACTCGACACTTCCAACAATGATCCTGTTCTCGAGATTGCTCATAATTTAATTTCTGACTTTATGTATGTGGTTGATCAGCTGCATCGTTGACTCGTCTAATTGGTTTGCAGCATTGCCATCGTCTATAACTTTGACTACTTTTTCTGATAAAATTTTTCCTAGTTGTACACCCCATTGATCAAACGCATTGATGTTCCAGATAACTCCTTGAACAAAGACTCTATGTTCAAAATAAGCGATTAAACTGCCTAGATTATAGGGCGTTAGTTCGTCTATGAGCAGGGTGCTGCTGGGTTTGTTGCCTGCGACATTGGTATGGGGGTTAGACTGCGGGTCGCCCTTCATTAGCGCCATGCTTTGGCTCAGGCAATTTGCCAATAGATGGTTGTATTGTGTGCTGGACTCTAGATTTTCTGGCTTGATGAAAGCGATGAATTCCACTGGAATGAATTCAGTGCCTTGGTGTAATAGTTGGAAATAGGAGTGTTGCCCATTGGTCCCTGAGGTGCCCCATAAAGTTTCCCCTGTTCGATAGTCGAGGGATTGGCCATCGACATTGACACTTTTGCCTAAGCTTTCCATATACAACTGCTGCAAAAAAGCTGGCAGTAAATTCAGTCTCTGGCTATACGGTACTAGCGCGGAGGAAGGCGCGTCAAAGAAGTTGATATACCACACCGAGAGTAGGGCGCTAATTACGGGAAGGTTTTGACTAAAGTCTGTGTGTCTGAAATGTTCATCCATGGAGTTGGCGCCGGCAAGCAGTTGCTTGAAGTTGTCCATTCCACAGGACAAGGCTATGGACAAGCCGATAGCAGACCAAAGTGAATACCGGCCCCCAACCCAGTCCCACATTGGGAATAAGTTTTGCTCTGCTAAGCCGAACTTTTTTGCAGCTTCAAGATTGCCGGTGATCGCTACAAAGTTGCTAGCTAGTTCGTTCTCAGTAAAACCCGCAGCTAAAAACCAACGCTTTGCTAGCAGGGCATTTTGGTGTGTTTCAAGGGTGTTGAATGACTTTGAGGCGATAACAAAAAGAGTGGTGCTAGGGTCCAGTAGAGCTAAAATATCGTTTAAGTGAGATGGGTCGACGTTTGATGCAAAATGCAGATTTACATCGCCGGTGGAGAATGTCGCCAGTGCGTCCACCACGAAAGCGGGGCCTAAGTCAGATCCGCCAATGCCAATGTTGACGATGTCTCGTATTTTGCTGCCGTGGGCACCTGACCATTTGCCGCTGTGAACATCGGCCACAAACGCTGTCATTTTGGCCAGCGCCTCGGACACCTCAGGAAGTTGATCTGCTGCTGGCGCTCGCAAGGCTGTGTGCAGCACTGCCCGATTCTCTGTGTAATTAATTTTCTCGCCAGCGAACATGGCGTCTATGGCTTCTTGCAAACCACATTCTTCTGCCAGCTGTGTCAGCAGGCTAAACGTTTCGCCGCTCAAATAATGCTTTGAAAAATCTAGCAATAAATCACCGTGACTTGCGCTAAATTCCTTAAATCGACCTTCTTGAAATAGGGAATGAAGAAGGAACTCGGTTTTTTTAAATTGCTGGGAGTGTGCCGTTAACGATTGCCAGGCTAATGTTTGGGTAGGGTTTACCATGGTCGACTAATAGTCCGTGCTTTTTACAGTGGGTTATCGCGACTTTAGACATCAAAAGCTGCAAGTTGATTCAGATGCCGCGGTGTAAACTCTTGCTGCAAAACAAGAGCAGGAGACTTTGGGCGCGATGAGCACTAAATCTGTTCGCGGACTTTAGCAAAGTTGTCCTGAAGTTAATATTTCTGTTTTTCGTCAAAGTCCCTGCATGCTCTGTTGAATAGTTGGGGTACTGGCAGTTAGGGTGTGGCCATTTCAGTATTACGCCATGCCGATTAGGTCTTAAGGTTCTTCCTCTATGTGATTTTTTATATTATTAAGTCTCTGTTATTTATGAGGAAAAATGGCATTGCATTGAGCTTGTGCAAATTATTGCTCGGCTTATGGGTTTTGACTATTGAACCTGTGTTAGATTTTATGTAGTATGCGCGACCTGATCAGATGTCTGAGATTGGACTGATCAGGGCAAGGCTAATTAGCTTGCTTCAATCTCAATGTGCCGCTATAGCTCAGCCGTGGTAGAGCAGCTGACTTGTAATCAGCAGGTCCCGAGTTCGACTCTTGGTGGCGGCACCACTTTTTCCCTTCTCGTCAATGACTTGGGCGACTTAATAGGTTGCCTACTCAAATGTCTCCCCATGGATTAGTGATTACCCCCACAAACGAGGGTGGTTAGACTCTATCTTTTCTGCACATCTATCCTTTCGAATTCTACAGCTAGGTGAAAGAACGGATCGTTAGTGATGCCTTCCTCCTCTAACTTCTCCATACTTACTTCTGCGATGAAATCAGTTGCTGTGCTGTCGAAGCCGGTTATTTTTAATACTCTACTCATGGAGTCACCCCTTGAGGGGAAAAGTCTCGCTGGCATCGCGGTTGAACTTTTACGGCGATAGTGTTTTCTGGTGGTGGCCGGGTCTACTTGTAAAATCTACTTCTTGAAGTGCCATTCGTAGTAACCCTCAGTCTCTGGTACTACCTCGGTGTTATTATGTCTCGTCCGCCTAAGCCATTAAGAGACACCCAAATTCTTCGCGCTAAGCTTCCAAAACTCTTGGTTAATGGTAAAGGTCTCGCTATGTGGATTTAAGAGACTTCAGCAGGTTGTTCAAAGAGATGGTGTTTAATTACTACAAGCCTGACTCAAAGAAGCGCACCAATATCGGTTTGGGGTCTTATTCTGAGGTGAATTCTCATGCAAGAGAGCTAAGCGAAGATTACAGGTGGATTTTGGTTCGAAAAATAGTCCCCAAAGACTATCGACGGCTTTTCGGAGTGTCTCGATTTGATCGAATATCACTTGGCGCATTTAAAGAGGGTGTTGAGCGTTCGCGTGAGAGCTGTCGAGATAAATGAGCTACAGAAGAAGCGCGCAGCCGTTAGTCGTTACGGTGTCATCAGAGAATTGATGGGATTCGATAGTGACAGTTGTAGTGACAGTTAACGCTACAGTTATAACTAATATGTCAGGTTACAGGGCAGACTATATAGAGCCTGTAGAGGACAGTATGACAAAATTCAGGCGCATGAGAAAACGTAGAGCTTGGATACCTAGCTGTTATTATCTCCGCTCGAGGGTCGGTTTAAACGCTGGCTCTTGGGTTCATGTCAGCAGCAACATTGGGAGACTAGCGGGAGCTAATGAAAACTCTAACCTATTGTTTTATAACTATTTATTTTTAAAGTTAGCTCAGTAATAAATATGAAAATTTATTTATCGATTTTCCGAAAATGAATTTATTTTCAATTTATCGATATATAAAAGATTTATTTTTAAATCGGTTTTTCAGCATTTCTGCGCAACTTTTTGGGGGATGAGTTGCGCGCCAGCAAACGCAGGGTCGCTTTCAGAAGCTGTATAGTTTTTGCTTAAAAACCTATTTGATAGTTTCTAGCTTAAGAATACCAAGAGCTAAAGATTTTTTCGTGCTTGGATCAAATAACTCGATGGAACCACTAGCTTGCAATGATAGCGTTACATTCAAAGTCCATGAGTCGAGCCTCAATGTACAAACTATATTATTTGTTATTTCAGGAAATATACATGTGCCATTCACAGGTCTCAAAAATAATCCATTGGAATATTTGATTACTCCATTAACGTCAGGGTATCTAGGTAATAAATCTAAATCCAAGGATAGAGCATTAAAGGTGTTTCCTTCATACACCAAACCTTCAATATTCCAGTCAACCTGGAGGGTCTCGGCGGCAGCGGTTTGAGAGAGAAATGCAGCGAACAAACTCAGAAACAAAACTCGTGATATCTTCAACTTGGAATCTCCTTTGGTTTTTGATTGGGGATTACTATTATACTCTTCTACCCACGAATTTAAAGAGTAATGCTGGCTCCTTATGACGCGAATAACATGACGCGAATAACAAACTAAGACACAGAGATTTCGCCTAGCGGCACTTTGCAAAATACATTGAGTCTCACAGAGATGTTATGACCTGGTACTGAAATTAATGGTTGAGAGAGTCATTAATAAAACAAATGTGCCCAAGCGGTCTTTTGGCGAGAACCTGTAGAAATCGACCCCTCTAACCAGACATATTTTGGCCGGGAATAGGTTTTTCTGTTCGATCGGTTATTGATTAATAAATTTAATTTTTAATGCGTGGTTTTGCTAGTCACAATCCTGAAGGCCAGACTCAAAACACTTGGTAGCTATCTATTGACCTCGTGCGCGTTGGTCGCGTGCTAGCCGTTCAGAAACTCTGTCTCTAGCAGTTTTTGCATTCTCGAACTCTTTGCTGCAGCTACTGAATGCCAGACTTAACCACCTCTGCATCACTCTCAGATACGCCGAATCCGTAGTCGTCCATGAATTTTAGTCGATACCGGGCATTTGCATGGCCTTGTTCAGCTGCTAACCGATACCATTTAACCGCTACTGAATCATTCTCTGGTACACCGTTTCCGGAGTCATACATCAGTCCTAGGCTGTACTGGGCTCTGGCATTGCCTTGTTCAGCTGCCGCCCGATACCACGTAACCGCTTCTGCATAATTCTCAGGTACGCCGAATCCGTTGCGGTACATGTTTCCTAGAAGGAGCTGGGCACTGGCATCACCTTGTTCCGCTAATAGCTTAGTCTCATCAAAGTCCTGACCATAAGAACTTCCAGCAAAACCAATAAGCAGCAGGGTGAAGAGTATAGAGGTAAGTAGTTTCATAATCTTGTTCTCAGGAATACCTTGTCGTTAGTCCGCGGTAGTATGTGCAGGGGCGGATGGCACCACTGTAATTTATTGAGGTGCGCCCTAGCGTAAGTTGCCGGCTGGGCGGTTACTTCTAGGGGCGATCTGTCGGTGTAAGATTTTATCAGATTCTGCTTAGGCTGTGTAACTTTGCTATCTACAATCCTTATAACCAGACTAAAAAACCTTGGTAGCTATCTCATGGCCTCGTACGAGTATTAACTTAACTGCAGTGGCAAAAGGTTCATGAAAATAAACTAAGTCACCACTATCTAGTCGGCAGGCAAGATACAGCGATATTAAGCGGGTCGTTGAAAATTCCTTGGATAAACTCGAACTGTCGACTTTTTTTAAAAGTTGCTGATGAAATGAACGCAGCAAATTCTGAAGCATCCCCTGTGTGTGGTATTAGCTGAAGCCTATCGCTTATCAAATCTATGTCCGAGCGGAGCACGGCAACAATAATGATGTCGATAGATTGATTTAGGTGGTCACTAGAAGGTGTAATTAAAAAATAAATCAAGGTACTTGCGGATAGGCTCCCAGCTGGCGAATATCGACAACTAGCCCCATTCGTTATTCCAAGAGAGGATCTTCCGGCTGGTGTTGCTGAAGATGCAAATAGACCGGTAACAGATTTTCTTGCTCCATAATCGACAGTTGTTCCCAGTATCCCTTCGATCGCTACCTTCTCTGCGTCTTCGTCCGTAAGGTTATACAGCGACTTTGCTTCGGCCCAATTCTTAACATGGTCACAGTAATGGCTTTCATTCGGGGCAGCCAATTAGCAGGGTCTTTAACTCTCTTGAACGAGTTTGTCGAGTCGTCCAAGGCTTGCAAGGAAAATGAGTTTAGAAGGTGGTTAGCGAATGCTCGTTTCCCTTCAGAAGGCCAGACGTCAGCACCGCTTCTGTGCGCCTGCGATAGTGCGACATGATGGTCGATGTCGACGTCTGAAGATTCAGTAAAAGTTTGCCCTGTAATTGTGTCATACCATTCCCCAGTAGCGACTAGGCAGCCACTAGGCAGCCACTAGGATTCACTGGCACTCGAGACTCAATGATTAATACTCGTGCCTCGTATTGGTACTGGAGCCGTCATCGTCACCCCATGCTGGAAGGTAGTCATCTCGATTATATGTGGAGGTTACAGCTACCTCAGTAGTATTAATGCTTGCAGTGCTGGTAGGAGAGAAGTAATAGCAGTCGTGCCTTGCGCCTGTTCTTTGACATAGGTTAGAGAGGCATCTTGAGAGCTGAAAGAAAGGCCATTGTAGTCGCCGTTATGATAAAGATGATTGCTCTTACTGGACTGGTTGTGGCGGCCGTTAGAGTTCGTTCCTCCGCCGTAAGCGGAGAGTCCGCTGGATAGTGACAACGGTATAGGTAGCGAAATGTTCAGGATGGCTGAGCGCACAGGGGAGCCCTTTTATCCTTTGCCCAAAATAACGAGCCGTTCTTCTTTAGTTTATACCCGTCATAATAACGGTATTTTGTGTTGGTAAGTGAGTGCGATAAATGTGTCTACGATGAATGCTAGCTTACCTTGCAGGTTAGGTGTGTTTTTGATTGTTCTGATCTGGATCGCCGTCGCAGTTGATGTAAAAAGGATCACTTTGGTCGGTAATTGGTTTTAATGTAACAATGTATGTAACACTTAAATAATTTATTAATATTATATTGTTATTAATCAGTATTTTGAGTTCTAATGTTAATTCCTTATAATGCTTCTATTTAGCCATCATAAAGCATGGGCTTGCTAAAAAGGGATTAACAGCGCGATATGAGGAGTTAGCAATTAGCTCCCGGGGAGGGGTTGAGACAGGTTGGACTTCGAAACGAATGAGCTCAATAGTAATTTATGAAATAGTATAGTCTGTGGCGGCTCGAAGCTTATTCAGCCCTCGCGCGAAAGCTATCCTTGGAGGCTATTTCAGAGTTGCGATGTAAGGATATGAAGTGACTAATAAATAGTTGTGGGTCGGTAATGTCTTTTTTAATATCGCTTGCTGAGACGCGTCGATAGTAACACTAGTGGCCACACTGCTCTCACCATTCAAATTCTATATATTTATAAATCAATCGCTTAGATATGATATTTTTGTGTCGGTGGTGGCACCACTTTTTTATGTATTAAATTCTCTTCGCAGCAAAGGCCGATTTTTTAAATTGGCAAAGCATCTGCCTAGCCACTATTTTGACCCTCCTGCCGATTGGATGCACCCCCTCTTTCGCTTACTAACTTCGCTTTAGCCACTGTTATGGCGCTTATTGCGCAGCTCAGTTGTTTGTGCTTTAACGATGTTGAACTTATCCGTTGGTTCCGACTCTCTTATTTTATGATTCATCGCGCAAATTGTAGTCAATGGCGGTTTCCTCTATTCTTCGTTCTTTAGTTTTAGTGCGAGACCGTATCGATGCTCAGTGATCAGCAAATACATGACTTAGTGAACAGCCATGGCCGCTCTGTGAGTAAAGGCCGTTCTATTGCTGAGTTGATCAGCGATGAAGAACTGCCCCGTTTGAAGAACTGCGCTGTGGCAAAGGGCAAGGTGTCCGATTCCGTTTACGGCGAAGCGTTGGTGAGCAAGAATGGCCGCCCATTGCGGCTGATGTTCAGGAATAACCGTATTTCCACCCATGATGTAAACCGTGGGGCAATCCCGTTTAAAGATCAGGTCTTGGCAATCAATCACGACTTGATGCTGACGCTGCTTGAAGAGGTGTTAGGTTCTTCGCAGTTTAAGGTTGCCGGATTGCGTCCTACCTCAACAGTAATCCCTGCCGAGAATTTAACGTTAATAGCCTTAGAAAATGTGCTGCGTCTTTACAACGCAGAGAGTTCCACCTCCACTTCACTGTTTCAACATTGGCAGGCCGCTAGGAAGTCAGGCCAGATAACTTTGAACTTTGCAGGTCATCAGATTGCGGTCAATGAGTTGAGTGTAAATGGAAAGCTTCCCTACGTAATGGATACCCCAAGCACTAAGGCTGAAGTAGATCATACGACAGACGCTAGATTCCTTGTGGATACTGGTGTTTGCAGCTTTGATCAATACACGCAAATTCGCAATTCCTCGCTGATGGCTTTCGGCATAGTCTCCCAATATCTGGTATCAAAAGGGATGGTGCTTGTTGACACTAAAACTGAGCACGGGATTAATCAGGATGGCAAAATTGTTGCAGCTGATGAACTTTATACAATGGATTCATCGCGGTTTTGGCGAATGAATGAACAAGGCTCATTGGAGCTTCGTGATGGCAAGCCGGTGTCTTTTTCGAAAGAGTTTGCGAGGGGCATGGTCACTGAGGTGAATCAGCAGTTCACCGAAGACCAAGCTAACGAAATAGCAGTCCGATATATTCAAGGCTTACAACATTTAACTGGTGAAGAATTTTCGCCGGATTTACGCAGTCGCGATGAGCGGATTGTAGAGTCGACCAATTTAATACTTGATGCACTGCTGTAGTTTGTTATTTCGCACTACTGGTGTTTTGACTTAAGGAGAGGCAACAATGGGTCACCTAATACGAGCTGGCTATTTACTTTTAAGCTGCAGTGTTATGGCAGCTTGTTCACAGCAACCACCAAACAGTGAGACGGAGCCTCTAATGACAACCCCTCAGATTACCTTGACGAGCGCGGATTATGAACGTGCTGAAAGTTTTCTTAGGCCAAATACGGATAAATTGCTACCAGGTCGAGTTATCGCACAGTTTTGGCAGAAAGACGACACCCTCATCTACCGTCGTGCAACTTTAAGCGGATCAGAATACATTCTTGCTGATCCTGCTGAAGGATCCAAGAGTGCTCTGATAGATAACAGTAGGCTTGCGCCATTATTAGAGCCTCACTATTCAGGTGCGCAGTGGGATCAAGCTAATCTTTCACTTTCTGCAATAACCTTGAGAGCAGGGCAGCAGTCCCTTGAATTTAGTTTTTCGGGGTCTAATTTTCTCCTAGATCTTGATGATTACAAATTGGAGAAGTTAGCAGATGCCGCCGCAAATGAATATTTGTCGCCGGATGGAAGCAAAGCAATTTTTATTGATGCCCATAACCTTATGGTTCGCGACACGGTAAGTAATTCTATTAGTCAGCTTACCTTTGATGGAGCTCCAGACTATGGATATGGGACCAATAATGCTGGTTGGCTAAGAGACAAAGGACCGGTTTTACGCTGGTCACCTGATTCCACTAAAATAGCCACGTTTCGCCACGATGCTCGCAATGTTCGAGAAATGGCTGTTTACAATACCAAAGTTGGTCATGTCGACTTAGATGTATGGAAATATCCTTTACCTGGTGATGACAGTATTTTTATGATTGAGCGCGTCGTGATTCACTTAGGTCCTGAGCCGAAACTAGTAAAACTAAAAATGCCACCTGACTCTCACAGGTCAACGACCAGTGATCATGTAGCAGGTCGAGGTGGACTATTCCTTGATGTGCAGTGGAGCGAAGATAGCAAAGACTTGGCATTCGTCTCGTCGTCACGGGACCACAAAATAGCTCAGCTGAGAATGGCAGATATAGACACAGGTGAGGTGAGGGACGTATTTTTAGAGGAGGCGGCGACCTACTTCGAATCAGGCTTTAGTGATGCGAATTGGCGAGTTCTGCCCAATGAGAATTCTTTTATCTGGTTTTCAGAAAAAGAAAATTGGGGACACTTGTATTTGCGCGACCTGAGCAACGGCGATCTTAAACTACAGCTAACCGAAGGTAATTGGCGTGTTCTTGATGTCGTGAATTTGGATCAGGGTAATCGCCAGATTTATTTCACCGGTTCAAATTTAGAAATCGGCGATCCCTACTATCAATACTTATACCGCATTGATTTGGACGGCGGTGGCTTGGTTAATTTGACACTCGAGCCTGCTAATCACAGTATCGACTGGTCTGAGTCAAAGCGTTATTTCGTGGACAGTTATTCTACTCCCATTGATGCTGGCGCTAGCGTTATAAAAGAGTCGGACGGAGCGGTGGTTATGGAGTTAGAGAGGCCAGATATGAGCCTCTTGGTAGATTCCGGTTGGGTGCCTGCTGAGCAAATTGTGGTTAAAGCTAGAGACCAGCTTACCGACATCTACGGATTGCTTTACAAGCCGAGCAATTTTGACCCTAGCCATAGTTATCCCATTCTCAATTATCTTTATCCAGGCCCCCAGTCTGGAAGTGTTGGTACGCGCTCATTCGTGACTGCCAGAGGGGACAAGCAAGCAATAGCAGAGTTAGGTTTTATTGTGGTCGAAGTCGATGCAATGGGCACCCCTGGTCGCTCTAAGGGCTTTCATGATGCGTACTACGGCAATATGGGAGATAACGGCCTTCCAGATCAAATTGCCGCACTCCGCGAATTAGCAGCGGACAGGTCGTATATGGATATCGACCACGTTGGCATTTGGGGGCATTCAGGTGGTGGCTACGCATCAACTGCTGGCATACTCAGATATCCGGATTTCTTTAAGGTGGCGGTGTCTGGTGCTGGTAATCACGACAACCGGAATTACGAAGATGATTGGGGTGAAAAATGGCAGGGCTTATTAGAAACCTTTCCAGAAAACTCTCTAGAGACACAGCCCAATTCTGATGAGGCTGATTCACAGGCGCTGCGAACCAACTATGACAACCAAGCGAATCAACTTCTTGCTGAGAATTTACAGGGGAAGCTGTTACTTGCCCACGGGATGATGGACACGAATGTTCATCCCTCCAATACCCTGTTGGTGGTTGATGCGTTGATTGATGCAGAAAAAGATTTCGATTTATTAGTGCTGCCAAACGCCGGTCATGGTTTTGGTAATAGGCGTTATTTTATGAAAAAGCGCTGGGACTATTTTGTTAGACATCTGGCCAAAATGGAGCCGGTAAGCTACCGCTTTGCTGATAATATTAGATGAGTTTGAGGAAGAGAGCTTGGACGCTGCGTACTTTAAATCGCGGCTATTCCTGGTGAATTGCGTTGCTGAATAAGCTCGAAAAAAGACATAAAAGCTTTTTTGTAAACAAGAATAAGACTGCTCAGGCCAGGTTTTTCTAGCTTGAGGTAGTGCTAAATATTCAGATAAAACAAGTGGAGGCCTGAATGAGAAAGCTCAAGCAATGGTTGGCATATAGCAGCTTTGTCGCTGGTTTTTTGGCCATAATTTTAACTCCGAGTCTAACGCTAGCAACTGACGCTGATTATTTGCCACCGAAGACGACCTTTGGTGTCCCTGATGTGCAGGGGGTTTGGAACTACCAGACCCGAACCTCGCTCGAGCGGCCAGATGCCTATGCCGGGGAACTGGAAATTGACGAAGCCACCATGCTAGAAAAAATGGTCTCGACCCCCGACTTTCTTGCTTTTTTAGAGGCCACTGGTGCGGAAGCGCCGGGGCCAGAAAATGTTGGCGGATACAACGGGTTTTGGATTACCCCTGGGGACGCCCTCGCCAGCATGAATGGAAGGTTTCGGACATCCATTATTATAGATCCTGCTGATGGAAAAATCCCGTGGAGTGAAGAGGGTAGAGCTGTGCGTGATTCTCAGCGTTATTCGCTGCCTATGGATCGAGCCGAAAGTGACGGGCCAGAAGGGCGTACCTTAGCAGATCGATGCTTGATGAGTTTTGCTTCTACGGCACCTTTTTTGAGCAGCCTCTACAACAATAATATGCAAATTGTACAGTCTCCAACTCATGTAATGATCTTGGCAGAAATGGTTCACAATATTCGTGTTGTCCGAGTTGGTGATGAGTTTAGAGATTTGCCTTTCGAGCAATGGATGGGAGACTCAATAGGCTATTACGAAGGCGATAGCCTGATTGTTGAAACTAGAGATTTCCATGAATGGCAGGTGGGCAAAGAGCGTCTGACCTCTGAAAACATGAAGCTAATTGAGCGCTTTACTCGCGTTGCAGACGATAAAATTCACTATGAATTTACAGTTGAAGATTCTGATATATATACCCAATCATGGACCGGGGAGCTGCCAATGTATACCGCGGATGGATTGTATGAATATGCCTGCCATGAGGGCAACTATGCAATGCCTGCTATATTGGCCGGGGAGCGCCGGGGCGAAGCCGATGCAAAAGCAGCAGCGAAACGTTAAGCTGGCTTAAGGTTAGCTTTATCTAGACTAATTTTACTGCGTTATTTTTGGAAATACTTCTAGCTGCCAAATTTTAGCTATCAGCAATTAAGTTGGACAGTGGAGGGTTTTGTGGAACAAATCGAAAGCGCCTTAGCAAAGTTTGCGGGCTTTATGTGGGGGCCACCTCTTGTTGTTCTTTTAGTAGGTGGCGGTTTGTTTTTTATGTTTCACTCGCGACTGCTGCAGTATCGTTACATTGGGCACAGTTTAGATTTATTACGAGGCAAGTACCACGAGGCGGCCAATGCTGCAGCAGGTGATATTTCTCACTGGGGCGCATTAGCGACCGCGCTATCTGGCACCATTGGTCTTGGCAACATCACCGGGGTTGCAGTAGCCATAACGATTGGCGGGCCAGGTGCAATATTCTGGATGTGGATTACCGCTATAGTTGGCACTTCAACTAAGTTCTATACAGCCTCATTGGCTATTATGTACCGTGGCCATGATGACAAGGGCAATCTCCAAGGCGGCCCGATGTATGTGATTCAGGAAGGTCTAGGTAAAAAGTGGATGCCGCTAGCGATTATGTTCGCCTTTGCAGGATTGCTGGGGACCTCCCCAGTCTTTCAGATTAACCAGTTAGTACAAATTCTACGAGATGTTATCGCGGTGCCTATTGGCGTTGCTACGGCTGAGGATCACTTCAGTTTTGATCTGGTGATGGGGCTGCTGTTGGCGGCGCTGGTTTACTCGGTGATCGCCGGGAAAATCAAGCGCATCTCTTCCGTAGCAGGCAAGATTGTTCCCTTCATGGTTGTTTTCTATCTCCTCATTACGGCGTATCTGCTTATGAGTAATGCTTCAGCGATTCCGGGAATGTTCGCATTAATCTTCACTGACGCTTTTACCGGTAATGCAGTTTCTGGAGGCGTCATAGGTGCGGTAATTCTTATTGGCGTGCAGCGTGGCGTATTCTCTAACGAGGCTGGTATTGGTACTGAATCTTTGGCACACGGAGCGGCTAAAACTAATGAGCCTATTAGGGAAGGCTTAGTGGCAATGGTTGGACCGGTGATCGATACTCTGATTGTTTGTACGTGCACTGCTTTAGCGCTGTTGGTGACAGGCGTGTGGGAAGGTGATGCGATTGGCGTGTCGATGACATCAGCGGCTTATGAGCAAGTGTTTCCCGGAGTTGGCTCCTATTTAATTCTTATTATGGTGTTTGCGATGAGCACTACCACCGTACTGACCTATTGGTATTATGGCAGCAAATGCATGGCATTTTTATTTGGAACTGCAATGCAGAAATATTATACCCTCGGTTATATGATGCTAATTGCGATTGGTGCGGTGGCATCAATGGAGGCGGTGATTAATCTTTTTGACGGCGTCTATGCGACCATGGCTATACCCACCATGATATCCACCATACTGTTAGCTCCGAAAGTTCGTGAGAGGGCTAAAGATTACTTTAAGAGGCTGGATTCTGGTGAATTTGAGTCCCAAAAAAAACCATAACAAAGGACGCCGCTGAAAAAACAGCACAGGGCTAGGGGGGGCAATGTTTAAAAACCAGCTCGTTTTTGGCGATTTTATCTTGCAGCTGTCGCTGTAAATTGGCAGAAGTACTTTTCTTTGGTAGGGGCTTGACTCGGTCTTGCTAAGCGCCACTTACTAGACGGGCCCCGAAACGGGTGGGGGGGGGTGAATCAACGTTGATTCGGACTCGAAATATAGTAACACCATTTTGTATTCCCAATCTCAAATGCTCTCGCTGTTAAAGTCACAGGCGGGATTAAGGCATTTGAAGCCCAGGCAAATCAGTGAATGGTTTGCTCGGGCTTTGCTTCATCCTCTGTCATTTTAGAGGCGACAGCTCGCTCTTCAGGTGAAACATAGCTGCGTGTTACTACGGGGCTTTCAAGATACTGTCCCAGCTCGGCTAAGAAATCATCCATATGTTCTGTTTGGTAATGGTCTTGTAGGCTTTCAGCATTCTCCCATTCTTGTAAGAGAATAACCTGGTTGGTCTCAGTGATGCCTTCAAAATACTCATAGCTAATGCAGCCGGGCTCTGCAATGCTTAGCTGAACCATGCTTCTCATTAGATCGATTACTGTCGATTTACCTTCAGACAGTAATTGGAATGTGCTCTGTACCATAATCATAGGGATTACTTTCTCTTTAATTGATGCTGGCTAAGATTATAACTCGTTTTAGCTTAATCACAGCTGACTATCGTTAATATGAGGGCGATTGAGTAAATTTCAACTGTTACGGTTGTCCAAACTCCATGCCCCTCCACCCAAACCCGCCGCGACTAAGAGTCCTGCAACGATGCCGAGATTTTTGACGAAATTCTGGGTTTCATGAGCAGTTTGTAATTCCCCAGCTGGCAAGGTCCAAAAATCATGGATCACCAAGTTAATAACAAGGGTGAGCCCGGCGAGTAAAAAGGCCGCAGCCTTGGTCTTAAATCCGACAATCATTGCTCCACCGCAGCCCAGTTGAATGATGATGGTAAGAATTAGAAAAAACGGCACATAGATCATGCCATTGGCCACCATATAGTCCGCTGTTCCTTCGTAACCAAGGACTTTGCTAACCCCGCCTGGCAGAAAGAAATACAAGCCCAAAAGGACTCGGCCGGCGGTGACATTAATTTTCCCGAAGGTATCTAACATGGTTACGTCTCTAAAAATGTGGATATTAGATCACATTGGTTGGATTTTGATGATGCAGACTAATCGCCGCGCCAGCAGTTCACAAGAGATAATCTCTGAACGACAAACTATTCTCACCACCAAGGGTAGAACGGAGGCATATCCGAGGATGCTTTGTCCGTATAGTTTGCTGGCCGCTTTTCTAGAAAGGCTTGAACACCTTCTTTTCCGCTCTTTTGTGATGCGTAGTAAATTGCCAGTGAATCAATTTCGTGCGCTTCGAGGGGGCTGGGTAGAGCCGCATTGCGGTACATCATTTGACGAGTCAGCGCGATGGCGACAGGACTGTGTTGAGCAATACGCGCAGCGATTTCATAGGCTTTATCCAAAAGTGACTCTTGTCTTTCTACTGAGTTTAAGAAGCCTTTGCGCTCAAGCTCATTGGCTCTGATAAGGTCCCCGCTGTAAACCCATTCCAGCGCCGTCCCCATGTTTACAATGCGAGGGAGAAACCAGGAAGAACATGCTTCAGGGGTGATGCCAATTTTGTTAAAAACAAAGCCGACTTTGGCATTCTCGGACGCTAATCTGATATCCATGGCGCAGGTCATCGTAGCGCCAATACCGACGGCGGCGCCATTGATGGCAGCGATAACCGGTTTCTTGCAATTGAAAATGGCAAGCGCCACCTGCCCACCGGTATCTCTAACCCCTTCTTCAATTTGTTTTTCGTGTAAACGTGTTTTCATGTCTTGGAGGGTAGGTTGCAAGCTTTCATCCAAACCAAAAACATTTCCGTCTATAGACAAATCCATGCCGGCACAAAATGCTTTGCCTGAGCCGGTGACAACGATTGCTCTTATCTCATCATTGTCATTAGCCTGCTCAAAGGCGGCAATAAGTTCATTTGCCATTTCGACAGTAAACGCGTTTAGCTGCTCGGGTCGATTTAGCGTGATGGTAAGGATATTGTTGTTGATTTCATGAAGCAGTGTTGTAAAAGTCATACTTACACCTAGTTAGCAGTAGTTAAAAGACTGACGTTGAGTAATGTGTTTAAGAGGCGGCGAGTTTAGAACAGTAGAGTTTAATTTCTCCTTCTTGCGTTATTTCTTAAAGATTGAGATCTACTTCCCAAGGAGTGACCGCTGATATGCTTTTTGTGATAAAGATTGTTTCGCCGCGGAACAAGAAGCCCCAGAGCTTTGAAAGCATAGTGAATTTTATTGATTACTACTTTGCATCCTTTCTCGTCGAACCCAGGGAGTAGCATCCTATTTTTTGAAACTCGACCTTGCTAACACATCTTCATGGTGGCGCCTGTCGGTGGCCATCAGGGGAAAATGCTGTAACATTTAACCGCAAAAGCTATCGCCATATTTCTTTGACTACAGCATCCATTTTATCAATATCGATAGTGAGTGAAGACACCGGCTTACTGCGTCGACGTGCTATACCCATAACCCCTTGACCGATTTCAATAAAGGTTCGGTGATTGTGTTCTCTTGGTGTCCTACATTGAGCTCTTCCATCGTCATGATAATGACGGCGAAGGCGAATACAGTTGTCGTAAAAATAGCGCCTAGCAGAAGTATAGAGGTGTCTGAATCGCCCAAAGTGAGAGGCGCGCCAGAGCGCAAGAACATCATTATTATTTCTGTCGCTGCGTTGAAGGTGAGAAGCATTAGGGCGAGGGAAGCTCCAAAGCGTGCGCTTACTGCCATTAACATGCGGCGCTTATGTTCTACTTTGAGCCCGTTAGAAATGCTATAGAAATAGAACAAATTGAAAGTAAATATCCTTGCTGTATAAATACGAATTCGCGAGCCTGTGTCTTCCCGTATAATCGTAAAATAGTAGATGCCTGCTACAGTCACTGCAGCCAGGGTGGAGAGTATCGCTGCTATCGTTGATTCTTTCAGATTCCAGATCTTTGCTAAATCAATTGAAAGACGGATTCGTCTAAGTAAAATCAAGCTATTTGCAATGGCGATCGAGGCCAGTAAGGGCAGCTGTCCCTCTGTGGATAGCAACAAAATACCAATGCTGGTTACGGTGAAACCTACTGCAATTGTGCAAAGGCCCGGAATATGTTTATTGCCAGTCCAGTTCACGCACAGAGCTATACTGAAAATAATAGAGCTCAGACCTAGGGCGATCGTGAGGGTTAGGTTTTCCATAATGTTGGTTTAGATGGCCTCGACTGCCTTGAGAGCCCCTATATCGGACTCACTGAAGCCCCAGTCTTGTAATATAGATTCTGTATGCTCTCCTGCAATTGCCGCGGGAGACTGAACTTGCCCCTGAGTTCTGCTGAATCTTGGCGCTGGTGCTGGCTGAGTCACCCCATCAATGTCGATGAAGGTTTCCCGCGCTTGGTTATGAGGGTGAGATGGAGCCTCTTTTAAATTGAGGACCGGAGCAAAACAGACATCGGTGCCCTCCATCAAGTCACACCAGGCTGTTTGAGGTTTTGTTTTAAAAAGATCGGTAAGCTTCTTGCGTAATTCTGGCCATTGGGATTGGTCTTGCTGTGCCAAAAAAGCTTCGTCAGTAATGCCGCATTTTTGGAGCAAAAGTGAGTAAAACTGAGGTTCAATAGAGCCGATTGAAATGTATTTACCGTCACTGCACTCATAGCTGCCATAGTAATGTGCACCGCCGTCCAGCTTGTTGCTGGAGCGATCGGTGGTCCACATATCCATTGCCATGAGGCCGTAGAACGGGCTCAAGAGGCTTGCTGTGCCGTCAGTCATAGCCGCGTCTATTACCTGCCCCTTTCCAGATTTCCCTTTTTCGACTAGCGCTGCCAGCATCCCCGCAAGCAGGTACATAGCACCACCACCAAAATCTCCAACTAAGTTTAGCGGCGGCGCGGGTGGTCGGTCTGAATAACCCATAGCACCGAGTGCGCCGCCGATAGAAATATAATTAATATCGTGTCCAGCTGTATGCGCTAGCGGGCCAGTTTGTCCCCAGCCTGTCATGCGTCCGTATACTAGGCCTGGATTGCGTTCAAGACAGATATCCGGTCCGAGGCCGAGTCTTTCCATAACCCCTGGTCGAAAGCCTTCGAGAAGCCCATCGGCACCGTCAATTAAACGCAATGCTGCGGCAACCGCCGCTGGGTTTTTTAAATCCAGAGCGATTGATTTTCGGCCGCGGTTGAGAACGTTAGCCGTATGTCCTGTGCCTTTATGGCTAAGCCGGTCGATGCGGATGACTTCCGCTCCCATGTCCGACAGCATCATGGCACAAAACGGCCCTGGCCCAATACCGGCCATTTCTACAATACGTATACCAGTAAGCGGTCCCATGAAGTTCCTTTAATTTTTATCTTAGTGCGCAGATAATAGGGGATACAGGGCCAAGAATAAACGTTAATCTGCTTGTTTTTCTTACAAGAGTAACCACTTTATTGGTGAATTTGATTGGTTTCACTTTTCTAACTGATCCTTTATGCTTGAGTGTCTTTTTTGAGACAAAATTATCTAGCGAGATTCCCCTATTATGGATTTAAAAGGTAAGACAGCATTTATTACCGGTGGCGCTTCCGGCCTTGGTTTAGCGACAGCTGAGAATTTTATTGCAGCAGGGGCTAACGTCCTGCTTTATGACTTAAACGCGGAGCAGCTTCAACAGCAAGCTGCTCGCCTTGGGGATAATGCGGCGTGGTATGCCGGTGATGTGGCAGATGAAGTTGGAGTTGCGGCTGCTATCGCTAGGGCCAAGGAAGTGTTTGGTACAATTCATATCAATGTGAACTCAGCAGGCATCGGCGGCGCGACCCGAACAGTGGGTAAAAATGGACCGATGCCACTGGAAAAGTTCGAGCATGTCATTAGAGTAAACCTTATAGGGACATTCAATGTACTGCGTTTATGTGCAGAAGTTATGCAGCAGAACGATGTGCAAACCCAAGACAACGAACGCGGAGTGATTATCAATGTGGCTTCTATCGCCGCATTCGATGGACAGACTGGGCAGGCTGCCTATGCCGCGTCCAAAGGTGGAATTGTGGCAATGACTTTGCCCATCGCCCGGGATTTAGCGAAGCGCGGAGTTCGTGTTATGACGATTGCGCCAGGAGTTTTTGAAACTCCCTTATTGGCGAAAGCGCCGGACGCAGTCCGTGATCCATTGATAGCTATTACCCAATTTCCAAAGCGATTAGGTAATCCAATTGAATTTGCAGAAGAAGTAGCTCATATCGTTAACTGCGGCTATTTAAACGGAGAAACAATAAGGCTTGACGCGGCTATAAGAATGCCGGCTCTATAGTCAAGACACAGTTTCCCGGAAGCACGGAACGATATTAATTAGAATCTAACAGTTAGAAAAATGAGGAATTATAAATGGCTGATGCATATATCGTAGGTGCCGTTAGAACGGCAACTGGAAAGCGTAAGGGAAGACTTAGCACAATACACCCTATCGATTTGGGAGCGACGGTAATAGATGAATTGGTAGACAGGACTGGCATTCCCACAGGAGCTGTTGATGATGTCATTTTTGGGGTTGTTAGTCAGATTGGCGCGCAAGCTGGAAATTTGGGTCGAAACGTTTCGATGGCATCTAAGTTAGATTTAGAGGTGCCGGGTACAACAGTTGATCGTCAATGTGGCTCCTCACTGCAAGCAATCCAATTTGGTGCGCAAGCTGTTATGTCAGGAACTCAAGACGTCATCATATGCGGCGGTGTGGAGGCAATGAGCACGGTGGAAATTGGTTCAAATGTCCGTGATGGATTAGAGTATGGCAGGGGCGTACCGAAAGGCGAGCGTCTAGAAATTGAGTATCCAGGTATCAAGTTTAGTCAGTTCGATGGGGCTGAGTTGTTAGCCGAGAAATACCAAATAACGCGTCATGACCTAGATTCCTTTGCAGTTTTAAGTCACCAACGTGCAGCGGCAGCAACCGATGCGGGTCACTTTAAACAAGAAATTGTTCCGCTGAACATCAAACTAGAAAATGGCAGTGACGATGTTCATGTGAAAGATGAGGGTATTCGAGCTGGAGCATCGCTCGAGGGACTTCAGGCATTAAATACTTTGCGCGAAGGTGGGGTTATTACTGCCGGTTCGGCCAGTCAAATCAGCGATGGCGCTGCGGCGATTATGGTTGCCAATGAGGCTGCAGTTATGGCTTATAATCTGCCAGTGCGTGCAAAAATACACGCCCTCGCTGTTGTCGGTTCTGATCCGGTTATTATGCTGGAGGGACCAATACCTGCCACTCAGAAAGTGTTAGAAAAAGCAGGCTTAAAGATAGAAGACATTGATCTTTATGAGGTGAACGAAGCCTTTGGTTCGGTGCCACTTGCCTGGGCAAAGGCGGTGAATGCCGATCTAGATAAGCTTAATGTAAATGGTGGTGCGCAGGCACTTGGCCACCCTCTGGGAGCGACAGGGGCGAAGTTAATGACCACTCTTGTTCACGAGCTTGAGCGCAGGCAAGCAAGATATGGCCTAATCGCCATCTGTGAAGGCGGCGGTACAGCCAATGCAATGATTATTGAGCGTATGGATTCTTTGCCGGTTTAAACTGCAGTGATATTTTAGTGGGCTGCTTTAACTATTTTAGTTTTTGCTTTTCAAAGCAAAGAAGACAGACAACTAGGGATTAAATCAGAATGTTGCTAGAAAACTATGAGTCACCTTGGATGGACGAAGAACTGCATATTATGCGCGATGCGGTTCGCAAATTTATTGACCGTGAATTTGTCCCTCATATGGATAAATGGGAGAAACAAGGTTTTGTTGACCGTGAGGCTTGGTTAAAGGCGGGTGAGTCTGGGCTTCTTTGTGCGTCAATTCCTGAGCAATGGGGCGGCGGGGGTGGTAATTTCAAGCATGAAATGGTTCTTGTAGAAGAGCTTAGCTTCGCCAATATTAGCGGCTTCGGTAACAGTGTTCATTCGGGGATCGTAGCTCACTACATCAACTCCTATGGTACTGAAGAGCAGAAGGGACGTTGGTTGCCGAAAATGGCTAAAGGTGAAATTATTTCCGCCATAGCAATGACCGAGCCTGGTACCGGTTCTGATCTACAGGCGGTCTCTACTACCGCAATACGCGACGGTGATTTTTATGTAGTAAACGGTCAAAAAACATTTTTGAGCAACGGCCAGATGGCAGATTTGATTTGTGTTGTTGCTAAAACAGATCCATCAGAAGGCGGTAAAGGTATTTCTCTCATTATGGTAGAGACAGCCGGAGTCGAGGGAG
>CAWKZY010000026.1:0-37509 GCA_963854625.1 Gammaproteobacteria bacterium | reverse complement strand
CTGGCATTAGATCCGGCATTAGATCCAACACTAGATCCGGCATTAGATCCAACACTAGATCCGGCATTAGATCCGGCATTAGATCCAATACTAGATCCAACATTAGACCCAACACTAGATCCAACACTAGATCCAACACTAGATCCAACATTAGATCCAACACTAGATCCAACACTAGATCCAGCATTAGATCCAACACTAGATCCAACACTAGATCCAGCATTAGATCCAACACTAGATCCAACATTAGATCCAACACTAGATCCAGCATTAGATCCGGCATTAGATCCGGCATTAGAACCAACGAAAAAACCGGCATTAGATCCGGCATTAGATCCAACGAAAAAACCGGCATTAGATCCGGCATTAGAACCAACGAAAAAACCGGCATTAGATCCGGCATTAGAACCAACGAAAAAACCGGCGTTAGATCCGGCATTAGATCCAACACTAAAACCGGCGTTAGATCCGACATTAGTAGACCCAACACTAGATCCAGAACAAGACATCGACAAAGTCGATACGGCCGAACCAGTTCCTAGTGAGGATGAAGATGACCCCAGCGAACCCCCGCCTCGTAGTCGAGTAAGTGCTGAGCCCAGTGTTTATGGAACCAAAGAATCACTAAATAACGAAAAAAATAATATAGACGGGCACAGCATTAGCTGGGGCCGCTGGGGCAATCCTGCCTCTAGTAATTGGGTGGTTATTGACTCTGTAGGAGAAAATAAAATTCGTTTGACTACGGGTGACTATACTGCTGAATTTCTACCTTCAAATATCGCCGACCTTTCTGGCTCTTTTGTCTACGGAACCAGTGTGGCCTCGTCTTTTATCGGCCATGGTTCAGCTGGCGCTATAGATTCGTTAATAGCTCAGATGAATGTGGAGTTTGATACTGGGCAGATAAGTGACGGCGTATTGCAAATAATCACCGGAGACCAAACCTGGGGCCTAGAATTTAGTGGCGCTATCAATCAAGGATCCGTTCAACTTAACGGGGTAAATGGCAGGTTGAGCAACTCTAGCGGCATTCTAAGTAAGGAACTAAACTCAAGTTTAGGTGGCGCCTTTACTGGCGAAAAAGCTGAAGCATTTATTGGCGGCTTCAATTTAATAGACGCAAATAATCCCGCAAACAATGTTCAAGGCCTCTATACGATGGAGCGTTAACCTCGCATTCTTTGCTATCGGCCACAGTAGATCACTGGCAACAAGATCGCTTCTCCCCTCTGAGATCAGGCAGTTATTTCAGACTACGCAAACCGCTCGGCAGATCTTTTTTTAATTTATCGCGGAAGACTCTACCGTCTTCCGCGCCTATTGCGTACCAATTTTATCGAGATGAACCCGTATAAGCCGACACCCTAAAAATCGCATTCATCAAAATAATGTTAAGACCGTCCCGATAAGCTCTGATGGTCGGGCCCTGGGTGAAAGCCACAATCGCTCCAGCACCACTGGGTTGTGATATCACAAACGGCCTCTAGGCCAACTGATTGCGATTTTCTTCCCAAAGATAGCCAAATCATCTGGCCTTTGAAATCCAGCTACATTTATACGAATGGGAGTATAAATATCAGCCCCTCTCACCAACACAATCAGCTCTTGCGCAGTCTTAAAATGTAAACCTAAGAAATAAAAAAAGGAAGCTAAAGAATAACCTCCCTTTTTTATCCCATCAAGATTTAACCTTACAAGTCGTTCCAGTTAAGAATTGCGTTATAAACAAAGCCATGATCATGTAAGTTGACATGTCGATGCATTGGATTCCAATTAAACATTACCACGTGACCATCACCTACCGGTTTGCTGATAAGTGCTGGCTGACCATCTATAACACTCTCACCTTTGATGATTCCACCGGAAATCACTAAAGGCGAAGACGCCTTTGATTCCTTCTCATCGGCGGCGGAATTTTCAGGCTCATCTTCAAATGACTTAATACCAAACTGAAGCGGTGAGTATTTTCTATCATAGTCAGCAACCGAAAAGACCGGAGCATTACCGCGCATCACATGACTCAACTCTCCATAGCCGTAAACCAATGGAGAGCTTGAATCAGTAACCTTGGCCGTCATTATAGAGCCCGGTGTATTCATCGACCCCACATCACGCTTAATGATCCCTCTCACAATGCCTGAGTCGCTAGCCAGAACACCAGCGGACCCAAAGGTTACCAAAGTGCCGCCCCCACGTATAAACCCATCAAAAGCTGCCATACCCTCAAAACCCATGCCTCCAGTAATATCTTCAGAGCTCAGAATATGGCCGTGACTTGGGGTGTCAGATGTGTTGGTGTAAGGCAAGGGGGACCACTTAGGGTCGACGCCGCCAATGATTTGACCCAAGCTCGTACTGCCGCGCATATGAGGTATCAGAATGACATCGAATTCCTCAAGGAAGTCACCCTGACGAGCCCTGTCTTTTGAAAATAGAGTATAAGGAATATTTGCCTCATCGAGTGAATATCGGACCCAACCAGCATTTTGAGTTGAAAACCAAGACTGGTAAACGCCTATTCTAGGCAAGTCCGCCTCATGCATAGATACATCTGGCATCGAGCGAATATTAGTTACCGATAATCGGGTTTCTGCTAGCACCGCTTCGATGGGTTCTTTGTCTGCATTCGCCAAGTCGATAAGCAAACTCCCAGCTGGAAAAGCTGACCCTCTGGCCTCGAAGCTTTCTTCAACAATCCAAACAGGGGCATTTTTTAGGGCAAACCGTGTTGGGCCAAGTTCACGCTGGCCATGATTAGCTATCGCCCAGACATTACCTCCACTGGGCAATCGCGCCTTAGGCAAGAACTGATCGCCATCCACATAAAACTCGCTTCGATGCTCTAAAACATCAATATCATCTATCTCAACAACATCAACTCCATAGATTAACCCGAACGTCCAAGCAACATCATCATAAGGCGGTACTTCAACATCAGAGGGAAAATCCTGCTTCTGCAGCAGTGTTTTTGCCAAGGGACCATAGGGCTGATTCAATTTAATTAGGAGATCGCCTTGCTCCACGTCAACATCACCATAGCTACCAGGCCTGGTGACTCTCTGAACCTCAATTGCATGACGCTCTAGTGCACCTAACATATAGTTAGTTGAATCTTGGTCTGTTTGCGATTGAGGAATCAGGTAAGCATAGGGCGCTTCTTCAATCCCTTTTTCTAAGGCATCCACTCCTTTCTGGTAATAGTTTGATAAAAACATGAAGGAATTATTGGCAACCATTTCTAGCGATGCGATAACGCCGGTCTGCATATAATTGGTATTATTGCGCATAGACCAGGTAAGTTTTTCTGGAGGCGGCGATGGCCGATACCAAGTTCGCTCCGTAACCGGCTCGCCAGCGTAACTGGAATTTCCTAAATCCCTTTCCATCGTATCGGCGCTGTTGTTACCAAAGGTTTCGTAAAAGCGTCCCATACCATTGTGGTTATTGGTTGCCCACAGCATGTAGCCTGGGTACCATCCGGTATAAAACCCCCAAGTCCAAACACCTTCTAATCCCAAACCAGACAAGCGACTGATTTCATAATTTGAAAGAAGCTGCCACTCACTGATCGTAATAGGGCTAATGCCTTCGTTGTAAGGCCCTGTTCCACCGGCGACATAAAGCAGTGGAACAGATTCATGCAAATCTAAACTTACAGTAGGCTTCCACTCATACACCCCTTTGATATAATTCTGAGTAATTGGTTGGGTGATGGATATCCCATCACGGTTGTTATCATGAAAGGTGTAGTGCCCCCAAAACGGTGAACTCCTTGGCGGCATATCGTAGTAATCGGTGTGACCTTTGATATTACGCTTATACCATTCCACTTGCCTCACTCGGCCATCGACATCAAACACCGGGGTGATCAAGGTAATGACATTTTGTCGAATAGAGACAAAGGGCTCACTAGTTTCTATGGCGAGCCGATAGGCTAACTCCATCACCATTTCCGGCGGACCCAATTCAGGCGAATGCAATCCCGCAGTCATCCAATAGATTGGCAAGGCGTTTTCAATTATGTCTATAGCAGTATCTCTATCGGTCAGTCGGGGGTCTGAAAGATCGTTAAGATACTTTTTATAGGTTTCAATGTTTTTTAGATGCTCCGGCTCAGCAATTGCCACAACAATCATGTCGCGCTCTTCGAGGCTTTGCCCTAATTGAAATATTTCAACTCTATCTGACGCAGCTGCCAAGGCTTTAAAGTAGGTATAAATCTCATCGACTTGCGTTAATTCACCAGGGGTGCCCACGGTATAACCCAGAATATCCCTAGGGCTCGGGATCATTGGATGATCAGGAAGTGAATCTACCCATTGGGTCAAATAATCCTCACTGGTAGTGGAAGCTCGAATCGCATCTGTCTCTTCTTGGTCGATAGGCAGTAACTGAACTGCAGATTGCGCTAAGCATAACCCACTGATTAAGCATCCAATCGTTATCAGTGCCGCCTTTCCTGCCGAAGTATTTTTCATGGGTTCACTCTTCTTCCAATGAGTTATTACGATTTGAGCAATGTGATTTTCAGATTTATCGAGATGGGCGCGCATGAGCCGACCCTCTGAAAATCGCATTCATCAAGATAATGTTAAGACCGTCCAGATAAGCTCTGACGGTCGGGTCCTGGGTGAAGGCCACAATCTCTCCGGCACCACTGGATTGTGATATCACAAACGGCTTGTAGGCCAGCTGCTTGCGGTTTTCTTCCCAAAGATAGCCGCTTGCCAGCAAATCATCAGGCCCTTGAAATCTGGCGACATTAATCCCGTCATTTATACGAATAGGAGTGTAAATATCAACCCCTCTCACCAACACATTCAGCTCCTGTGCAACACCAGCGCTCAACCAGTGCTCTGGGTGCACATCGGCACGCACCAAAACACCTGACACGCTGTATGGGTTGTCTTCCAAGGCAACAACCTGATTTTCGTAGGCTTCTAATTCACTCAGATATTGCCCTTGTACTGTCGCCTCGTCTCTATCAGTATCCGGAATTTCTTTAAGTTCAACAACACCCCGCTCTCTTCGTACAGCCAACATATCGACATCTGGGTCTGCAAGAAAACGAGTGGCGTTGCCGAGAGAAATCAGCACACCACCCTGACTAACCCAAGTTTTGATATTTTGAATTCCAATTTGACCCAAAGCACTTTTATATCCAGCCCCGTTCATTACCGGCAGTATTAGAACCTGGTAACGGTTTAAATTGGCTGTGCGCAATCGGTCCACCCTAATCGGTGTCACCGGATAATCGAATTGGCGCTCTATAACAAACCGTGTGTTGCCAGCACTATACGACGCGGTTGGTTCATCCCAAGCCATCGCGATTTTAATCTCGTTGTGTCTAACCACATTCCCACTACCAAAGTTTGGACCGTCGGTAACCCAGCTATCGTTGACAGCAACAACTCTTGCACCGGTTTTTTCGGCAATCTCTGTCACTGTCGAAAAAAGGTTCTCTGCATTATCGGCCACATCGACAATAAGAGAACCTGCGGGGTACTCATTGCCATTATTGGTAAAACCTTTGTCATTACTCTTAAGGGCTATACCAGCTTGCAAGGCATTAGCTAAGAATCGAACAGCGGTGGCCTCTCCCCAAGGTACGATATAGGAAACACTGGCCTGTCCCCCGTCGACACTGCCAGCCTGAAAAAGGTCAGTGCCGGCAAGTTCAAAATCACCGCTAGGGACACGATTACAGGTATTGCTTTGAATATTAAACATTAGTGGCAATGACCACCCTGTTACGTCGTAAATCTCATCGGGCAGGTTATCTGCTCGGCGACGCTCTTGCTCAGCGAGAAAATCCTCAGCCATTGGCACATCTAAATCCATTAGCGTGCGAATATATCGCTTAGCAGGCTGATCAGTCCTTATGACATAAGTTCCCGCTTCATACGACTGTCCACAGGCACTAAACCTAGCTAACGCGCGATTAACTTCAACATCTTGCCGCGACAATAAACCGGCCAACTTATTAACTGCAGCCTGATCGTCTTGCACTGGCAGGATGTAGGACCTGACATCCTCATTTTGTCCTTCTTCAATTGCGCTTACTCGGTAATTATAAAAATCGTTAAGGAATTTCTCTCGATTGGCCGCCACCGTCTCGGCAGTGGATAAAGAGGTAACAAAATGATTTCGAACTGTCTCTCGATAGTGCAGCTCATTGCCATCGTATTGACGAAAGACCATGCCTCTAGTGGATGCCTGCTCATAGGTCATAGCAACGCTGCCAAAGTATGAGGGCCAACTGGCCCCATAGCCCGGATAAAACGCGTCATAGACCTCTCGAGTGAAGTAATCGATACCGAATTCATCAAACCAGCGGGCATTATTACGACCAAAAATCTGCAAACTCGCTGTTTGATCTTCTGCTAAGTGAGGATTGTAGGGCACTGCCTCTGGCGCAAAGTAATAAGTGCCATCAGAGCCCATTTCGTGAGCATCCACATACGCAACTGGATACCATTCCAGCATTGCTTTAGCTCGGCCAATGGTTTCTGGCTGAGTTTGAATAAACCAATCACGGTTCATATCAAACAAGTAGTGGTTGGTTCGCCCACCAGGCCACGGCTCATCGTGTTCGGCAGAATTTCTATCAGAGTCAGGCGTTAAACCTTCGGCGGTCGTAAACTGATGAATAAATCGATCACGACCATCAGGATTTTGCATAGGGTCTATGATGACGACTGTGTTGCGCATGATCTCAGCAACTCTAGTGTCCGAGCGTGACGCCAGCAAATGATAAGCGGTCAACATAGAGGCATCCGTTGAAGATATCTCGTTGCCATGAACCCCGTAGGAAAGCCAAGTGACAGCTGGCTGATCTGGAATAATGTTTGCAGCTGACCTTTCATCGGTGTCACGGGGATCACTTAAACGCTGCATCCCAAGTTTTACTGACTCTATCTTCTCTAAATTCTGTGGTGAGGAGATAACCGCATAAATAAGCTCACGGTCTTGCCAGCTGCGCGCATATTCTTTGAGGACAACCCTATCCGGAGCTACTTGTGCCAATGCTTCGAAGTATTTTATGACGTCTCGGTGCCATGTGATTTTCTCGCCTGGTGAGTAACCGAGCACATCCTCAATACTGGGAATCAAGGGGTCGTAGTTTGCATTTGGCCAAAACTCAAAATTATCTTGAGCCAAAGCAATATTACTCAAAAGACAAAAGAACACACCAAAGAATAACGATGGTGTTGAAAAGAAAGTAGATTTCATCACAATGCCTTCCCCGCAGTTAATAATTTCTAAGATTAAAAGATTAGCTACTTAGCTTAAACAGAGCCCCAGAGTAGCTGGTTTTGCAGGCAGCATCTAGGTCCGCTCAAAAACTAACCCTGCAAAGCAGCCCCAGAGATCAACGGTTGTCAGCGCAGATTTTGCTCGGTATAAATAGCCTTAATAGCTAATCGTTTAAAGAGCCATCGATGAAAAACAAAACTTCAACAATTAAACTAGATTTCAATCACCTAAGGCCGAATGAGATGATTGAACGAGCAAAAAATTTCTATCAGCTCGTAAATTCTCGAAGGTCAGTGCGGGATTTTGAAAGCAGGTGCGTCCCTATAGAGGTTATTCAACACTGCCTACGTGCCGCCGGCACTGCTCCTAGCGGCGCAAACCGGCAGCCTTGGCATTTCGCTGTGATTAGTAACCCCCTGATTAAAAAGCAGATTCGAGAAGGTGCAGAATTGGAAGAGCAGGAGTTTTACGGCAGCCGCGCGCCCCAAGACTGGCTCGATGCTTTAGCGCCGCTTGGTACAGATGCTGAAAAGCCATTTTTGGAACATGCACCCTACCTCATTGTGATCTTCGCGGAAAAATACAGTATGGATGCTGAAAACAAAAAACAGAAAAATTACTACGTAACCGAGTCAGTAGGGATTGCAACCGGACTGCTAATAACAGCGCTGCACGGCGCGGGACTTGCCACACTCACCCATACACCAGCACCAATGAAGTTTCTTAATCAAATATTGGGCCGGCCCCGTGCAGAGAAACCCTTAATGATCTTGGTGGTTGGCTATCCAGAAAAAGACGCCAAGGTCCCCGCTATAAAACGCAAGGACCTAAGTGAAGTCGCTAGCTTTCATTGAACGACCTATCTTGGCCGTCTAAACCCTTTCGAGAAGAATAAACTATTCATAAACAGTTTGTTGGTGCCAAAAAAGTAAGCTCTAAAATTGGGATTGTCAGAAAACAAAATAACACTACCCTGACCGTGGCGCTCTGCAATTGCCATAGCTTTGCCTGCTAAATCGGCTTGATTCTCATCGGATGCATAGCCTGAAAGTAAGGATTTTTCTGGTATCTTAATAACCGTTGCCCATGGGTTTTTCGGCGGATCAAAGGCTATCAATGAATTGCGGTGACTTGCTATTTGACGATTAGATATTCCATAGCCTATTGGGTGAGTTATATCTAAATCTCCGGCCATGATCGCACCACCGATAATGGCTTTAGCTTCGGTATCGGTTTTTTCGCCATAATCGAGGCGCCCCTCTTCGGCATCATTTACCGCTATGGGTTTAGACGTAGGGTACAGCACATTATCGTAAGCCCATTGCGCCCCCTGACGCATCGCAACTAGCGTGCCCCCTTGACGGACCCAACTTTTTATCTGCTCTTTACGTAGGGTTAAATCGCTATGATTACCACCCACAATGACCAGATGCGTGTAGTCGCTTAAATTCAATGACGAGAGCCGGCGTTTATCGAACAGCTGCACTGGCATGTTCATACGTTTATCTAATTGATGCCAAACCTCACCAGCATCATAAGCCGTAATACCCTCGCCAACGAGTACCAGAACTTTTGGCTTTTCGATAGCCGAGAAACTATTACTTCCTAAATCCATCCCTGTTTGAGGGGTGTGGCCTGCGCCAATAGCATGCACTTTAATACCGTCTTCCTTAGCGATTGAACTCATCAACTCATGAATTTGATCATCTCGCAGGGCGCCTCCTTGCCATCCAAGGGGAACTAAAATACTGCCCCGCGGCAATGAGATCTCACCTTCGCTGCTGGATAACGCCAGCGGCTTATTGGAGAATTTCGGGCGCAACCCAGCATCAAGTAATTTGTATAAAGCTCTCGGCGCATAATAGTTAGACCAAGAAAAAAGATAAGCATAAGTGGCACGATCAGGTTCGGCTTCGACAGGAAATTCAGCATAAACCTGCTCTCCAAGATTGCCTTGGATATCGCGGCTTCCTAAAGCTGCAAAATCAAAATCGAATGCCAGCGGCAGCGTCCAAGCAGAGACATCGTAAAAAGTATCATTCTCGAATGTTGTTATTTTTTCGAAAAGCGCCTTCACCATGCGATATTGAGTTTGAGTTGTTTCGACTATATAAGAATGATCAACAGCAAAACTTACACCATTAATCGTTACATCATCGCTCAACTTGTTAACTCTTATTTGATGCCGATTCAATATATCCAAGGCATGATAGGCCCTAGCTTTGTCACCCGGCGCTGAAAAAATATAGCCTTTAGTAGCATCTCCTTCAGCAAGTTCCAAACCATCTTGATAAAACCGGCGCTGGTAAGCCAGCAGCTCTTGGCGCATTTCAACGCCGGCCCTTATCATTTCCAATGAGGTGCGGTATTGAGTTCGAATATTGTCTCGAAAAGACAGAATCCCATGAACCGTTTCTAACAATCCTTCTGAACTCGCCTGCTCGAACAACATCCCCATACTTGCGTGCATATGCGGATAAGTAGAGCCCTTGCCAATATAGTAGTTGTCATAGCCTTCTTCGTTAAAGTAGAGGCGTTGCTCAGAATCTAACCATGAACGCGGTCGGTTAGAAACTCGATCTAACAGCTCCATCGATTCTTTGGGAATAAGTGGAAATGTCCTATCTGGAGCCCCGGGGTGAAAATAATAAGTACTGTTGGCACCCATCTCATGGTAATCCACCGTGATGTTAGGCTTCCATTGATGAAACTTTGCTACCCATCCCCGAGGTTCTGGATGCTGCAGAATAAGCCATTGCCGATTCAAATCGAACCAGTAATGATTAGTTCGCCCGCCTGGCCAAAATGTATTATGAAGCAGATGGTTAGGGTCTGTTACCGGAACATTGGCTCCGTGCATATGATTCCAAGCTGACATTCGGCTATTGCCATCGGGATTAAACACCGCAATCAAAATTATAACGCTTTGCTCTAGAGTAGCCTCAATCTCGCTGCCCTGAGCTGCTGCTAAGTGATAAGCCACTGCCATAGATGAATCTGTTGAACTGACCTCCGCGCCGTGAACCCCATAGTTAAGCCATGTCACCACCGGCATATCATCTTGCAGCTCTTGGGAACTATTGGGGTCACTTAGCGCTACGTGTGCCGCTCGTATTTCGTCAATCCTCGCATGATTCGCCGGTGAGGTGATGGTGAGCCCAATAATAGGCCGGCGCTCATGGGTATAAGCAATCACCTCAGAACTCACTCGTGGTGACATTTCTGCCAGTATCTCCATATACCGAACTAGTAGATCATTTCGCGCAATTCGGTGCCCCAACGGGTGGCCAATAACTTCTTCTGGGCGGGGTATTTCTTGATCGAAGCCTATTGAATCAGCGTAGAAAGGGATGCCTCGGGCAACCTGGGACAAGGCAAAAGGTGATGCCAATAGAGACATCAAAACAACCAGCACAGCTCTAACTTTATAAATCATTGGGGAATCTAGCCTCGTACTTGGGATTTAAATGACCGCGCATAATTGAGGTTGGCGGATGAAGGGTCTTCATTTAGTAACTATCAACAAGGGTAAAAGATGAAGGGATTGCCGTTCTATGTCCAGTCGCTTGGTAAAACTGCTTTAATCATCGCATAAAAAAAGGCCCGACTCTTACGAGACGGGCCTTTTTTAAATGAGGATAACTTACTCGGGATTGCCTATTGGCGTGCCTTCTTTTCTAAATTCACCGTAAAGAAATTCTTCAGAAAACTCAGCACATTTAAATTCAAGTAATTGCATGTTTTCATCCACGTGGCGGTAAATAGGAAAACTTACCTTCCACGGAGCTGTAAACGTATTAGCGTCAGTCATCGTCGCTTCATACTGAATGTGGTTAGCGCCCATTGGCGTCCAACGCTCCTCTACAACCATTTGATAACTGTGGTGGTTGCCAGCGCGATCAAACCAAGTATTTTCCATTTGGCCACTTACACTAACAACAAGCGTGTCACCTTCCCAATAAGCATTTGAATGTCCCATCCATGCGTCCACCTGTGACTCAAGCTCAGGTTGATCGACATAAACAATTCGATTTGATTCAGCGAACTCGTAAGCTACCAAAACGACATCTGTTGACTGAATGATCTGAAAAGGAAACGGCAGATAATTAGCTCGCGGAATCCCTGGCATGTAGCATTTTGTCAAAGGGTCAAGATTATGGGCATCAGCTTTGTTCAAATCTCTCTGCCGGCGCCCTTGTTCGTTATAAGGAATACCGCCACCCTCAACAATCCCAAGGCTTGCTGGCACAGCAGAAGTAGCACCCATCTGTCGAGGATGCGGACCATAAGAAGCCGCATGTGGCTCAACGTTGTAATGAGCTGTTGTCATCGCCTGCCAAATGCCGCTTAAATCAGGCTTGCCTGATGGCGTGCGAGCTATCTCACCGTTCTGCGCTGCTGCTGTTAGCGAAAGAAGACCTGTCGCCATAATTAAAAACGATGTTGATAGTAATTTTGTAAATGTAATTTTCATTGATAATCCTTAATTCAATTACCTGGTTTTAAAGAGAGATTAGATAAACTGTATAAACTAGAGCGAACCGCCTTCGGCGGCTCTTTGCTCTTCCATACGCTCACCACGAAGAATATTCACCATTCCATAATTACCTTCATGGCAGGCATATTCATAAATTTGACCTGCTAATTTAGTCATTGGAACAATTGCTGTAATTTTATCTGTGAACGTGGAAGGGTCGTCAATAGTGAATTCATAATCAACATTGTCAAACGCAGTTCGAGTAAACCGTTCAGTTAAAATCATATCTTTGTTAGCGCCGGTGCTGTTGAATGTTTGTCGAAGACCATTAAAGTTCTTAGTTTCAACAACCAATGTATCACCGTCATAGTAACCACGAGAATCACCTGACCACAGAGTAATATTTTCATCAAGTTCAGGCTTATCTCCCAAATGAACAATCCGGGCATCGTGGATCATTTCTGTCATGATCACAGCGGTGTCTTTGCTCTGAACAATTTGCAAATTGTTATTGTACAGGCTCGGCAAAAATGGAGGTCCGGAATTAAAGCCGACAATGCAACGTTCTGAAAGACCACGATCTTCTGGACCTGCTTTCGCGATACCGCCAACAACATACCGTACAGGTCGCGTGCTTGGAATATCAGGACCAAGGCCACCGTATTGACGTGGCGCACCTTCTACTGCAGCCGGGACCCGGCCATCGAGAGGATAGACAATATGAGACGATCTTACCGTCTCACCAAGGCCTCTGACTTCAAGCCAGAAGTCGTTGTAGCCACCGGGGTTATCCGTAGCATCTGGAGCATCTGGATTAACCACCCTTTGAGCCGCTATAGCATCGGCCGCGGCTGCACGGGTTTCCTGCTGCGCGATTGCTTCTTCAACCTGCTCGCGAGTAAGGAATTCTTGATTGCCATATTTTTTAGGTCGTTGCATGGGAGTGTTAGAGCTAAAATTCCAAACGCCTTGCAAGTCTGGCTGCCCATATTCAGTTATAGGGACTTCATAGTCAGCATCAGATTGGGCTAATGCAACACCGCTAAGAGCGGTAAGCGTCGAAAATATAAAGAGATTTTTTAAGTTCATTGATCTAACCTATGGGTTTTTTCAGCAGAGGATGTAACTTAGAGCTTTGCTCGGCAATAATCAATAGGTATGCGGTTAAATGCAGCTGTGGGGGGAACAGCTGAATGTCGGTATCGGGCATGGCTTTGGTTATTGATTGATTGCATGCTTTACCGGCATCAATTACCGGTATGCATAACCTGCCAAGCTAATCTGCGTCTCTACTGAGACGGGTAAGCAAGCTCGAGGTATCCCAGCGCCCCCCACCATGGGATTGAATTTCACTGTAATAAGAATCTACAATTGCGGTGACTGGAAGCTGAGCGCCGTTTTCCTTTGCCTGCGCCAATGCAATACCGAGATCTTTGCGCATCCAATCCACTGCAAAACCAAAATCATACTGATCGGCAAGCATAGTCTTGGACCGGTTTTCCATTTGCCAAGAGCCGGCAGCTCCTTTGGAAATAGTCTCTATTAATGCCTCTCCATCAAGCCCAGAGCGCCTCGCAAAATCCAATCCCTCTGCCAAACCCTGGACAATGCCTGCGATACAAATCTGATTTACCATTTTGGCCAGCTGACCGTTGCCTGCCGGCCCTAGCAATTTACTAAACCGGGAATAGCAGTCGATAATCGGCAGAGCCTTATCGTAGTTCTCTTGGTCGCCACCAAGCATGACAGTCAGCGCGCCATTCTCCGCACCGGCCTGCCCTCCGGATACGGGGCCATCCAGAAAACCAACCTTTTTTGCCGCAAGCCTCGATTCCAGTTCCCGCGCGAGATTTGCAGAGGCAGTGGTATGGTCAACTAGAATTGAACCAGCCTTCATGGCCGAAAACGCCCCTTCGTCGCCAAAGATAACCTGTTTCACGTCTTCATCGTTGCCAACACAGCTAAGCACAACATCGCAATCCGCAGCCGCCTGCGCCGGTGTCGCTTGCCAGCTGCCACCGAACTCTTGTACCCATTTTCCAGCTTTTGATTGAGTCCGGTTATAGACACAAATATCAAATCCAGCTTTTGCCACATGACCCGCCATGGGATAGCCCATTACGCCTAGGCCAATAAATGCTACTTTCATTTTTTACTCCTACAAATCCTTAGATAGTTAAAGCGCTAACCGCTGCTTAAAGGCTGCTAGCGTTGATAAATACTTTTGCCCCTAGCGATAGTCTCCACTATGGCAATGTCTTGCAGCAGCTGGCGCTCTGAACTTAAAGGATTGCTTTCTAAAAGAACGAAATCCGCCTGCTTGCCCAGAGTGATCGAGCCTTTGTCTTCCTCCTCAAAATACTGATACGCAGCCCCAAGGGTAATGGCTTTTAACGCCTGCGCAACGGTGGCTCTCTGATCAGATCCTAAAACATAGCCACTTCTAGTCAGCCTGTTAACCGTAACTGACACAAGGCGCATCATATCTGGCGGAACCACGGGCGTATCATTATGTATTGTCAAAGGAATATCTAACGCCGCTGTTGCTGCCACAGGGCTAATAAAAGATGCTCGCTCCTCACCGAAACTCAATCGATGCCAGTCACCCCAAAAAAACGGATGCACTGAATAGTAAGACGGTATAACCCCCAATTCTTTAAACCTAGGCAAATGATCAGGACGCATTAGCTGAGAATGGATTACTACCGAACGGTGATCTTTAACCTCCCCAGAGGTAAGTCCTGCCTCTACCCCGTCCAACATTAAATCAATGGCTGCGTCGCCGTTTGCATGGGCTAACACCGGCACTGCTCGTTCGATCAAATCGGGCATTCTCTGAATATAAAGCGCAGGGTCGTAGCTAGGATATGCCACATAGTCAGGCTCTGCGTTTGGCGGCCCTTGAGTATAAGGCTCGGTCATCCATGCGGTGCGCCCCTGAGGAGATCCGTCCAACGTAAATTTTACCCCGCCTAATCGAATCCCACCCTGGTACTCCGTTGGGGCAACCGCTGCAAGCTGGTCGTCACTCATGACGTTTGCCCACAGGTAGGCAACAATGTCTTGGGGGAAAGGGTCAAGTTTGGCTTCTTCTATCAATTGATTCAGATAGGGCCGGCCAATGTTACTGTCTTGAATCGTGGTGATTCCATAGCTGGCGTAAACCTCCAGGGCCTGGCGCCTAAGCAATCGGCGTTGCTCTTCATTTAAATCAGTGCTTTGACTAGGAAAAAGCCTCATAGCTGTTTCTTCCATCACCCCATTTGGGTCAGCGCTGCCGTCGAGCCGCCGTATAATGCCACCTTCTGGATTATCTGTTAACGCAGACACATTGGCATTGGATAGCGCCAATGAGTTCGCGGCAAGCAAATGACCCGAGACATGTCTAATAACGATAGGGTGCCGAGTCGAAGCGAGATCAAGGTCTTCTCTGGTTGGGTGACGCAACTCTGCCAGCAAGGAATCGTCATAACCCACTCCATGAATTATCTCCCCGGCGGGAATTTGCCGAACCTCAATCCAGTTTCGTATTGCGCTTACAATGTCATCAATGGAATTAATATCACCCACTGGCGGCGACGATAAATCCAATGCGTCTAGACGACTAGCAAAGGCAGAAAAATGCCCATGGGCATCAATAAAGCCAGGCAATAAAGCTCGCTCGCCCAGCTCAACGACTCGAGTCTCAGCGCCTCTGAGCAGCATTGCCTCTTGTGCTGAACCGACAAAGCTAATCCGATCGCCCTTGACTGCAACCCCTGTCACATCAGGCTGATCCATGGTGATAATGTTTTGACCTACAAAAATTATATCTACCGGATCAATAACACGAGAAGCAGCAGCCTGATCAGAGCTTGGACTGCAGTTCATTAATGACGCGAGGAAAAACGTGAGCAGTAGAAATTTCAATGTAGTCACCGATTATGATTATTATGAATTAATCCCTTCGCGGTACTAACGACTGCACCGCAGCGAGGCTTTTCTGTTCTGGATGGCTTTAAATAAGAGACTAGCAGAAAGTAGACCGCGCCTTTAAGTCTAACTTGAGACCAAATCAGAACGCCAATCCTGTTGCAGCAGCATGAGCAGCTCATCCATCGATTGAAATCTGGCATAAGGATCTTTTTGCAGGCACTTCATCGCCACAGATTCCAATAAAGCAGGTATCCGCTGACTGCATCGCGACGAGGGCATTTCAGGTGTGTCATTTAGAACACTTGAAATCACTTCATGCATTTTATCACCGACAGCTGGCGGGTGGCCGCACAATATTTCATAAAGGACCGCCCCTAAGCTAAAGATATCAGTTCTAAAATCAATTGCCGGATCGAGGTTTATCTGCTCGGGAGACATATAGTGGGCAGTGCCTTGTGCCTTGCCTTGACCGGTTAATGAGATATCTTCAATAATGCTGGGTTCGGGCTCTTCTTCTTCCACCGCAGTGCCATCAGGGTGCCATACTTTCGCTAAGCCCCAGTCGAGCAGAAGTACTTCTCCGTAGGGTCCTGCAAGTATGTTTTCTGGCTTTACATCGCGATGAGCGACACCGTGGGTGTGGGCGTATTCCAGTGCATATGCAACCTGTAAAATGAGGTCCATTAGCTGAGTTAAATCATAACGGTCACGGTAATCTAGAATTTCACGCAAAGTATAGCCATGAACTAATTTCATTGTGAAGTAGGGAAGACCGCGTCCGTCTCTGCCTAATTCATAGGTGGGCACAGTATTAGGATGCTGAAGCATGGCAGATACCCGCGCCTCCCGCACCAAGCGCAGCTGCTCGATCTTGTCGTTAGCAAATTCCGGCTTAAGAGTTTTATAGCAAACAAAACGAGAAAGATGCAGATCCTTGCAAGATTTAATCAGCGATTTACCGCCTTTGGCGATAGTGCTGAAAAAAGCATAGCGCGTGCGAGGATCTATTTTCTCGGGTAATGCTTTGTCAGTTTCCTCCAAAAACACTGATTCGTAGCTTTTTGGGGGCTGTGGGAAATTCAGCATAGCAATCCTAACTCTTTGTATTCGCTAATTTTGACGAACAACTCAAACAAAATGTAATGATCCGGCCCAGTATAGGCTCAAGCTTAGGGCTGTACATCCTCTTAAGCAAACATTCTCGTGACCCCAGCAAGTAATTCTGGGGTTATAATATAAAAATCTAACCCTGATCTGAGACTTGAATCATGACCTCTGACGAAAATAAGCGAATCATCGAAACAAGCTTCCACGTACGATACGCCGAAACCGATGCTATGGCCGTCGTACACCACGCCAACTACCTAATTTATTTTGAGGAAGGGCGCAGCCAATACATGCGTGACATCGGCAGTGACTATGCTCATATTGAAGCCAGCGGCTTTCAACTGCCTGTTACAGAAACCGGCATTCGCTATGTTGGCAGCCTGCGCTACGGCCAACTTGCCACTGTCAGGACTTGGCTAGAAGAGAATAGAAGTAGACGAGTTACTTTCGCTTATGAGGTAATGAATAATGAAAGCGACAAAGTTCTGGTAAGCGGATTCACCCGTCATGTTTGGACCGACACTAAAGGCCGCGTAACCCGAATGCCAGAACAGTGGAAAAAATTATTCGAATCGAATTTTCCTGCCTAAAATTCAGACCCCGTGAAGATTAAAGTGCTACATAAAACAAAACATCTGCTCGTTATGCTTTTCGCCCTGATGCTCGCAGCGCAAATCAACGCCCAGATCAGCTTCCCATCCACCGATAGCGATGTAAGTTATTCGAGCGTGACTGCACGTGAATACCGCGCCGCCGATCAACTGCTGCGCTATGGGGCAGAGCCGTTTCAGGTTGGGCGCCTTTGGCTTCCTGACTTGGCGAACACCCCGCCTACGCTGACAGTGTTTATTCATGGTAGCTGCTGGCTAGATCAGTTCTACACGGCTCATACTTTTCCAGCGGCAACCTCCCTACCCCAACCAGACTGCGCCGTATGTTCTCCCGAATATAGCTGCTCTGGCTTACCCAGCGGAGGCTCGCCAGACAGCTATAACGAGATAGAGGCTGGCATTCAATGGATAGGTAATTTAAGCGAATACTGCATCAACGAAGAAACCGTGGTGATTGTCGGCCATTCCGCTGGAGATCATTTGGCCTTGCTTGCAGACATCGAGTTTCCCAATAGTGATGCCGTTGCCGGTCTAGGGGAAATTACCGATATTGTTACATATGCTGCTGGCACTAACGACTGCGAAACCGCAACGCTACTTCTCAGAGTCTCTGCCTTTGCACTAGCCAAAGAACTTTATCAAAAGGCAGACCCTGTCGGTCTTAACTTGCATAGCAGATCACAGTTATTCCATGGCACAGTTGATTCTATCGTCAACGTATCCCAGTCAATTTTAGCAAATGCCACCACCTCAGGGTTAACAGAGGCCGGCGATTTTGATTGGGTTAATTCTGGCATGGAAGCATTCCAACTCCTAACTGGCAGTCTTGAGAAACTATTTTGAAATCAACTTTAATCGATGCTATCGCTCGCGATAATGCGGATAGAATTGCTCACCTCAAAGAACAATTTGAAATTCCTACAGGCAAAATATACCTCGATGGTAACTCTCTGGGCCCAGTCTCAATTTCGGCAAAAAAAGCCGCCCTTGATGTTGTAGAACAGCAATGGGGCAATGACCTTATCTCAAGCTGGAATAAACATTCGTGGATTGATTTACCTATCACTACCGGTGAAAAAATTGCAAAGCTGGTGGGTGCCGCACCTGGCCAGATTATTTGCTGTGATTCAATCTCAATAAATTTGTTTAAAATTCTTCACAGTGCGCTACAACTAAACCCCAATCGACAGATTATCTTGTCCCAAGACGACAACTTCCCCACAGATCTTTATGTGACAGAAGGCTTGCAGCAAATTTTGGGGATTCAGCAATGCGAACTTGTCAGCGTAGCGGATACAGACATTGAGAATCAGCTAACAGTTCAGGTCGCAGTTCTCTTGCTTACCCATGTCAATTTTAGAAATGGCAAAACCCATGATATTGAAAAGATCACCCGAGCGGCCCACGCTAAAGGGATCATAGTAGTTTGGGACCTTGCCCATAGCGTTGGTGTACTCCCCCTCTCACTTGATGATTGGAATGTGGATTTTGCAGTCGGATGTGGTTACAAATATCTAAATGGCGGACCCGGAGCGCCGGCTTTCATCTATGCTGCAGATCGCCATCAGAACTCCTTCCAACAACCACTGCAAGGTTGGATGGGTCATATGGCCCCCTTTGATTTCTCCAAACACTATTGCGCTGGTCAGGGAATGACGCAGTTTTTAAGCGGCACACCACCCGTTATATCAATGAGTGTGTTAAATGCTTCTCTGGACGTATTCGATCATGTGAGCATCACTGAAATAAGACACAAGGCAATCGCTCTGATGAGCTTTTTTCAAGAGTTAAAACAGGCATCGTCCGAACTTAATGAGCTTCAACTAATTTCACCTGAAAATGCCAACGAGCGCGGCAGTCAACTTGCTTACTCACATCCTGATGCCCATGGTATCTGCCAAAACTTAATAGACAATAATGTGATTGCCGACTTCAGGATGCCCGACGTATTGCGGCTCGGATTTTCCCCGCTTTTTCTAAGTTTTCAAGATATTCATACCGCGATAACTGAGCTCAATTTAATAATGACGTCAAAAAGCTATCTCGCGGTCCAATTCACTGCCAAGCAAAAGGTCACATAATCCGGCAGCACTTATAGTAATGCGCTTACAACTTTCAAAATATGGCAAATAAGAGCTCAGATATTTCTTTTACTGATGTGCCGGCAACCGCGACTGTTTAATTATATTAAGCCCTTGCTGAGATGAGCTGCTGATTTTACGAAAAAGGTTGTCGACAAAGTAAAACTTCTTACGGTTAATTTTCTCTTGTGATTTTCATAGAAAACTTGTTCATAGCGTCTCTTCAATTTGGCTAAAATCTCACTTAGCAAATGTTGACGCAATGCGTGCTGGCAAAACTAAAACATCATCAGAGAGATAGTCTAGCGCTAACGAGTTTGAGCGAATATTGGTTTTCAACCCTGTTTTACAGCCGTTAAAATCTGTTAGTATTATTTTGGTTAGAATTTATTTGGGAGCTAACTGTGCGATCTACAATAATCACAATAATATTAATTTCTGGAATTTACGTTTCGGCAGTGGCGCAAGAAAACACAGAAACCGACTCCACAGTTACTTACCCTGCTTCTTTTTTTACAAAATACGGTCCTGTCTCAGTCAATGACATGCTGAATGTTATCCCCGGCATCAGTGTGGCGCTTGAAGGCAATGAGGTCCAAACCTTCAACGGTGCTGATCGCGGCCTAGGTGCGAGTGAACAAATCCTGATCAATGGCAAGCGCATAGCCGGCAAGGCAAATGAGGCCAGTAGTCAGCTCGACAGAATTTCTGCGGACCAAGTACAGTACATCGAAATTATTCGTGGTACCTCGGGGGACCTCGATGTCCGCAACAGCGGCCAGTTAATCAATATCGTTCTGTTAGAGTCGCAATCGAGTTCTAGCCTTTCGACCGAAGTAGGCGCGACACACTTCCGCGATGGCCAAATTGAGCCTATAGGCACTTTCTCCTTCAGTGGACAGACAGGGCAGTTTAATTACCTCCTAAGCGCCCAAATCGCGTCGGGTTATGAAACCTTGGAAAGCTATGAGATCAGTGTGTTACCCCCAGGGCTTGATCTAAACGATGTCCGAGAGATAGAGCGCACGCGAGACCAGACTACTTATACGCTAAATTCGAATATCGCCTATCAGATATCAGCTGGCAGCAGAATTGCCTTCAATGGGCTTTATCGAGAGAGTGATCCGCCGGCAAATTTGGTGCGGACCATTACTAATTTTCAGAATTCACCACCGACTATTCGAGTAGAGCGCGAGGAGCTTCCGGCCAGCTCAGACAGCTGGGAGTTCGGTGGCGACTATGAGTACAATTTTGACGATGGCGGAAAATATAAAATCCTCTTCATCGTAAATGAAGACAATAACGCAGTTACCCGCGAGCGATTTTTTTCTACTGGCCTGAATGGGCCTGAAACCAAGAATCTATTTCTTGATACTAACCGCCGTGAGCGCGAACTCATAGTCCGCACTTCCTACACTTTTGATCCGGCAGATGATCAGAACTTGGAGCTTGGGATAGAGAGGGCAAAGACCATACTCGATTCTTCATTGAAAATTGGTTTGCCTCTTGGTGATATCTCCTCACCAGATCATGGTGGCTTAACTCCGGTAGCGTTGCCGAATGCGGTGTCTACCGTAGAAGAGATTCGTTACGAGGGATTTGCCATACATAACTGGCAGATCAATCAACGCATGTCTTTGGAAAGCAGTTTGTTCTATGAAGACTCTGAGATATCGCAGTCCGGTGATGTAAATGTAAGTCGAAGGTTCGACTTCCTAAAACCCAAAGCCGATTTCAGATTTAATATAAGTAGTAGCTTTCAGCTTCGTATGTCGGCTGAACTGGATGTGTCACAACTGAGATTCTCGGATTTCACTGCCGCGGCTAACGACAGAGATGAAACTCAGGATATTCTTGCTGGTAATCCTGAACTGGAGCAGGAAGAGGTTTGGCGTTACAACGTCAATCTCGACTATCGCCTGCCCAACGATGGAGGGGTGCTAAATTCTAGGCTGTTCTACTACGATGTAGGCAATTCAATAGACCGTATCGATGTCTCAACAAGCAAAGCTAATCTCACAACAACCAACGGCAATGTGGGTGACGGCGCGGTCTATGGTCTCAATCTGAATGCCAGCATCCGCCTGGGATTTCTGAATCTCCCTCAGGCGGTAGTTACCGGAGGCCTGTTGGTGCAAGATTCAAAAATATTTTCTCCACTAATTGGAAAGAACAGAAAGGTCGTGCCCTTCGATAGGGGAAATATACGCATCGGTTTTCGCCACGACGTGCCATCACAAAATTTCAACTACGGCTTTAACTACCGTGATGGCATCGACGGTAATCGTCCCTTCTATGATATCGATAATGTTATCTGGGTAGGTTCGGGTATGTTCAGCAATCTAAGTCTCTTCGCCGAGAAAATTAATGTAGGCAGGTTTACCTACAGGTTCGAGGCAGACAATCTCCTAAATCAAGACACTTGCCAAGAGCGAAGGCGGTTTAATGGCTATCTGCGCGATGGAGATGTCAGAGAGATTGAGCGTTTCTGTACCACTGACGGTGTTCGCTTCACAATCAAGGTCCGAGCCACTTTTTAGATTGGTTCTTAAGTTTCTGGGTTTCACTCGCCAATCTGATCCTAAATAGTTTCCATTTCCCTAAATCTACGCATGATATACAGCGCCGCCGATTGCAGCGATGAATCTATAAAGAGAAAAATAGGAAACGTGAAATTCGAAACACTGGTACAGACGAGACGCAGAGTGCATGTTTATCAAAATGAGTCGCTAGCACAAGAGGTCATTGAAGAACTAATCCAAGTTGCAAAGGAGACACCGCCCTCTATAAATACCCAGCCTTGGAATCTGTATGTCGTTTTCAGAGAGCCTCTAAATAGAGACCGCGAAGGCAACACAGAGAATATGGTTGCAGAGTTAAAGTCACAGCGCGAATTCCACACTAAGAAAGAAGTAAGGGAATAGCTTCTTTCTATCTACAGATTATCTGGCTGCATCCAGGAAAGACGGACCAGTTTACGAAGATAAGCTGAAATTCAAGGATTTATTGGACTCAACCTAATGGCAAGGTATGATCATCAAAGGAAATATCGGCTTGCTATCGTATTGAGTTATTTCCAATAGACAACATAACCTTACAAATTTTTACAACGCTGCAATTATTTCACTGAAATTTTGATTGATTGGATAACTGCCAGCTGTCCACCCAAGCCTAACTATCACCACATCTTTAGAGGGCACAATCATCATGTTCTGTTGTCTATTGCCTTGGGCTGCATACGCATCCTCAGGGATATCTGACCAGCGCAGCTCTTCATTCCCCCTATTTAGCCACCATTGGTAGCCGTACGCTTTTTGATTTTCTGAGCCATTGGGCGCTGTCGCACGACTAATCCAGTCTTGAGTGACTATTGCTCGGCCATTAATAGAACCTCCATTAACCATCAATTGACCTAACCTTGCCCAATCCCTAGCTGATGCATAAAGATAAGAGCTGCCAAAAAATGCTCCACTGGCATCCACTTCAAAAACCGAATTCTGAAACCCTAAAGGCCCCGAAATATTAACTTTGTAATCATCATAGCTTTGCTGAGGACCACCCAAAACATCAAGATAAATTCTGCTTAGCACATTAGCGGTTCCGGAGCTGTAATTGAATCGAACCCCAGGCTCATGGGCCAGTGGACGCGCAATCGTAAAATCTGATGCTGAAGGGCTGGTAAACAGCATGGTAGTTGCATCGTCACCGGGATTGTATTCCTCTGAAAAGTCGAGCCCATCGGACATGGTAAGCAGGTCAGTAATCTTTATATTGGAACGCTTATCACTTAACCACTCAAAGAACTCTGGATTGGCATCTAGATCAAGCAGGCCACGCAACTCTAAGTTTCCCAACATTACTGATGTTAAGCTTTTGGCCATGGACCATCCTAGCAGAGGGGTTTTCGCGTCGGCTCCTTGCGCGTAAACCTCACCAAGAATAGAGCCGTTGTGAACCACTAGCAGCGCTCGCGTATTTAAACCTGCCGCATTATCTCTTTTAACCTGTGATTCCAGCAGTGCCTGCATATCACCGCGCAAATCAGCTATTTTAGTGCCTAGCGGCCAAAGTCCACTATTACTTGCAGTGGATTGGGTTTCTAATTGTTGGCGCTGCGAGTGGCCGGGGTAATCAACTGAGCAACCTAAGCCAGGAATGTAGCTGGCGGTCTTTGTGCTAATACCAAGAAAGGAAGTTTCCACTACTTTTAATTTTTCGTCGGTACTAACCTCCAGCAAATCTAAAAGTGGTGAGTACTGAACAAGATCATCGAATGACTGTTGCGCCGAAAACCCGCTAATAAACCGCGAACTACACAGAAGTTTGGAACCAATTCCTGTTGCTACCCCGGGAGCGTTTAAAATAAAGGCAGGAGGGAAACCAAAAAAAGCGGCCACCGCGATCAAGAGTATGAATGATCCAAAAAGACCTAAGGTAATTTTTTTAATCATAATAAACAACTCTGCATTGAAGATGCGGATATTGCCGTATTCAGCTAATTAAAGCGCTGTTGGGCACTCGTAGAACTCTATCTTGACTCTAAAGAAAAGCCTTATTTACGTCAGGTGCCTCTTTTTACTTAACTTTCTTTGCAATAAGTGACCTTACTTTGATTTACTTAAACTTAAGACTAATGCTTGTGCTTCCATTTTCCCCCAGAGATAAAAAGGACCAGCCCTAACGCACCAGCCCCGGAAGCTAACCAATAAGGCAGGCTGTATAAATTACCGTTGACGGTATACGCATAACCCAGTAGCGCTGGGCCTATCGCAGTGCCCCACGAGGACAGCAAATTACAAATAGAGAAAATCTTAGCGTAGTCCTTCAAGCCGAATGCATCAGCAATCAATAGAGGCTGAAGCATTAGTAAATTGCCCACACTCGCGCCAAATAAAGCCAGGCCCAGAAACAAGGAGTATTCGCTAAAACCAAGGGCTAGTATACCAAGCGATAAAGCTTGCACTGCCATCATGGTGATCGCGAACATGCGGATGGGTATCTGCCCGACCAACCAGCCTCCTACCAAGCGTCCTATAATACTTGCCACTGGCACGATGGCCACAGCAAAAGCAGTTTCCGCGGCAGACAATTGTTCTTTTACCAATCCAAATTGATGAGATATTCCACCCACTTGTGCCATCATCAAAAACACATAAGCGGTGGCTATGCCCCAAAAGAAACGACCTTGCCTGGCCATTTTAAATGAAACACCGTCAACGGTTTCGGCGGTGGGCAAATGTTTACTTGGCTGTCCATTAACTAGGTCCTGCGCTGGCCCGCCATCCACTTGCAAGTCCATTGATGCAGGGCTCGGCCTTAGAAAAATAAGAGCGACGGGAACAACCCCCACAACATAGATCAATCCCAGCAGTGGGGCGGCCAAATCAAAACCGAGAGAGCTGACCATCAAAACGCTGATGGGCGTAATCACAACACCACCTAAAGACAGGCCAGTAGATGCGATGGACAACGCGACAGCACGCTTCTTTTGAAACCATCGGGTCACCAATGTGGTCGCGGGAATTAAACCTGAACCTGCAAAGCCAACACCAAACAGCGCATAGGTACAGTACAGTTGCCACACGGAGACAATTCGAGGAAAAAGACAAAGGGCAATGCATGCAATAACGGCACCCAAACAGATCGGCAATCTAGGGTCATAGTCCTGAATAAGTTTTGCAACCATGAGGCCTGCAAACCCACCACTTAAGAAAAAGATAGAAACAGCGTAGGAAGCAGTACGAATATCAAATGCTGGATTAGTAGCCAGCGCATTTAAATAGATAGAATGGTTGTAGAAGCTTAGGCCACTAGTAAATGTCAAAATACCGAGGAGCGCAAAAGCGACTTTCCATCCGTAATAAAGCTCCTCGCCTTTAACTGCTGACATTCGGTAAAACTCCGAGTCGATTATTGTTAGGAAAAAAAGCACTACAAAAATATAGTGTCACGATCAAGCAGGGGGTCACCGACGTGCAGAACGAAGATAATAACAGCAGTGCAAATAAACAGCATATCGCCGCAAGAGCTTAGCAGACATGTCTAGTTTTTGCTCACAGTTTGGCTCCCTTCAGGACTTGCAGTTCAATTCGCCCATCTTCTAAAGTACTCGCTGCTAAGTCAGCCGGGGAGGTTTCACTGACCAATCGCGTAGAATGAAAAATAACCGGCGAACATTTCTTCCCAGCTTTCCAAGCCAAAACTTATCACCCGGTCTGGGTCAGGGTTTGTGGGATTAGACACCGAATTGTCCAATGCTCCCTTAACGATGACTCGACTACCCGCCGCAATTTCTACCGGCTCATCCAGAACATAATGGGGTTGCCAACCGTAATTATAAGCAGGAACACTGAAGATTTCGGTTTGTACTCCCGCTGCTGTCTCAACTAAAAACTTCATTTTTTTGCCGCGGTAATTCATCCGCGCGCGCACCCCAGTGATCATTGCAGCGTGGCTAAAAACATGACTTGCCTGTTGCGGAAAATTTGGTGTATTTGCGGGCAGCTCGAACCGCGTAGCCACTGCTTGCACCAGCTTTTCCTGCAGACCTTCTGCGTCGCTGAAATAAAGACCAAGCCGAGTCGAGTCTAGCGTAGCCTGACCATTAGTAACGTAGTGCAATTGCATTGCCAATCGGTGGCCTTTGGGTATTAGGACACCCGTGCCCTCATTGAAGACGCTAACATTATCAGTGCCCGGAGAATATCCTTCGACAAAACGACGCGTGACAACAAGCTCGTCTCTCTCAGGCCCCCAAAAATCTTCGTCTGGGGCGGTAATGAAAGTCATGAGGTGGTGCAGCACCGAGGCATCACCGGCGCGGTACTGAACCGCGCTGATCCATTTGTCTTCAGTAAATGCAAGGTCAACGTAAGCATAGCGATAATCCAGCACCCCTGTTGCAGGCACTTCTTGCTCGGGTGCGGTAGCAATAAAATCAGGTTCACCCAGAACCCAGCCAGAATCTTGTTCGGGAACCGTCTCTAACGGATCGGCCGTAAACTCACCGGCAGGGGCACCCGCATCAATCCAATGAATAAGTGTTTGAAGTTCTTGTTTGGATAAATAGCGGGCATCTTCGGAATGCCCCACATAAGGATCCACCTGAGTCGGCGGCATTCGCTTGTTAAGAAGAACTTCTCTGACCATGGGCGACCAGCCCATCATCATAATATGACTGTCCATAGCAAAAGGCCCTACCCCACCCTGACGGTGACAGCCAACACAGTTTTTCTTAATTATCGGCGCAACTTCGGTAACGTAGTCAGGCGGACTTTTCTTGTGTTTTTCAGCTGCGGCATAGTTAATTGGGCAACCGGTATTCGGTGTGTTTAAGGTGTCATTTAACCCCCCTGCTATCACCTTAGCCAATGCAAAATCTAACGCCTCACTGGGCGCCCCTCTGTAATACAGAGATGAACGTAAAGGGTTCAAAACTAAAACCTCTCCGGTTTCTCGTATTTCGAATGACTCTGAGACCAATTGACCATCGTCTTCGAGCAGCGGCAGTGAAAGACCATAAGAAGCCAAAGTAGATCTACCGAGATCAGCAGAATCTATTAATAGAAACTCTACACCCTGGTCTGAGTATTTGGCTTGCGCTTGCTTGTAGGATTCTAACTGCTCCGCCATGGCTGGACAGTCGGCTCTGTAAGCCATTAAAACCAAAGCTTTACTGTGCTGATAGCGACTTAATTGATGAAATTGTCCGCTTGCATCAAGCAATGCAAAATCGTTTAAACGGTCCAATCCCGCCAATGCCGAGGATTGGCAGAAGCTAATTAGAATAAGAGTAGAGAAAAGGCCTATTTTTTTCATATATGAGTAATCACTGTTTACTATTTCCTACCCTGTAACAATTTGTTGAAGTACCAGCACCGAAGCCCGAGTATCATACTGTCTAACTGCTAGACTCAGGTAAAAATGGTGTTTATCCTAATGCCCTTGATAAAACGAGATTTAACTATACAGAAAAATGAGCTTGGATATTCTTAAGTTCAGGCAATCTAGCTCAAGACTTGCATAATAAATCGAATAAGAAATACTTGGAGAGAAGAATAATGCGTACTTTTAAAACAATGATAATGGCTTCTTTATTAAGCCTCAGTGCGATGGTGACTATCAATGTCAACGCTCAATCCGCTGACAATGCGAGATTCCTCTCGTTAGTCCCTCCGGGCGGACTGCCTGTGATTCCTGTTTTTGAAGGTTGGACAGCGAATGCTGATGGTTCAACATCCTTCTCTTTTGGTTTTATTAACCGGAATTCTGAAGGTGCCATAGATCTACCCGTTGGTGCCTTGAATTTTATTGAGCCCGCTAAATACAGCGGGCTCCAGCCAACTCACTTTCCGTCTGGTCGCAGCACAGGCGCTTTCACGGTAACGATACCCGCTGAAGAAAAAGGCACCGATGTATGGTGGAATTTAAAGCCAGCCGACGGCGGCGATGTTCTTAAGGTTCCGGGTCGCGCAACTTCTGGTGCCTACGAGCTGGATTTCGTCCGCCCTCGTCCACAAGGAGCATTGCAGCCACTTGCAGGCTTTGGCACTAACGGGGAACTGAAAGCTGGACTTCAGGCGCAAATCGGCGAGCACAATGGTTTAGTTAAAGCCGGTGAGCCGGTGGTTCTTGTCATCAATGCAACTGACCCATCTGATCGGGACACTACTGACCCGCGCTTCGAAAAAGCTTTACCAATGGGCGTTACATTCAGCATGTACCAAGGCCCCGGCGACGTAATCTTTGCTCGTCATGAGTCAACCATGGCACCGACTAACCCTTATAAAGAAACCAATCGACGTTTTCGATTTTGGTCAGCACCAGGTGATAATGCGATGACAATTGACGACACCAGTGGAGTTGCAAGAGTCGTCGCTACTTTTACCGAACCCGGTGAGTATATGATTCGAACTATGGTTGATAACTTCCGCGCACCTGACAGCCAGCAAGGCGATCAGTGCTGCTGGACTAACATCATCCAAAAAGTCACCGTCACTCCATAACGTGACACCCAAATATGCCACATTGTGACCTTGCCCTGGCTTCCAGTACTCAAATGCTAGGGCAAAAAACCTCTTGAAAACTTGAAATGCCCGAATTACTTATTATATGCAGTAATTTTTGACCTAAAATAGTGCACTCACTGTTTCAAATCGTTGCACTATAGCGCAGATTCGATAGCGATAAGATTGGACATTTAGTAAGCGAAAACCTATTATTTTGGTAATAACGATCAGAAATCTCACTTGAGGAGAAAAACATGAAGAACCTTCAAACGCTTGGTCTTTTAGGCGGCGCAATCACTGCATTAGCGCTGAGTGCTGGTGCGCAGGCCCAAGACGACAAAATCACCTACAACACTCATGTGGCTAAAATCCTCAATGAAAATTGTGTGGTTTGTCACCGTGAAGGCGGTGTCGGCCCAATGCAACTGACCAATTATGATCAAGTGCGTCCTTGGGCTCCGCTAATTTCCTATAAAGTAGCCGAGCGCGAAATGCCTCCATATGCCTACGACCATGGTATTGGCATCCAAGACCTTAAAGGTGACTGGCGCTTGACAGAAGAAGAAATCTCAACTGTCGTTGCATGGGTTAATTCAGGTTCACCTATTGGCGATACTGACATCGTTCCTCCTGCTGCTGATCTTCCAGATCCGGATCAGTGGACGTTTGAAGCCGACTACGGCACACCTGATCTGATCATCGGCTCGATTCCTATGGACATTCCTGCAAACGGAAATGACCTTTGGAGCAAGCACATGGTTCCGACCGGCGTAAATGAAGAGCGTTGCATTAAAGCTGTTCAGGTTAGACCACGCGGTGACGCCAAAGCGGTTGTTCACCACGCTAACTCTGAAGTTCAAATAATGAACGAAGACGGCGAGTACGAGTCATTTGGTCAATTAACTGAATACGCCATGGGCAAATGGGGCGAGCTAATGCCTGAGGGCGTCTGCCGCACAATGCCTACTAACTCACGTGTTTCTTGGGACATCCATATGTTCCCAGGCGGTCTTGGCGCAATGGCACCAGGGACTCTTATCAAGGACAACGTAGTAGAAATCGGTCTCTGGTTCCACGACGCAGACTTCATGGCGAAAACAGAGCCATACAAGCAAGATCTTAAGCTATACCAACTTAAATCTGGCTACGAGAATGGCCACCTAATTGTGCCGCCAAATGGCTACACAATGACCCAGGGCTTCCATTCTTTCGATCACCCTGTCCGAATTGATAGTTTTCAGCCACACGGTCACCTTCGGATGAACGCTGCTTCTTTGGAAGTGTTCTACCCAGAGACGGGTCGTACTGAGCAAATTAGCCAAATCTCTAAGTGGAGCGCCACTTGGCACCACAGCCATATCTACAACCCCGACATAGCTCCTTTGCTTCCTGTGGGCGCAGTGTTGGTCATCAAGCAGTGGTACGACAACACAGCGGCTAACGCAAACAACCCTGATCCTGATCAGTGGGTTGTGGGCGGAAGCAGAACTGGCGATGAAATGTCTCACGCATGGATTGCTGTGACTCACCTTGATGACGAAGGGTTTGAAAAGATCGTTGTTGAGCGTAAAGAGAACGAACAGCGTTCGTTAGCTGGTTCTGATTAAACTCCAGAGTCGATAGACCTAAAAAAGCCGGTTAGTTCACTAACCGGCTTTTTTTATGCCCCGAATAATCTTAAAATCACCTCGTCGCGAAAGAAAACTCGCAATTTCCTGAACTGTTGCTGTTAAAACCGTTTGTTTTTCAATACTCTTAAGCCTCGCAAAGCATCTTGCTAGGAATACTGAATGAAAACCAGACGCGAAGTTTTACAAGGCATGATTATCTCCATTGGCGGCGCATCAATGCTAACCGCTTGCGGGGGAATTGCCTCCGTTGTCCCTTCCGACCAGCCCCAAGGCAGCCGCTTTTATAGCGCAGATGAGCTCGCTTTAGTCTCGCGCCTTGCCGACCTAATCATCCCACGCACCGACACTCCCGGCGCTCTGGATGTAAACGTTCCCGGCTTTTTAGACAGCTTAATGGCTGATTGGGCAAATGCTGACACCCAAAGAACCCATCATCAGTACCTGAACCAGATAACCTCAGACTTGAGTTCCAGCTTTGCCACATTGCCCGACGGCGTTGCTATCCCCTTATTAGAGCAGTTCGATACAGCAGCTTATTCCGGCAGCGGCGACCACCGTGGCTATCGTGCCCTTAAAGGCTTGATAACTCAGGCCTATTTCGCCTCCGAGGATGGCGCATTACAAGAACAAGAATGGGTAGCGACCCCCGGCCGCTGGGACCCTTGCGTCGAAATTACTTAAGCAGAAAGTTCGCACTTGGAAACAACATAATTAGAACTGACATAAAAAACATTAGCTAAAAAGAATTCACCTTCTGAGCAGCTACTAAGCTCAGCTAAGCGGTTAAAAATTGGAAAGTGGGAGTACATGTTTTGACAGATTTTGATGCGATAGTAGTAGGTTCAGGAATGAGCGGTGGCTGGAGCGCAAAAGAGCTCGCCGAACGTGGGCTAAAAGTATTGGTACTAGAGCGAGGCAATGAAATTGTGCCGGAGCGAGATTTCACAGATCAGGTCCCCCCATGGAAGCAGCCAAACCTTGACCGTATTGCCCAAGACGAAGTCTCCAAACACTATTACAAGCAGTATCCGGGCGTCTCCTATGCGGTAAAAGAAACGACAAAGCACCTGTGGGTAAAGGATGACGAACACCCTTACGAGGAAGCTGAAGGCACGAGATACGACTGGTTAAGGGGTTATCACACCGGCGGCCGCTCTATTATGTGGGCACGCCAATCCTACCGCCTTGGGCCACAGGATTTTGAAGCCAACAAGCTCGATGGCCACGGCGTTGACTGGCCCGTGCGCTACGAAGACATTAGTAAATGGTACGATCACGTAGAGACTTTCGCAGGTATCTCAGGCAGCCGAGACGGCTTAAGTCAGCTGCCAGACGGCCAGTTTCAACCAGCCTTCGATCTCACCTGTGCCGAAAAAGAATTCAAAGCCCGAGTAGAGACACAATTTCCAGGTAGAAATGTCATCCCTGCCCGTGTAGCTCACATCACCAAGGCCACTGAAGAGCAGAAGTCATTAGGCCGAACCAACTGCCAAGTACGAAATCGCTGCCAGCACGGCTGTACCTTTAAAGCTTATTTTTCATCTAATAACGCGACCCTGCCCGCGGCCATGCGCACAGACAACTGCACTGTTATTCACAATGCCATCGTCAAGTCAGTTGAATATGATCCAGAAACCAAACGTGTCACTGGCGTCAATGTAGTGGATTCCAAAACCAATGAGACGTTTTTTTATTCTTCCAAAATCATATTCTTAAATGCCTCGGCGATTGCCACAGCAATGATTTTAATGCAGTCGAAGTCGGAAACTTTTCCCAATGGTTTAGCCAATAGCTCAGACCAAGTGGGTAGAAACCTGATGGATCATGTCAGCGGCGCTAATGCCAGCGGACTCATCAGCGGCTTCGAAAATAAGACCATTTTTGGTCGTCGCCCGGGAGGCATTTACATTCCTCGCTACGCCAACATCACCGAAAACGACAAGCCCTATTTAAGAGGCTTTGGGTTTCAGGGAACGGCAGTACCGGTCGGCAACGGTCGCGGCCAGATCGCTGGTATCGGCAAAGATTTCAAAGAATCTCATGGCACACCAGGGCCTTGGCAGGTTGGTATTTCTGCCTTTGGCGAACAGCTACCTAATCCGAATAACCGCGTTACATTGCATCCAAGCAAAACCGACAAGTGGGGCAACCCAATTGCAGTGTTCAATGTTAAGTTCAGCGACAACGAACACACCATGCTGCAAGAGGCCCGCAAAGATGCCATTGCCATGTTGGAAGCGGCTGGCTGCACCAATGTTAACGCAGCCCACGTAGACTTGACTGCGCCAGGCAATCGCATTCATGAAATGGGCAGTGCCAGGATGGGCCGCGACCCAGCCACCTCAGTTTTAAACGGCTGGAATCAGGCCCATGATATACCTAATCTGTTTGTAACAGATGGTGCCTTCATGACATCGGCCGCCTGCCAAAATCCTTCGCTATCTTATATGGCGTTTAGCGCACGCGCTGCAAATTACGCAGCTGATTTGTTGGCCTCTGGCGATTTGTAAGTTCAAGCCTTTACTTTAAGTCACAGGCGCGATGGAGACAGGAAAAAGCAGGTAGCGAAAAAATAGAAAGAACGTAGAAAGAATGCAAAAAGAGAACGCACAAAAAAGGGTGGTCCGATTAAGGGCCACCCTTTTTTGTGTTCTTTTTGCTTTTCTTAAGTCAAAATTAATTCAATAACTTTCTAACGCGCACTTTAAAGGTCAGTGATTCGGTTTAGACATCCTGAGGGCTTTTTGCATATCCATACCAATGCGAGAGCGATTACGTTCGGACTGATCAAGCGCCCCAATAGCGGGCCCGCCTTGATTAAAGATACCACCGCGCAGCGCTGACAATAAATACTCTTCGGTTACCGCAATACCATACTCTTTATCGGTGTAAGCGCGGACAGCCTCATCCACTAAGTCCCCACGATTGGGCAAGTTTGGATAGGCGATAATATTCGCCACAGCAACTTCCAGCATATTCAAATTATCAATAATCACCGCCGCATCTGGCGATTGGCTATAAAGCGATGGTGCAATCGCGGGCACAGACGGCATTTCTGTCGGTGCAGGAAACATCGTCATACCAGTTTCTGAGCCCAACTTATTTTTATAGCGCTCAAGTGTCGTGTCAATCTCATTGGCAAACTGCGGGTCTACTTGACCCAGCACAATCGCCTCCAATGACGCCAGCTGCAGCCACTGATTGGACCACATAAGTGCACTGAATTTTGGATAGGCTGCCTTTAAACCGTTGGCATAATCACCGCCCAAATAAAGCGCTACCATTTTAGGTTGGCTAGCCACCGCAAGCTCATCGTTGCTGAGATAACGTTCGACTGCCGCGTCGACCTCAGAGCGCTTGGCATCAATAGGGTTGGTCTGGTCGGTATAAATATCGTAAATCTCTCGCTCCAGCGCCCTTCCTCGACTAATCACCGCCGCCGCCGTGGGCGTTAATGCAGAAGAGCTAGCGAAGGCCGAGGTGGCAACCTCTAAGCTGTGCACACGACTTACATGCCGAGCCAACTTGATCCTTCCCTGAGTTTCTAACTCAGCATAGGGGCTATCCATAACGATCTGAGCATCGCCAAAGTTAAGACCTGCCTCAATCATCTCGCCCATGGTCATATTGGCCATTGTGTCTAACTGAACCGCCAGCCGCTCCTGCGCACTTGCGGTGGCTGCGTCAGCATTAATCTCAACCATCAGATCAAAAAGCTGAGCTTGTGCAACGTCAAAGGCATTGTAAAGCCGAGAGAGTTCTGGGTATTTATCTTCCAAATTGCCCGCGTGAGCAGTACTCATGGCGCAGACAAAGCCAACCGCAGCAAAACCAGCAGCGCGCTTAGTGATAATTTTGGGCAGATCGAACATGCTCGGTGTCCCCGAATTTAGATTTTTAGCGAAGGAGAATGGTAGGTGCATGGCGCGATAAAGTCCAATGAAACCATGGCGGTTGGCCCGCGCACGATGCTAAATCATTGAAACGCTGCAACAAATTGTAACTAAACAGTCCATTGCCAAGTTTAAAGAAAAAGTACTAACGTAACCTTAGATCTGAGAAAGTGAATCACGTAGCTGTCCAATTTCATGATCACGAAACTTATAGTCGCTCATGCCTTTTAGAGACATAGCCTTCGCAAGAAAACACCTAGCGCCCTGACGATCAGATTTAGCCAAATACAATTGAGAGAAATTTAGATAACTTTCCCACTGGCCAAACTTCGCCCCGGTTCGTTGAGATATTTCCAGCGCTTCCCTTAAATCAGCCTCTGCGCGAGGATAATTTGCCACCTTAGTATAATACGTAGCTCGAGCATTGAGGCCACTTGGAAGATGAAGCCAATCATTTGAACTTTTAAAAAGCTCTACTTGTTTATCAAGATTTATCTTAGCGTTGGTATAGTCACCATGGTGCATTAAGATTAAGCCTAGTACGAGCAAATCACTCGCTAAAAGCGACGTAGAGTCTACCGTAACTTGCCAAGATCTTTGCTCTCGCCATTCGACAGTCTTAAGCGCGCGCTCTAAAGCTGCATCAGTATTACCAGTATCCAAAAGGAATTTACAATAATACGAACTAACCGTTGGACAATAGACTGGGCAACCAGGGTCCAATTTTGTGATCGCTTCGTCCGCCACTTCGAAATGTTTTTTAGCAACGGACTCGAAACCAAGTAAATAGCTAATGTAGGCTCGGAAATTCTCACTCGTAGCCGACAGAACTGCATTATCCAGATCCGCCACAATCTTTGAAAAGCTATCTAGCAGCTCTGTAGCTTCATCTAAACGCCCAGCCACTAACAACATAGAAAACAATGGACCAGCTATATTAGTTGCGTCTTCATATTTTTGATTCTCAATAAACCAACTTAAGCTAAAGTAGCTAGGCTCTATCGCATCATCAATACGACCAAGAAACATAAGGTTTATCGCTGCGCTCACGATTAGGTGAAATCTTGAGGTCTCTGACAATCCGCGATTAACCACGGACCACTCCTTAACGAAAAAAAGGCGAATACACGCCTGATCAGCATAGTGTGACCCCTCAGCAAGGATTGAATATCCTTTTTTAATTTTACGAAAATAAACATCGAATGCCTCTTCATAACAACCCGCTCTTGTTCCATGGATAACAGCTCTAAAGAGAGGCTCTAACTCGGACATTGTTTTGGGATTTTCGACGGCGATATTTTGCAAGAAAGTGAAAATGGTATGGTTACCTTGCTGCCAGATTTCTGGCAAATCCCTGCTAAGTTTTTCTGCCATAAAATCCCTTACCAAAGGATGACAATCCAACACCAAACTGCCGTTCTGGAATTCTTGCGTTATAATGCGCGAATCACAAAGTAGCTTAATAGCATATAGCCATTGAGCATCCGTATAACTGGAAAGCTCAGTCGTTAATCCGTCTATGGCCACCAACACACATAACGCCCTGAGATCAAGTAAAGACACACCCCGGTCAAACATCCCAATCAAATACAATAGCTCACATTCGGTAGAACCAGTAAACCAATCCAAATAAGCTTGCATCAAACTACGAGCATGGTCTCCCTGGTTCTGATCATCTAAAAGCGAGTTTAACTCACGATATTTACTAATACTCCCCTGGTGAACAACCTTCAGGTAGCCAGCGAGGAGAGATAAGCTGAGAGCATGGCCAGAATGGTTTTTAGTAACCGTACAGAAATCCTCAGCGCTGCCAAATATGCCCATTGTTCGCAACATTAAAATACTAGACTCGCTCGAAAGGCAATCAACGTACTTAGTCCTGACTCTACCATTCTCAAAGCTCGATAAGTCAGCCACCCCGATTCGGGACGTTATCAAGCAAAGACCTGGGTTTTCAAAAGCTAATTCTTTGACCAAAAAGGCAACAGCAGGATTATCTATTTGACCTGTTTTCTTTCCGGGCGGATACTGTAAAGGCTCTAGGCCGTCGAGTATCAAAAGTGTTCTGCTCGCCCTTATAAGTTTGACCAATCTGCTCGCTTTCGACCATGGACTTCCTTCGAGCGGATCAGAGTCACCAAACCAAGTTAATGCGTTCTCTATGAAAAAATCACCAGAAGACTTTATATCTGGAGAAGAACCCTGCCAATAGAAAGACCATGCGTAGACCCTTCTGGCACCTTGATAATTACTTTTAGAAAGATGAGTAAGCCAAGCATTAACAAGAGTGCTTTTTCCTACACCGCCAAAGGCTAATAATTGCAAAATATTAACTTGTGAGCTTTGCCATGCTTGATCAAGGACAACCAATTCTTTATCACGACCTAAAACTTGAGCATTCGTAATAGGAAGAAAAGAAACGGATACGTCATCTGGCTTTGTGTAGCGACTCTCTTCATCTCGCTTTATTTTTTTCTTAATCTTTTGTTCAAAATCTTCAAGAGAATAAGTCCACCATACTAGTTCAACAGAAAATATCTTTGAAATTCTCTCAACCTGATAGTGTGGAATCCGATCACCTAAAGTAGTCGAAGAACCGTGAATCCATTTACTTATAGACTGTTTAGATATTCCAATGCCACGCGCTAGATCGGCATGAGTTCTATAGTCAGGATTTAATCGAAGTTTATACAGTAGTTTTAGCTTATCACTAAGCTGGGGGTGTTTTTTCATAGATCCTCTTTGGGATGCTTAATTTAAGAAAAACAACACTGAGCATTAACTACGAATTTTTCATTCATCAAAAGAATAGACTCCCACGAAGTTTTTGTCGAGCTTTTTTTGCCAAGACGCTTATTGGACCTATCTTTGATAGGATCTTTCATAACCATACCGCCAGGGACAGAAATAAAAGAATGTGCAGTCCATTTCTTACAAATTTTTAATGTAAAAAAATTACTTGCATCCACAACCGGTCTAAGCCAGATCCGAATTAGGCGCTGCCGAAGAAACTACACACCGCCACTATCTTCGAAATTAAAAATCAAACGTTCCTAATAAAAAAGTAAACCTGAAATATTTTAATCTAACGACCGTTACTAATGATTCATACTGGCTGTATCGGAATGTATCGAAGACCGCGCGATTGACAGCCTAAACCTGCCAACCAACTTAGACGAAAAGGCAGGCCACGCCAGAGGGTAATATCCTCCTGTAAAAATGCAATTACAGATTGCTTTCTTTAGGGCTCCAATATGGATCAGCACGGAGAGGATGTATGGCCAGGTCAGGGTTCACATTTAAAATTCGGAAGGCAAGGCTTCTACAATTCATTGTCCCAGCGCTCTAACACCCTGCAGCTGAATTTCTGCCAGCACCGGCAAATGATCAGATGGATAGAGGCCATTCCATTGATCACTTAGCACGCCATAGCGCAGCACCTTAATGCCGTCTCCTACAAACACGTAGTCTATTCGTTTAGTAGTTTCCCCTAGCTCAACGGTAAAGCCGCCAAAAGTTCCATCCG
>CAWKZY010000025.1:0-40191 GCA_963854625.1 Gammaproteobacteria bacterium | reverse complement strand
CCCCCCCCCTCGACTACGATATCCGCCTTTGGTCAGGGGATTCACGCGGCTGGTGGGATGACGATACATTAGTGGTTGAAACAAGAAACTTTAACGGCCTGCGTCAGACGTTTAACTCCACCGGTAGTAATTTAAATGTAGTGCTGACAGAACGACTTACCCGGACAGCTTACGATACCGTTGAATATTCTTTCACGATTGACGACCCCTCTACCTTTACCGATAGGATCACTGCAATCGTAACGATGACGAAGGTTTCAGGGCAACTCTATGAATATGCCTGTCATGAAGGCAATTACAGTATGACTAATATTCTGCACGGTAAGCGTGCCGAGGAGAAGCGGGCGATAGAAGCCGCAAATAACTAAGCAACTACCGAAACGTTCAAATCAATTAACTAGATAAAGATAAAGAGCGGAAGTCCATGGTAATTGTACATTTTTGATTGAACTATGCGTCGGACTCTGACAGATTGGGAGCTAGATTGTCAGTACCTGAGCTCGAAAAATTATATCAAATGTTTGAAGAAGTCAGGTCTACTCTTGGGGCTCTAATTCCTCTATAGACCATAAAAATCTGCATTTGGAGAGTTAAAGATCAAAAAACGGGAATTGGTTACAGAGATTGCAGTGGCGGGTGTGGACTTCTGCTTTGACTATGGTTTTAGCTTCCCAGTATCGGCTTAGATAACTTCGGTTCGTTCGATTTCGGACTTCATGGTACACATCTTCTCGCCTTCGATGAGTACCATGATCCAAAAAATAAAGAAGGGACAATAGAAATAAATAAACGGAACCGAAATAAAGAGGACAGATTTATCTAAATGACAGCACAGGCTGTCTTCTTTCTTTAGAATAGATCTGACCCTTTTCTTTCTAGATCTGCCCCTTTATTTTATTCGCCAATAAAAATATCCAGCGGCAACAAGGCCGTTACCCCAACGTTGGGCGCATCCACTAGCTGGCTGATACGAATATCCACTGCAACACTGGCAATAACATAGGCCTGCTGTCTATTGTAACCATAGGTGCTGACAATATAGTCAACTATTCCTTCCACTGCATTGCGAGCGGCCAGGTTGATATCGTTTGGCAAGTTTTCCAACCCGGCAACCACATCGGAATTTAAATAACGCATATCCGGCGGCACGTCTCCGGCGGCTTTTACGGGAATACCAGTTACCGCATAGAAGCGGCGAGAAGGTATGTCAAGTAACTGGGCTGAACCTTCGTAATGAGGGCCGCGGGACAAGTCAGGGCCATCTTTTAAAACCTCCGTGGTTGCCCATACATCAGCGGACATCTCAATTGCCGTGCCGGACACCTCCCCATCCCCTTGGGCATAATGCAAATCACCAATTGCCAAACCACAGCCATCGATAAAGCAAGGCAGGTAAATGGATACTCCGGCTTTGAGGTAGCGGATGTCCATGTTGCCACCATGTTCCCGTGGCGGAATTGTACGCAGGCATTCACGGCTTGCGCTGCCACCCCGACCACACAACGCAGCGGGGTCTGCAAAGTCGCTTGAGGGCAGTGAAACCCGCCCGCCGGCATCGGCTAACTTCTGTTCTCTTGCCAACATCACCCTGAGTTGATTCGGCCCAGGCAAGGTAGTGACCACCCCCGGAAAGCTACCATTGGGAATGCGAATACCCGGCAGGTCATCGCTCTCGGCATAATCGCGATTCAACCGCCAGATCACTAAACTTTGACCACCAACGAGATCGGGAATAAACCCAGAAGTTCCACCGGAGGTATAAGCATATGAACCCGGATCGATATTATTCAATGTGACCTTTAATACATCACCGGCCACCGCACCCTCGATATAGACTGGCCCAGTAATGGGATGAACTCGGCCAAATTCATTTGTGAGAGTATCCGGCTCTGTGGTCTGAGCCGCGGCAGCACCGAGCACGTCACGGGCATCTCTGGCCCTAAACAAAATGGTTTGCCCCGGTTTGGCTCGTGCTGCCATGGGAATGTCAGGATGAAGACGATTGACACAACCCGGATCTTCGATGCAATCCACCCCTTCGCCACCCACGATGACGATTTCGTCGGCAGGGCTCGCGACGCTTGATAACAGCGCACTCATTATGAACGCTAATAGACTTGGCAGAGGTGGTTTATTCATGGCAAAAATCCTTTCGATAAATAGTAAATGGCCGTTCAGCAACCATACAGCATCAGAAAGTAGTCTGCCTCTACGGCAATGAAAAAGTTAATCTATCAAAAGGTAAAAAGGGGCAGATTCATTCTAAAGGACAAATGTAGCCAAGATTGCAAAAAATAAATCTGCCGCCTTTATTCTTCCCCTTTATTCCCATTTGCGGGTGATTAGTATGCAAAAGCTAACGGCCACAGTAGTCAATCAAGCCAAATCTCAAACCAAAGCCTACAACCTGAACGACCGGAGCGACCGGAGCAATTTATATCTCTTGGTGAAGCCTAATGAAACTAGGACTCGGCGGTTTAACTAGCCCTTTAATAGCAAACAGAAAACACTCGCCAGCGGCGTCTATCCAAATTTCAGCCTCGAACAAGCCAGCTACAGACATCAAGCTCAAGAGAAAACCTCGCAAATCTATCGAACCCACCTCCCGCACAAAAGCCCCAAAAGCCCCAAAAGCAGGAACTTATAATAGTGTCTGGCAAGGTGCTGGGTTTATCGCATATCAAGTTTACTGCTGTATACTACTTTTCGTTAGGGTGCTGACAAGGTAATCACTCAGGTCGAAAAAAATATTATTCCACTTTTGGCTAACACTGGAGTCTCCCAATGCACAACGGCACACAGCCGGAAATACATAGATTCCAACTGGCACCAAATGCCCTGCGCCATTGAATATGTTATCAACAGCTAATGTGCAACCAAAAAGGTCTGCGCATGCTCATTTTATTTGAAATTATGTGACCTGCCGCGCAAAAACCTCATGCTGTTCTTGTATGCTCATTTGTAAAGCATAGAGTAAGATAAAAGTTTACGGATGTTGGCTCGACGTCTCTACCCACTATAAAAGTAATATCAATGGTCATAAAAATGAGCATACTGCGCACTTCTGCAATATCCATCAAGCTTATCATCACAACAGCTCTGTCTATTTTTGCTGGGCAAATCTCTGCTCAGATCTCGCAGGGAACCATCATAGATAACACAAATTTAGCCTTGCCAAGCTCCTACAGTTTTAAAGAATATGTTTTCCCAGAACCCATGGACGAGGGCACCTGCACTGGCAAGATCAACGATAACGCTATTCTCTCAGATATTTTTATTTCACAAACTCACAGACACAGCTTGGATCATCCGTTTTATTTCACAATAGGACATCGTCCCGCGCTATTTCAGGTGGCTCTTACAGGAAGCGGGCTATCCCCTGACGTAAAAATCAAAGGCTTTTTCGGTGATACTCTTCTTGGCGAACTTTGCCTTTACGGTCCAGAGTCGTTGCCAAATTCTATCGATCTAGACACGCCCAATTTTACTGACTATTTCTCTGTCACAATACCAAAATCTTGGATACGGCAAGATCTTAGTCTCGAGCTTTACGTTGGAACGTCAACGGCTCGGCTAATATCACAAGAAGATCTTAAGGTTGGTCCTTACACCGAACTAAACTTAGTGATGGTCGAACTAGATGTTCTTGACTACAATTCATCGCCACATAACTGGCCCATCATTGAAAACTTCCTTCAAGAAACAGCATCGGCTTTGCCGGCAAGTGTGGTTCGCTATGGGACTTTCCCTGAAAAATTAGTATTTCCTCAATTGGTAGCAGCCGATGGACAGCCCGAAGTTGTTCGTCTTAATAAAAAGGCCGACATGACAGAATCCATGGATGATGGATGGATTAATTCAGTAATGACTCTAATGATCGGAAATTTACATAAAGCTACGGGTGATTATTTATCAACATTCTATTTTGGCAACACTCTTAATCTTGCACCCGGCGGTTGGGGCGGTGGGAAAAGTTTTGTTAGCATGGATTTTGACGATGTATATATTCATGAATTGGGGCACGCGTTTAGCCTGCCGCACTGGGGTGAAACGTCACTAAAAACTTCTGGTTTAGACCCGAGGTATGATTACCTCTATCCTTACAGCCCCGATAATAATGGCGGAGGAAGGGGCGAAGCTTGGAATTTTATTCAGGATATATATGAGTTCAGAGATCCAATTTGTCAGTATCAAGAACGAGGAGATCGCGGCATTGAAACAAGCGATGCGATGCAAAGAAACAACCATTGCTTGGGAAAAAGAAGCAACTCTCAAGGTCCTTGGGACGGGTTTGGTGATTTTTCAGCACTAGCGATACATAATTTTTTAGTGGGTACTCAAGGTACAACAGGAATCGTAAATTATCGAGGGGAAGACAAAGATTTTCAATTGAGAAGTCAATCTGGATATCCAATTGTAACACTCCAAAATGGCATTCGAACATACAGTCGCGATCCCTCTCAAGTCGGGAATAAATTTCCTTCTTCTGACTCAATTGAGGAAAACTTCGTGCCTGGAAGCGAGCTTCATAACCAGGATGCATATTTAATTTACGGAACAATACACCCAACACAACCACAGGGGAATGTTGTATATAGACCTATTAGTTTTAATGGAACAATCCCAGCTATACACGACCCTACTACTTCCTCGACGATTTCTGATATTAGAGCGAATAATAAAATTCGCAACCAATTGTATCGGAAAGATATTACTTTAAAAATAACTTATAAAGATGCGTCCGTAATTCATGCCATAAACCCATGGTCCTCCCCCGCTCGACCATTAGAATATGCAACTTTAGAGGATCCATCGTACGGCCGATGGAGATACGATTTAGATAATTTTTCGTTAGTCGTCCCACGAGGTAATGAGATCGAGAAAATCGAGCTATATCATCTACCTATTGATATAGAAGGGCTTAGTGAGACCTCACACCTAGAGCTCATGGGAGATGCCGTATTCATGGCGCAGTGGTCAGAGGAGGCGGAGAGCGCTCAAGCAGATGCAGCTGAGGCAATAACTAATACATTGAATGCGCCAGGCATCGGGGACAAAGTTTGGTATGACTTAAATAGGAACGGGACTTATGACTTAGGCGAACCGGGCATTCCCGGTGTAAGTATGTATTTATGGGTGGATAGCAATGCAGACGGCGTTCCTGATTCTGGGATCAATGGTCCAGTTCAGTTAACTGATTCTGAAGGAAAGTATAGATACTCTAGGTTAGAACCGGGTACCTACAATGCTTTTGTATGGCAAGTAAATAACTACGGCGTCGGTATTAAGGGTCCATTGGCAGGAATGATTCCTAGCATCAACAAGGTTCGCGATCCTAACAATGATATAGATAACGATAATAACGCCTGTCATGCGGGAGCTGCTGTTCCAATAACACTATTATCTTGCAATACATCTGGCGGTGGCGACATCTCTTCAGGAGTAATCTATCTAAGCGATTCAGAAGAACCAATAAATGATGGAGACGCTTTAAGCATCTATTCTGAGAATGATTCAATGGGTAATATGACCATTGATTTTGGATTTCACTATCCAGACGATAGGGCTTTTTTCGTAAATAAACTACTAGTCATTCCTAATTTAAAAGATGGAGATAAAAACTACTATTTAGAGTTAGAACAAGTCTCGGGGTCTCGTGAAAATTTTACTGTTAATTCTATAAGGGCTGCAGACTTATCTTCGGAGTCTTCGGCAGTTGTTAACGAGTCAGGAAGAATCAAGATTAGCCGCTTGCAAATAAATGGTCTTAGATATGAAGCAGAGTTGAATATCGATCAATTGGGGAGGTTAGAGAGTTTACTTGCTGCACCTGCTACTGCATCAAAATTTGTGAGTGTATCCAAAATCGACATAGTAGAAGGTGATGGCAGTGGATTTGAAGTGAGATTTGGTCCTGAGTTAAATATTGCCCCGACAGCATTAATTATTGGCGGCGATAGAACGATTCTAGATTCTGACAATAAACGAGGAGAGGCTGTTAGTTTTACCGGAACAGCGACTGATATCGACGGCAGCATAGCGTCCCAAGAATGGATAATTGATGGCACGGTGGTAGGTACTAACCTAGCAACAGTCTTAACTCTTCCGTATGGCGAAACAAATGTTAGTTTCAAGGTTACAGACGATGACGGAGCCACTACGACCTCTACATCCACAATTACGATCGCATATACACCGTCTACCACGTGGCCAACCCCTTTCAATGGCATCTTGCCGGACGCTGGTTTTGGCCTAGCGATTAATAACATAGGGAATATTAAAGCGTCCGCGTTGGGAAGCATATCGTATGAAACCTGCGTTAGGATTAATGCTAGCGGAATACCTATGGAAACGGACGGTAACCCAGAGATTTTTGACATTACTTTTGAGGTTGTAGATTCATCAAGCGGTATGCTGAAGCTTGCAAGATTTCGAAATTTTAATGAAATAGGCGTACTAGCGATTAATAATCGGGAACCAGACTGTAGCGGTATATTTGAGGCTACCACATCTCGGTTTACTGACACCTTGCAGTTTAATTCTCGCATTTTCGAAGCAGAATTTAGTCTGATTGATCACAAGAATCTCAACTTTGAATTAATATCTATTAAGGAAAAAGAAGCTCCAAAGCCTCGGCTATTTCTTTTAGCAGGGCAGTCTAATATGCAGGGAAATATAGATACTGGATTAGCTAATGAAATTATTAATGAGCTAGGAAAAACAGAAATCACAACTTTAGCTGCACGCCTAGAGAACTCACTAGACAATTGGTATCGAACTAATAACGATGGCTACGCCATGTATGCCTATTCCGAAGAAAATATTTCTTTCCTTGCGACGGAGCTCCTTCGTCTCAAAGAAGACGAAATAGTAGGTGATAAATTATCTCGACCCAATGAAACAGTGGTTTGCTCGTTCAATGATGGAACCTTATTTTTTCTAGAACAGAACTGCGGCAAGCCGTTCGGTCCAGAGCTTACGCTGGGTCATTATTTGGCAAAAAATAATAGAACTCCTACTTCTTTGATTAAAGTTGCTGTTGGGGGCACGACTCTTTACACAGATTGGTTAAGCCCAACTGCTGCAGCTAATGTAGGGCGTGCAGTGGGACCTCAATATGAAGCACTAAAAGCACGAATTAACTCACTTCAAAGCGCACCAGATAGCGTTAACCTGGGTTGTGTCCAAGCGACCTGTGAGTGGTCAGCGTTTATATGGTTTCAAGGAGAGAATGACTCGTTTGACTTTGAAAATGCTAACTCTTACGAAGAAAACTTACGTACTTTTATCGCTGACATAAGAGTCGAAACAGGCGCTCCGAATCTTCCAGTAGTCATAGTAGGTACTGGATATTGGGCTCAATCTATGGAATTTGGAAGCGTCGTAGCAACTGCACAGCAGAATGTTGCAGATGGGGATAACTCAGTAGCCTTGGTGCGCACAGACGACTTGAGTCGCTTCTTTCATTATGACCCGCCATCACAAATGATTATTGGTGAGCGCATAGGCGTCGCTTTAGATACGCTATTATCCCAGCCAGACTAACCTCTAACTTTTTGTTGGTCTGGAAAAAAGAATTGGTCTCCAAGTAATATCCAGACGTTTTCAAGAAAAATACGGGGGACGTAATAAAACGATAATCACCTTATTTTTTCGTGTATTTCTGAAGATATGGGGCCGCGCTGGGCTGGATGAATTAGAATTTGGCGGAAGAATCACCTACCTCATTTAGCGCTCTTCCAGCGTAAAAAAGAGTGACTTAAAAGTCACACAACAGATGAAGTGACTAGAACACAGCTAGATCTGTTTCAATTGTGTAAGAGCTTTATTAATATTCATTAGCCCCGAAATTTTGACTAAAAACCATTCGAACGCTAGATGAGTCTCTCTCAGAAAAAATGCCATCAGATGAACCAAGAGCACCCTCTGGCACGACGTCTAATATTGAGTAATCGCCTACATTTCTTGCCAGCAAACGTCTGTACAGTCATCGTCATTAAGCTTATCGAACTGAAGCCACATCCGCTGCCGATTCTAGTGCATGATACCTTTCTAGACGGATTTCTCGAGGATGTGCATGCCCTCTATGTCTGCCATTGTAGCTTCCTGTTTGACTGCAGAAACTAAACTTTGCGTCACTGACTGCAATTCTATGGGCAATGAGGTTACTCGCCTTTCCGCCTGCAGGAGCCAGCCATCAACCGACTGATTAGCGTGCAAAATAGCATCGCTTGAGGCAATTCGGCGCTGCCAATAAGGTACCTGACGCATATTCTCTGAGGCGTACCAACGGACAAACTCTATACATCCCTGACCCTCATGTGCAAATAGACTTACCACTAAATTTGGTTTGCGCCCCTCAAGGTCGCTGGAGTGGTGGCTAGAGGGGATAATGTCTTCGATATCATTTCGTCCTTGGTAGGCCAGCCCGCAAAGGCTAATAATATGTTCAAGGCCTTCAAGTCGTTTAATGGTTTCCACATTTTTGCTTAAGCTAGCGGCAATAGCAGCACCTCTAATAGGGGCAACCAATAATGGCGCGGTTTTACCCGTGGCAATTCGCTGCCACTCGGCCAAATCAGGACATTCGCGTTGAGTGATATCAGAAATCTGTCCGTTGCATGTGTCCTGCATCGCCTGAGCTAACAAGGCTACTAGAGCGCCACCATTTCTGCTGTTTCGTGCGCCAAGTTCAAAGGCTTTTGCAATCATCCAGTCGCCTAGACAGAGAGCCATATCGGAGCCAAAATGGTTATGAATGCTCTCTTGGCCACGTCTATGTGTGCTCGAATCGCTGATATCGTCATGGATGAGGGAGGCGTTGTGCAGTAGCTCGCAAGCGGCTGCCCAGTGCAAATTGTCTAATCTGCTTAGGCCTAGTGAATGACCGGTAGATAACGCAAGCTGCGCTCTAAAGGATTTCCCAGGTTTCTTAAAGTGGTAATTTGCCGCTGTAGCCAAACTACTGTTTGGATTTGGCATTTCGCGCCTATACAGTGCAAGAAGCTCCGCTAGTTCACTTGACTCGTTTATTGTTATTGTTGGGAACATTAATTCGTACCCTCAGAAATCACAGCTATTTTTCACTGGCTGTGTCCTATTGAGCTAGTTGTAGGCTGACAGAAGGAAAGGGCTAGTAAAACTAGCCCTTTCAGCACTTCTAACAGACTAGATTACGCTGACTCTGACTCTGAATCTGCTACTGCAGCAGCCCAGATAATTACACCAAACCCGATTTTATTTACAAAATCGGCTAAGTTATAAACGACATTTAAAGTCACAGGGTCGGCACCGCCGGCCATGTATCCAATAAAATAGCCGATCGGATAAATAGACCAACCAGCAGTTACGCATAAAAGCATCCACTTATACGCTTTCTGAACGTGAACGTTTGAAAGACCAGCATTGATCTGACTAGCTTCACCTTTAAAGATTTCCCAAACTATGAATCCCCATCCCAACATTGCCGGAATAAACGCCACACTCGCGTCCATCACTCCAGTCTCACCAAGGAAACCAAAGCCAAGCATGGCAACTGAACCGATCAATAAGCGCCAAAAAACACCCGCTGGTACCTTAGTAACAGCAGAAAGTATTAAGTAGAACTCTATCATCAGCAATGGCACAGTCAGCAACCAGTCAATGTAGCGGAACTCAGTTGGAGATGTCCCAGTTTGTACCCATACATCTCGCATGTAAAAGTAGTGAACTGCAGCAATCAGCGTGACTAACCCTGAAACTGTTAACGACGTCTTCCATTTTCCAGCAACACGATCACGTTCTACAAAGAAAAATGCTGTAGACGCGACTAGTGCCATTGAAATTAACCAGAAAGACATGCCGACGGCATCTCCGGACGATAAGTTATTGTACATATTGTAACCCCCCAATTTTCAAATCTTTATTGTTTGTGTCGAATTACTTATTTTTAGGCAACATATTCGACAAGCTAGGATTAACTATTAGTCGCAAGACCTCTAGTTCAGTGTTAATACGTATCTGTATCAACATTGGACTTCCATACTACTTTTTTATTCTGAATTTGGCCAGTTCAAAGAAACCGATCGATAATCAATAGATCTACTCTGACTTTTCAATTCTTAATTATAGCCCGCAACCTGTCCTCTGGCTCTTCCGCCTTAAATAGCATCATGTAATTTTTCTACCCTTATATCAAAATGGTTTCATCTCATTCCAATACATATTATTCTGATCACGCGCACAAAAAATCCTGAGGACAGGAATATTCAACTACTCACTTGAATCACATGCGGCATATACTTACGCCACCTTTTGTAATCAAGCATATACTTACACTATCTTTTGTAATAAAAATTGATTTTTCGCGATGAAATATCAAATATGGGGTTCTGAAATGTTATCCACAAAAAAAATTTCCGAAGTAGGAGAAAAATCAATTCTATGTGTAATTGGCATCGGTGCATTCATTACCGCACTAGTCGATATATTTAATGCCGTAATTAGTTATAACATTCAATTAGAGCAATTGTTTACACTTTTTATTTACGCAGAAATAATTGGCATGGTGGGAGCATATTCTAGTTCTTCTAGAATACCGGTGACGTTACCTATCATTATTGCGATAACAGCTTTATGTCGCTTGATAGTTATGCATGGAAAGGATATGGAACCAATTGTGCTATTAGGCGAATCTGGGTCTATTTTGCTGTTGTCAGGGGCTGCTTATATCATGAGCTTAAAAGGAAAATTGAGTTTAGAAAAAAGGGGGTCCTTCGAAAATAATTAATTTTACGTTGTTGTAAAATGAGAATTTCAAATGGATTCAGCGAAAAATAAGGGCTTAATCCAGCTAGTTTCTATACCATTTTCTGAGCTAGCAATAACCAAAATCAGCTAATGTGGCGAGTTTTTCTGTTATTTGAGCGATCAAATCGGTTTGACGCTCAGCATCTAAATCATCTTATTATCCGCATCCTTTCTTAACTATTTCCAAAACTCCGATGCGTCGCCAAAAATATAGAATGTCCGCCTGTCTTTGTTAGCGAGATGCACTGCCTGCGTTTGCAGAGATCAATGGTTCCATTGTGGTGAACCAATTGGCTATGCCACGTAAAGCGAAGCAGTATTTCCCAAGCCACCTATCCCTAGTGCTCACTGACTATTAGCATCGACGTCATACGATCTTCCTCCTAAAGTGACAGACTCACGTACGAAAAATACCTCCGGTTCGCCGATGACAATCTCCGGCGCTGCAGCTACGGCGACCGCCATGATGCGCTTGCCGCTACGGTAGAAAACTTTGCGGCCATCTGCACTGCAGCGTTGTTCTTCCGCGCCGCCGCTGCGGCAAATTTGCTAGCACCTGCCGGCGGGTAGGAAAAACTGCAGATAATCCTAATACTGGCTGCTTTCTGGCAATGCATAGACAACCGCACCGCCATTGGTAGCGATAGCCGCGCCCCAACTGCCTTCTCTATTGCCGGTAAATCTACTTTCTCTTTTCTCTTGAGGTCAACAATCGAAACATCTATATAGCTTCCTATCCCGACATAGCTCCCGTCCGATGAGACGGAGTAGATTTCGTGGATAGCTGTACCCTCGAGCATGGCCCGCAGGCCTGCTTTGCCATCATTTAAAACTGAGAGAAGCACCACCACCAAACTTATGGCGAACAAGGCTCTGTCCATCAGGAATCCACCCCAGAGCCCCCCTCTGCTTCCATCTATAGTGCGCTTTCGGTACTGGCTGGCGGCTAAATCATCGACCTTAATATCCCCGTCAGCCCTTGAACGTTCCGTAATCGCGAGCTGCCGGCCATCTGTTGAGGTCTCAAGAGGGTCGCGATTGCCTGCGGGCAAGCTTTTTATTAGGACGGGGTTACGCCTGTTTATCAGTTTTATCCATTCCAAAAGTATTCAAACCCAAAAAGATCCTGGCTAAGAATGAAGCTGGCACGGTAACTTGGAGGCTGGAAAGGCCACATGAGCACGCGAAAGGCCGAATAAAAAATAAAAAAATTGGCTATCAGGCCACACATATTCAGGACCAATAGAAGGAATGATGAGAGGAAGAGCTTTTTAATAGGCCGTCGCGAATGATGGATAGTTTGTTAAATATTCGAATAAACCGATTTTAAAACCAATTCAATCAGATATTACTTAAATCTGTGGTCGGGTTTGATAGCTCCCGTACCAAAGAAATCTTATTAAGTAATTCTGATTTCCTCGGAATGATGTTATGCGGAGCATAGTCATTAGTAGCTAGTTACTAAGCAAAACACATTAGTAGGTTATGAAGCGCCGGCGCTCTGCTCACGAGAGATTGATGACCGCTTAACTGGACTTTAAGCAAAGCCCTGGTAAGGGCCGTATACACTAAATTGGATATTTGCTACGCTCAGATAGAGCAAGTATTCAGCCCTGCTTGCTGTTCAGCATGATTGAGCGGAGAAACAATGAATAAGAAAGATAATCGAGACGGTAGTGGATGCAATACTAAGAGCGATCTGCAAGAGGAAAGCCTCATCAATTCTTCTCGGCGCAATCTATTAAAGGGTGCGGGTCTCGTCGGCGCGGCTGCGGTGAGTACAATCGCAACTTCTCAGGTAATCGCTGCCGATGTGACAAACACGAACAGCAATTCAATTGCCATTGCCCCGCGCGAAGCGCTCGAAGCGTTGACCGCTGAAGAGGCGGAAACACTTGCTGCGATCTGCGACTGCTTAATTCCCTCTGACAAACATGGCCCGGGCGCAAAAGAAGCGCGAGCGGTTCACTACATCGATAAATCTCTCGCCAGTCATAACAGCGGAGCGCGACACACTTATAGTGTTGGCCTAAATGCCATCAATGAATTCGCACGCAAGACACGTGGCAAAAAATTTACTGAGTTACTACTCGATCAACAGAATTCGATTCTGCTCGCTGTGCAGGCCAACAAGATTTCAGGGTTTATTCCCAACGGCAGCGGCTTCTTCAATATGCTTCGTAGCGATACGATCGACGGTACTTTCTGTGACCCTTATTATGGAGGCAATCAGAATTTCGTCGGCTGGGATATGTTGCGTTATCCAGGTATTCGCCTTGGAGCGAGTGAGGCAGATGTATCTGCAGGAGCAAGCCTGCCCCCTAATCATCAATCAGCCTATGACCACAGCACCTACACCAAATTAGCCGACAATTCCCTGACGGACACCAAAGGAGGAGACGGTTATGCCTAAGCGACTAGCTAAAACAGATGTTGTAATCGTAGGCATGGGAGCTGCCGGCGGCGTCGCTGCTCTACCCCTGACGAATGCTGGGCTAAAAGTGATCGGCCTCGAGGCGGGAGGCTGGTTAAGCCCGCGTGACTTCGCGCCGGATGAACTGCGCAATGGGTCGCGCAACTGGCCGCAGTCTGTGCAGAAAGCGGCAAGTGAAGCACCGACGGTTCGTGCTACCGCTAGCGACACTGCCATTCAAGGCAGCCATCCGATGATGAATGCAGTAGGCGGCACAACCATGCACTACTGGGCGCAAAGTTGGCGCTTAAACCCTTGGGACTTCAAGGTAGTCAGCGAGACTAAGAAACGCTACGGGGAAAACCGAATACCTGAAGACTCTACCGTCGAAGACTGGCCCTTCGGCTATGAAGAGCTAGAGCCTTACTACGATAAAATCGAATACACAGTCGGCATTTCCGGGCAAGCAGGGAATGTGCAGGGCAAGAAAAACACCGCCGGAAACATTTTTGAGGGAGAGCGTAAGCGCGAATATCCAATGAAGCCGCTGCGCAGTTCGCCTTTTACAGATCTAATGGGTAACGCTGCTGAAAGTTTGGGATGGAATCCATTTCAGGGTCCGGCGGCAATCACCACAGAACTCTTCGATGGTCGCCCGCCTTGCCAGTATCACGGTTTCTGTAACAAAGGTGGCTGCCATGTGAAGGCAAAGAGTTCCACCGCGTTCACTGTGATTCCGAAGGCAGTGGAAACGGGCAATCTCGAGGTTGTGACCTTCGCCCGCGTTACGCGGATTGTTACAGATGACAGTGGCCGTGTAACCGGGGTCGACTACATCAAAGGAAGCGAGACATTCTTTCAGCCAGCGGATGTAGTGTTGCTCGCCAGCTATGCCTACGAAAATGTGCGGCTGTTGCAGCTCTCTCCGTCTCGAGCGTTTCCAAACGGTCTTGCCAACAATGCAGGGCAGGTAGGAAAACACTATATGACTCATCATCAGGGCGCACCTGTTACGGCACTCTTCGATAGAGACCTGCACAATTGGTATGGCCTTCCGGCTCAGGGCGTTGCAATCGATGAATGGGCAGATGACAATTTTGACCACAGCGATTTAGATTTCATTGGCGGTGCGAACCTGTGGGTCCACACCGATAGAAAACCGATGAGCGCGGCAAAAATGTCTACCTTCGGCGAGACAAGAAATTGGGGTTCTGACTGGAAGGCATTTATCATGAAGAATGCCGACAGGACGAACTCTTCTTATATACAGAAGACGACACTTCCCTACGAAGGCAATTACTTGGATCTCGATCCAGTCGTGAAGGATCCGCTGGGCTTCCCTGTAACTCGCATTACTGCTCGCTATCGCGATAACGAAAAGCGCATAGCCGCCTTTTCTCAAGAGAAGATGGAGCAGTGGTATCTAGAAGCAGGCGCCATCAAGATCGTGAAGCAAGGATTGGGTAATAGTATGGGTGCGACCACGCACGCCTATGGCGGAACCCGGATGGGATTGAGTAGCGAAACTAATGCGGTGAACGAGTGGGGCTTCACACATGAGGTGCCTAACCTTGGTATTTTAGGTGCGTCAGTAATGGGTAGCAGCGGCTCGCGCAACCCGACTCTCACGGTGCAGGCGCTCTCCTGGAGAACGGCCGAATATTTAGTGAATAACTGGCGCTCTATTGCTGGATAAGTAAGGTCTTGGTCAAAGTAAACGCAATTCTTTGCAAGCGAATTAGAGAATCTATGGTTGATAATAGTCAAAAAAAATAGCCATGCTCGACTTGCTCAGGTACGTCAGCGAGGTAAAAGCGGCATACTTAACCGAAGTGAGGTGCTGCTATTTTGAGCTTTTGGCACAACTTGCCATACACCAGAAACAAAAACACTGTCGTCAGATAGCTCGATAATTAAAATGTCTTGCGCAATTGCGATCCTTTGGCCTAGCAATCGTTTAAGCCAAAAAAATCCAGACGAATCCCATCTGTATTCTCAACTAACATCCTTGAGCAAACACCCCCAAAGATCGCATCCTCTGAAATGATTAACTATGCTGTTAAGATCTGAGCTGGTAAATGCCGCGATGAACTTATGAAATAAATCTATTGCCTGTGTACTTCCCAGCCTTTGCTAGACAGCAAATAGCGTTAAGGTGTAACTCTATGAGAAGTGGTAATCGTCCCCCTATTAACCCGTGCCAACAAAAGAAAATAAGGCACCTACTCAGGGGTCTTTGCCACGAGCTCGGCTATAGCCTTGGTATGTTCTGCTGTGGTGCCGCAGCAGCCGCCGACAATATTTGCCCCTTCATCTATCCATTGCGAAACGAAGCGACAATAATTATGCGGGGAGAGGTCATCTCGCATTGTCAGTAAGCCGTCGGTCTCTTTATTGCCATCCAGTAACCAATCTTCAGGAACACGAGTAAATGAGTTGGCGTAGCCACCTCGAAAGGGTAGACCAGATTTGGCAAGCAGCGGCATAGCGTCGCTTATGCGCTCTGGCAAACAACAATTCACCAATACGCCTAGAACATTCATGTCTTTTAGCTGGTGTATGGCATCTTGCAAAGATTCGCCACTACGAAGTTTATTCTTGTGTGTGTCGTGTAATGTAAAAGATACCAGCAAGGGTTTCCCGCACTTCTGCGCTGCGCTGGCAGCCGCTAGACCTTCCGCGATGCTGGACAGGGTCTCACACAACAACAAATCGACATAGGGTGCTAACAGAATAGCTTGCTCAAGATAGAGGTTATCAAGCAGATGCCTTTGCAATACTCGGTCAGGCCTATAGCTGCCCGTTAAAGGCGGAAGACTGCCGGCTATTTCAACGGCGACTTCTCTCTCGGCAACTGCCAACTGCGCTAACTGGCCTGCCAATTCGTTTAGCTGCGAATACTGTGACTCAATGTTCACTTTGGCCAAGTCAGTTTTCACTATGCCATAACTATTGGTAGTAATGAGTCTGGCACCGGCATCGATATTTTCCAAATGCACTCGCTTTACTTCGTCAGGGGCAACGATCAGAGCATTGGCCGACCAGATAGTCTTAGGTATTTCTACGCCGCGCATCATTAACGCTTTGCCCATTCCTGCATCTAATACTGTAATTTCTGATGGGTTCATACTGACTGACCTCTGTTTCTAAACCTTTTAATAACGCAGCACATACTGCCTTCCAAACTCAGCGCCTGATTAAGATTTACAACAAATGACTTAATTTCTAGAAACGACTAGTAGCTATAGCAATTTCCATCTGAGCGCCACCTCAACATAAATTTGTATGCTAGTCTTATTTACTTAAACACTGGGGAAATTTAGCTCTTCGGTTAAATAGATAGAAAAATTATTCCGTGGTCATTGTATGGCGATGAGACAACTATATTTTGTGTTAAAAAAACTAATAAATATTGCCCGATTACCAGCTGTTATAGATTGAAAAATCTTTCGAAAAATTAGTGAAAATACTTATTCCGTTCAGTCATAGCTGCGACTTCATTTCATTCAACGTTCGCACGATAGCAACCGCGAGTAAAATGTATACAAATAAAAGTGGAACCGATGCCAGTGTCGAAGCAGCCTGAAGCTCTTGTAGACCTCCCAAAAATAAAAGTGCAATCGGCAGCACTCCCAAAGCGCAGGCCCAGAATAACCTGTGCCAGCGAGCAGGGTGTTGCTGGTCCGTCATGGCGCGAGTGGCGCCCGCAGCCAGAGAATAAGAGGCAGAATCATAGGTTGTAGCGATAAACACCAAACCAATTACCGCCACAAAGGCTACCCAAAAAGAACCGTAAGGCAGCAGACTGAGAATGCTAGCGATGGCTGCAGAGGGGCCCACGTCTATCGCCTCTGAAACCACTGGATAAGTGCCATTCAATTCGAGGAATAATGCGTAATTACCAAGTACTATGAAAAAGAGAGAACATCCAAGACTACCAAAACCTAGCATACCTAATATGAGCTGACGCAAACTTCGCCCGCTGGAAATTCTACAAACAAACATGCCCACGAATGGGCCAAGAGCAATCCACCAGGCCCAGTAGAAAATGGTCCAATCTTCTATAAAAGAACCGGTTTGCGTGGCATCAGTCCATGTAATCATTAGTATAAAATTCTGTATCACTGTTCCCACTGCAGTGACTCCCACCTCTAGAATGAAAGCTGTAGGCCCTGCAACAAAAACAAACAGCAGCAGCAGCAGTGCCATACGTGCATTAATAACACTTAGAAGTTTGATGCCCTTGTCCAGACCTCGATAAACACTGGCACAAATCATAGCCGTGGCAATCATTATGATGACAATTTGCATGGTGAGCCCGTCTTCAAGCGGAGTTATCTTAGTAATTGCTGAGGCTACCACTGTAGTGCCAAGGCCTAGCCCAGTGGCAGCTGTACCCAATAGTCCTACTATAAATGTTAAATCTACCAACCTTCCGGGCCAAAGATCGGCCCATTTTCCTAGCACTGGAATACAGGCAGAGCTTAGCCGTAAAGAAGGAATACCTTTAATATGGTAGGAGCAGCTCATGGCGACGGCCGGCAAACAATAAAATGCCCAACCAACGGGACCCCAATGAAAGATGCCATAGCTACTAGCCCATTTTATTGCTTCGGTAGAGCTGGCGTTGGCCCCAAATGGTGGGGCGACATAATAAAATGCCCATTCCGCAGCCGCCCAGTAAATAAGTGACGCACCCATGCCCGCGCAAAACAACATAGATGCCCAGCTAAACATAGAATGTTCTGGAACATTCTGATTACCTAAAATAATGTCTCCGTGTTTGCTTAATGCAATCCCTAATAAAAATATAAGCACTGCAATAGCGGCAATTATATACACTATGCCTAACTCGTCGGTTACAAATTTATTTGCGGTAGCAATGGCTGCGGCACTCCACTGCGGAGCTAGCACGATGGTAAGAGAAATCGATACAAGAATGAACAAACCTGCGCCGAAGATGAACCAGTCAACCTGCGTTTTCGTGTTCGGAACCTGAGATGTAATAGACATATTTCTAACCGGTTTTAGGCACTAAGCATACTTCTAATTTCAGATAGAACTTGGTTTGAATTACCTAAACCACAGTGATTCACCCTGAAAATCCACCTCTTCACGACATCACAACACATCCAGCAGCGATGAGCTAGAAAAAAAATTTTCAGTGAAAAAAGCCTGAGCTAGGAATAATAATCTGGGGGATAACGGTAACACCGATAAAGTAATAAATTAACGCCGTGCGACCACCTGAATGCCCGATCAGCAACATTGAAGTGCGCTAATCAACTACCCGAGTCAAGAACGCCGCCCTTAGCCAGACTATTTGACCAAGAATCCCACGGACTGAACAAAGGTGCTGCTCAAGGATTAAGCTGATAGGGTAACTCAATGACTGGAAAGGACTGATGAGCCAACGAAAGGCCTATAGCGAGCAATTAATTCCCAATTTCAGCGGATTTAACCTATCTGTAGTACCCATCGACCGGTTCTGATTACGACTGACAGGTGTTTAGAATGAAGTTGGGGAGGAGCGAAAGGGTATTTATGGAAACTCCACTCTTTCTGTTAGTCATAATAAGCCGAGCTTTATCATACAAAAAAAATCTGGTTCGATAAATCTTAAGACGTTGAAAAAAATAAATGGGAGGCGCATCAAGCGTGAACTCTAAGTTATCGATGCCCTTTGTATGTCTTGCAAGATTTATTATTCGCTTCAATGTCACTTCTTGTTAAATCAATAAGCACTAGTCCCAACAACTTCTATTTTAGATCTAATACCGTCCTAACCCAAATATGACCGGTGCCAAGCCATCTATCTTTGGCTTCTCTTGCCGCGGTCTGAAGCGTAGACATTATTTCCGGCTAACAAGTAAGAGCCTCCCCTAATAACTCAAGCTACAGAATTACTGTGATTGCTACTAACGCTTTCCTACAGTGCAGGACCTGCTAGATTCAGAGATTCATTAGCGTCGTGTTCCGAATATTACCAATAAGAAGTCCACCCCCAAAAATTTCCAATGAGATCAAAAATACCGTAATCGTTTGACTCAGAACAAGCAACCAGCCAGACCTGCATGACCGTCTTCTGATTTTTGTTCAAAAGAAAATGAGCCCCGCCAAGTATTGGCATGATGGACACCATTAGGGTATGGCTCATTAGCATCCCAAGCTAACCGGCTGTCTCTTTTATTACGCGCCGCCAGCTCAAACAGTGCATCGATTCGAGGGATTTATTTCTTAGCGGACGTAGCCATCTATTAGTTCAAAATATTCGGGCTCAAAACCGGCGTCTGCAGCCCGTCGCTTAAACTCAGGCGAAACATTGCCATAAAAACAAAGCCGCCCTCCATCGGTAAGTTCTATGATTTGACCAACGTAGACACCTTCGGCGAATCTTTTGGCATGGAATAAGCCCGTCTCCGAATCAAGATAGGTTTCTAGATACGTAAATAGGGTTTCTTCCGGATTGATATATACGTTATATACAAGAGTACCGGGCTCTTCGGCGTCGTTCATCGCCACCATTTTTCTAGCGATTTCTTTTAGCTCCCTCGCCTTTCCAGGCAATATGGGCAGTTCATAAAATACTTGTATTTGATTAGGCTGCATTGGCATCAGTTACACTCTTTTTTAAGCTAAGAAAACACTATAACCGACTCGTTTATAATTGTTAAGTACTGCACTCGAGACTAGACACCCATGCCCAGAGGCCCTGTCGAGTTTGGAACAACGAGGTCGAAAAAGTTTACATCGTTCGAGGCAATGACCAGGGCGCAGCCATAAATAATTGTTATTATTAGCTTAGTGAAGCCTCTAACAATACTTGCAGTATCAACATGAAAAAACCGCAAAAAAATCTGGCAGTCCTTTTTTTAAAAAGGTTTCAAAATCTTCAAATCAAGCGCAGCAGACGGCCCCTCATCATTTACACACAATATAATCACTCTGACTTCGGGGTCCGCATCAGCAGCAACTAAGGCTCAGTGCTACTGCAGCGTGGAGAGTTCACCCAATAAGCTAAGCGTAGGTCTGTTAAATCGCTTTCCCACAATGCCATCTTGAACGGTATACAGCTGCGTTGCATATGCGAATGTACTCATAGCTAAATCTACGCCTCTTGATAGCAACTATGAAACTATTTCCGCGATAAATATGGCTAGGGTTGTCCAAGATGGGCAGGGCTTTAAGACGTTGCTAGGGCTAATTGAATTGGTTGATATCGCACTATATGGCATAGATTTAGAGCAGATAAATGCGACATATAAATTGACTTACCTGCCGAAGCACCTAATACAGAGCAGAGAAAACATTATCAAAATGATCGTGCCAACCTTACCGGGATTTGCTGACATTGAGACATTTATTAAATACATTGATAGAGATTTAATTAATAATGATGATGATGATGATGATAATGATAATGATAATGATAATGATAAGGCAATTTAGGATCTGAACTGATGTCTATCAACAGTTTTTACAAAAATTTGAAATATATCGCGCATGCAAATTGTTGAAGAATTAGCAGACAAACATCAAATAACACGTCGACCCGTTAGCGGCGCTGAGATTTCAGATAAATTGATTTTTGCTCTGGCTAATGAAAATGCTAACATTCTCAGCAATCAGATTGCTTAGCGTCCGAGCGATAGTGTGGCGGTATTTGCCTGCGGTTATGCCTTTCTGGTTTTCCGCGGCGGTCTCAAGCATTGCGCAGATACAGTCGGTTGCATAAAGTCTTCGATTTAATCTGTTAGTATCGCGATATGTACAATGAAAGTATTTGAACGCCGGCGTCTTTGTTAGAACAATTGGCGCACACGTTGGGGGAAACCTGCAAATAATAGGCAGAAGAACAAGAGTCATAATATAGATTAACAAAATCGGCGGGCAATAATCCGTCTCTTTTATAGATTGCTGTAAGAGAAATCATAGCTTTAAGGAGAGTCATCATCACAATAGAAACGGTCAGTCATGAGTTAGATTTTTGCAGTTTGCATGAACGCATGCAATGGTATGTCGATCAAGAAATATTACCTTGTGCGAACACCTTGGTCATGCGCGGCTTAGACGTACTTGATTACAAATGCTTTGGCTATATGGATCTGGACAGTAAAACGCCACTACGAGAAGACGCCATCTTTAGAATGCACTCGAGTACGAAGCTGATAACAAGCGTCGCTTTGATGACGCTTTATGAACAAGGCAAATTCACCCTGGACGATGCACTAGCCGACTACATTCCTGCATTCGTCAATCCTAAGGTACTAATATCCGGCGCCACCGCGATGGATCAAACAGAACAAGCCCAGTCTCCGATTACTGTCCGCCAGGTATTGAGTCACAGTGCCGGGTTTTCCTATGGTTTTGTCGAACCTGAGTCAATGATTGACAAGGCCTATATTGCAGGTGGCCTAAATATTTTGGGCGCGTTTGACGATGATCTCGAAACCTTGGTGAACAAGCTTGCTGAGTTCCCGCTGGTTTTCCAGCCAGGGTCAAGCTGGCGCTATAGTCTGGCCACGGACGTGGCAGCAAGACTCGTGGAGGTTTTGTCGGGACAACAATTTGATGAATATATTAAATCCGTCATTTTGAAACCTCTGGGTATGCTGGACACCGATTTTTATGTTAAAAGTGGCAATCTCGAACGCTTGGTGACACTGGCGATACCGAACGATCCATTCAAACCTATGAGCAGCGGCATTACCCAATTAGGCAAGTCTGGTAAAGGACCAACAACAGCTCCATCCTTTCTGTCAGGTGGTGGCGGATTGTATTCTACCGTTGCCGACTATCTTAGTTTTATTCGTATGGTAATCAATGACGGTGAGTGGCAAGGTGCAAGAATACTGCAAAAAGAAACGCTTGATCTGATGCGTAGCAATCAATTGAATGAGGGCATTACGGTAAAATTTCCAACTTGGAGCATGCCCGGAACAGTGTTCGGACTGGGCTTTGCACTTAAGGCTGAGATTAGCGCGGACGAACCGGTCGGGGCTTTGGGAGAATGTCACTGGGGCGGTTTGGCGGGCACCCACGTGTGGACGTCACCGTCGGGTACCAGTGGCATTTGCATGACTCAATTAATGCCCGCATTTTGGCATCAGTTTAGCCACGATTTTAAACGTTACGCATACGAACTTACCGGCTAATCAGACAGCAAGTTTTTAGGATAGGTGCTGTTGATGTGGTTGCCAGCAAAGAAAACCACACTAGGGGAATTGAGATATTCTGATGAAGAAATAAACCTTTTCTGATGCTCGTGTCTAACAGCCAATAACAGTTAACTAGACAATCCCTTATAACTATTTGAAGAAAAAAAGGGGAGTAGATTTATTTGAACTACGATACAGGCTGTCCTGTTTCTTGAAAATATATCTTTCCCCTTTATTTTTACCCTGCTACACCACTATTAATATTCTCCATCTACTTTTAATTTTTTGTTTATTTTATTTCCCAACATCGCCAAGTAGTTAGGCTACTTCGGGCAGAAAATAATAGTTCGAAAATTTTGCAGATACGGTTACTATCTTAATTATAGAAGCTATGAATTGGCGTGACACTTTCTCAGCCTCATTAATTATTAAAGCTGATGACAATAATCCAGAACTTGAATAACGGCTATCGGGTCATTGCGATTGCTAATTCTGTCGTCTTTTATACTCATAGTTTCTATCTCTACATACATCTCTTACTAAGCTAGTAACACTGCCTGCTTTCTCCCCCGATCAGCAGCAAGAATCTCTGCATGTACTAAATAAAAATCCGTCACGGAAGAAGTCCTTGAGAGATCTAGGAGGAGGTGCTCAGTCATCTCAGTGGAGGACCTAGGGATATCGCGGTCAACTTAAACTTCCCCATGGCATTGTGGTGGACAGCCAGAGCACTGTCTATGCGGTGAAACACGAAGGTCGGCATATGCAACGATTTTTGGTTCAGTAAATACGGCCATCATACTTAACGAGCCACCTTAAAATTTTGAATCAAAAACGCCTCCAATAATACCCACATTTAAACCTACTCTCTTTTTCTCTGATAAAAGCCCATGCATCTATAAATACTGTTTTAGACAAGCGGCTTTGATGTTATCAAGTTTACGAAAATACAACTCCAATCAAGTTACGGTCACTTCTATTTGTTGATAACTATGTGTTAATGGATTCTAAAAAAACAGAATAACAAGCAGCCGGATGAGCTAGATATTAATCACGGGATTGTTATTTTTCATCGCAATCTTGTTCCTTTGGAACCCAGAAGCAATTTACTAATTGAGAAAACGAAAGTGTTTTTTTGCCGGAAAATTGCTATTAAGACCGTTTGGTCCTATATTGTAATTAATATTTTTTATTCAAAAAGCTTGGAAATACTATGCAAATTCAATCTCTGAACCTCCAAAAGGTCTTTCAAACTTTGATACTCCCTTTAAAAATAATAAGCTTGATGGGAATTTTAGTCGCAACACCGACATTTGCACAAAGCACATCAATGCCTTCAAATCTTGGGAATGTAATCAATACCGATGCAAGGGACGCAGAGCCTACATTTACAGCCGATGGAAATACCATGTATTTTAATTGCTTCGATCGCGAAGGGAGAACCGGAAGCGATATTTGCGTTTCATCTCTGGAAAACGGCAATTGGAACGAACCTAAGATCGTGACCGCTGTCAGCACGGACGGGTATCTGGAGGTTGAGCCATTGTTATCGCCAGATGGCCAGCAGCTTTATATCATGAGCACTCGTCCAGGCGGCAGAGGTGGTATGGACTTTTGGGTGAGTGACTTAGTCAATGATAAATGGACTGAGCCGAAGAATTTGAAAGGCCCATTCAATACCGCTTATGCTGATCATTGCATTTACTTTGCTGGAGAGAATTGGGAATTTGCGTATTGGACATCTACTAGGCCTGGAGGGTTTGGAGGTAATGATATTTGGTCTTCCGAACAGGTGAATGGAGTCTGGCAAGAAGCAAAAAACCTTGGTCCTGGTGTGAACTCTGCAGCAAGTGAACATCATTCTCTGCCGTCCCAAGACGGAAAATCGCTGTATATTACTTCCATACGAGATGGAGGTTTTGGGGGTGAAGATATTTTTGTGAGCAGCCGGGATATAAATGGTAATTGGACCGAGCTAGTAAACTTAGGAGAGAGTGTTAATTCTGATCAAAATGATCGCTGCCCGGCTTTTTCGCCAGATTTTAGTTTGTTCTATTTTGATTCGGAAAGAAGCGGCGGATATGGTGATAAAGATATTTGGGTTCTACCTTATTCACAGATTGAACATATACGCTAGTCGAATTTCAAACAATATACTTTCAGGGCTTAGGGCCGGCCCCTTAAGTCAGCCTCTGTCCTTGGTCGCTCTAGCTATGCAAGTTAACTCATTAGGCAACGAAATATTAATTTTTCTCGCTATTAAAATGGCAATTAATGAGAATCCTTATCAAACGTAAGGACGACTTTCTTTCATTCAACGTTCTCACGATAGCCCCGAACTCGACACCAGTTAGATTACAGAATTCGGTTTATACAATTACGACAAAAAAGATTGCCCTTTAGGGCTTCGCTTGACAAGCATCGAGGTGTATATAGAAAGCCAACAGCCATGAATCTGTGCGATCTGAATACCAATAGGGCTGATCAAGATTTGCAAAGTCGGCCGCATATTTGTGAATAAATTACAGAAAAATCAGGTATTTCTACCAGCTAAATCTGCGGCCACCCACTCTTCCCATCTCCCCCTTTTTAACCAAAGCGCTCAATAGAAAATAACAATAGGCCGCTACTGACACCAGTTACACCCATGGCACTCTGCCCTTTTCTAATAATTAGTTAATCGTTTGAGCGTTTGAGCGTTTGAGCGTTTGAGCGTTTGAGCGTTTGAGCGTTTGAGCGTTTGAACATGGTTAGGGGTGATGGAACCTAATTGGACAAAATAGACGGTGCCCCCGAAGTCTGATCTGGTGTGCTTTCTGGATAAAGCGGGCGAAAGTCAATCTCTAGCAAAAAAGTCAAACAACAAAATTAATTGACTGTGTAGTTTAACTTATTAAACAGAAATTTTTTATAACAATGGATTGAAAAGCCAGTTCAATTCCCTTCCTTTCCACCACACAGGCCTCCGGCGACTTCTATTAACGTTCATTAGCGAGCTTATAAGCCTTCCAATAGCTTATTCATAGCGTTAACTGAAGGCTATTGGCACCCAAAAAAGACATTGCAACACCCAAGTATCAATGTAACATTAAGAATAACACTAACTTTATTTTTGCACTTGGAGTGTTACATTGGCCCGGACCACAAATCCGCTAACAAGCATTGAAGTTAAGGATGCAAAGCCAAAAGCCAAGGAATACAGCCTTGGTGACGGCAATGGCTTGTATCTTAGGGTAAAGCCCAACGGCACCAAGCTTTGGATATTTAACTACTTAAGACCATTTACCAGAATCCGTGCGAATATAAGCGTTGGTCAATACCCCACTATATCTCTCGCCAAAGCACGAGCAGCTCAACAGCAAAATCTAGCGCTCCTTTCAGATAATATTGACCCACGCTCACACAAAGCTGAGCAACAGCGTCTCAATACAGAAGCGCCCGGTAATACGCTAAAAAAAGTTACTAACGACTGGTTTCAGGTCAAGAAAACCAAAGTGACCCGCGACTATGCAGATGATATATACCGATCTCTTGAGCTTCACATCTTCCCCAAGATTGGGGAAATGCCAATTCATAAAATTCGAGCGCTTGACGCTATCGAGATCCTCAAGCCGATTGCGGCGAAAGGGTCACTTGAAACACTAAAGCGACTTTGCCAACGACTAAATGAGGTTATGGTCTACGCTACCAATACAGGACTCCTCTATGCGAATCCACTCTCAGGAATAAGCAAAGCATTCGAATCTCCTGTAAAAAAGCCTATGCTGACATTAAAGCCAGAACAGTTACCCGAGCTAATGGCAGCAATAGCCAACGCGCCTATTAAGAAAACCACAAAATGCTTACTGGAATGGCAGCTTCATACCATGACTAGGTCATCTGAAGCCGCAGGCACTAAATGGGAAGAAATAGACTTAGACAAAAAACTGTGGACCCTTCCAGCTGAAAGGATGACAAAAAACAGATCTCACTCGATACCTCTTTCCCATCAAGCCATTTCTCTACTGAAAATTATGACGTCCATCAGCCACAACCGCGTGCATGTTTTCCCTGCTGACGGAAACCCCCGAAGGCATACCCACCAGCAAACAGTGAACATGGCTCTTAAGCGAATGGGGTTTAGCGGAATATTGGCAGCTCATGGCATGAGGGCGTTAGCTAGCACAATTCTCAGTGAACAAGGATTCGAACCCGACCTGATCAAAGCCGCCCTAGCAAATACAGATAAGAATGACGTGAGAATGCTAGATAACCAAGATGAATACATGCAATCAAGGAAGGCGATGATGTCTTTGTGGTCTATACACATCGATAACTGCGCGCAACTTAGGTATTTCAAGCAGTCTTAAACATCGAAAAAAGAACTCCAACAATTCAACCTGCAACAATTCAACCTGCAACAATGTTCCAAGTATTTTAATATATCCAAAGCCAATCTATTTGAAAGGCTAGTTCCTCGGCACTTTGATAAAACCTAGCGGGACAGGTGCTTAGTTTTTGAGCAGAAAGGATTAGTAAGATCTTTTGTTACATCGGTGAGTTTTATCAGTCGCTTATTTATTAAATATCAGAATTTAAGGTTTTCATACCAGATCTCTAACATTCGAAAAATACCACCCAAAGGAACTCTAGAGAAATCCAAGAGAAACGTAAAAGCGCTATAAATCAGCACTTTTTTGTGTTTTTAAATCACCAACTCTCCATTGAACCCTTGCTAATTCTCCGGATTTTGACGCTATAGAGCCTTACTCATCCGGGGCACTTAGGCCTCTAGATTATGCTCAAATGTCGTCAAGCCAGCCTCAGACGAAGACCAATGCCTTGCGGTTGACCTCCAAATACTAACTCCCACATCTATCCAAGATGAATCATCGAGACTGCCGGCCTTAATGAACTTGATACCTTTCCATTCAGCTGGACCGACAACCGCACTAATTACCGGCGACCCACAGTTCTCGCAGAATCCGCGCTCCACAGATGCCCCTGACGTTCCCACAACAGAGTAATATTTTAGAGTTCCCTCTAACTGCAAATCCTTCTCAGGGATAGGGACGATTGTGGCTTTGCCAGACCCAGTGGATTTCTGACAATCCAAGCAATGGCAGTGAACACCCCCGAGAGCAAAATCCGTGTCTAGTGAATATTTGACCTGGCCGCAAAGACAGCCACCTGTTTGTTTACTCATTTATCATCTCGCTCTGTTGGTAACTAATTTAGAAGGGCTCGGTACTTATTTTTGCGTGCAATTATCAAACCCTTAAGAAGCTGACGCAGCGGACCAGCTGATTTCGGAAATCGCAAATTAGCTTTCCTAAAAGCGCATTTGCTTTCAATACCCGAAAGATATTAGCAGTAATCGGAAAGAGTATGAAATGGCAGTTTTTCAGAGCTAAAATCGTATACCCCGGATAGCATGTATAAGGATCGGGTAGCCCCTCTAATTTCAGGCGAAGCTTGGGCGCAGGCCTGGTTAAAGACGCTTTGCCGTGGAAGGAAGTGGGGAACGTGATTAAGCGGCCTAACTTCCAAGGTCAAAGCACTCTGAGCCCCTTTCCCCCTATGAGCCCCTTAATTCTTGACCCGGTCGAAATACGTATATTTCATCCCTATCAGCGATCAACAAGTTTAGATTAGTTCAGACCAGTCGATTCCAAGAACAAAAGCGCTTTGCCATCGACCACACGAAAAACATTTCCCCATAGCCCACCCCTAACTCTGCCACCTTCTTTGTCACGCATTTCCCAGCGTCCGTTCGCGGCTATATATCCATTCCCCAAATCATGCGCTGTGAGAACTTCAGCACTCAACATATCGTCCGTCGTAATTCCGTTAACGTTGGCCTCTCTACCAGCCAGTATGGCTGCACGACCGTATATCGGATCAGCTAAACCTTGTAACGACCAGATCGCATCCTCGGTGTATAAAGCAGCCATTTCGACTTTATCGTCGCGGTTGACCGCTCCGACAAGGCTCGCAATGTGTTCGACAACCAGCGCCTTCGCATCAATCTGACTAGCAGACATGTCCGTGCCGTGATGATCTGCCAATATTTGCCCTGAAAGTAACAAAGCGACACCTAAGCTTATCCATATAAAAATTGAATTGGTCTTTCTGTCATTCATAAAATTATTTCCTTCATTATATTGTTTATAGAGCTTGTGCTCATTGGCAAAGACGTAATCATATTTGCCTTCCCTATCTTCAGAATATCCTTCCCCACCTTTTGAATATAGTGTGGCGTTACCCTGACGCGGCAGACACTTTTTATTTGGTTTCTACAAAAGCTCAGTAAAACAAGTATTTGCTGTTAACGGCGTATTTTTTAACCTTTTTTCAGGGTCATAAATAGTGAGTATAAAAAGTCCAAACCTGAGTTTACAAGTATCGGACTTCCTATAAATACAACATCTGACTAGTTAGCTCTTACTTCAGAGCGTAAACATTTAGGCTGCCTGTTCTGTTTAGCGGGTCAAGAATAATCCTATCAAAGTTTATAGTCCCGTCCGAAATATTTATAAGCTGATCCATGGCAAGGTTCACCCCGTCTCGATTCCACACACCAACACCCGTACCTGAAAAGGTTGTCTCTTCATCAACATAAGCTCTGCCTTCAAACGTGTATGTACCACCATCTCCAGCTGCGTTGTAAGCCAATGTAAAGGTCATGTAAACGCGGCCATATATACCTGTTTGCGCTTCTGCGTTTATTATTGAAAAATCGTCACCAACCGTGATTGACGTAAGCTCTAATTCTGCTGTTGGCTGGCGTGCTTCTAGCGATAGCGCGTGGTGATCAGCGAAAGAGAGGCTTGAAAACATAAGCATCGAGAATAATAGAATGACTTTTTGCATTTTAATTTCCTTTTATTTTAAACTTGAAATTAGCATTATGGTGCTTTCGTGATTCGAAATAATAAAGTGTTGGTAAATTACTCCTACACAACAATACCTTTTTCTCACGCTACGGGAAACTAATTTCCCACTTAAGCATTACTCTCAAGATTCTCTTTTATGTCCATACTGATAGAAAAGTGAATGTAATAAAAAACCACAATATTGGTAACTCCAAACATTATTCTTTTGAACTTTTAGAAGTCTCGAAAACATGTCCGCTTAACCATAAATACTGCGAAGGCGTTCGAAGGGGATAACCGCTATAACGATGTAAAATCAATTCAGGTGGTCGCGGGCGGGTGGAACGAGGGATGCGAAGGTTAATTTGAGAACACCGCCAAAGAAGCCTGCTACTCACCGGCTTTAAATACTTCAAAATCTCTAAAGCGCACCATTCGAAAAAGCCAGATAATTACTGACTACTATTTTATCGTAGGTTGGCTTAGTTCTACAAAAACGCAAAACAGCACGCGGACAAACGACTATACTTCCAGCAAAAAAGGGCTTCACCATTCTTACTACTCAAGCCCAGCCACTGAGCCGGCATTCATAGTTTAAGAATTTTGTCGGTTGCCCCGACCCAACGAGAGCGCACAAATTGCGCAGACTTCGCCTCATAAAACTTCTCTACAAAGCGATTGCTATACCCAGATCAAATATAAAAAGCCCAGAGTAGAGATTTCTCCACTATGGGCTTTATTTCCTTTAAGGGAACCAACTTATAAAGCTCGCGCCAGGGTATTGCAGAGGGCTACTTGATTCTTCGGAGAACCGCCCTGTTGGACTGTTCCATTCCTTCAACCGACGCAGTAGAGGTCTGTATTACCGTGTCTTTGTCAGCTGCATCTGCTTGGTAATTCATAGAGCTGACAAAATCATGCTGCCCGGCCTTATAACCTGTCGCTGGGTCCAGCGTTAATGCCACACTGGAAAGTGATGACTTCGATGAGCTAAATATTGGTTCAGTTCCTAAAGAGCAATAGTGCTTAACGATGAGCTCCCCATCTTTCTCGGAATACGTTGTCAGCATTTCCACTCCGTCTTCGACTAACGTTTCCACAATCGTATTACCATCCGATACAAGCCTAAACTCAGAGCGAGTAGTAACCACCTCGCCGGTGCTGCGGCTTAACTGTCCTTCCCATTTTCCAACCATGTTCTTGAAGAACTCAAAATCATTAACTTCTTGAGCAAACCCCGGCGCTGAGAACACTAGTAGGCTTAAGATAGCTGACACTTTATTAATCATAACTATTTTTTTCCTTAATTTGAATTGCATAGATAATATTAAGAGATTGAAAATCAAGTCTCGCGTTTTTGAAATTTAGTTTTAAGACTCCACGAAATATAGCAATATTACATATCGCTGTGCCATTAATTTTTCCTAAAAAATAAATTTAACAACCGCTTCGCTCATAACAACCGCATATTCAAGAATCTATCTGGTACAAGATGCTCTTCTAGCATCTATTTGTGGCATCTATTTGTGGCATCGACCTAAAATTTCACCACGAGTATTGTGATATTCGTTTTACTACCCTTCGTTTGCACGATAGATTGTGAATTAACCAATTCACTGCGGAACAATCACATCAGAAAAGTATCTTGCTTTGTCGCCAATAGCAAAAAGACTATAGAATTCCTTGCAAAGCCCAGTGACTCTTTTTAAATCACGTCTACTTTGAAGATTAATGGCTTACAATTACAGAATTCACAGGACTTTTGTTCCCTACAGTCAACTATCACTAAAACCCTCTGGCCAACATGCCACAGAGAATCCCAATTGCAGAAAATGCGTTGATACATTTGACAGATTAGATGATCCGTACAAAAACCCGCTATCAACCCCTGGCGACTTTATTATGCAGGCCTTTACTATTTTCCTGGTCTCAGGGCAGAATTCTTACATCCCTCACCCGACTCTTTTCATCTTCTTTAGCATTTAAAATAACGACTTAGAATTCCGAATCCTTGTATACAATTACTAAATAATGTGAATAATGTGAATAATGCTGTTAAGAATAAAAACTGCCCTATCTAACGGAGAAAACCTAGTGAATTTAAAAACCCTTCTGCAACAATCGCTGCTAACGTTGACCCTGCTGCCTGCTTTGGCCTTAGCAGCGGATCGAGTGGGGGATTTTTCACTGCTGGATCATAACGGTACTTTCCACCAAATGAGCTGGTATGACGACAATAAGGCAATTGTTTTGCTGGTGCAGGCCGTCGGTGATCCCGCTGTTCAGGCTGCGCTGGCTGATTTCAGCTCACTCAAGTCCAGGTACGATACGCAGGGGGTTGAATTCTTCATGATCAACCCACTAGGCCTAAAAAATCGCGATGCAGTGAAGGCAGATCTAGCAGCGATGAATGTCGATATACCCGTACTTATGGATGACGCTAGGCTGATATCGGAGGCATTAGGTATCGATAAAACTGGCGCAGTTATCATCTACGATCCAAAGTCATTTAAAATTGTATTTCGTGGGCCCGTAGGAGCCGCTTTAGACATCGCACTCAGCAACATAATTGCTGGCAAAGACCTAAAAACTAGCCAGATAGCTAGCACAGGCACCGCTGTTTACTATCCAATAAAGTCAGCTCACCAAATCCAGGCACCCTCCTATGAAAAGGAAATCGGACCAATCATTGCAGAAAACTGCGCTACATGTCATCGAGCCGGCGGCATAGCGCCTTTTGCTCTCGATAGTCACACAATGGTTATGGGTTGGTCACAGATGATACGGGAAGTGCTGATGACTAAACGTATGCCTCCTGGCCAAATTGACCCCCATATTGGCGATTTCGTTAATGATATGGTTCTTACTGATGATGATGCGCAGAAAATAGTCCATTGGATCGAAGCGGGCTCTCCGAAGGATGGCGACAGCGATCCACTAACTGAATTAGTTTGGCCCGAAACCGAGTGGGCTTTTGGTGAGCCAGATTACATCATTGAGATTCCAGAACAGAGCATCCCCGCCACTGGCGTATTGGACTACTACAATGTGATGGTGGAGCTGAACGTTGAACAAGATCGTTGGGTGAGGGCTAGTCAGTACATTCCTGGTGATCGCACCGTGCTGCACCATACTCTGCACAGCTTGATCGCACCGGGCGCTACCAGTGGTGGTTCGCTATTAGGCGGCGAACCTGATCGCCCTGACATAGCACCGTATATCCCGGGGCAAGCCCCCCGTATGGAGCCGCCAAACACCGGAGGCCTGTTAAAGGCAGGCACAAAAATCGCGATGCAGATGCACTACACAACTACGGGTAAAGAATCTGTCGATGCTAGTCGAATAGGACTCTGGTTCTACCCCGAAGGATTCGTACCAGAGGAGAGAATGACTGGGCAATGCGCCTGCCACTTTACCCCGACCTGGGTAAATATTCCGCCGCTAGATCCAGACTATGAGATGACGCAGTCGTTCACGATTGAAAAAGACGCAAAGCTGTTTGCCTTCACACCGCATATGCATTTTCGCGGCAAACGCATGCGCTTCTCCGCAGAATATCCAGATGGCAGCACTGAAGAACTAATTAATATAGCGAACTACAATTACAACTGGCAGCTTGCCTACACCTATGAAGAACCGAAGTTAGTTCCTGCGGGCACGATAATCACGGCAACCGGAGCGTTCGATAACTCACAGCAAAACAAAACCAATCCCGATCCCTTCCGTTCAGTTCCTTGGGGCCTTCAAAGCATGGATGAGATGTTCTTTGGTGCAGCAGACTGGAAGTACCTAGACCAGAGCGGAAATTAAGTTTTTGCCACTTAGTGTAATGAGAGAGGTCGATGGAATTAATTTATGAAAATAGTTAAATGAAATTGCTTATGCGGATCTAATAATAACTACAGGGGGAACTGATTCGCTCATTAGCTGGGCCACCTTCAGGCATGAAGGCTCTTTACTTGTGAAGTCAAAATTTACTACATAGTCCCTCTATTTTCAAAAATGAAGCTATCATTTTTTAATTTAGAGGATCGGGTTTATAACTGGTTATAAAGAGTTCGATTGGGGAAGCTCGGGCACCAGTAACATTTGTGTGTCGTGTAATTGAGCTAAGAGCCAAAACGAAAATCGTAAAAAGTGAACATCGAGACATTATCAATCAGGGGTTCGAACGGTATAGCCAGCTTAAAAGATCAGCAAGCGTAAAAATTTTAGCGAGAGTAAAAATAGATCCCTTTGAATTAAAGCCAAAATAAAATTTGCATCTGATAAGGCTCAGCACCAGCTTTTCTAAGCTCATCAGGAGCTAAGCAATGGGAGCAGCAATGAGCCTTTCCTCAATCAAGCGGCTTTAAGGAGTAGGGTATGGAGCTGTTACATGCTTTGCGCAGCCTGCGCCAGCTAATCCATGGGAGCCAAATTAACACCAGTCAGAGCGGCGGATGTAGTTTGCTGCGGGAAACGCAACGACCGGGTTGCCATAAGTGTGAGTCCTAGCGCCATAAACAGATGCAAGAAATCGCCAGGCTGCAAAGCCGGAGGTAGCGAGAACTGACTAGAGAACAACAATAGTGCTGCCAGCAACGAGCCACTGCCTATTACCGCCATTACGTCCCTATCCTTCATTGATCTGAGCAGCAGCGCGATGACTGAGAGCATCGCTAGAATATTCCCCCACAAGCTGAATTCAAGAGCCGAGGCTATTAAACCAAAGGCGCCGGAGATGATTAAGAAGATACTCGCAAACCGCCAGCTTTGGGCAACAGCCGAATCTGGCCATAAAAATGCTGCTGCCAATAATGGATAAGCAGCAGAGGCACCTAATCCCGAGAAAAAACTGTGCATACCCGGTAAAGGCAGCAGAGTCGAGAAGCGCAAAACGCCTAACAGTGCTGCCGCCCCGAATACGGCAGCGCTTAAGCGCAGGCCGGTCGAAGCACTGGGTTTCATGATTATCACGAGTGCTGCAATCAGCAGCACTCCATCTGAAAGAGCGAGACTATTCATGGGCCGCCCCACCTTTGGATTCCTTGCTCCAGAGAAGGCCAGCACTTGCAAAAACGAGCACAGCAAAAATAACAACGAGAATTTGAACGAGTGGCGGCAACTGCTGCTTGGATCCCAAATACAAAACTAAAAGACCTGCCGAAACTATCGTCATTAGCAAGCCAGACAACCGAATCAGGGCAGGTGAGTCAGCGTCTATTTGCTGCTCCGTCAATGGGCTCTGCTCCGTCAATGGGCTCTTTGCGGTAACTTCTGCAGGATTACTCCCGGGCACCCAAGCTGGTTCACCAAAGAAGCACATGAGCTTGTCACGCCAGTTCGACTGAGCACCTGCTTTTCGAAACATCCCCACCCAATAATGTAAGTTGCTCCACACTGGGTTCCAGCTATTAAGCGGTGTCTTGATACCAAACCTTACCGGCTCTTCTGATCGCTCATCGGCGTAGGTTCCAAAAAGCCTATCCCAAACACTAAAGACGCCGCCGTAATTTTTATCAATACAATAATCGTTTTTACCGTGGTGTACGCGATGATTAGAAGGCGTAACGAGAAACAGTTCTAACCAACCAAGCCGCCCTACCAATTGCGTATGCACCCAAACTTGATAGAGCAGGTCGATGAGCCCGATAATCACAAAGACCTGAACAGGGATACCTAGAATGGCAAGAGGCATATAAAATACCCATTTAAAGTAGAAGCCAGTGGAGGCCTGCCTCAATGCAGTCGAAAGGTTAAATTGCTCACTGCTATGGTGTGTGATGTGGGAGGCCCAGAACATATTGACCTCATGACCTGTGCGATGCACCCAGTAATACATAAAATCGTAAAGCAATAGCGAGAAAACCCATGTAAAAGGGCTCGTCAGATCCCATGTAAACGTTCCGTACTTAGCTTGTATGATTGCGTACATAAAAGCGCTAATAATCGCCCCAGTGGCATTAACGAACTGGCTCATTATGCCTATGTTGATCGAAGTAATACTGTCTTGGAACTTATAAACAGACCGCCCTAGCAGGCGACTAATGCCTAGCTCAATGACGACGAAGCATATGAGCAGTGGAATGACCACAATGGTTGGTGAAAAAATGAATTCAGGCATTACTTCTTATCCTATTGTAATTTGTTGTGAGTGATACCCTGTTTGGAACTAAATATCAATACTATCCATCTTATTTGTAACTAGTGGTTCGGCAAACAACTAGTCACCGCGCGTCTCTGTCTCGCTTACCTTTTTCCTCCACCACGTAGCAAAAGCTACATTTTTGTCTCTTTCATATATTCCAACACCAAAGTCTTTGAACACTTGTTGGATTTTGCTATTCGCCTTTAAGCGATTTGCAGAAAGATTAGTACGCCGTCCCATGTGATCAGTAATAAGTTTCAGAGAAAACCACCAATAAAAGTATGGTGGGCTTTTACTTTAGAAGCCGTAAGAATCTCGTAGTTACCGAAAGTAGTATATTGAATATAAAATAGACGATTCTTTAGTTAACGCTAACAATCTTTATTCAAAAATTACACTAGATTTACTTTGTATTGCCATCAACCAAAGCTTCCAATAACTGACAGCATTCACATTTCACATTACGTGTGAAATTTCATGTGTAGTTGTTAGAAAGCAATGTACTTACAAGACTCAAAAAATGTTGCTGGCGACTAAAGCACCCTGGTGACTGACAGGCTCCAAGGTGATTTTGAGTGAAATAATAGACACATAAATAATGATGCTTTAAACCCAAATGAAGCCAGTGCGCATTATGAGTTACGCAAATAGCGAACAATTAGAACTTTCAAATTCAATTGCGCATGAGTAAGAATTGAGCCGTTTAGTTAAACAAATAGTTGAGCCACTAGCAGATTAACTTGTACCAGAAAATCCAAGGGTATTGGGGAGAGACAACCTGCATAAAACAGTCTAAGCCTAGCGTGCCAAAGGAAGTACATTGGGCTACAGGAGTTTTAGGACAAACTAACTTTGGAAAATATTAACTCTACTCAAATTTGAATAACTATTTTATAAAATTATAGCTTACAATAAATTTGCTATAACTATCAGTCTAGGTTGCAGCAAATTGAGAAGTAATTAATACTTTAAATTTATCTTTACGCTAAAGGAATAATAATATGAAAGCAGTAATTAGAATGAAAACTCTGTTTGGATTGGCGATTTTAATGCTTACCTTTATACAAGGTGCTGTGGCGCAAGAAGTTGACTTCGCGGCAGCTGCATTCGAGGCTAATTTCACTATTGATTCAACTTTTACAAGAGATGGAGGCAAGACATTTGAAGTCTCTGCGTCAGGTGAAGCGGGCGAATATGGAAAAGTGTATTTGTCTTATATTTTCACTGACAATCTTGATTTAGATGACGGAGGTGAATTCACAGGTTTTGCTTGGACTCAAAATGGAGAAACTGTAGTTACAGGAAGTATTCAGGGCGCATATTTCAAGCAGGGCAGTATTTTTAAACTATATTCATGGGATATAACCAGTGATCGAAAGCTGAACATGGCTATTGGTGAGATTGATTTCGTTGCTGGAACAATAAAAGCTGACGTAAGGGAAGTTGTCGTAGACTAAGATTACTGCATCAAATCTGCTTTTGAAAATCATTGGTACGCAATGTGGTCGGCGAAGTAGATTTGGTGCAATTTGAGAAAACTATCGACGAAAATATAAAGCTATATCCTCTCACTAAAAAAGCTATGAATAGATGATTTAAAAAAAAATAGACCGCATCTTTATTCATTCGAGAATATTTCTAACTTAGCCTATGATTTTCTTATAACTGTAAAGTCAGCGCGCTGTCTTTAACTCTTACGGTTAATGGTTCTGAATTTCAATAGCATAGATTAGAATCAACGCAAACGGTACTTCGATTCTATGCAGTTACTATTAACGAAAGGAGCGTCTAACGAAAGGAACGTCGAAGGGTTTTGCGAAGTAGAATATCTGGTTGTGAGCAAATTGCTGATAAACCAACTATTCATACTCACAAAGGCTTTAAGTCCAGTAGCTTCTAAATTCCCAAAAATTCTACTTCCTTTTCATAATTCGAGAGAGGTGCCAATCAAGGTCGGTGTCTTTATTCCAAAGATTGGTGCTAACCAACCCAACAGGCTACCATCAAGCAGCTATAACAGGAGAACAAAATGCCTACCAGTAAAATACTCGGCTCTATATCAAGCTTGTGGCGGTTTCCGGTGAAATCCATGGGGGGCGAACAACTCACGGAGGTCGAGGTGACAGAGCGAGGTGTGCTGGGCGACCGTGCCTATGCGCTGATCGATATGGACACCGGCAAGGTGGTGAGCGCGAAGAGTGTGAAGCTCTTTCCTAATCTTTTCGAGTGCAGCGCGGCGTTCGTTGACACTCCCCACCCGGGTGGCACCATGCCTGCGGTGCAAATTACTTTAGCTGACGGAACATCCGTACGGAGCGATTCTGATAATGTCGATAGCGTGCTGTCGGCTTACTTCAAAAGAAATCTCACGCTGGCACAGGTCGCGCCGAATGATTACACGGTAGATCAATATCACCCTGACGTAGAGGGAGCAGACCCTAGAGGTATCAGGGACAATGTTATCGATCAACCGCTAGGGGCGGCGCTATTCAGTGCGATTGGACAGCAATCTCCCATCCCTGTTGGCTCTTTCCTAGATGCATTCCCGATATCGCTTCTCACCTCGGCAACACTCGCGCGGTTGGGCGAACTTCAGCCAACCAGCCAATTCGATGAACGACGATTCAGAATGAATGTGAACGTTAAAACTAAAAAAATCGGGTTCATAGAAAACGATTGGGTTGGCCATAAAGTGGTTATCGGTGACTCCCTACATCTTAGTGTGGCAATGCCAGATGCCCGCTGCGTGATGACAACCCTAGCCCAAGGTGACTTGCCTAGGGACAACAATGTTATTCGCACCCTGGTGCAGCACAATAAACTTCAGGTTGGCGAGCTGGGACAGTTCCCCTGCGCAGGTGTGTATGCGGTGGTGGCGCAACCGGGAATCGTAAGAGTTGGTGACCAACTAGCACTCAATTCTTCGAACTAAAATGAGCTGCTTAGAAAAGCCCATGCCTTAGAGCTGCCCGCTTTTGGCAACTCTGGAGCGGGCAGCTCTAAAGGATAAAGAGTCACCTAGACCCACTTGACGGTGAAGCGCTCCGTGATACTCAACAAGAATCGCATCAAATACTTATAAAAATTGGACTTAGCAAACACAGAGATGATTTAGCGAAGACTTGGGCAAAAGATCCAGAGCTATTTATGATCGCGCTCAAGGGGTTGTTGCTAGCTACCATTAAAACGAGCTTATTGAAGAGTTGTGGCGCAGCACTGTTGCGCGACTAGCCAGTGTTGTTGATGTTGAGCCAGAATTACTTGAGGCGATTTTTCTATTACAGGCTCAGATCAGCACAAACTCCAGAATTAACAGCTGGTGATGCCGAAGGAAGTGATCCGCAACTGTCGGGTTTTCCTGGCGCTATAAACCGAAGAAGTGCAGAAAAACAGAAGGGGTTTCTGCCAAATTGCAAAGAGTAATTTCAGGACCCGGCAAGGCAATCGAAAGACAACCGGCAGGGATTAAGGCTGGAAACCCCTGCCAGTTCAATCTAGCCTATTTATTCCCTACCCTATTTATTCTCACTTTCTTTCTATTGCCATGACCATTTTTACGGTTGCCACTCAAAAATCTAGCTTGAGTTTTGACCCTACTTTCCCCGCAGACAAGAAATTTTCGACGCCATCGCGAATAGCAATATCGAGCGGCCGGAATTCCATACCAAGAGTCTGAGGATCCGGTCGTTACGCAGTTCGCAGCCTCCCCAAATAGCTTGAAGCAGGCAGCCTTTTTTCCTGAATTGGCTGGGGATGTAGCACCCGAAGATGCGGAGGAGGATGAGGGGAATGTATAGCAAAAAAATGAAAGCATACGAAACGCACCATAACATTAAGCTACCAAACATATTTCATATCGTTACAGGCATGTTGTCTCTATACGCTAAGTGTCGAATAGAAAAGCGCAGTGTTGTTGATGACAGCCACCTCAACGTGCAAGTTATGCCTCTCGCTCTGTTCGATAGAATTTAAAGAAACACCACGTTGATAACGCGGTCATTAAGTGCCATATAGCGTGCGGCTGAATCCACGAGTCAGGTTGGCAAAACGGCGTATCAGGATAACCTTGAAGCCAAATCACAAATGCGGTTAAAAACAAAAGCATACCTAGAAAAAACCACGGAGTGTAAGTCCTTGTTAAAACTGGGCGACTCGTTGAGAAAACAGCAGGAACCCAAAACAAGATAATCCACCAGTATTCACCAATGTTTAGAAAAATTTCTTGCGGTGAAATACCAAAAACTAACGCGACTATAAAACCCACAAATCCAGACGCCCAGCGAAAGGTTGGCGACCAGAATTTAAACAAAGCTTCTGAAATAATCCACAAACCTATCGACAGCCCAAACAGATCAAGCCCAATACCTAAGTCCCCCCCGAAGAACCATCTGGCTAAAGAATAGGTAAGTACGATGAGAAAATAAGTCCAAAGAAAACGACTCACACTCCAGCGCCCCATCTGCTTAAGGTTATACAGCCAAGGAAAGACGATGTACATGATCATACTTAAATTGTCAGCCCATCCTCCCCACGCAGTGTGCGTGCCATGCATTAACCATGAACCGGGCCCCAAATAGATAACTGCGACCGCATATAAAATACTAATTTTATTGAGGCCAGTAAACGCATTGCTCTGGTCGGTGTTTGATTTATTTTCAGCCGTCAGAATCCACAACATAAAGAGGCCAGAGATCATGAATCCTATATTACTTAAGGTATTTGCAGGTTCTCGAAAGACACCGCCACTGACTCGTTCGCACCAGCCAGAAATTGTGCCTATAGCTTCGCCTGATTCGTAAAAAAATATCGTGCCGGTGAGCGCTAATATGAGATATAGAACGACAAATA
>CAWKZY010000024.1:0-40220 GCA_963854625.1 Gammaproteobacteria bacterium | reverse complement strand
CTAGTCGATAAAGGCAGAGAGAGAGAGAGAGAGAGAGAGAGAGAGAGAGTTGCCGCGATTGCGAAACCTGAATTCCTTCTATCTATGTTCTACCTGCCCGCCTCGCTATTTAATATTTATATACTTTGTGCTATTTAACTCTTGCCAAGAGTAGCTGATTTTCAATTCCGATAAAGCGAGCGTAACCGTGAACCCAAACATGATTAATTTGTTTCCTCTGCCACTTCAAAAAACCAATCTACTTAGAGGCTACACGGAGCACGAATTGGACTTTATGAAAAGCCAACTACAAAGTAATCATAAATCCATCGCCAATTATGCGTCAACCAACAAGTACATTTTGGACGCCGATGAAATGATAGGGATTCGCCAATCGTTGCAAGAAGCCTTGGACACATACTTTAAGGAAGTCTTTAACACTAGCAACAAACTCAACCTGAAAATAACTCAATCTTGGCTTACTCTTACAGGCAATAGCGAGTCACACCATGAACACGTTCATCCTAACAGCGTAGCCAGCGGAGTGCTTTATATAAACTTGGGCGACAATGATGGCATTAGCTTTTATCGTAATGAAGATAGTCAGTGGTATGAGTTCCTGCGCGAGGAAGAGACATACTACAGCGCAAAGAGCTTTTTCATCGCCTGCAAAGTTGGTGATATAGTTATATTTCCTTCCAATCTTCGTCATGGTGTTAAACAAAATTCGTCACAGTTAGAACGTATTAGCTTAGCATTTAATACTTTTTTCGAAGGGGAATTAGGCCGAGATGAATTCAGCAATGCCTTGACCTTAAGCCTTGGGTCAAACTAATTTCTAACTCTGCCTGTTCGAATTGCTTATACTCTTAACTATTCTCTTATTCATTACCTCAACCGGCAACGAAGAACACGATTAATGAGCACACCGCTGCTACCCCTAGACAATTTGGATAATCGATATCAGCCATTGGCCGCACGATTACGCCCCCTCTCCCTAGGGGAGTTTGTGGGTCAGGACCACTTGCTCAGCCCCGGAAAGTCGATTCACGAGGCTATTCAAAAAAAGCTACCTCACTCAATGATCCTATGGGGGCCGCCTGGTGTGGGTAAAACCACATTGGCGAAAATCCTTGCCACTGCCTGCGACTACCACTTTGAATCTCTGTCGGCAGTTCTTGACGGGGTTAAAGAAATTCGAGCAACAATTGAGCGCGCTCGCTTTCATCAGACCAGTGGGTCTAAGCAGACAATTCTCTTTGTTGATGAAGTTCACCGATTCAACAAAGCACAGCAAGACGCTTTTCTGCCTCATATTGAGAATGGCACTGTGCTTTTTATCGGCGCCACCACCGAAAACCCCGCATTCGAACTCAATAATGCCCTGCTCTCTAGAGCTCGGGTCTATTTACTAAAAGCGTTGACGGTAGCTGATTTAGAAGGCGTGATTGATAGCGCCTTGAAGGACAAAGAAAGAGGCCTAGGCAATCTCAATCTTTGCTTGAGCCCATCACAAAAGAAAATACTGGCAAGAGCAGGAGACGGAGACGCACGCCGTGCGCTCAACTATCTTGAAGTATTAAGTGACATGGCAGATTTTAAGGACGGTCAAAGGCAAATCTCTGACAGTCATATTCAACAAGTATTAGAGGAAGGAAGCCGCCGATTCGACAAAGGCGGAGATAGTTTTTACGAGCAAATTTCAGCCTTGCATAAATCGATAAGAGGTTCAGCTCCGGATGCTGCTCTTTATTGGCTGGCAAGAATGCTTGATGGCGGCTGTGACCCGAACTATCTAGCACGCCGCCTAGTTCGAATAGCCTCAGAAGACATCGGCATTGCTGACCCGAGGGCACTACCGTTGGCATTAAGCTGCTGGGATAGCTTTAATCGCCTGGGTAGCCCAGAAGGGGATCTGGCATTGGCGCAGGCTACGGTTTATTTAGCATCTGCACCAAAAAGCAATGCTGTGTATGAGGCGTTCACTGCGGCAAAGCAAGCAGTAATGCAAAATGGCAGTTTGGAGGTTCCTTTACATTTGAGAAATGCCGGCACATCACTAAGCAAAGAGCTAGGGTATGGCCAGGACTATCGCTATGCTCATGATGAGGAAAATAGCTTTGCCGCAGGGGAAAATTACTTTCCGCCAGACCTTGCCGATGAGCAATTTTACTTCCCAAAAAATAGTGGTCTGGAAATACGGATTAAGGAGAAGTTAGAGATCTATCGATCTCTAGATAAGAAGGCTAAAAACAAACGTTATTAATTGATAACATCGGACTAGCTGATGTGGAGTGGCGGTAACTTAACTTGCCTTAAAGCTCGATGGCAACACAGCACTCATGACACCACTGAATTTTAACTCTCTACATGATGTGTTCTTTACCATTAAGAACAGCCACCGCTAATCCAAATTTCATTGTCGCTCTTCGGTAAAGGCCTGAATCGAGAGATGAGCTAAGGTATAAGCCCAAGCACTAACGAAAGCCTTGCAACTCCGTGTTAGGCATCAGAAATCCATATAGGACTGGAAAATTTTCTGACAGGAATATCTAGTCCATATCTTCGATTTATCCTGCTTTTTTCTCCCTATCACCTCATCCTATTGCCTCTTCCTACAATCCAAGCTTTTCCCATTCTGTTATTTATATTTGATATTGAGCACTTCTATCCTTCGCTTCTGTCAGCTTTTTTAGCTACCCTTTTGAATTTAAACTATGGGTGTTTACCGCGCCTAGAACAATTGGTATTGGAGCATCCTTTAAGTTCTAGTATGCTTCAAGAGTATAGAGTTAAACATTGAGCCTCTGAGGGTCAGTGCTTAACGCAAAACCAATCAAACCGACTACGGGCGCCTTATGAATCTCTTTTACTCGAAAATTGCTGGACTGGCTTTGATTGCCTTCTTATCAGGCTGCACAACCCCAAACATTCAAACTTCACAGTATCTGAGCAGTCCAGCTTTTAGCAACGATGTAGCAAACACTGCCGTGATGGGAAAATGGTCACGCAGCTGTGCCCTTTGCCATATTACCGGTGAGGCAGGTGCGCCAGTCGTCGGAGATCAAAAAGAGTGGCAGCGCAGATTAGCGCAAGGGGAGCAAGCGATCCTAAAGAATGTCTTAGAGGGCTATAACGCCATGCCACCGCTTGGTTATTGCATGTCTTGCGAAGTGTCTGATTTTAGAGCAATGATTGCCTATATGGCTGGGACCAACCCATGAAAACCCTTTCCCGAAGATCGTTTCTAGCTTCAAGCGTTAAAGCGGTCTTGTTTGGCGCCTATGCCGCTAGAGGCTCTGCTTTCGCTCAATCAACTTCTTGGACCAACTGGTCAGGCGGCCAAACCTGCCAACCTGCTGGCCGATACGATATTAGTAGCGAAAATGAGCTTGCCGGCCTCCTTAAAAATACTCTCGGTTCTATTCGGCCAATAGGGTCGGGCCACTCCTTTAGCCCCTTGATACCTACAGATGGACATTTAGTCGTTATCGATCAACTAAGCGGTATTCGTGCTTATGACACCGAATCCATGCAAGTGACGCTGGGCGCGGGTACCCGTCTGGGTGATTTAGGACCGCAACTCGATGCCATAGGGCAAGGCATGATCAACCTGCCAGACATAGACCGGCAAACTGTGGCTGGCGCCATAGCGACAGGCACACATGGTACTGGTGTCGCTCTGCAGGCGCTGTCTTCCTTTGTAACCTCGCTTCGATTAGTTACCGCCGGCGGTCAAGTCATGGATATCGACGCCAGTGATGGTGATCTTTTTCATGCGGCACGCGTCAGTGTGGGTGCCCTAGGAATTGTGACTGAGGTGACAATGCAAAATAGAGAAGCCTACAACCTCAAGAAGCGGGAGTGGGCGGCGCCAACAGAAGACATCTTGGAAAATTTCGATGAGTTAGCCGCTAGCCACAGGCATTTCGAGATTTTCCCATTGGTGTATTCCGATTATTCATTAGTACTGTCTATCGATGAGACCGATGAACCTATCGGACAGATAGACTTAGAGCCTGAGGCCAGTGATGACGCCTCTATCGCAGAATCTTTAGGCTTAACATCCAATCCAACACCGGCCCAGCGCCGCACAATATCCAACGCTACAGCATCAAGAATTCAGCCGACCGAGGCAGTGGATGTTTCTCATAAAATACTGACGAATTTACGCAACAGCCGCTTCAATGAAATGGAGTACTCGGTACCTGCGGAAGTTGGAGCAGAATGCTTGAGAGAAATTCTTAGAACTATTTATGAACAAAAAATTGATGTGTTATTCCCTCTGGAATATCGCTACGTGGGTGCTGACGACAATTGGTTAAGCATGTCTTATGGTGACCATCCCCACGCGACGATTTCTATCCATAGAATGGCAAGCGAAGACTATCGACCTTATTTCAACATCATAGAGCCAATCTTCTGGAAATACGGCGGGCGACCTCACTGGGGTAAAGTACATAGCCTGACACACAAAGAATTAACCGGCTTGTATCCACACTTCAAAGACTTTATGGAGATCCGACGCTCGCTGGACCCCCAGGGAAGAATGCTAAACTCTCACCTTCGCGCCCTTTTCAATGGCTAAAAGTTTAACCGGTTAAAGCCAAAAATTCATAGCCTAGGTCGACATGCCTCTGGCTGAGATTGGCCATACCGCTTCCACTTTTTCTCCACGAATCGCATACATCTGATCGTAGAGGTTCACCACCGGATCGCAATGAGAGACGATAACCTCGAGTTTGTCACCGACTTTGTAGGTTCTTGAAGGTTCATCGTCGTACAGCACAGTACCAAATTCATCCGAACCTGAACGATAACGCATACCCGTTTCACCTTTCACTATAGGCCAAGGCTGGTTAATAGTGCAGGCTTTCGCTCCGGCGTCCGAGGTAACACGGCCTTCGTATTGATCATTCAGTACCGTGGTCATGATGGTTAGCGACGCTTGAAAATCAGAATACACATCGGTATCCGTCTCACCCCCAATTGACATGTACTGTGCATCCATAAACACATAGCTTCCTACCTGCACATCAGTCATGCCCTTGGTTTCATGATCGATGTTGTAGGTGCCAGTGCCTCCGCCACTAAATATTTCAGTGTTAAGACCTGACGCCTTCATGAGCTCGAAAGTATCTGTGGCTTGTATCATCCGCTCTAATGTCTGGGCTTTACGTGTTTCAAACCCAACCACATGCTGCGCTGCAGCGTCATAGCACAGCATTCCTCTAAAACGCAGTCCCGGTAATTGATCAATCAGTTGTGCCAAGCGCAAAGCTGGCTGTCCAAAAGGAATACCTGTGCGGCGAATGCCTGGATCTACATCCACTACCACATCCGCGATCAACCCTTTGGCAACCGCAGCCTCAGAGAGTAGCCGTGCATTATGCGGTGAATCTGTCGCCTGAATAAACCCCGGACATTGCTGACGCAAATCCATCGCTCTATTAATTTTTGTTGGCGTGACATTGCCAGTGGTGTTTAGAATTTGATCTATGCCGTTCTGAAACATCGCCTCCGCCTCACTTACTTTGGCGGTACAAATCCCTACTGAACCCCGGTCTATCTGCATCTGAGCGATAGTAGGGCATTTATGAGTCTTAGCATGTGGTCGGCTCGCAATTCCGTTGTTGGACGTTGTTGATGCCAGCTTGTCGAGATTGGCTTCCAGCAGATCTAAATCAACGCACAGAGCAGGCGTGTCTAGTTCCCATTTAGAGACGTTCACTGACATCTCGCCGTTGGCATAAAAGTCCTGCATTTCCGATGAGGTATAGCCTCTAGCTGCAGTGGGAATCCAGATGGCGGCAGCTCCACTAGCTTGCAGGAAATGACGTCTGGAGATGGCTTTTCTTTGCATGAGAGACCTCACTGAACTGGATTTCAAGAATGTGATCTTATAGTACCCCTGAAATGTGGTTCTGGCCATGATTCAGGCAAGGAGTTCGCGCTAAGCGGCTTGAATCTCTCACTTTTTATTGCCGCTATTGTTTCTCCCTTTTCATTCAATGCATGCTCTGTAAAAGACCAGAAAAATAAGACTTTTGACCTATACTTTTAAAACCTAGAATCAATAATACAATTGGCTAAGATTAACCCTATTCAGAAAATTAGAACAATTCTGCCCTTGCTGCCGCCCGCTTAATAGCCCAGTCGCCACCAAATTTATTACGGTAATGCCGACTAAGGTATGCAATAAAGATCGAGCCCACTACGCCAGGCGCAACCCACAACACTATACTGATATCCGCTGCGGCATCTTGAAAAAGCGCTTCAAAAACTCGACGGCCACCGAATACGAAGAATGCAGTATAGGCGCCAATACCGGATCCGATTAAGCCTCGCAAATGTTCTATCCACCACTCCTTAGGAGCCAATTCCTCTTTATAGTTGTAGCGTAGCGAGCCGATTCCAATAACAATCTGAAGAACTCCAAAAATCACAAACAGAGCACTTCCGCCGCTTAAGCCATAGACCCCAAGCCCAGCGCCTACCGCTACCAGACTAAAAAGTAAGGCATTGTGAATTGGAGTTCGTAAAGGTGTTCTGTCATCTCTATGGAGAATGCTCAACCAACCTTGCCTGGTGCTGGAAAGCACTAGTATGCTGAGTGAGAATAAGAACACAGCAAGATTTCGAACCTCAGCGGCAAAGCTCACCGTCCGCTCTTCGCTCATCATCGGGCCTGGCGCATGAGTTGTAAGCGGCATAATCAAATCCAAGCTGGACATGATGAAACCGGAAATTGCGACTGCATACATAGCCCAAGCGAAGTATCTACCGAATCGTTTGTGATCCAAATTACCCTTTTTTGTGAAAACCGGAACCCAAAATAGCAGTAGTGCACAGCTTCCAACTGCAATATGAAGATAAAACGAGCTCTGGTGAACAATAAACATGATTCAATTTCTTCTATTAGAGATGATTAGGAGGTGTATCTGTAATCAGTGTCGTTCATATTAGAGAAGTCGACATTTCTTCAAAAGTGCCAGTAGTCATAACATTGACTATGACTTTTGGCCTATGGAGATGAGCCCAGTTCTTGTGCCATAATTTGCTGCAACTGCCAAAACCATAACACTGGTTCTTAACGACCCTGTAAGCTACCTGTATTAAAAGTTTAAATTGGATATTCTATGGAATTCTCACTCAGTAAATTAACAGAGAATTTACGAAATCTAGCCGGAATAGCTGTTATTATTTTGGTAAGTTCTGTGTCTATTCTATATGAGCAAAATAGTGACTATGGGCTATTAATTATCGCGCTTTCGGTCGCGGTTCCATTACTCTATATTTTATTTTTAGCTACTTCGGAGCATTCCAGCCAACGACTTCTTTTCATACTGCAAGGCGCAGCTATAGCGGTGCTGTTCATCCTCGTCAAAAATGCGTTTATTGCCATAATGAGTATTGTTTGGATTGTCCAAGCATCTGAGATATTTAGTACTAAGAAGACTTTGCTTCTTTTGGTTGCCAGTGCAACTTTTTATACATTCTGTCAGTTAATCTATCTAGATGGCAAAAATTTAACCGAAGGGTTGATTGGCTCGGCATCTTTTGCCTTATTCCAAGTGTTTGCGTTTAGCGCAAGCCAAAGAGCCATTAGTGAACGCAAGCTCAGGGAAGAAACCGCTACTCTCAATCGCGAATTATTAGCAACCAGAGAACTCCTTTCCCAATCTGCAGCGCAAGGCGAACGCATAAGAATTGCCCGGGATTTACACGATATCCTGGGGCATCATATGACAGCACTAATTCTCAATTTGGAAGTTGCCACTCATAAAACTGAGGGTGATGCCAATGACAAAGTCCAACAGTCACTTTCACTAGCAAAGCTTTTATTAGGCGATATTCGGACAGCAGTGAGCGAACTACGTCATGACGACAACATTAACGTGGAGCAATCAATTGCCAAGCTCACCGATGACATTCCGGACATTGAGTTCAAACTAGATTTTTCTGCCGCCCCAGAAGTCAAAAATTTTAACCTCGCTGAAGCTTTATTACGCTGTACTCAAGAATCTATAACCAACGTACTACGGCACAGCAAAGCAACTCAGTGTTCAATTCGTCTCAGCACCCAAGATGACTCTTGTCTCCTTCGAATTGAAGACAACGGAAGTGAAGTAAGGCAATTTACAGCAGGCAATGGGATCACGGGAATGACTGAGCGAATTGAGGAATTAGGTGGCCAGCTAAGTTGCAAGCAGTCCACATCTGGTTTTTCAGTAAGGGTAGAATTGCCATTGGACCGGGCCCTATGAAAATAAGAGTAATGCTAGCCGAAGACCAAAATTTAGTAAGACAAGGCATATGCAATCTTTTGGAACTCAGCGATCGCATTGAGGTCATTGCTCAAGTCGAAGACGGCTCGGAGATATTAGATGGATTAGAGAAGTACAAACCCGATGTTCTGCTCACCGATATTCGCATGCCAAAAATGACAGGTATTGATGCGCTAAAACTAATGCAAGAAAAGAACGTCATGGTGCCTACTATCATCCTAACAACATTCGATGACAACCAGCTTCTCTTAGATGGCATGCAAGCGGGTGCTAAAGGGTTTCTGTTAAAGGATGTCTCCCTGGAAAGCTTAGTCAATGCTATAGAAAAGGTTTATCAAGGTGAGACACAGGTTCAGCCAGCCATAACAGAGCGCGTATTGAAAGGCCTCGCAGGATTCAACAGCTCAAAAGATGAACCTGCCCTGGTGGATGCTTTATCAAGTAAAGAAGTGGAAGTTTTGCGATTAATGGCCGGTGGCTATAGTAATCGAGAGATAGCGCTCGCCATCCACAAATCCGAAGGCACCATAAAAAATCAGGTGTCTTCGATTCTGGAAAAGCTCGGAGTCCGTGACAGAACACAAGCGGTGCTGCGAGCGATAAACTTAGCCATTCTGTAAAGATGAAACGCTTTTTACATCGAGGCTAAGCGCTCCTTAATGAGTGAATTCGCCTCACTCATTATCCGGTCGATCAGCTCTTGCACAGTGGGCACATCGTGAATCAACCCTGCCACCATTCCGCAGGACCAAGCTCCACTATTAACTTCCCCGTCTATCATCACTCTAGGATAGACACCTGCCACTTCAGCAGCAATGTCAGCAAATTTAGTGTCAGCTCCTAATCTAGACTCGGTCTCCAGCAACCGCTCTACTGCCTCATTTTTGAGCACACGCTCTGTATTGCGAAGGGGCCGCATAACCAGCCTTGTGTCTAGTTCAGAAGCCTCTAGCAGCGCTTGTTTAACATTCTCATGCACCGGCGCTTCTTTGGTCGCAATAAAGCGCGTACCCATGTTCATTCCGTCGGCACCCATCGCAAGCGAAGCGACCAATGAACGTCCATCAGCCATTCCTCCAGAGGATACGAAAGGAATATCCAGTTCATCAGCCGCTCTAGGCAGCAAAATAAAGTTTGGAATATCGTCCTCACCAGGATGGCCACCACATTCAAAACCATCAACAGAGACAGCGTCGCAGCCGATGTCTTGGGCCTTCAGGGCATGTCGAACCGACGTGCATTTATGAATCACTTTGATGTTGTGTTCTTTTAAAATCGGCAACCATTGTTTTGGGTTGTTGCCCGCTGTTTCAACAACAGTGATTCCTTTGCTGATAATAACGTCCACCAGCCCGGGATAATCGGGTGGTGTAAGTGACGGCAAAAAAGTCAAATTCACACCAAAAGGCTTATCAGTGAGTTTTTTACATCTGTCTATCTCATTGCCGAGTTTTTCAGGTGTTCCTTGGGTCAAGGCTGTAATAATCCCCAATCCCCCGGCATTTGAGACCGCTGCTGCCATCTCTGCAAACCCCACATAGTGCATACCGCCTTGTATTATCGGGTGTTCAATATTTAGAAGCTTGGTTATTCGAGTTTCCATAAATTCTCTCGTCTGCCTTGTTTGAATGAAAATAAGTTATTTTGTTAACTTATTCATATTGCCTTTTTGCGCTTGTCTTTACTTAACTTTAAACGTTTATGTAGACACCTATTTAAAACGCTATTTTACAACTTACTTTATCCAACAGCGTACTTTTCCCATTGCACGATTATTGAAATATTTGATTATTTCAATAATCGTGAAGACTTTATCGGTTTTGCCGCTGCATTCAGCCTAATCGGCATACCTAGAAGCAGTACAATCGTACTATAATTTGAGCAGTCAATTTTAGTAACTCGGCACCACACGAGAAAACACAAATGCTGATGAATTAGGCTGTTCAAGATAAACCTAGGCCGATATCGCCAAACCAGCAAGACAACATACGACACAAGAACATCAAAGATAACCCCCTGCTAACAGCTGTTGGTTGGACATGAGGAGAGCTAAATAATGAAAAAAATCGGACTTACACGCCTGCTAGGCCTATTAGTCGCACTTACTGCGCCCGCGGCTTCATTTGGCCAGGCAGACCAAATTACTTTTCATGAAGACATAGAGCCAATATTGCAGCGCAGCTGCCAAGGCTGTCATCGCGACGGCGGCGTAGGCCCAATGCCGTTAGTAAGCTTCGATCAGGTAGCACCTTTCGCCGGGCTAATTGAATATAAGACTGCTATCCGAGACCGCGCCGGAGCCATGCCCCCTTGGTACGTTGAGAAAGGCATTGGCATTCAAGAATTTAAAAATGACGTCTCCCTAAGCGATGCAGAAATTGCCGCTATATCCCAGTGGGCACGAAGTGGAACACCTGAGGGTGACCCAGCCAATGCGCCCACCCCCTTAGTATTCGATGACAGTATCAAATGGACTGCCGGCGAGCCTGATCTTATTCTCTCAAGCAATGAAGTCACTAAATTGTCAGGCACTGCAGACTGGTGGGGCGAGATCGACAGCATGCTTGTCGATATACCAGAAGATCGCTGGGTTAAATCTGTCGAAGTTGTGGAAGTGAATGACGTTAACAACCAAGCAGCCAAAGGCAGTGACACTGTAGGTGGAGCGTATATATTCCATCACATGATCTGGGGCACCGCTAATTTGGATGAGAACGGCAATCGAGCTGGCCGCTCATTAGCCTGGCCAGTACACGAAGTGGGTCGCAACGCCGATATATTCGATGAAGATGCGGGCCGCCTATTAACAGCTGGCAGCTACCTTGTATCGGATTCTGTGCATTTACACTCCAATGGCCGGGACACCACTGCCCATTTAGAAATTGGCTTTCGCTTTCATCCAGTTGGTTACAAGCCCAAGTTCAAAGACGCTTTCTTCAACGCCCAGGGTAATGGGGTCGATATCAGCATCCGTGGAGATGAAAAAGACCAAGAATTACATGCTTACACTACGCTAGCTGAGCACACCAAAATATCTACGTTCGAACCACATCTTCACGCACCAGGCGAGCGAATGTGCCTAGAAGCAATTTGGGGCTACAGTGTGGAAACACTATCTTGCGTTGGTTATGACCACAACTGGGTTCGTGGCTATGCCTATGCCGACGATTCCGCGCCACTGTTACCTGCCGGCACAATCTTGCATATCGTTGGTTATATGAACAACACCGACACCAACCCTAACGTGCCAGACTCAAGAAACTGGCAGGGTTCGGGCAACCGCTCTGTAACTAATATGTTCATCGATCTCGGCATTAGAGTGACCATGACAGATGAGCAGTTTTTTGAAGAAATGGAGAAACGCCGTCAGAATTTGAACCTTGGCCCTAATGACCATGTAGTCGGATGCCCTCTTTGCTTAGTGCCACTGGTACAACCCATAGACAGCGCCTCAGTAAGCCAAGGCTCGACTAACGATGTTGCTTTACAAGAGGCTAACTAATGTTGAATTTAAGCACTCATTTGCTGCGCAAGGCTATGGTTTTTAGCCTTATGGCAATTGCGTTTACGGCTACATCGCTGGCGCAGGCTCAGTCTACTTACAACTTCGGAAGGAATGTCGAAGTCGCTTACGAAGGCTGGCGCCCTCTCGAAGATGGCACGTTTAACTTCATGTTCGGCTATATGAACGAAAACTGGGAAGAGGAACCCAATATAGAAATAGGCGAGAATAATTTCTTTTCGCCTGGCCAGGCAGACCGTGGTCAACCGACTCGTTTCTTGCCACGCCGCAATCGCTTCACTTTCGAAGTCAATGTTCCAGCAGATTGGGGCGATCGTGAACTGGTCTGGGAACTAACAGTTCACGGCGAAAAGCGCCGCGCCTATGCCACTCTAAAGTCTGACTATTTGGTTGATAACATGGTTATCGCCTCCGAGACCGGCGCACTGGGTGCAGGTTCCTCTAGCCCGGAGTCTAGAGCCAACGTAGCGCCGGTAACGACACTGCAAGGTGATACAGTAGACGGTAAGCATGTGCGCAGCGTTCGCGCCGGTGAGTCACTGAGCTTTACCACACAGCTTACCGATGATGGTATACCTAAAACTCGGAGTAATGCCGACACAGTCCGCATGATTGCCGCCAGCCGTGGCGAAGATGTAACCGAGCAGATGGTACAGAACCAGATGGCTCTGCGAATTCCATGGCAACCTACAGTGCAGAAACTCAACGGCTTATTTCTGTCATGGAACGTCTACCGCGGCCCTGGCAAAGCAACATTCAGCCCGCCTCAGCCTAAGCCCTGGGAAGACACAAGGCCAGGCTCTAACTCCGCCTGGGGCCTAAATTGGTCACCGCCTATAATCCCTGGGGACGGAATGATCGGCACTACGGTTACTTTCGACGAACCGGGTGAGTATGTGCTATGGGGCCGAGGCGATGATGGCATGCTGTATCACGATGCTTATATGACAGTAACAGTGACCGAGTAATACTTTAGATCGACCTGATGGCAAGGCTAAATTGAGCCTTGCTTGTGAAAAAACCGCGACTATGTTCGCGGTTTTTTTTGGTCTTAAATAAGGGACACCAATCGCCTTGATTCTGCCTCATGTCAAGTTACCCTGCCCCTTTGATTCTGTTATCACTAGGAGTAATATCGATCAATAACCACACTAAAAATTAAAATAAGGACCAAAAAAATGGCCACACACCACGCGGCAGAAAATGAAGTCGTCGACCTTGAAACATGGGCCAATGACATACCTACTGAAAAGTCTAAGGTAATTGCCCGTATAGACGAGATGGAGATCGCACGGATCGTTTTAAAAACAGGTGAAGTATTTCCTGAACATCAGGTTACAGGCCCTGTTACAGTTCACTGCATTAAAGGCGAGACTAGCCTCACCTCAATGGGAATAACTCAAACACTTTCACCAGGGAAAATGCTCTACCTGAACCCAAACCAACCACATTCGCTTAAGGCAATCTCGGACTCGGTTTTAGTGCTAACAATTATTTTCAAGTAACAGCTGCTTATCCGACTGAGCCATGACTATGAAGTTAAGGTTCGGCTTGAGCTAAACCGGCTTTTTTTCTCATTAAAGCGATATTCTCTTGAGGTACCACCAAGGTTTGCTTGTTCTCTAGGTTATAAAAATAAGAGAATCGACTAGTACTATCAATCAGTGTCAGAGATGACCTGGGGCTTGAGGGGGTAGTTCAAAAAACCTCACGGTGTATTCGTCTATATCGCCAGCTTTTATAGCATTCGCATTGCTAATAGCATAATCGCTAACCAACGCAAAAACGAAATACAGAATAACCAGAACCGGTACAATCGAGGCGGCGGCCTTATTAATCATCCATTTTCCGTATCCCGGAAATTTTCGCCGCACCCAAAATTCAAGCAGATACATGCCTACAGCGGCAAGACTAATCCCAAAAAATATTGCGCTTGAATTGGCTCTTGAATGAAAGCAAGTAAGAAATCGGAAAGATCTACGAATTTTACGATGCTGATTCCAAATTCCCGATAAAAGAAGTAGCTATAAATAACGCCGATTGCAGATACTAAAAGATATACAAGGGTCAGTAGAAGAAATGGGTGAGCACGAATCATTCTCTGAAAAAGATTAATCAAAATAATTTTTTGGAATCCCGTGAATTTTCTTATTGAGCATAGAGTTTAACTCGATAGAACTTCAACCGTATAAATGCACATTGATTAAAGATTCCGTAAAACTAACACGGTCCACACTGCCTTCAGTAGCAGTATGGTTCATTCTTATAATTATTAGGGTTCAAAGTTTGATGTCACACATTTCCAAGCGGAACGTTCATTCATCATCGTAACGCCTGAAAACTCAAAATGAAACCCCAGCACTCAGCCGAAACAGCAGACCGAAAGAATTGAGGTACACACAGGGCATCAATAGCGTAAGTGTTTTCTTGCAGTCAACTCTTGAGTTATTTTCAATGAATACGATGGGTTGGCCGAGCACCTACCAACGGTTATTAGCCTGCTATACAGCCTAGTTTAGACAGGAGAACCTGTTTTTGACAATAGTGACTTAGCTTACCGCCAGGAATCATTCTGTCATTAAACTACTAAAGTTCCGCGACCCTACTTTTAAGCAATTTCTCTCCCTCGCAAATTCGCTTTACAGACCACGCCAGCAGGCATACGCTCCTCTAATAAGTAAATCTAGTCACTTCAAAGCCCGGTGGTTCAATGATACGTCTCTTGCTCATCACGTCCATTATAAGCGCGCTCAGCCAATGCAGCCCGCCTTCTTCCTCGCCTTTGAACAGTCAACCAGATACACAGCCTATTGTAGCAACGAATTATTCCGCACAAGATCTACTCGCTGGCACCTTACCCGAGATAGCAGATGCTTTGCGTGGTGGCGAGATAAGTGCTGAGGAGCTAGTAAAATTATATCTGCTGCGAATTACGCAAGTTGATCAATCGGGTCCAAGCTTGCAAAGTGTGCTGACTCTTAATCCCGACATTCTCCAGCAGGCGCGGGCATTGGATGAAAAACGCGCGGCTGGCGAGCCTTTGGGGCCACTGCACGGCGTGCCAATCCTTCTAAAAGACAATATCGAAACTAGCGATCAGATGCCGACCACCGCGGGAGCATTGGCGCTAAAGAACAATTTAACTGGTCGTGATTCACCTCTGGTCGCCGGCCTGCGAGAAGCAGGAGCACTGATTCTAGGCAAGACCAATCTCAGTCAATGGGCCAATTTCCGCTCGAATCACTCTATGAGTGGCTGGACTGCACTGGGTGGGCAGGTTCGCAATCCGCATATGTTAAGCCGCAATCCCTGCGGCTCCAGTTCTGGTTCAGGCGCAGCGGCAGCGGCGTCTCTCGCGGCCGGTACTGTAGGCACAGAAACCAATGGCTCCGTCATCTGTCCTTCTAACGTCAATGGTGTTGTGGGGTTCAAACCATCGGTGGGACTAGTTTCCCAACAATATATTGTGCCTATATCAGCATCCCAAGATACGGCAGGTCCAATGACAAAATCGGTGAAGGGTGCTGCCATGATGCTAAATGCAATGGCAACCGGGCCTCTGAAAACCGACTATGTTGCTGGGCTTGAAGAAGGCGCGCTGTCAGGAATAAGGGTCGGCGTCTTGCGTTACTCCGTAGGTAATAATAGAGACATTGTAGAACTTTTTGATTCTGCGCTATTAGAACTGGAAGCAGCTGGCGCCATATTAGTGGAAATACAAGAACGACCAACCCAAGTGGAAGGTTTTGGTAGTTTTACGTCCTCCGTAATGAAATATGAATTCAAGGCTGGCTTGAATGAGTATCTTGCTTCGACGCCGGACACGGTAGCGACCCGCTCGCTAACTGAGCTCATAGAATTCAATATAGAAAACGCAGAAGTTGAACTAGCTTTGTTTGGTCAGGATATTTTTGAAGAATCAAATGCTCTTTCTGGGCTCGAAAATCCGGTCTATATTTCTGCGAGAAATACGATTCAATCAGCAAGCAGAGAAAACGGAATTGACGCCTTGTTACGTGACTTTCGTGTAGGAGTGCTTGTTGCTCCCTCCGGCCCGGTATCCCCTCGAATTGATCCCATCAATGGTGACGTCTGGCCTCCATTCCCTGGCGCAGGAGGCATGGCCGCCATCGCTGGTTATCCCCACCTCACGGTGCCTATGGGAGTCGTGCATAAAATACCGGTGGGAATTTCCTTTATTGGCGCCAACAACGCGGACGCCAAAGTTTTGTCCTATGGCTACGCGTTCGAGCAACGCTCAATGTTACGAGCCGAACCACAGTATCTGGAAAATGCCGAAGCAATTAGCGTTATTTCTTCAGCAATGAAAAGAAAATAGGCGGGGATACATTCCACTGATTCTATGCCCTCAAGCAGTTGACAGTTAGATCGTCTTACCGCTAACTCTTGCCAACGCCTCAGCTCAATTTCCTGACGGCATGCACTCACAGCTATAGGTAGTCAATGACGGCAAAAGGCCAAACTTTTGGCTCACCCTACAAATCTAGGTCAAGCAAAATACACTTCTTACCTATAGTGAGCGCGCCTCATCTTTAATTGGTCGGGGCTGAAACACAATCTCTAGACCTGCATTTGCATAGCTCGCCACCAGCTCACTTCGCTTAACATAGTGACCCGGAGGCGCCTTGCCTAAGAAGCGCATAATCGAGATAAGTAATCGATAGTAACTATACGCAACATCTCCAGAACATGCAGCCCCAGCCACAAAATATCCGCCAAACTTTATCAGTGCAGAGACCTTATTTACCGCTGCAACAGTATCTTCAGTCAGTTGAAGTATATTAAGCGCCAGTACAACATCGAAGAACCTCCCTATTCCTTCAAATTTTTCCATTGCGGGGTTCTGGAATCTTATGTTATCTATACCGGCGTCCCTGCCAGCATGTTATTTTAAATATCGGCAGCTAAGATGTGTCTATCCTTAGGCGCGTGATGAATCGATGTGTTGCACGCGCCACAAGCTAACTCCTGCACCCCAGATTCGGCAATAAAATACTTTTGCATCGCTTCAAGACTCTCCTGATAGACCTCTTCTTTTTCTATGCCAATGCGGGTATTTTAATGCAACATCCCCAACCACAGGCTATGCCGCAAAGGATTGCTCGCGCTTGAGCTCCTCTCGGCCATGGGCGGTAGTAAAGTCCTGCTCTGGCCCTAGCGGAATGATTCCTGTGGGATTTATCATCAAATGACTAGCGTAATAGTGCGCCTTGATGTGCTCAAAGTTGACAGTTTCCGTCACGTCAGAGACTTGGTATAGTTCGCGCACATAACCACTAATGGCGGAGTAATCGGCCAGTAGTTGACGATTCGTTTTAAAATGCCCAAAGTACACAGCATCAAACCGAATCAAAGTGGTAAACAAGCGCCAGTCAGCCTCGGTTAGAACCGCACCTGCTAGGTAGCGCTGACGGGTTAACAAACCCTCGATCCAATCCAGTGAATCAAACACGCTATGAAATGCCGTTTCGTAGGCTTCTTGTGTGGTAGCAAAACCGGCCAAGTAAACACCGTTATTGATGCAGTCGTAAATACTTTCGTTCAAACTATGGATCGACTCGTGTAAATCAGCTGGGTAGTAATCATCCGTGTTGCCGGTTAAATGATTAAACGCCGTGTTGAACATTCGAATAATTTCAGACGATTCATTGCTGACAATAGTTTGTGTTTTTTTGTCCCACAATACCGGCACGGTCACGCGACCCTCATAGTTGGAATAAGCTTTTAGGTATAGCTGATAGAGAAAGTCCAGCTCGTAAAGCGGATCCCTCATCTCCCACCCATTCTCCAGCATAATGGGATCAACCACGGTCACGTCGATTATGTCTCGCAACTGCTTGAGTTCTCGAAAAATCAGTGTGCGGTGCGCCCAAGGGCAAGCCAATGACACATATAAATGGTAGCGCCCTTTCTCTGCTTTAAAGCCTTGTTCACCGTTAGGCCCGACTTCTCCATTCAGGGTCAACCAATTTCTAAAACGGCTATCTTGGCGGCGAAATTCACCGCCTTTCTTGGTGTCGTACCACTGATCGACCCATTTGCCTTTCTGTAACAACCCCATCACGTTGCTCCTGCTATATCGATTGAATGACAGGCCGACATTCATGCGCCGACCTCTTGTTATTTCTTAGCTTGCTAGTCTTGCTTGCAAGACACTATCTACACTCAGGCTGCCCGCGCCCCTGAGCACCAATCCGATGCTGACCGCTAGCAAGGCTAAGCCAAATTCATAGCCGTTATTTGCCAAGAAGAGACCGTTTGGCAAGTGAACGGTAACGATTGCCACGACCATAGTGACGGCTAGCATTAAAGCCGCGGGACGAACCAATAAGCCGACAATAAGTAACAGCCCACCAATGAATTCCGCACCACCGGCCATTGATGCCATCAGCAAACCCGGTTCCAGCCCGATGGATGTCATCCAGCCTGCGGTGCCTTCTAGACCATATCCACCGAACCATCCAAATAATTTCTGCGCTCCGTGTGCGGCGAATATCACGCCGGTACCGACGCGAAGAGGCAAGGTATCCAAGCCGGCGGCTGAAGTGGCTATCTTGTTGATTAGTGTTTTCATGTGTATTGCTCCAATGTAGTGTTTTTGTGTGTTTGCTCAAGTGATGGGACGATTGTAATGACTTGAGAATTTGTAATAAGTCCTATTTTTTGATTAGATTGTTCTACTTATCTGAACAATTGGAATATCCCATGAAGACAAGAAATCCAATAACCATAGAGGTGCTCGAGACACTGGATGCCATCGATCGGCGCGGGAGCTTCGCAAAAGCTGCTGAAGAACTGAACAAAGCTACATCGGCCGTTTCCTACGCTGTGCAAAAGCTCGAAGAGCAGCTAGATATTGCACTGTTTCAGCGCCAGGGCCGGCGCTCGGTATTAACACCAGCGGGACGGTTGATGCTTGCAGAGGGCAGGGAAATAGTTCAAACCACAGCACGACTAGCTAACAAAGCGAAAGAAGTGGCTACAGGCTGGGAGCCCCGCATCAGTATCGCTATAGAGTTTCTTAAATCGTCTCCGGTATGTTTTGCCGCACTGCACGAATTTCTTAAAGAACATCCCACTATAGAAATAGATATCTGTGAATGTGTACTCAACGGAGGTTGGGAAGCCCTCGAGTTGGGCCGAGTTGATTTAGTTATTGGCGCGCCAGGGCCAGTCCCCTTGCAAAAGGGCTATCGAGCCATACCAATGGAGAGTGCTGACTTGGTGCCTGTGATTGCAGCCCATCACAGGCAAGCGGACCTGACTTGCGATCCTGACACCTTAAAAGCCGTTCTTCCCAAACTTCGGCGCATAGTCATCCATGACACCAGCTTCGTCGATATAAAACGCAGCGAAGGCTTAAGCAGCGACGGGCAAAAGCTTTATGTGCAAAGCATCGATCAAAAAGTCGAGGCTATACTGGCAGGGATTGGGATAGGCCACCTGCCGCGACTGCGCATTCAACAGCACCTCGACAGCGGCACGCTCATAGCGCTGAATTTAGGGGAAAAGAAGGTTCTTGATAATTTTATTGCATGGAAAATCAGTAACAAAGGCAAAGGGCTGCAAGCACTGACTCAGCGATTGACTGCCATAACTTGGTAAAGATTATTGCTGCAACTAAACATCGTGCATACAGCACGTTAATTACGTGATCAATATGATAGCTAATTATTCAATTAGATTGCTGACAAAATTATTGGCCACTTACAACTGAGACCCTACAAGTAGATGAGCTATTGGGATTGCTGCACTGTTCTTTGGCCTCCAGCCAAATCGACCTAGTTTTTATTCTGACTCACATTAACTTAAGCGGGACTAGTCCTGCCGAACCGAGCGGCTACTATCTCGACGCGCCTTGAATTCTGAGCCTTCATACCACTGCGGCCATCTTCTAGAGTTTCCGAGGTCTTGGATTATGATTTTGAAAAGACTGATGTCCTGCGCCGCACCCCGCAGATCCCAGTCACTGCTCCAAGCGTCGCAAGTCTGGTGATAACAGTTGCCGGTATAGTCTGCTATCCATTGGTCTCCAGCAGCACGCCCTCCATCAATGAGGTCGGCACCGCCCGCTATACCCATAATCAGCAATACCGGCACTCCACGCTTTGCCATTGAGAAGTGATCAGCGCGGAAAAACAAGCCGTTTTCCGGAAGGCTCTCCGGTGTCACCACCCTACCCTGCTGTGCCGCGGCTAGGCCCAAATCTCTTTCTAGGTCGCTTTGCCCTTCGCCGACTAAAATAACATCTCGCGCGAGACCTGCTGTCTGCAGAATATCGAGCGTTAGGTTGGCAACTGTTTTTTCCAGCGGGTATATCGGATTGCTCGCATAAGCTTCCGATCCCAGCAGACCGCTTTCTTCTGCTGTCCATGCGGCAAACACAACACTACGATTCATGGCTGGACCGTTGCTGAGCACTCGCGCTAGCTCCAATACCCCGGCCACGCCTAGTGCGTCATCATTGGCGCCGGGGCGAACTGTTCGACCCTGCTCATCGGGCTCACCCAAGCCATAAGCATCCCAGTGGGCTGAAACCATAATGGTTTCATCTGGACTGCTTCGCCCGGGCAGTACCGCTAAGACGTTTTGGCTCATTATGCGCTCAACATCTATTTCTAAGTCAGCGCTAAAGCTTATGTTTGTCAGCGTAAATGCGTTGAATTCCGGGCGTCTTGCAAGCTCTCTTTGCTCCTGCAGGTCAAGTCCGGCGGCGTCAAACAAACTGGCCGCCGCATCACCGTGCAACCATCCTCGCAGCATTACCGGCGCTATATCTCCTGACTTGCTAACTATTGAGTAGTTTTCTCCGGGGGATGATGACGCCACGCTCCATCCATATCCCGCGGCCTCGGTTTCGTGGATTACCAAGGCTGCAATTGCACCACGGCGCGCCGCCTCATCAAATTTGTAAGCCCAGCGACCATAATAAGTCATCCGCCTGTTGCCGAATCTTCCGGCTACTGGCTCGTTACTGGCCGCCGCAAAATCTGGATCATTAACTAAAAAGAGTGCGACTTTTCCGTTAAGGTCGACATCGCCAAAATCGTCCCAATCCCTTTCCGGCGCGTCAACCCCAAAGCCAACAAAAACAACATCAACACTTTGAATATTAATATTCTCAACCGGCCGGGTAGTACTGAATTCAATGTCACGAGCTTGCTCTAAAACCTGAACTCCCTCAGCTGTCTTTATTTGAACATTCGCCGAGCCTTGAACTTGGGTATGGATCAAGGGGACCGCCTGAGTCCATTTACCATTATCGCCGCCGGGCTGCAGCCCCAATCCTTGAAAACGCTCGATTAAATAGGCAACTGTTTTCTCTTCACCGACTCCACCTGGCGCACGACCTTCGAACTCATCAGAAGCTAAGGTTTTTACTATTGAGGAAAGTCGCTGAATATCAATTTCAGAATTCGAACGGCTATCTCCACCGTTACCTTCCCTGCCGTCTCCGGCGCAAGCGGAAAACAGAGCACTAAAGAATAAGCAGGCAAAAAATCGGTGAGTCATCAAAATAGCTTCCAGTAAAGTGGCATTCAACGAAATAAAGGGTGGAATGTAATACTCAGCTTAGTAGTGCACAGCGCAGTTATAAATCACAAATCACGTAAGTCCATAAATTACTAATCTACCATGGGATGGTGTTTTTGTTGAAGGTTGAATACCTGAGGGGAGGCTAGAACGAGCGCCGCTGGCTTATTCTTCATGTACTCTCAGCTATAGCGACCTCAAGACAGACATCAGAAGCTGAGCTTCGTTACTAGGATACCGCCTGAATCGCTTTAAAAAAGATCCCTGTAACTTCTGAAATCTGACGCCTCAGCCCTTTAGTCGATGTTGCATGTTTTTTGAGACCGCTGATTGAAGACATCAGTAAGCACGTGAAAGCTAAGGGCGTCATAGACATCCCTGTGAATTCAACTTCTTTACTTGAAATAGCCTCTTCTAAAGCTCGCGCCAAAGATTTTTCTAACCGGTCTTGCCCCTTCTTCATAAGATCTGCCGCAATACTGATACTAGCATCCATTAACTCTGCACCATGTGGTGATTGTGCGACAGGCTCATAGAACACCTTTTCAAAGGAAATTATCGAAGTATTGAACCGCTCAGCGATTGAACCGGTGCCAGCCAAAATCGAAATTGCTTTATCTATCCCTTGGCTTTGTCGAAATAAAACCACCCCTCGAAATAGATCCTCTTTGTTTTCAAACATTAAATACAGAGCAGGACGGGATATCCCTGCAGCCTTGGCGATGTCGTTCATTGCTGTTCGACGGAAGCCATATTGAGCAAATACGTCAGCGGCTGTTTCAAATACGACTTCTCGCTTTGCCTCTTTTGGGGACTTACTTTTAATTATCTTTGTCATATACGTCATATTAGCGCAATTGGAGCGGGCATACATAGCTAACATCTTGACATTCTATTACTATTTTGTCAGATTAGTAAAAGCTAAATATCGCGCCGAGTCCTGTCGAATTAGAACAATTCCCATTAGTGTGCGAGCTAAGCCAAAATAACATTCAATACAGCGCCTTGTTTTTGGCGCTTTAATGTTCGATAGTTGTAATCATAGGTCAAATTCTGAGGAATGAGTGATGGCGGTATTAATAGTAAATGGTACTCGGGCGGAAATTGAGGTTGATCCTTCAACACCTCTGCTGTGGGTGCTGCGGGAAAAGTTAGCGCTTACGGGAACAAAATTCGGCTGCGGTATCGCCCAATGCGGCGCCTGCACAGTTCATTTAAATGGCAGCCCAATTCGCTCTTGCAGCACGCCGATTTCGGCAGTAGACGGAAAAGAAATTACAACAATAGAAGGCTTAGCGCCAAGCGCGACCGAACTGCACCCTCTTCAAACCGCGTGGATTGAACATCAGGTTCCACAGTGCGGCTATTGCCAATCGGGACAACTAATGTCTGCAGCAGCACTTTTAGCTAACAACCCAAATCCAAATGATGCTGATATAGATAGCGCCATGAAGGGCAATATTTGCCGCTGCGGCATGTATGGTCGCATCCGCCAGGCCATCAAAACCACTGCAAGTTATTATGAAGTCGCTGGCGTTTCGGCAGCTGCTACTGAATCCCTGGAGGTGAGCGGTGAATAAGTGGACTAGAAGAGCGTTTTTAAGCACAGGCGTTATTGCAGGTACTGGGCTGGTTGTAGGTGTCGCAATGCGCCCTGGCAATCGAGCGCAGGATCTCAAAGGCTTAGTGGCCGGCGACGGGGAAACTCTCGTTCACGCCTATGTGAAAATTGACGCTGATAACATTGTCACCGCAATTATTCCTCACTCAGAAATGGGGCAAGGAATTCACACTTCACTCGCACAAATGGTTGCAGATGAGCTTGATGCCGACTGGGACCTTGTTCGTGTTGAAGAAGCACCGGCGATTGGCGAATATGCCAACTACGCCGTGGGAAAAGGGTTTTTATTCCCCGGTGCAAAATTTCCCAACATTATTGCCCCCTCTGTAGATGGCACTTTGATGCGAGTCGCTGACGCGCTAAATCTACAAATTACCGGTGGAAGTGGCAGCATTCGCTTTACTGGACAGCTGGGGTCACGTGTAGCCGGAGCGGCAACCAAGCAACTACTTGTGCAGGCTGCTGCGCAGGAGTGGCAGGTACCTGAAAGTGAAATCAAGACCGAGAAAAGTCACCTGATCCATACGTCAAGCTCACGCCGCGAGCCTTATTCAGCTTTCGCTGTTGCCGCCTCAATGATGAAACCATCGTATACACCAACGCTGAAGACATCTGATCAATTCGAGATTATGGGTAAGCATGTAGAGCGCTTTGACATCCCTTCTAAGGTTGATGGCACCGCACAGTTCGCATCGGATGTCCGCTTACCCAACATGCTTTATGCAACGGTTACTAGATCACCGGTTTTTGGAGGATCTCTCATAGGAACCAAAGACCAAGCCGCTCGCGCAATAGAGGGTGTGGTCGATGTTGTGGAACTTCCACCCATCCAATCAGGAGACATGATTGGAGCTTTCGCTGCTGGGGAATCTGTTGCAGTTATCGCCGAAGGCTACTGGCCTGCTATTCAAGGTCTAAAAGCACTTGAAATAGAATGGGATAACGCCGGCAATGACTCAATATCCAGCGAAAAGATCTTTGCCCGATTTGATGACGCAATTACTTCTGGCCAAGGCCGGGAGACTGACTCTGTAGTAGGGAATGCCGAAGATGGTTTCGAAAACGCTACAAAGGTCATAACCGCTGACTACCGCGTTCCATATCTTGCTCATACCTGTATGGAGCCTTTAAATGCGACGGCAGAAGTCAAAGATGGCCGCTGTGAGATCTGGGTCGGCTGCCAGAACCCTCTTGGGTTTCGCCAAGCAGTAGCCGATGCTTTGGGATTCGATACAGAAAATGTCACTCTTCATAATCAATTTATGGGTGGCGGCTTCGGGCGCAAATCACGTCCAGATTACGCAATTCAAGCCGCTCTTGTCGCACAGCATGCCGGACGCCCGGTCCAGCTCATATGGTCTCGTGAAGAGGATGTTCGTCAGGACTTTTATCGTCCCGCTGTGCAAAGCCGGTTCCGCGCCGCACTGGACAACGACGGAAATCCAGTAGCTTGGGAGAACACTTACGTCGATAAAAACGAACCCATTGAAGCTCCTCTCATTCCCTACGCTATTCCTGCACAGAATATTGGTTATGTCAGCAGCCCAACTCATGTTCCGTTCGGCGCTTGGCGCAGCGTGGATCACTCGCAACATGGATTCTTCACTGAATCATTTATCGATGAAGTGGCAGTAGCAGCAGGCAAAGACCCTTATCAGTACCGTGCCTCGCTTCTCAAAGAACATCCTCGCCATTTAGCTGTATTGAAGAAAGCAGCAGACGAGGCCCAGTGGGGTCGACCACTAGGGGAAGGCAAAGGCCGCGGCATATCTCTGCAAGAATCTTTTGGAACGCTTGTGGCACAGGTAGTTGAGGCTACAGTGGTGGATGGAGAGATAAGTGTGGACCGTGTTGTCGCCGTTGTCGATGCAGGTTTTGCAATCTCACCTGATGGAATCACCGCTCAGGTTGAATCAGCTATCATCTATGGCCTAACCGCTGCATTGTATGGTGAGATAACCATCGAGAATGGCGCTGTTGTTCAAAGTAATTTCCATGACTATGAATCAGTTCGCATGGATAAGGCACCTCTCATTGAAACCCATATCATCAACAGCGGGAACGCGATTGGTGGCGCAGGTGAACCTGGAACACCGGGTATCGCACCCGCGTTAGCCAATGCGGTATTTGATGCCACGGGAATTCGTGTTCGGAATTTGCCACTGAATCAATTCAACCTGCGCTTTGGTGTTGAAGAAGCTGGGCTTACTGGCTAGGCAGGCAGCCTTTCACGTAGCTTGCTAATCATGCTAATTAAGAAGACAAATAAGTAGACACTCGATCTAAAAAGGTTGTGAGGCACGGATCTCACAACCTTTTTCCAGCAAAATAAAGGGTGTGAGTAGAAAAATAGGTAGTCGCGAGCCCGAAGAGCAGAAACAGGATAGCTGCCGGAAATTTATTCATCAGCTTATATACCGAAAAGTCGTGTTAAAGCTGGCGCCAACCAATCTCAAATTGTGAGTATTACCGATCTGACAGCAGCCATTCTACAGCAGATGATTTGATTAACCCTCGTGTCGATGAACATATGCTTGCAGAAAATGACCCACTCCTAACATTGCTTGATGCGGGTGAGTGCTTTGCTGGCTTTATGCTTTCCAAACTAGTGCAGTTTCGCCTCGAGCCTATTCGCAAGCCCCTAAAGAACTAGCAACGCCCTGAGGAGCCAAGTTGACAGGCTAAGCCGCCGAGCTATAAGCGGCCTTATCTTAGCATCTCAAAACCCAGCACTTCCCTGCGAATATACTGCAAGCGCTCGATCTTATAAGCTATAAACCTTACAAGTCTGAACCATACAACCCTATAGGCTTTAGAAACAATAACCTCAAGATTTTTCTCGATAACCCTCCAGCCAATGAACTAGAATCAACGACATGACATCAAATGATTTTAAGACACTCAACTATTCCGTTGATTCAGAGATTGCAACCATTACTTTGGCCAACCCTCCTCTGAACTTGATTAATGAAGACTCCACACGAGAGTATCATCGCGCGCTTAAACTGGCGGATGAAAACTCTAGCGTAAAAGTCATTATCCTCATGGGCGCAGGAAAAGGCTTGTCCGCCGGACTTGATTTAAAATTCCTCGATGGCTTTGATTCCGCCGCGATGGAGAAATTTCTTCGCCTATTCTACGTAGAGACTCTCAAAATTGTACGCGGACTATCCAAACCTATTATCGCCGCAGTCCACGGCTATGTCAGAGAAGGTGCATGCACACTGGCATTTGCCTGCGACATGATACTGGCTGCAGATGACGCTGATTTTGGCTATCCGGGCGTGCCAAATCTTGCAGGCCCTCCGGGAATGCATGTTTGGTATCTGCAGCGCTTAATTGGGAGAATGCGCGCCGCTGAACTTATATTCACCGGGGAACCCATCTCTGCTCAGGAAGCCCAGCAACTCGGACTGATCACCAAGGTTGTTGCTAGAAACGAATTAAAGGAAAGGTCACTAGAGCTTGCTAACAAACTGTGCCAGATGTCACCTTTGGCTCTTAAGAACACCCGCGACCTTCTTTACAAGATGGAAGACATGCCATTTTCAGATGTGCCAGAAACCGCCTTAAAAGCACTCGCCGCTGCATTTGACAGCGAGGACGGCAAAGAAGCTAGAGAAGCTTTTCTGCAAAAACGAAAACCCATTTGGAAAGGCAAATAGCTCATTTAAAACCAGTCCTCTCGTAAGCCTAAGCTATTTTACAACTACGATACTGGGAAGATGAAATCTTGGACCTACAACCGGATGCATTGAGAGCACGCTGCCACCGAACTTGCTTGCATAAAATCATCACCGAACCTAATGTAGACTTATAAATTGAGTCACTCCATATTTAGGAAATTCTAATGAATACAGAAATTTGCTTTATTACTGCGATCAATTTCTCAGCCGGAATAGTTTTTGCACTTCTAAATTGCGCCACCGCGACTGCACAGGAGCAAACCTCACTGATAGAGATACGAGATATTTATCAGATGCACACACCAGAGAATTTCGACGATGGTGGTTCGGTGAGTCATTATGTGTGGAAAAACTTTGGCTCTTTTTATCCTCACGCCACCATCGCTCGAACCTCACCAGAGCGATTACTTAACCGCGCAACCGAAACTGCGGTGGCGAACTTTCCGATCACTACACAAGCCAATGATTCAACTTTGCATAACTACGTTACGAGCAGCCCACTTGTCGATGGAATAATTGTGCTGGCAGGCGGCAAAGTGGTCTATGAATCCTATCCAAGAATGGAAGCTTTTGAGAGACACCTTAGCTGGTCGGTTACCAAAGTCATAGTCTCCAGCGCACTGGCCGCATTAGAGAATCAGGGCAAAGTGGATATGGCGATGCCAGTGGAAAACTATGTGCCCGAACTAAAAGGCACACAGTGGCAAGGTGTTAGCCTTAGAAATATAGCCAACATGGCCTCTGGTATTTCTTGTCTGGACAGGGACGGTTATCAGAACACGGAAACTTGTATTTACCGATATGAGGAATCTCTGGGGCTCACCGCGCCAGTTAATCCGACGCAAACAACATTTGAGAATTTGGTCACCATGAGACGTCACCGGCCAGCCGGTGAGAAATATGAGTATGTGTCGGCGAACACATTTGTCACCGGCTTAGTCGTGGCGAACGTCACTAGGCAACCTCTCTGGCTCGCCCTGCAAGATCTGATCTGGAAAAAGATCGGCGCCGAGTCCGACGCCATAATGATGATTAGCGCCGATGGAACCCCGGCAACTCACGGAGGAATTTCAGCACGCTTGAGGGACGTCGCTCGCTTCGGACAGATTTTTACAAAGGAAAGTAGTCTGGGGGTTATCGGGCAGGATCACCTTGAGGACCTCCGCTCAAACAAGGGAATAGCGTTTGATTCTCAACAGCTAGAGTCATTCAACCGGCGCTTCCCCGGTGATGCACCAACTCACGCAGCGTGGCAATGGGACATGATCTGGCCTGATGGCGCGATGTTCAAAGGGGGTTATTCGGGCCAGGGAGTATTTGTCGACCCTAATCGAGATGTAGTGGTTGCCTGGTATGGCACAAGCAATATCGATGGCGACTCTAACAGACTGTTGCCCATAGCCCGCCATTTAACCCGATCAGGATTGTTTGACGATTAGCTTAAAACCCAATCCATGAGAGTTTGCATAACGCGTCAATTGACCTACGACCAACTAACAGCGGCCTCACATAAAGTTAAGCCGAAGATATAAGAAGCTCGACTTTAAGAGGCCTAGCGTCGCTACTTCAGCATAGCATCAACAGCATCGTAAAAGGCGTTGCGATGGGCGTTGTAAATTGACCCTCCCGATGCAGCGACTGGCCAGGCACTAATTATCGCAATAACTAAATCACTCTCAGGTTTTACATAGATACCCTGACCAAAAATTCCCTGAGCGCGATAAGTGCGGTCATTATTGAGCCACCATAGATAACCATACCCTTGGTTACCTGCAGAGGGAGTGGCCGACTCCGTCATCCAACCATCGGGTAAAATTTTGCGGCCATCGGGCAGCTGTCCCTCGCTCATAGCAAACATTCCAATGCGACCGTAGTCACGAAGCGCCATGTTCATGCAACACCCACCATGCTCACCTTCATCACCGTGTGTTCCCCAGTTGGCATCGAATTCCATACCGAATGGCTGCCACATCTTATTTTCCAAATAGCTGCTTAAATTATTACCAATTGCGGCGCGCACAATGGCACCCACAAGGTCCGTATCAGCTGTACTGTAATTAAATTTCTCACCGGCAGGGGCAACCCGCGGCTTGGTGCCAAGGTATCGCTGCATTTCTATGACTCTATCTGAGGGGTAAGTCGCCACATCCGAATTCAAATCTGTGTAGTCTTCATTCCACTCAACACCAGACGCCATATGAAGGATATTGCGAATACTTACCTCATCATAAGTGCTACCTTTAAGACGAGGCAAGTACTCTGAAACCGGGTCATCAACGCTGCTGATATAGCCCTCCTGAATGGCAGCGCCAAGAAGCATTGAAGTTACAGATTTAGAAACTGAGAAAGAAATCCATAGGGTTTCTTCAGTGTTCCCTAAACCATACCTTTCAAACTTTACCTCACCATTTTTAATGACTAGCACCCCTCCAGCGTGATTCTTTACCATATAGTCATCTATAGTGAACGACTCCCCATCTACCTCGTAACTAAATTTAGAAAAATCTGCCAGCGCATTAGGAAGCTCAAGCGTATTTCTCCCAGCCTTGATCTCTCGCACTGGATTAAACGCGTCCCAATTGCGAAACCTGACAATCTGATCGTCACCCCTATCGGTCAACACATGGCCATCGTAGGGCAGCCGAGATTCGTCAGTTGCTGGATCAACATAGCGAGTCTGGGCGCTTAACGACTGGCAAAAAAATAACAATAGTAGACTGCTGACAACACAGCGCAGTAACTTATATGAATTTATAATCATTATATTTCTGTCTCGTGATGAAAGGGTTAAAGTCAGAATCCAGCGAACTCTATCGATTCTTAGAGCTCTACTAAAATTCAACTAGAATTCCACTAGGTTACAACGGACTCAAGGGATCTAAAAGACTCAGAGAAGTCGTTGGACTAATGACTCTTAACTATCAATAGCATGTTACCTCATAGTCATAGGAAATTGATAAAAGGCTGCACTCCTCCCAGTCAGATCAACTAGGCTGGGCGGCCCCTTTCCCCTGATTTCATTGAACTACCTCATGCTTAGCAGTGTTAATATAGTATTTACGGAAGCAAGCCATTAATATGGCATAGATAAGCCTTGGATAAGCCTTAGATAAGTCATATTTAAGCCACAGACAGAAAAGTAAAGTCACCCCGAAAGAGGCATTAACCTGCTTGGTCAGGTGGGGACATGTTGTTACTAAGAGGTGTGGTGATTAAACTATTTATTGTGCTGTTCATAGGGCTACAAACTAGACCAATAATTATAAAAAAATACCGCATCTGCGGGAGGAGTTAGGTATGAATATATCAGCGAAGAAAATAATCAGACTAGCCAGTAGCTTTTCAATGGGAGCAATAGTACTTGCCAGTAATGCAGCGTATGCAGCGGATGCCGATGTCGTAGCTGCTTTATCTCATCCCGATCGCCCAAATGAAGATGCAGACCAAGACGCGCGCCGCATGCCTGGAGAAGTCTTGAAGTTCGCGGGACTAGAAACCGGTATGGATGTTCTCGAGCTGGAGGCTGGCGGCGGTTACTATACGGAGATATTGAGTCGTGCGGTCGGATCAAACGGAAGCGTTATTCTGCAGCATCCCCCCGGCCTTATGGGTTTTGTTGGCGATGGAATAGAACTACGCACCGCCAATAATCGTCTTAGTAACGTAGAAGTCAGCGTTACTGATTTCGATGCCTTGGAAGCTGCGGATAATTCGATCGATATAGTTACCTGGATTCAGGGGCCTCACGAATTGGGATTTACGCCTGATGGCAATAGCTTGGGCGATCCAGCAGGAGCATTTCGCGAAATTGCGAGGGTATTGAAACCGGGCGGCGTGCTGCTCGCATCAGATCATATTGCGCCAAACGGCGCTGGTTTGGAAGCCGGCAACTCCTTGCACCGCATCGAAGAGAGTTTAGTAACACAGATGGCATTGGAGGCTGGACTCTCTGTCGCCGGCACGTCTGAATTACTTAAGAACTCAGATGACCCATTAAGCGAAGGCGTGTTCTCCCCATCGATAAGAGGAAAGACCAGCCAATTCATTTCCCTATATAAAAAACAGTAAAGCGGCACTAGCTAACAAAGAACTAGGGGGCTATGCCTACATACTTTTACATCAGGCTGACTTTTATAAAAAACTATCTTTTATATCAGACCCACTTTTAGAGAAGATAAAACCCCTTCACATCTTTTTAAATTTATTTTGATAAGAAGAAGAGTTTACTTCTCTAGCGGGGGTTCAAGCTTGGGACACAACTCTAGGGCAAAGGGATTACGCTTGGTCACAGCTCAAAGTGAAGTAAAGGCTTAAGCCACACCCCACTGCTTCGCAATCTCGTTAACTAAGTTGGAAGCGTTGTTTCTTCCAACTTAGTTAACCTAAAATAAGACTAACTTCAGAGCACACCCTTCGACTGTTTGGCAGCTGCCTTAGCGGCCTTTTTTTCTTTAGGCGTTAGAGTCGCTTTCTTCTTAGTTTCCTTATTGCTTTTTTGTTCTTTACTCATAGTAGTTACTCCGTGTATTTATGGACAATCTATCATATTTTTGGTTAAAAATGGCTCTGGCTAGCAACAAACCTCTTAAACAAATGAATTATACGGCTATTTTTACCCCAACTGACAAACCTAACTTCCAGCCCCTAGCTATCGACGCACCAACATTCTGCATTATCTGGCCGGATGGAGCGAGAAGTTCACAACGGCCCTCTAGAATCCTGCTGTCTTTCTAAGAGAGGAACGGCACCACAGCAACATTGCGAAACTCCCATCTAAGCCAACACAGCTCAACACAACCAGAGAGATACTGCAGGTCACTGTATGGCCCATCACTTTAACTCAGTTCTATATTTTATATGTACTAACCATTAGCGCAGCACAACACAACACAACACAACACAACAATATTAGAATTAGCGTTCTTTCGAAGGGAATAATTAGCTTATCGCACTTACAGGAACTTCCCGCCTAGACGCTCCCCACCGAATTTAAGGCAGCGACTTCCTACACGTTCTTCCCGGCATGCTACCCTATTTTCGATAAGACTGAATGCCTCCGCCAATTCTGTTGATAATATTTTTCTAACTAGAGTATCCTGCTTTTTGGTTCCCTTTAATTAAACACAAAATTCGGAATGGCTTATGCTGCGCATGACATCATTGATACTTTTTTTCTTGGGCCTCGTTCAAGCTACCTTTGCTCAAGAAAAGGTTATCATCATTGGCGCGGGAATCTCCGGCTTAGCGGCAGGGAAAGCATTACAAGAATCTGGATACGAGGCAGTCATCCTAGAGGCGAGAGATAGAGTCGGCGGCCGCATCTGGACGGACAGGTCAACTGGCAAGCCACTTGACTTAGGCGCTAGCTGGATTCATGCCATTACAGGAAATCCGATTACCGCACTGGCGAAAAAAATCAACACACCCCTTAGCGGACTAGTTGACTAGTTGACTAGTTGACTATGACGATATCAGCGCCTTCGATGCTAACGGCAGAGAAGACCCCATTACCTCTGCCCAATACCAACAGTTTACTGACGTGTTTGCTCAATTCGCTGCCAGTGTTACAGCAAGCAATGCCAATGCTTCTGTGCAGGATGTAGTGGATGCAGCCGTTAGCCAAGGCGCACTTAATGGCTTCAGCACTGCGGCATTAGATTCGATTATAAATACCGTTAAAGAGCATGAGTACGCAGGGGATGCCAGTGAGCTATCCCAAATTGGAACTGAAGAAGGCATGGACATGGGGGGCGGAGATGTATTGTTCCCAGATGGCTTTGATGCAATCACTAACTTCTTAGCTATTGGACTAAACATACAAACTGAAACAATTGTTGAGACAATCAGCTATACCGAAACCGGTGTCACACTAAGCACAAACAAGGGTGAGTACAGAGGTGACAGGGTTATTGTAACCGTACCTTTAGGTGTACTTAAAGCTGGCGATATCGCTTTTAGTCCAACTCTTCCAAGCGACAAACTAAGTGCGATTTCGGCACTGGGCTCTGGTGTATTAAACAAAGTCTGGCTAGAGTTTCCAAGCGTTTTCTGGGACAACACCACGATGCACAACTACTTCAGCAAACCCAAGGGCCATTTTAATGAATGGGTGAATTGGCATAAGACGACAGGAAACATGCATCTTTTGGGTTTCAACGCTGGCCAATATGGTTTAGAAATCGAAAGTAAAAGCGATGAAGAAATTGTGGCTGAAGCAATGGTTATCCTAAGAACCATGTGGGGCGAAGATATACCAGAGCCTATCAACAAAGTGATTACCCGTTGGAACAGCGACCCGTTTGCTAAAGGCGCTTACTCCTTCATCAAGGTCGGTTCCACTATTGAGGACAGAGCGACATTAGCCAAATCAGTTTCCAATAGAGTCTTTTTTGCAGGCGAAGCAACAAGCACTGACAATGCAGCGACCACCAACGGCGCCTACAACACTGGACTCCGTGAAGCACAAAAAATTTCCGAACTTGCTCCTATTACCACAGAGACAAATACTGCTGGCGCATTCAATACCAGCACCAGTCAGTTAGTACTGCCACGATTAAAAGTTGTCGAGCAATATTATAAATTGACACTGTCTCTGGTCGACCCAGCGAAGCTTATATTTCAAGTAGCAGGAGCAGAATTACTTCAAGGCACAGGCTTTACCGCTGCCGGTTTTGATACAACCACAGGCACCCTTAAATTGCCGTTAGTGAATGTAGGGGCTGCAAAATACAACCTAGAGATGACGCTTATAGCGGATTCAAATCCCATTCAGTTTCAACTATCTAAAGTTTCTGTACTGTAAATTTTCAACGGGATCTAAATTTTGTTGTCGTCCTAGTTGTTTTAAAGAGCAGCATCTGGATTTAATTTAAAAGCAAAAAAGCCCGAAACATTTAGGCTTTTTTTAGAAGGATAAACTCGGATCATTCCGCTTTTGAATCCGCCGTCGATATCGTTCAAACGATTAATCTTTTTGGGATAAGCGGATGACATGCAGAATAAATTGTGGCCGGCTGAATCTTTCCAATATACGTCATTATCTGCCTAACATAAAATATCGGTAAATGTGTTGTGCCCCCTTACAAAAGGTGCATCGGACACACAAATAAGAGAACTTAAATTAAAGGGCGATTGCCCATCAGATGCAGATTCGCACTAACTCCCTGACGACCAACTCATCCTACCTCCTCTTCAATATTAGCAACATCTAACTCGCTAGGCTGCCCAATCGCGAAGGCGGAGCCAGAGGCTATTAGTAGGAATATTGTAGTGCGATAGCACAACTGGTTTTAAGATAAAGTCTAAGAAATCTGGCTAAGGAATTCTGCACTTAACATTCAGTAAGAGCTTGAAAAAATCCAATTAGGAGTGGCACCCATTGGACTACCCAGTTAGTTTTCGTAAATATATGGGCAGTCCTCGGACTGATTATTACTGCTAATTAACGGGGTTTAGCTCACCCATAGCACTTCAATGAGCATTAACTTCTCGCTAAGACCTAGGAGTCCAAAAGTAGACTTCCCATTCCCGAAGCGGCTCCGACCCGGAATACAGCGGTTCGTCAAGAGATCTGCCAGATTTGGCTGCCCACTGTTCCATCATAACGAGGTGCTCAGGACCAACAATTTGAGTCGCAGTCATAGCGAAGGTTTCGTCACCTACGCGCAACCATCCATCACCGCCTCGCTCCTTAACACGCTCTCCCCAGTAACCTGCGTCCGGGCGAGTAGCAGAAATAACCCCACCTGGCGCCCCAACGAAGGACAAATGGACAACCAATTCTGGGAAGCCCTTCTGCTTCATCTTCATTGGACCTGGGACACCGTTGAGATAAGTAAAGTCATCAGGAGCATCAGTGGCCGTGCCACCAATGATCAATCCGGGCAAACGGCCAAGACCTTGGTTACTGAGGTATGGAGCTGTAAACAGCCAACCCAATATTATCGCGAGTAGTATAACTCCGGCGGCAACCCCGGCTATCTTAGGTTTGCTCATTACGCATCCTCCTTATTGTTATTTTCAAAATACGAACAGTATATCCTACCCTGACTTTTGTCCAACTGTTCAGCCATAGGCAAAGACCAAGTGAAGCAACCGTGGGGTTCAAAAGACAAACACACTCCACCACCCGACCGTTTGAGCCCAATAGCACCGATCAGCGCCAGTGAAGCAGGGGTGAAAAGGTAGTAGGTGAGTGATTGGATGACAAGTTGGGTAGAAAAAAACAGCTAGCAACCAGTCTGCTAAGATCTCCCTTCCCAACCTCGAATTCTTGGGCCTAACCGAGCCGATCCCATTAAAAACCAGTGAACCGCCGATCTCAGGTAAATTTCGGACACACGCACCACTATAAGCGCCTCGTCCCGTGGCTTTTTAGAATCCCTTTAAACCGAGCAAGGTTTACGCTACAGGCATCCTGAATCTAATCGACAGTCTCAATATCACTGCCAACTTCACAATTACTCGCAGGATTAACCCCACTGTTAATCTCGTTGCTAACCCAGCTGTTATGCCCAATACGCGCCACATTATTAAGATGAAAAATATTCACTAGTTTCTCAACGGAATTAGCTTATAAAATGGTAAATTATTTATGACCAGAATTATCGACGAGCAAATGGCCGTATATACACAATTATCAGAATTCGACATTACCGAATTACTTAGCAAATTTGACTTGAGCAGCTTGCAAAGCTTTCAAAGCGCAACTGATGGAATTCAAAACACCACCTACTTTTTGACGCTCTCAGACGGGCAGCAGCTAGTATTAACTCTTTTCGAAAACCGCAGTGGCAATGAACTGCCTTTTTATATCAGCCTAACCCGAAATTTAAATAAAGCAGGGTTACCTGTACCCTGCCCTTTGCGCGACAAGAAAGGGGGCGAGACTCACGAAATATTTGGCAAGCCTGTACTGCTGTTTCCATTGGTGAAGGGGCGCCATTTGGAGGAACCTAACTCCGCCGAACTTAACCAGATGGGCTTAATGTTGGCGAAATTTCATCTTCATAGCCTCGCGCTGCCCCATGAGCATGCTAACCCTTTAGGTATAGAGTGGATGCAACAAACCTTGGCTTTGACTCAGGGATCTCTGTCCCAGAGCGATATAGAATTAGTCAAACAGCAGGTTGCCCTGAGACTAGAGCTGGAATCTCTAGGGCTGCCACGGGCAGTTATCCATGCCGATCTGTTTAGAGACAATGTGTTATTTCACGATGGAGAAATCGCTGCAGTCATAGATTTCTTCGACGCAGGTACCGACTGCTTAATACTCGACATTGCTGTTGTCATTAACGATTGGTGCCTAGATGACAAAGGCTTGGTGGATAATGAGAAACGTGAAACATTTCTCAAGGCCTATGAGCATGAGCGCAAGCTAATTCAGCTTGAAAAAAAGCAACTGAATTCGGCTTTAAAGATCGCCGCAACTTGTGTTTGGCTTTCGCGCACAAAAGGGCAATTACTTGCTAAGCAGGGGCACAATCTAGAAACCAAAAACCCTGACTCCTGCAAGGAATTGCTAAAACAGCACGCCAGTGGTGATTGTTGAGCAGTAGCTAAACGAAGCTGAGGAATAAGGCAGTAATATAAAATGGGAAGCAAGCAAGAGAATGGCCATCAGAGAAACGAAAGGAGTAAGCAAGGACGAAAATAAATCACAGTACCAAATCCTACCACCCATACAGCCAGCACTAGAAAAGGATTTAAAGCTCAACTAGAGCGCATTTCTACTTTACTCCAAAACTTCCTTCTAAGGATCAGCCAAGCCTTCCTAAAACTCCAATTCATGTTTCCAATTTTTCGTAAAATACAGCCTTCATTAATCGAGGTAATTTGGTGCGCTGGAAAACCTAGACAGCTTAAAAATACTTTATGCTGAGGCGTACTAAAAACGCAAGTAAACTTCAGTCATTAGCCAAGGCCACAACCGGATCCAATCGAGATGCTTTCCTTGCCGGAGCGAATCCAAATATCAATCCGGTAGCAGCAGCGCAACTTAAAGCCAAAATTGCGGGTAGAGCGGTAAATTTTATAGATATACCAAGCATGGACATCAGATAGCCTACTCCCATACCTACTGCCACCCCGATGATCCCACCCACTGCGGAAACAACTATAGCCTCTGATAGAAACTGCCACATTATATCTGCCTGTCGCGCCCCAGTGGCCATCCGTATTCCAATCTCACGGGTTCGCTCAGTAACCGACACCAACATAATGTTCATGACCCCAATACCACCCACAAGAAGTGATATGGCTGCGACCGAACCGAGCAGCATAGTGAAGGTCTGCTGCGAAGCCGTAACTGTATCTAAAAGCTCGGCGCTATTAAATACCCGAAAGTCTTGCAAGCCGTGACGCGCCACCATGAATTCCACTAGATCACGCTCGGTCTCAGATATCTGTCCAATATCATCGACCATGACCGAAATAGAATTGACATTATTCTCGCCAAACAACCTCAGCGCTCCTGTTTTGAGCGGCACAAAAACAGCGTCATCCTGATCGCCACCGCCAGATGATGCCCCCTTCGTTGTAAGCACTCCAATTACTTGAAAGGGTATATTACGAATGAGTATATATTCCCCTAGTGACTCTCGGCCATTAGGAAATAGTTCACCTGCAACCGTCGCACCCAAAACCGCAACCGCGGTGTAATTATCACTATCTTCTCTATTAAAAAAGGTTCCTTTGGCCAACTGCCAACTACGAAGCTCTGTCATGTTTTCACTGGTTGCATTAATGGTCGTTTGATAATCCTGCCGACCAAAGCGAACTGTATTACTGCCTCGAATTTCTGGAATTGTACCAAGTAAATTTGAAACCGACCCCACTATCGCATCAGCATCATCAAAGGTTAGGGTTGATGGCATACTGCGCCTTTGGCCAGGTATTCGAGCGGGCTGCAACATCAACCTGTTGGTTCCAATTGAACTAATTCGCTCAACGATATCCCGTTGCGCACCTTCCCCAATCGCCAGCATAGCGACCACCGACGCGACTCCAATGACTATTCCAAGAAGAGTGAGGATTGTCCTGAAAATGTTGGCGCCCAAAGAACTCATAGCCATGCGCGCAGCTTCAGCAACACCGGCAATAGGGGATGAGTGGCGCCTGCTAAGAAAGAGGTCCCGCAGCTTGCTATTGTTTCCTGCGTCCACAACGCCTTTTGCCGGACCAGAGTCAGCGATGACCTCGCCGTCTTTAAATTCAATGATTCGGTCAGTGTGTATCGCCACCTCTGGGTCATGAGTAATCAGAATAACGGTGTGTCCCTGACGAGCGAGGTCTTTCAATAAGGCAATTACTTCAATGCTACTTTGTGAGTCCAGAGCACCGGTGGGCTCGTCGGCAAGAATAATCTGCCCGCCGTTCATCATCGCTCTGGCAATGGAGACTCGCTGCTGCTGCCCACCAGAAAGCTGGCTTGGCCGGTGATCAAGGCGATCACCGAGGCCCAAAGAAGTTAGAAGCGCTTCACCTCGAATAGTTCTTTCCTGTCGGCCAAGACCCGCGTATATCGCAGGCACCTCTACATTCTGCTCGGCGGTCGCCGTCGCTAACAAGTTATAACTTTGAAAAACAAAACCAAAGGCTTCCCGTCGCAGCCAGGCCAAGCCGTCGGCGTCGAAACTGTCGATATCTCTTCCTGCGAACAAGTATTTGCCCTTGCTCGGTCGATCCAGACAGCCAAGAAGATTCATCAGCGTTGATTTACCAGACCCTGATTGACCGATAATAGCCAGAAACTCCCCTGAATATATTTTGAGACTTACCCCGCGCAAGGCATGAACTTCAACGCCACCGTCGGTGGTGAAGGTTCGATGAATTTTGCGCAGCTCAATCAGAGGGATAGCCGTCTGTTGAAGATCGGCGATGTCATCGCTTTCGCAGCCCTCGGTAGAGTCAATAACACTATTTTTTACATCAGTAGCTATCATTGTCCAAGACGACGCGTTGGCGAACCGAATCCGCCGCCCGACCTACCGCCAGCAGCTGCTGCTCTGCCATTTTGAAGGACGCCAGCGATAACCTTGTCCCCCGCTTTTAAGCCTTCAAGGACTTCAGCGGAGATTCGGCTATTGACTCCTACAAGGACTTTCTGCTCTCGCTGACTACCGTCGACACTGACAAGGGTAACCTGCGCAGGTCGGGCTGCACTCCCACCCTGCGTAGGAGAATTCATGCGTTGAGCGTAGCCCGCATTCACTCCTGGCCGTCTTGCAACAGCTTCAGATGGGTCACCCAGCGCCGTAGGTGATTGATTTACTTGGTACTGCCCTTGTCTGCCTACTTGCCCACCTATTGATTCGCTGGCTAACCCTGCGCCTCGTCTACCTGGCGCAGCACGGTCTAGAAAAGTAAGAGCTCCCATTGGAACGATCAATACATCTTGCGCGGATGCAGTCACAAAATACACCTGCGCCGTCATTTCGGGAAGTAATGCAGCATCCTGATTTTCAATATCGAACAGCCCTGTGTATAAGACGACGTTGTTTTCCACAACCGGTGTAGGAAGAATCTGACGCACTTTGCTAAACCAGCGACGCTGCCTCCCGCCGAGCGTAGTAAAATAGACATTCATACCAGCTTTAATGTCACCGATGTCTGCTTCAGATATCTCAGCCTCTACTGTCATGGTTCCAAGATCGGCAATCCTAAGTATCGTCGGGGCCATTTGGACTGCATTTAGGGTTCTGCCCTCTTCCATTTCAATCGCAACAACAGTGCCTGACATCGGCGCATAAATTCTGGTGAACTCAAGCTGAGTTTCATCTGTTTCAAGACTGGCTTCACTCTGTTCGATCTGTTTTTGCAACTGGAACAAACTCGATTCTGAAGCGGCAACTTGATTCAACGCGGTGTCAAATTCGAATTCGCTGGTAACATCGGATTCCCTGAGCCTCTCTTGTCGCTGTACATTTAAGCGAGCTAATTTCAGAGCCGCCTCACGTGCGCTAAGCTGCGCCTCTAATGCCTCAATACTGGCTCGGCTAGCATTTACACGAGCCTCTTGAACTCGCGCGTCAATCTTAGCTAACAGCGCCCCCTCTTCAACATAGTCACCAATATCTACATAGAGACGCTGCAACTGCCCAGACACCTGCGCGCCTACATCAACATAGTTACTGGGTTTAAGACTGCCAGCGGCGGCAATAGTATTTTCAATTGAACCAATTTCTATAGTCACTAACAGTGGCTGGCTCTCGATGATACTGGCTTTATCACCAAAAAAAACAGTGTAGGCTCCCCCTACAAAAAGCAAGACCACCACTAGAAAGCCATAACCTCCTTTACTCTTTTTCTTTTTCGACATATCGGATCCGCTGAGTTGTTGTAATACTGAATTCAAAAAAGGTTTTAGTTACACACCGCCGATTACAAACAGACAACGCGCAGGCAAAGCCTCTAGGCACGCTCCAACGTAACCAAAAGCTGACTACTGTAACGGCTCATCGCATTCAGGCTACTCTTCTTGCTGGTTTTTAACACTACCTGCTTACACAATGGCACCTGTATCTATAAGTTCTATAGGTAACTTATGTCACTTATGTCACTTATGTCAC
>CAWKZY010000023.1:0-46649 GCA_963854625.1 Gammaproteobacteria bacterium | reverse complement strand
ATAGTTGCCAACGACGAAAGCTACGCCCTAGCAGCCTAAACCGCTTGCTAGCGATTGCCACTGGGATGTCCGTAAACCGGTGTTTGCAATCGTCATCTAGAACGGAATCGCCAGTGGACCGCGCTTGACGCGAAGCGGCTAAAAAGTATCAAGCTCGCCCAACTCACCCTGCCCGTCGGGCGGACGAGGGTTAATTTAATAGACGACGCTACACATGTAGATCCGAAGGCAGACGACTGGCGGACGGGGGTTCAAATCCCCCCGCCTCCACCAAACAAAAGAAAGGGCTGCTACCGCAAGGTAGTGGCCCTTTCTTTTATTTGGCTAGTGTGGGAAGTGAATGCCAACTGTCGGGTTCACAAAATCGCCGGGAGCGATTTTGGACGCCTGCAAGGCGGTCCGCAGGACGACCCACAGGGATGTGGGTCGCAAATCCCCCGCCCCTAGCAACCGCACTGTATTTTGTTTTTCTCAGCTCCTTTTCTTCCTAAAGCTCCGTTGCCAAAATCCACGCGGTTCAAACTACTGTATTTTTACTTTGGACCCTTATTTAAATATTCAAATCTATATACTGAGCTATTGATGATCTACTTCATTCAAAGTAACTCTTTCCCAGCTATTATAGAGCGAGCCAATTTTTTTAAAATTGACTCTAAACTGACTTCGCTTCTTTATCCGCGGTTTAGCCGTGCCCGCATGCTCCATCTTTATCCCAGGATCATAGTAAACAGCACCGCTGTGAATAGCGCCGAGAAATTTGAGAAAGTCGGTACCGACGCCTAGATGCACATAGTCCTGATAGGAGTACCAGTATTGATCGTCGATCGTCTGTCGGTCATAGTCCATATAGGCAGCTTTTGCGTGTTTCTTATTCCAATGGGCTAACAGTTTTTCGTAAGACCATTCCGCCGCAATTTGATCTTGATCGTCAATTAGCGAAATACTTCCCGACAAATCCAAATTGCTAGCTTCCCCAGAATAACCGATAGTGCGCATTGTCAGCCCTGTTTTATCAGCCCGAATATCGCTTTTATGTACACCTCCAAAGTTAATACGATCAGGTTCGCCATTGACTGCGGGGTAACCATATTGCCGCATGAAATAATCAATCCCCTTTTCCTGGTAAATACCGCCCGAAGGCTCTGGCGTCATAAGAGTAACAACTTTAGAACCATGGGCCTTAATTTCCCAACCCTCAAAGTCAGGCGCTGCATAGCTATTCGGTGCAACGCCAAGCTCTGCCTCTAGTGTGAACCCTGCACCATTACGTGCTTTATAGGGTTTGCACATAAGCGTTTTGCTATTTAGCTTTTTACTTTCAATGGGAGATGCTAAGTAGATTCGCCTCAACTCATTGAGCAGGATTACTCGTGAAGATTTCGCTCTCGTTCCGGGCTTACTTACTTCTTGTAAAACTTTATCGCTGTCCGCGTATCCTGCTTGGTCGAATTCATTGGCTATATGAGAGTTGGGAACCGCTAGGAATCCATAAGTCTGGCCGGAGGGATGAATACCAATAATTAAATAACGGCCTTTGGCTCTCCCAGATTTCTTCACATCCATCCATTCACTGACATTGACACTGCTACCAAGTAGAAACCCAGAGAATCGGACCTCTGGATACTGGGGGTAGAGTATTAATTTTGAGTCTGGGGCATTATGTACGCAGCCAGTTGAGTCTACCCAGTTGAAATTCACGGAACCGCGAACCAGTTTTACTCCAGCTTTTAAAGACTGCTTATTCGAATTTGGGGTAAAAGACTCCCAAGTAGAAACTGGAATCAAATTAATTGCTGAGAAATCTCCTCCAAGATAGATCTGATTTTTACTATTATCATTAGATGCCAGAGCCTTTGTATACAGCTTTGTAACTCCAAGATCTGAAAATATTTCGTGCAACGCTGCGTAACTCAATTCTCTTGCGGCAGGTATCCCATAAGTGTCGTATTTATCTTTTGACATTGTTAACACACTCGCTGACTTAAGTTCTTGAAAATACGACTCAAAATCACAATGATGAGATCAAGAACTAATTTCTCACACCCCGCACCCCTCATCTTCGCGCCATTTAACCATCCTGCGGTCTGCGCTGCTACTTATTGCACGGATAAGAAAGTTGGCTTTCTAAACTTAACCGTGACTCAGTGACAAATTCTTTTTTCGCACTTTTCTTTGCACAATACGGGGTTAGTTCTACACTGGTTTTATATACAGCATCTCTTGTACCGCTGGGAATAATCGAGTAATCTGAATTTCAACAACCTTCCATCAGAAAAGTGAGCTATGAATCAACAAATAGAATCATTCTTATCAGAAGAAGCCATGACCGCTTTTGAATTATTCGACTGGTGGCGTCCTCAACAATTGATGGAAGAAATTCCAGAAATGGATCTAGATCGTATTAAGTACTTGATACGCATAAGAAAAGAATTTGTCGCCGCTAGTAAGGTTGGAGAAAGTATTTTAACTTCTAGACAAAAAGAAATTCTGCAGCAGTTCCCGATAAGACAAAACGAAATTGATCAATTAAAAAAACTGTTCCCTGCTTCAATCGACGGAGATCGTTTTTCCTTCGTGGACTTATTTGCTGGTATTGGAGGAATCAGAAAGCCTTTTTCGGAAATCGGGGGTAAATGCGTCCTCACCTGTGAGTGGGATGAATATGCACAAAAAACCTATAAGGCAAATTGGAAAAGCTGTCCTGAGCATAAATTTTTATCAGATATTAAAGATGCAACCCAACCTATAGGAAAAAAGGGAAAGGAACTTTTAAAAGCTATAGACAAGAAGATACCTGATCATGATGTACTTCTCGCAGGTTTTCCCTGTCAGCCTTTCTCCATCGCAGGAGTCTCTAAGAAAAATGCGTTGAATCGAGCCCATGGTTTTGAATGCGAAGACCAAGGGCAATTATTTTTTGACATTTGCCGAATCCTTACGGCTAAACAGCCACCAATCGCCATATTAGAAAATGTGAAGAATTTGAAGAGCCACGATGGTGGAAAAACATTTCAAGTTATAAAAGATACTTTATCTCATCTTCCTGACCATCAAACCACTCTCTTCAAAGATGAAGTCGCAAACAACTTACAATCTTACTGGATAGCAAATCTCGATGACGACAAACCAGATCCGAAGGTTATAGATGCGAAAAGGTTTATCCCGCAGCATAGGGAGCGAATAGTTCTAGTTTGTATACGAAAGGATATTGCTCTCAAATTGAAATTGGAAACCAAATTGAATTTGAAGGATATCGAAACGCCATCAAAGAAAAAAACTCTTAAAGATATTCTTGATACAAATAAGTCTGTAGATAAAAAATATACCTTATCTCCAAAGCTATGGGGGTTTCTTGAAGGCTACGCGAAAAAACACAAAGCAAAAGGTAATGGGTTTGGCTTTGGCATGGTTACCCGAAATACTAAAGATGTTACTAGAACCCTTTCAGCTAGATACTACAAAGATGGGTCAGAAATACTAATAAACCAAGACGATATTAAGCAGACTCCGCGAAGGCTAACTCCTCAGGAGTGCGCAAGGTTGATGGGGTTCGTCGACAAAAACTCCTCCTTAAACATCCCAGTTTCTGATACTAGAGCCTATAAGCAATTTGGGAATTCAGTAGTAGTCCCTGTATTTGAAGCTGTTGCAACTATTCTCCACCCCTACATAAAAGAGATTCGAGCTATAAAGTAAGCTGCATTTACTTTTCTTCTCAAGGTAAGTGCAGGAACTACTGTATTTTTACTCTGATCCCTTATTTTACCAGCGCAGCGGCACGTTGTGGGATGGTCGATTCAAGTCATGTTTAACGCAGGAAGAGCGATACGTTCTCGCCTGCTATCGCTCCATTGAACTCAATCCAGTTCGGGCCGGCATGGTGCCCCATCCTCGTGACTATCCGTGGTCCAGCCATGGTTGCAATGTAGCTGTCAATCCGAACACGTTAATTACGCCTCACCTCCAGTATTTAGGTCTGTCGGCGAACAGTGAAGAACGACTGAATAGGAAATACAAGGGACAGCTACAACTTAACAACTTAGTGTCTCAACTATTTCCTGCTACATCTCTATGAGAACTAGCTTCTCATTTGCAGATTAGTCAACAGGCAGCGACAAAGTGGAGAAAGAAAGGGGTCAAAGTTTGTGAGGCTAGGGGGTTCACATTGGACAGCGCAGGGCCTTAAGTTGTTAGGTTGTAGCTGTCCCCTTTATGCGCGTAAAAAAAAACAAAGGGGACACTATGATCTTACCCAAATACTCCCTTCTAAAAGTCTTAATAAGGCTCTCCAAATGACTAAGTTAAAAATAATGATAAGCAGTAGATGCCGTACAAAGATTGTTGATGGAGATCAGACAGCACCATTGTCTGAAATCAGAAAAGAATTGAAGCGTGAAATGGAAGCCGAGATGTTGCTTGGCGAGCCTTTGTATGAAGTCTGGATAAGCGAAGAGCCTGATGATGCAAGCGCTAAAGAATCGTCGTGGCAGGAATGTATGAATAAAGCTGAATCTTCTGACATACTTCTTTGCATATATACCGGTGAAGGCGGATGGGCCAAGAAAGATGGCGACATTGGCATCTGTCATGCTGAACTAGAAGCCTCGATAAATAAAGAACGAAATAAGGTATACATCATAAACGCTAAGGATGCCTGTAAAACAAAACCAAGCTCAAAGTCGTTAGTCAACATTGGAATGCGAAAATATGTTGAAAGGATTGATAGATTTCAGCGCTCTGTTACAACGAAATCTGAATTGCTAGATGCCTGTCTGGCGATTACTGCAAACGCCACTATTCAGCTGGCAAAAATGGGAAAACGAGAAGCTAAAAGAGACAAATACAATTTTGGCGAGGCATTAGATTGGTCGCGAATGAATTTTATGGAACGCAAAGCGGCTATTGAAAACGAAATTTCAGACCAATTTTCGCAATCAGGAATGAGTACGGCAGATGGGTGTGTCAACTTCGAGCGGCAAAGTAAAACGTACCTACTCAAGATTCACGGCATTCCAAGCGGAATGAATATCAGCTCAGCCCGAGAAATGGTAGGGCAGCCATTTTTGAAAGATCATCTAATAGTATCTGAAAGCAGTACAGATTCTCTCGGACCTATTCATCTAATTGGCGTACATAAAGGCGTAACTGAACAGCAAACTATCGCAGTACTTGGCCAACCTGACGCCGTAATAGTTGATGGACCATTCGGCATCTACATTGCAGACAAGATACAGAATATACAGATGGTATTCCTCTCAAACTGTAGAGACAGCGCATCAAGCAGACACAACGTTCAAAAATTCTTGAGCTGGATAGATGAGTCGGGGGAATCGGACTCTCTATTCCTTCGGGCCGAAAGACGATCCCAACTGATGAACATAATCAATGAGCAACAAGAGTCAGGTTAAACTTATCGAGAGAATGAGTAAAACCTCTAGGGGACACTAATAGTTTAGTAACTTAGCGAAGTTGGAAATGCGATCAAAGGAATTTTCTGTAAAACTAGCTATCAGTCGGCCGGCCGTATCCAAATGGATTTTGAAAGGAAGAAAGATTGAACAAGCGGATGATTGGGTCGATATATTTGACTAAGTTACTAGTGTTTCCTACTTCTTCTAATATTGCATATTAAAACTTATAATTTGTTATGAAAGTCTTGGAAAGTACACTTAGTGCAAAGCGGTGATAAATACCGCGTGAGGCGCACATACAAACGTTGTGCATACAGAGTTAGAGATGGAGCCATATGTCTAGTTTAGTAGCTACAATTGCTGCGGTAGTCAGTGCTATAGGGGGAATATTTGCTTGCATAGCAGCGTATCGCTCAGCCGAAAGCGCAAAACAAGTATTAGACAGCTCAGCCGAATCTGAGAAGCGACAGCTCCTCAGACAACTGACAATTACCGCTCACGAAGTATCTGTTCAAGCCGAACACGCCGTAGCAAGAGCTGGCAGCCCAAAAGTCGCATATCAAAGCCTATTTATGCTCGCTGGTGGTGGCGGTGGTCTCGAAAAGTATGCTCTGGCAGAAGTTGATGAGAAGATTTCAAGGATAGAGGAATTAAAACGAAAGGCCACGCCATTTGTATTAATCAACGAATCCTTATTGAACGGACCTGTCGAAGAAATTTCAAATAGAGAAACGGATATGGCTAAACTCCTTACTGAAATAAGACTGACTCGAGATGAGATAATTGATATCTACACTCTAGCTCAAGAGCACGCCAAAGAGTTAAAAAACAATAAATCAAAAGGTATCGGGGCTTAGATGCATAACAATCAAGTCAAAAAAGATACGCTGCACGCACCTTTTATTACTAGCGTTATGTTTATTCTAAGTGTCAATCTGGTAAAAAACCATCTCAAAATATTTAAGTATAGACGGTAAAAAACCTCGTTGGACGGGGGTTCAGATGTTTTTCAAGTAGGAAATCATAGTAACATCGCTTGTAACACTGACAATAACTGAACCGAAGTTATTTCATATATATCAAATAGATAGGACTCTAGACCAACTCCCCAAGCCACATTGAACTCAATCCAGTTCGGACCGGCATGGTGCCCCATCCTCTTGACTATCCGTGGTCCAGAAGACTACAACGGAGCTGGCGATCCGAACCCACTAATTACGCCTCACCTCCAGTATTTAGGTCCGTCAGCGAACGGTGAAGAACCACTAAACAACTATAGAGGACTGATAGAAGAGAAATTCGACGAGAATGAGTTGAGTGCTATTCGGGGAGCAACAAATGGAAACTACGTATTAGGCAACACCCGGTTTCAGAAGGAGATCGAGGTTGCTCTAGGTCGAAGAACACGACCCGGACGGCCGGGGAGACCCACCCTGATGTAATCGAAAACGTGGTCTGTCCCCGATTTATTTGTTATTTTTCACGCTCATTCGTGCTAGAAAAGACAAAACAACACCAACAAACACAAGACCAATTATAAAAGCAGTGGGTATCACTGGTGTTTGAGCTTCAGGTGCAACAATACGCAATGCAATAGTTACGTATTGTGTAGGAGCCCACATTGCTGAAGTAATGACTAAGATCGCCCCATGCGCCCATAATTCTCCACGATAAAGTGGAACAAGTAAAAATAACATTGAAAAACCACTAGCTATAAAACCACCGCCTACAATTTTCAGCATTCCTAGTATTATTGATTGGATTCCTGACTCTATCTCTGACCAACTTTTACCTACCACTTCTGCATGATATGAAGTGAACTCAGTAGAAATCAAATATTGAAATCCTGCACCAATAGAGAAGAACCCAGCTATAACGATCAATGTAATTGCTATTTTTACAACCATAATTTTTGCCCTTACTTATTGTGATTAGCACCTAATTAAGCGGCGTGCATTTGGGCCCGTCCGAGCGAATGTAATGAGTGGCTTCAACTTCATGTTAGGTCTCCGCGCTGGAGTTCCACAACATCAATGTAATCACCGCAAAAGTTGATAGAGCAAAGAAAACGTAGAAGATGACTAAAAGCAAATATGGCCAATGAGTTTGGAATAGAAATAGATTTAGTACTTGCAGCGCTCCTATCGTCAGCATGCCGAAACCGAAAGTACTCAGTACGCGCCGAGCCATAATGTATTCCGTAGGAGTTTCAACACTAAACTTCGAAGACTGCTTAAACCTTATCAACGAAATGATTGGTAAGTAAATTATGTATACACCACTACAAACCATCCACAGCAAGCTGTCGCTCAAACCTAGCTGCATCGCTAGATAGGGAAGAAACGCGAACATAACTGTGGCAATTGCCACGAACAAAAGAGTCTGAAAAAGAGGAGTCAAGGTATCTTTGCGACCTCGACTCGACGCTAGAGCTACTATCACCCCGGTGAATCCAGCAACTCCGACGCCCACTTCTATGGCGCCGGAGAGAATTGAATCTGTTGCTGCAGAGAAAAAATCCATAGATACCTAAAACCTAGTTATACGTCGTCTTCATAAGTGCGAATTTCAGTCAGATGTTTATTGGGATCGTTAAAGTAGACGGTCGGCCCATCACCCCTCACTCCAAACTCTGTTCCGCGCCCTGTAATGGAACCCACTGAATCAAAGGTAGAGTCATATTCCAGCCCTAATTCTTTTATCCTCCCATATATGCTACTAAACTCAGTCCTAGATACATCAAAGGCATAGTGTTCGAAACCTTCTGCCCCACAAGGAGCTAGCCGCATTGGGAAACCGGCGCCGGTTCGAATTAAAGAAAATGGACCATCAGTGCCTATATTCTCGAACGCCATTACTGCAGTGTAGAACTCGACCCTCGCTTTTAGGTCATTTACTTTTAGTATAATGCGATCTTGGTCCTCCACATTAACTTCTAAACGTATAACGTCCAGCTAAGCAGCCGAACCGGAGATGATTGTCTTACGCTAGCGTAGCGGAAAAGCACAAACCGAGCAACGCAGTAATATAGGGGACAGACCACGTTTTTGAGGAATGTTTAGGGAGTTTGGGGCCATGGCAATCTTTACTGATTAGGTTGTAGGGATTAGACGCAGATGCAAGGAATGCTATTGTGCCAAGAAGAGCTCGCCTCGCCATTGCTGGAATTCACTGGCACATAATTCAGCGCGGCAATAATCGCGGCGCTTGTTTTTTCCACGACGAAGACTATTGATTCTATCTTGAACATGTAGGTACGCAAGCACGAAAATTTGGTTGTCTTGTCCATGCGTATTGTTTGATGACTAACCACGCTCACTTGTTGCTTACGCCGCATGAGAAAACTCAGCGTCCTTATTGATGAAACATCTGGGGCAGCGTTATGTGCAATTCATTAACAGGACGTACCAACGCACCGGCACGTTGTGGGACGGTCGATTCAAGTCATGTTTAACGCAGGAAGAGCGATACGTTCTCGCCTGCTATCGCTACATTGAACTCATCCAGTTCGGGCCGGCATGGCGCACCACTCTCGTGGCTATCTGTGGTCCAGAAGGCTGCAATGGAACTGGCAATCCAAATGCGTAATTACCCTTCATACTCAGTATTTAGGTCCGTCAGCGAACAGTGAAGAACGACTAAACAACTATAGAGGGCTGATAGAAGAGAAATTCGACGAGAATGAGTTGAGTGCTATTCGCGGAGCAACAAACGGAAACTACGTATTAGGCAACACCTGGTTTCAGAAGGAGATCGAGGTTGCTCTAGGTCGAAGAACACGTCCAGGAAGGCCTGGGAGACCGACCCCGATCTAATCAAAAACGTGGTCTGTCCCCTATTTACGCCCGATTTACCCTAATTTTTCAATTTGAATATTTATCTCAGCCGGACTTGACGAAAGCGTTCGGGGGTATAAGTTGGAAAGCCAGAATCTCGTGCACCTCGGCCCACCCCGTTCATGACAATAAAATCATCATGGATGCGAATATCCTCCGCGCCATTAATAAGATGAACAATGGCGTAACAATCTGCCAACAAAGATGCGGATATTTGTAGAGAATGCTCACGAGGGCGAAAATTACTGCGCAGACGATAATCAACGCCGGGGTAGTCACTCATCTCTATCCGCCCCCCCATTGCCCATTTCACAGGATGTGATTCGGTAAACGCCAAGAGGCGTTTTAAGCTCGCTTTGTACGCGTCAAAATCTCTGACCACAAGGCGGCCCGCGTAGAAGGTGTTGCCAGTAAAAAGTAAATCGGTCCAGGGGTCATAAAGACTGACAGCAAATTCATCTATACCTGGCGTCGCCATCAGATCGAGTCGCCGCCCACCCAAGTCCAGTGTCGCAGTGTTTTTGTCATCAAATAGCGAAGCTCGTCCCGCTTCAGTTGCAGGCAAAATTGTGGTGTTCGGCCGGTCGACAAATTGCCCTAGGCCTTCGGTCTGTGAAAATTCGGAACCCAGGGGCAAAACTACTAACGGCAGATCGCTAACACTGTTTGCCTGTTCCCAACGCTGGATCACAGCATCAACGGTTTGCCGCAGCGGAAAATATTCAGCTTCAGAAGTTGCACCGGAATCCAACAAAACCACCTGCTGTGCGCCGAAGATTAGATACATGAATGGCGCTTCCCAATGAATCGCCGGGTTCTGGCGTAAGATATAGGTGTGCTCGTTGTAGCGATGCACCTGAACTCTCACATCTGAGTTGTCTTTGGCGGAAAGGCTGCCGTGAATCCAACTGAAAAGCATATTGCCCGGGGCTGGCCCTTCATCGGTAAAAGCTGGTGCTGCGAGTGCGATTGGCGATAAGACACCGAGCACTACTGTGCTCAAACTAAAAAGCAGTCCGATAATAAAATTTCTATTTTTCATTGTTCTGATCCTGCCTTATGGGTCTGTCGTGTATGACCACGGAATTTCGTTGTAAATCATGAAGTCTTCATACTTGTAGATGCCAGGGCCGTTCACGTCATCAATCGCGTCAACGGCGATATCCAGCATCTGCAGAGTCATTTGCATGGGAGGTTCTTCAGGTTGCCAAGTCGTGCCGACGGGGTAATCGACCTTTGGCGTAACCGTCATTTCAATATGGTTATTAACGAGATGGGTTACCGGATACTCATCGGCTAGTTGCCGCAGGCGTTTTATACTTGCCGCCCAAGCTTCCCAATCTTCTAGATAGAGACGCCCACGATAGAACATATCGCCGGTGTACAACAGATCTGTCCAGGTGTCATACATTGCGAGCTCAGAGCTTTGATGCCCGGGCGTACCCGTGACAATAAAAGTCCGACCGCCCAGATCGTATTCAATGCGCTGCTCGGGGTAGTTACTAAACCCCCAGTAATCCATCACCTCTTCGTGGGTAAGACCCACCATCAGAGTGTTCGGACGATCGACAAATTGATTCCAGGCAGCGTAGTGGTCACCATGTAAATGGCTGTTGGCGACTATCAGCTGGGTCGTTTGGCCATGTTTGGCTTCCCACTCAGCAATGATGCCATCGACCACGTCGCGCAGCGGGAAAAGCGCAGGAGATGCCGTGGAGCCTTGATCGATTAGCAACGCTTTTTCATTGCCGAACAAAAGGTACATGAATGCACCCTCATAGTTGACCGCTTTATTTTCTCGCAAAATATAGGTGTGCTCATTATATGCGTGGACCTGTACAGCTGGGTCTTCGTTATCCATTGCAGATTTTGAGCCATGAATCCAAACTTCCGGGAATGTCCCAGCGGCAGCATCGCGGGGCGAAAATGTTAGTGTTGAAGTGGCCATCGATACCGCTTGCTCCACAACAAACAAGCTGGCGGTGACCAAAGCGATGCCCAACATCATCGAGATCTTTTTTTGACCATTAGAGCGATTATTTGTATCCATCAGAACGCAATCCTTTTTAAAAACCAGTAAGCGCCGGTACCTGCAATCACAATTGTTGCAGGTTGAGCGACCATCGAGTCGTACCAAACTTGGCGTCTACCCCAGCCGACAATGAGATATGCACCCGCAATCACTGTCAGTTGGCCAATCTCAACGCCGAAATTAAAAAGCCCCAGACCCAGTAAAAATTGTTCTTGTGGCAAACCAATGTTGGCCAGTACTGAGGCAAAGCCCAACCCGTGAAGCAGCCCAAAAAAACAAACAATCAAGAGGCGGAAGCGTGCCACCTGTTTAGAAAATAAGTTGTCAATTGCGATATACACAATCGACAGCGCAATCAACGGCTCTACAATCTCGGCGGACAAATTGATCACGCCATACATGGACAGACCTAGGGTCAAAGAATGCGCAATGGTAAAACCCGTAATCTGTATCAGTAAAAGTCGCCAGCCGCTTGAGAGAAAAAACAGGCCAAGAATAAATAGCATATGATCGAGACCTTTCGGTACGATATGTTGAAAGCCAACCGCTACCCAGGAAACCCCCGGTGCAATGTTCATCCAACCAGACATCAAACTGGCTAGGCTCGTCGTATGCATCAAGGGCTTCTCAGATAACGATGCGTCAATACTTATTCGGTCGTAGTCAGTCAGCAATCGCGATTGTGGTAAGTTTTGGCCAAAGACATTTATTTTTACTAGGCACGGCCAGGGAATTTCCAAGCCTTGATCGAGTTCAACACCGATCCGTTCACCATTTGCGACATTTAAAGAATAGCGTAAGGTCGCCATTTGTGGAGTCAGAGGGTTTTTGATGGCGTCTAGTGACAGTGCGCCAATCTCAAAATCTATCATCTGAAGGTTCCGAACTTCGCCATCCACCAGAAAACGTAGGCTCTGTTTAAGTTGCGCTAACGCAGGTTGTAGATAAATATGTTGTTCGTTTAATGGCGCTTGAGTTGCCGCCCAATAATCTTCCGCAGACAGAAGCGATTGCCCTAAATCTATACTCACGGTCACAGTGGATTGCTGCTGTTCGTCCACTAATATGTGAATATTGGTCATGTTCAGCATGTGCCCATAAGCCGATGAAGCAGTCAGCAATATTGATAGCAGCAGACATCGATTCAAGAAGGTGCGGTACTTGGCCATTTTGAGTCGCTCAGTATTCGATGAGATCGACCTATGAAATTGCAATTATCATGCCACGCCTCAAGCCCCTAGAATCCCCACTAATCAATTATTTTTGGTCCAAACATGTGCCTTAACTTGAATCGCGCACAATCTTATTGCGCTCCTGGTGATTACTGCAAGATGCATGGGCGGTTAGCTCCATGTTTCATGAAGCTGCAATTTGTTTAGCCGCTTTTTATGAACGCGAGCGCAGAGGTCGTTCAAACATAAAAGAGTTAAGGAAAATAATCGCTGCGCATATTTTTTCCACGAAGAGGACTATCGATTCTCTCTTGATCAGCTAGGCACGCAAGCACGAAAATTTGGCTGTCTTGTTCATGCGTATCGTTTGATGACTAACCACGCTTACTTGTTGCTTACACCGCATGAGAAAAACTCAGCTTCCTTATTGATGAAGCATCTAAGCCAGCGCTATGTACAATTCATCAACAGGACGTGCCGGCGCACCGGGTCGCTGAGTGAAGGTCGATACAAGTCATGCTTAACGCAGGAAAAGCAATACATTCTCGCCTGCTATCGCTACATTGAACTCAATCCAGTTCGGGCCGGTATGGTGCCCCGTCCTCGTGACTATTCGCGGTCCAGCTATGGCTGCGACGAAGCTGGCGATCCGAATGCGTTAATTACCCCTCACCTCCAGTATTTAGGTCTGTCAGCGAACAGTGAAAAACGATTAGACAGCTATAAAGGGCTGATAGAAGAGAAAATACAAGGGACAGCTACAACTTAACAACTTAGTGTCTTAACTATTTCCTGCTACATCTCCATGAGAACTAGCTGCTTATTTGCAGATTAGTCAACAGGCAGCGACAAAGTGGATAAAGAAGGGGTTCAAGGTTTGTGAGGCTAGGGGGTTCACATTGGACAGCGCAGGGCCTTAAGTTGTTAAGTTGTAGCTGTCCCCTTTATGTACTTCACTCCTCATCCTGTTTATCTTGCATTAGGTAAGGATAGCAGCCAACGCCGGCTTCGATATCAGTCGCCGTTTGAAAAAAACATTCCCGGATACACAATTGAAGAAATCCGGGTTGCCACCAATAAAGCCTGGGGGCTAGGTGACGGCAAGTTCAAACAACAAATCGAACAACAGCTAGGCTTCGCATTGCCGCCATTTCCGAGAGGAGGGGATAGAAAGTCTAAAAAATACATCGCGGCAGACAAGATATAGAAAATCAAAGTACTCTGACCCCTTTGATTTTAGGAGGGACCTGCAGACTCGCAGACAAATTACCCTTTTTAGATTAGCTTCTATAGAAATATTTATAGAACTAACTTCAAATTAGGTGTTTTTTCTGCAAGTCTGCAAATGCCACCTAACGCTTGGGGCGACGTTCTTGAATTTACACCTCATACCAATCGAGGGCGTACCACATAGTGAAGGAATATGCCTTAAAAGGGGGTCTGTTAGAAGCAGCGAACAGACCCCCTGCATATCCACCATTTCAAGATTTTAACAGCCAAGTCATCATGAGCAGTTGGAGTACTTGCAACACCCCTCTAGTTTAACCTCTGTCCGTTTTCCCACTTACCTGAATAGGCTCTACCAGAAGAGTCGGTAACAGTACCGTATCCGTGTTGCTTTCCGTCCTTCCATCCGCCGGAATACACGGTCCCATTTGTCCTGGTTAACGTGCCATTCCCGTGCTCCTGGAAGCTCCTCATTAACTTACTGGGTTCCTGCGGATATGTATCATCTTCATAGTGTGGTTCCTCTATATCTTCATCTGTTTTTTCCTAGCTGTCCTAATCTTTCCTCCAGAATAGTATGTACTAGCAAAATAGGGAACCTTAATGAGCAAGTGGGGGATTACAATAATTTTCATTGAATGTTATTGTCCTCAACTACAATGATCTGATTATAAGAATTAATTAACTCAATATTTTCGAGACGCTGGATATGCCCACCTGACAGTCCCATAAATTTTATCTCAATAGAAACTGAAGTATGACCAAAAATACCGAAATAGACAGGCAAGGCGCTTTGTGTGTTGTAGCCTCCTCCTGACGAAACTTGACGCGAACCGAGGATATTATTTTCTGTGTCATATACGCGAATTTCTGAACCTGCACGCGTAAAATTTTCATCCTTGTCTAACACCAAAACTGATAACATTTTTTTATTTGCACTGAACTCAAGATCATTCCGAAATAAGAAGTGTCCGCCTTCCGTTCCATAGCCATCAGTTACCGATAGATCTATGTCTCCGTCTCGATCATAGTCGACCCATTCGACACCGTGATCTCCCTTGTCAAGCAGACCACCTTCGATAAGAACATTTTCGAATTTCCCTCCATTATTTTTATACAATCTATTTTCGGGTATTTGCCCCGGGTTTCGGTACCCAACGACCATAAGATCGATCCAGCCATCATTATCATAGTCTCCCCAAGATGCACCAACCGTTTCTATTGGAAGCGTGACGCCAAGCTCGTCTGCTACCTCCGAAAAGCTTCCATTACCTTCATTTCTGTAAAGCAGATTATCGCCATAGGCACCTACATAAAGATCGAAATCACCATCATTGTCAAAATCACCAATTGCACAACCAACACCACCGTCTTTGAGTGTTCGAAGCGTCTGATCCATACCTAGTATCGGAGCAACGTCTACAAAGCTACCTTGATTGTTCTGCCACAATGCATCGCTATCGCCTGATTGGTTCGCGAGAAATAAGTCCAAATCACCGTCTTGATCAAAATCAAACCAACAGGATCCGACCGTCCTGCGGGGATCGTTTGGTGCTTGATTGTTCTGGACCAAAATAAATTGACCATGCTGATTATTAAGTAGCCTATTGGCTCCAGCGCGATTGGCAGCGTAGATGTCTAAATCCCCGTCATTATCGTAATCGACCCAATTGCTTTGTCGAGACCACCGTCCTGGTATTGATAATCCAATTATTTCGGCAACTTCGGTAAACGATTTCCCATTTTCGTTACGGTAAACATAAGATCTACTTGGTATCGGATAAACATTGGATCCACCTATGAGATCAATGTCGCCGTCATTATCAAAGTCACCCCAAGATAGTCCTCGAATTTCATCACCATTGAGAGGTAGACCCAGGGCTTCGCCGACGTTCAAAAATTCGCCACCGTTATTTTGGTATAGACGTATTTCGCCCCCTTTAATTGAAACAGCGAGATCGCTATCTCCATCTCCATCTATATCGCCCCAAGCATTAGAAAGTGATCCTGCGACAGAAAATAATTCTGATGAAATTTCTGTGAAAGCAGGTTCGCTGGCAAAAGTGTAAAAACTAAAACCGATGAGGGGCAATACACTGAGATAGGCAGGTTTTTTTCGTAACGTGTTCAAAAGACGCTCCTCTTTCAAAAAATATTAAACAGAATGAAACATAGAATGGCAAAATTAGTAGTGAGTCTTATAACCTTTCTAAATTAAACAAAGTAAAAAATACGGTGTGGGCAATATCTTATTCTTAAAAATAGGAATTCGAATTTATATTGGCATGTATGTTTCACAACTGCTACTGTCGAAAAAAATAAATAACAATATTGTATTTTAGCATTGCTTCCCAAACGTTGCATGTGTTAAACTCCAAACGTTCCAAATCTGAAGTTACTAATAATATTTATATTAAAAGGTAAACTTATGAGGCTTTCTAAGAAAAATATTCTAGCGCCTACTGTAACATCTATATTCTTGCTTGGGTGTTCAAATGTATTAGCCCAAGGTAATGATCGAGAAGCTATAGAGGAAGTTGTAGTAACAGGAGTCCGAGGTGAGCCTCGAACTTTATCAGAAAGTCCAACACCAATCGATATTTTCTCGAGCGAGCAGCTAGATTCGCTACCGCAAACAGGATTATTTGAAGCTCTAAGATTTCTTGTTCCGTCTCTACAGTTTCCACAACGAGCTGGAGGTGGCACGGCAACGTTTATAGCATCCGCAGGTCTGCGCGGACTAAATCCAGATCAAACCCTTGTTCTAGTAAATGGAAAGCGCAGGCATAAGACTTCTCTTATTAATTCAAGTACCGGTCAGTACAGTGGATCTGCTGGTGTGGACTTAAATATGATCCCGCGTAGTGCGATTAAAAGAATCGAGGTATTAAGGGATGGAGCAGCAGCGCAATACGGGTCCGATGCGATAGCGGGTGTCGTCAACATAATTTTAGATGATAGCAGTGAGGGCGGAAAAATAACTGTGAATCGCGGTGTAAATTTCGATCGAGGTGATGGCGAAAGTGTTAACGTCGGTATTAATGGTGGATTCGAATTAGGAGATTCTGGATATGTTAACGTTTCTTTCGATCTTATGGATAAAGAATTTTCCAACCGAGCTAGGCCAGCTACCACAAATTTATTTCCTAAACTTCCGGATGGTAGCTTAGACCCACGTGAGTCTACTATTGACCGACTAGTAACTACAAATTATGGAAATTTTCCACAACGAACTTATTCTTCGTCGATAAATGCTGGTTATCAGTTTGATGAGATAGAGCTTTATAATTTTACTACTTATACCACTCGTGACTCGATTTTAGACTTTACATTTCGTATGCCCCGCCAAACAAATCGTGCTATTCCAGAAATATACCCTATGGGATTTAGGCCTACCGAGCTTATAAGCGAAAAAGATTTTGAAACTGCTACGGGGTTGAGAGGAACGTATCAAGACTTTAATTGGGATTTATCAATAAATTACGGCGAGAATCAAGCGGATTGGGAAAACACTGTGGGCGTAAATGCAAGTTTGGGAGCGCTCAGTCCTACCTCTTTTTATCTCGGACAGTTTTCTGCTAGCGAACTAACTACACAGCTCGATGTTACTAAAGCGTACCAATTAGATTCTGGTGGTTCTTTGCAGGTGTCCTTCGGAGGACAAATCAGGCGGGAACAATTTGAGATTAAAGAGGGCGAGCCTCTAAGCTATGCGGACGGCAATAATGGTAATGCGGCTGGTGCCCAGGGATTTCCTGGGTTTTCACCGGAAGCTGTTAATGACCTGTCGCGCAATAACTACAATGCTTATGCTGAGTTAGGCTGGGAGCCCACAGATAAGTTGTTTATTAGTGCTGCGGCTCGTTATGAGAACTTTAATGACTCAGCTGGAGACGAATTAATCGGAAAACTAAATTCTAGATATGAAATCTCAGACTCGCTTGCGTTGCGAGCTTCAATTAACACCGGATTCAGAGCGCCGAGCGTTCAGCAATTAGGTTTCAAAGGTAGTCGAGGTCAATTTGTTGATCTAGATAATGATGGAATTGCCGAAACAATTGTTCTGCGCCAGACGCTCCCTTCGACTGACTCCGCAGCACAAGCGCTTGGGGCAGAAGCGTTAGTACCTGAGACGTCAACTAACGTTAGTGCGGGATTTGTTTACGAATCAAATCTCGGCTTGAGCTTAACTGTCGACTTCTATCAAATTGACGTTGACGATCGAATAGCCTTGTCTGCGCAGTTTAATCGAGGTGATGGTCGCAGCGCTGCATCTGGCGGAACAATAGGAACTCAGGTTTCTTCATTACTAGATGCCGCCGGTTTCGATGCTAGTTTGGGTGGAGTCAATTACTTTACTAATGCTATTGATACTCGAAGCAAGGGGGTTGATGTAATCGCTTCTTGGTCTATGGAAAACGATTTTGGCTCACTGTCTTTAACGGCAGCCTATAATAATAATGATGTTTCTATTAAAGGCATCGATGCGAACCCAGAAGAATTAGCGGGATTGATTTTGTCAAATAATTCTCCTATCGAGCAATTTGATCGTGCGCGTCTTGGCACTTACACAGATGAATTCCCAAACTCAAAAGTGAATTTGAGTGCAAATTATGCTCGAAATAGCTTTTCAGCTAATTTGCGTGCAACTCAGTTTGGTGATTATGCGAATATCAGCACGCTAGCAAAGAACGATACTTTCAATGATTCCCAATGGATTATCGATTTAGAGGTTGGGTATGACTTTGATAGCGGGCTTAGCGTTCATGCTGGCGCCAACAACATTTTTAATACGTATCCTGCAGAGGTAAGACCAGCGGGTGGATTAGGCAATAATTTTTATGATAGTAATTCGCCGTATGGATTTACAGGTGGCAATTGGTATTTACGAACCGCTTATTATTGGTAGGTTGTAATAGTAGATAATCACACAACTGCACTTAATATTATGATTTTATATAGGTAAAAATCTTGTATTTGGTGCAGTCTCTGAATTATTTGCTTTAATCAAGCCTCTTCTTAAATCATATTATTATTTAATAATCACCTGATATAAGCTCTGTCTTGTCCCGTACCTTTAATCGAAGGCATTGCTAGGTATCCAGCAATGTCCTTTATATTGCAAAGTCCCGAAATTTTTATTCAGATCGTTACCTGACTAGTCAAAATTAACAATATGGTGTGGATTTTTTGATCCATGAAAGTTCTATTCAATTCATATCGAAACGATCTACCGTAATTTTTAATACCCACTATTAATTTGAGGTAAGCGATATGCTTAAGAAAATTTCCCAGATAGCTGCTGTCAGTATTTTCGCTCTAGGAACTATTACATCTAATTTTGCGCAGGACGCTTCCTCTTCAGCTTTATTTGAATATAGTGCAATTAACCACCCTGTTATGGGGCGGTCAGGTATGGTCGCTAGTCATAATGCTCTGTCTAGTATGATAGCCGCTGAAATAATGTCTAATGGCGGAAATGCGATTGACGCTGGTGCAGCTCTTGGCTTTGCGCTTGCTGTGACCTTGCCTAGAGCAGGAAACATCGGAGGCGGAGGATTTATGTTGGTTCATGTTGCCGAAATAAATAAAACAATCGCTATAGATTTTCGTGAAACGGCACCTGCGTCTGCGAGCCAGGAAATGTTTTTTGATGACGATGGGAATGTCGTTTTAGACGAAACCTATCGGTTTTCTCATAAATCCTCTGCCATACCAGGTTCCGTGGCTGGACTAGCTTATATAGTTGAAGAATATGGGACTATGACCTTGGCTGAGGTTCTCGAGCCTGCCATCCGACTAGCTCGCGATGGAATTGAGGTTACTCATGAACTGGCTGAAGACTTAGCTCGTAGTCAGCGTCTTAAGAACAATCCCGCTAGCTTGCGGAAATTTTATAAGCAGGATGGTTCTAACTATGAGGTAGGAGAGATATTCAAACAGCCCGATTTGGCTTGGACCCTGTCGGAAATTGCAATTCATGGTGCTGATGCATTTTATCGAGGTAGTGTTGCTGAAAAAATCGTCAACGATATGGCCGCGCACAATGGCCTCATTACTATGGATGACTTAGCCAATTACACGGTCTTAGAGAGAGAACCTGTCCGCGGAAATTTCCGCGGATATGATATTGCCGCTATGCCAGCACCCAGCTCCGGAGGAACGCATGTTATCCAGATGCTCAATATTTTAGAGAATTTCCCTTTAGCTGAAATGGGTGCAGAGAGCGCAGATGCGTTGCATATTATGTCGGAGGCAATGAAATTTTCTTATGCTGATCGAAGCAAGTACCTCGGAGATCCGGATTTCGTTGAAGTTCCCACTGAAACATTGACAAGCAAGGAATACGCTCGAGAAATAGCTAGAAAAATTTCGATTGACCAAGCGCTACCATCTGATGATATTGCGCCAGGCAACTTGGCTATTTATGAGAGTGATGAGACCACGCACTACTCGGTTGTAGATGACGAAGGCAATATGATTGGTAATACATATACTCTAATGTTCTCTTTTGGTTCAGGTGTTGTCATCGAGGGGACAGGAATTTTGATGAATAATAATATGGGTAACTTTACATTACGATCAGATATCCCAGATGCCTTTGGTCTTATGGGCAGTGACAACAATCTCATTCGCCCCAGTCGTCGCCCAGTGAGCTCGATGTCACCAGTGATGCTTTTAAAAGATGGCGAGCCTATTTTGATGACCGGTAGTCCCGGAGGATCGAAAATAATTAGTGCTAATATGCAGATGGTGTTAAACGTAGTAGAGTTTGGAATGAATATAGCTGATGCCTCTGTTGCACCCCGTATCCATCATCAGTGGAGGCCCGATGTACTTGAGATAGAAAGCGGCATTAGTCCTGACACGGTGTCGCTTCTCATTGAAAAAGGGCAGAATATTAAATTTAGTCAACGCAGTGCAGGCATGGGCAGTCTTCAAACTGTTATGTCGCGAGACGGGATTTTTTATGGGTATTCTGACCCACGACGGCCTGGTGCAGCAGCAGTGGGAGTAGATTGACTATAAGTAAAATCGGAGGGTGGAAACCAGTTTCCCTAAGTGGCGGAACTGCAGCATTTAAGCTGATCGACCTAGCTACTCCGCCACCAGAGTTAGCATGCTCAAACCATGCCCGCAGAATAGCGTCCGTCGCCTACTCCGCGCTACCCTAGACTAACTAGCCTTACTCGCGAGATTAGCTGTGCTCAAAGCTCATTATCTAAACTACCGCCAAGTTTCTTTTGACGCAAACCTGATTGCCAAAGCTCAGCTGTTAGCAACTCAGTATCGTGCAGCAAAGCAGCAAGTAAAGAAAAACGACAGAGACTTCGCGGCAGCCTTTAACGTTATCCTGACTAACGTTGAGGTCTACCAAGCCTACGATGGATGGTGTCTTCAGATTCCAACCAACAACAATTTATTCTCAGGCAAGAAGAAGCGTAGTGCCACCCAGTAAATTGAACATAGGATGCTGGGAGGATGAAATCAATCAGATTATTCAACTCCACTCTGCAATTTACGAATAAACTTTTGCACCTCCTCTATAACTAGATCAGGTTGGTCATTCTGAATAACATGTCCGCTCTCATATGCGATCACGCGTTGACTCTTGCTCGATAGATTCATCAACTCGTCTTGAAGTGTATCCCATATTTCTGCCTCAGCCATCGCTTGTTCGAGTGTAAAATCGTCCCCCACGTAAGCCTTAGGTTCCTTTCCTTGCGACAATACTAATAGAGGGAGTTCACCCAAAGAGTCTGGAGGTAATTCATCACTTACCTCGCGATTAAAGCTTTCACCTTCCCAGTATTGAGATGAACAAAAATGTGACTGATTTAAGCGGGCTAACAGTGGCTGCTTTGTCGCTTCATCAAGATCTGGATCAATAAACCACTCCATTATTCCTAATCCTCGAACTACACCAATTGGCTGGAATAATCGACAAGCATTAATCCGGATTGTGTCCATGCTGATCGTTCTCGTTACTCGTGGAGGAAAACGGGAAGCTTGTTGCTCGGTCAAGAATCAATTAGGACCATGCCAGTAATATCTCCTGGATGGTTTTTGTAATATTCACGAACATAGATACCGCCCGCCGACATCCCCAAAAGTATTTTTGGGCCGCCAACTCCAGCGACAGTCAAAAGTTTAAATAGACGGTTACTAACCTCCGTTGAGTCTGCAACGCGATGAACTGGTGCGCTCCAATCCATTCCTGGTCGGTCATAGGCACAGACCCTTGTTTCAGAGGCCAGGGCATCGTGCACAAGAGACCATCCTGAAGAGCCTCCACCGAGCCCAGACTCAATAATAAGTACTGGTGATCCATTACCTCGACAATCAAGATGCATTCTTATTCCATCAACATCATAGTACTTGCCGGGAGCGGGAAATTTGGCTACATCTGTGCCTTGCTGCGTTGACTGGTAAAATAATCCGGCACCGACTAACACGATCATTACGATGACGATATTTATAAATATTTTCCTCACCCGGCTTCTCCAAATCAAATGACAATGGTATTTCACGTCGCAGAAAAGATCTTCAACTAGTGCGCCTGTATTCGCTGAATTACCCTATTCCTAATCAGGAATATTATGTACTAGCGAAATTGGGAAGCGTTCTGAGCAAGTGGGGGTACCCCCGGGGGTGGGGTCTGGATACGGTCATTTTGAGGTTTTAGGGGTGGGGTCTGAGTCTGCTTGACTCGTGGGGTTATAATACAGGTCGTTCCGCCATACAGAGGCTCTGAATATGCAGATCAAGCGGTTACTGGACGATCGAGAGGTGTTTGTTGGTGATAAAGTGTTTGATGCTCAGGGGCGCTCCCATGCGTTTGTAGAGCATTCTAGTGGTGAGCTAGTAGTTACAACGGAATATAGGCGTTCTATCCGGTTTAAGCCTGAACAGCTGGGGTGCTATGTTATTCACGTGAACAGGTCTGATAGAGGGCTGGCTAAGGAGCGGCTTCGTGATTATTGGGCAGATTAGCGTGTGCTCAAAGCGCGGTGACAGCTCCAATTGGGGGTACTTATGGGGGTACTATTTATCTATATTATAATAAATTCCTTTAATATCAATAATATAACCCAGATATTTAATTCCCCCCGCCTCCACCAAATAAAAGAAAGGGCTGCTACCGCAAGGTAGTGGCCCTTTCTTTTATTTGGCAAAGCATGGGGGCTAGGTGACGGCAAGTTCAAACAACAAATCGAACAACAGCTAGGCTTCGCATTGCCGCCAATCCCGAGAGAAGGGGATAGAAAGTCTAAAAAATACATCGCCGCAGATAAGATATAGAAAATCAAAGTACTCTGCCCCCTTTGATTGAGACCCCTTGATACTTATTCCCGAGGTGATATATGCAGAATTACCCACTACTAGGATGCGTGCGATGCAAACAATGCAAAGCCACATCAAAGCGCACCAAACAGCAATGCAGAGCACCAGCCATGAAAGGAAAGGAGGTTTGCCGGACGCACGGAGGCCTCTCACGCGGCCCAGTAACAGCGGAAGGCCGAGCACGTTGCGCTGCTGCTAAGACAGTGCATGGACGCGAAACACGCCAGAAACGAGCTTATAGAAGTACTAAGATGGCAGAGCTGTACGAGCTAGAGACGTTAGGCCGAAAGATAGGCCTGATAAGCGGTCCTAAAACAGCTGGGCGAAAACCCGGGTAAGCAAGCCATAATCTGAGCATTAACCTATAACAGGCATTTACAAGATGTACGAAGCAGCATTTAAGAATATTGATGACACTTTATGGAAAGATGCTGCCTTCAGCTTGAAATTCTTCAATCAATTCGTCAGCATTGCATCAAGGAGCTGTTTATTGTTTTGAAAGTTGCTACCAGAAAGTACTGTTTCAATGTCCCCGGACAACTCATTTGACTCCCCAAGCACGTATTGAGTTGACCAGCGCCTCCCGGCTTCATTTCCTAAGTGCCATCTGAGATACGCAGTCCTTTCTTGATATAACTCTTCATCGGCAACCCCAAGCTCTATCATTTTTCGTATGCGCTCAAGTTGTAAAATACCAAAATTGAAGTATCTGTCTAATATTACAGCATCTTCTTGATTTAGCTCATCGGGAAAGTATATTGCTTTCTCCAATGATTGGGCTGGGGATTCCCCCATCATTGTTAATTCGAGTTGTGCATCAAGTAAGTAATATTCATTGGCCATTTGAGCCTTTGTAATATCAGTGTTCTGTTGAATTTGAATTGCGACAAGAACTATTCCTGCAAGAACACTAAGATTTACAAGCATTGTAAACCAACGATTAAATTTGTCTGTGATCATATGGATATCCTAAATATTTAGTTCAATCGCTATTTAACTGATTTTGATGAGGGTTAAAAAACTGTAGAAGTATCAATACTTCAATAAATACGACTACCCAAAAGATGATGCGAATTAGATGTTTTTTTAACAACCTGTTCTCGACCTTATCAAGTCGATTTAAGGATTAAAAGCAAGCAACAATCTTGCCCTTTTTTGTAGTAACTCTTAATATTACCTAACCATTCGTTCACAATAGTATGTATACGGGCGCAATGGAACCATTCTGCCTTATCGGGGTATACCCCCTAGGGTGGGGTGCTGGCTGGGCGGTTGCTAGGAAACGTACGCTTTAATGCCTCATTGATAGCATTGTGTGTATTTGAGGTAATCTCTATTGCTCTGTAGCTTGCTGGCACTCCTAACGGCGAGGTGAACATTGGATAATAGAATTTAGGAACGCCTGTCATTTCAATTCCTAAACCCCATGAGGCCTCCCTTACGAAATCATCGAACCGTATTTTGAATTCCCCAGACCAGTTAGACCAGTTAACCTCGAAGTCAAAAAGCGTCACCTCCTTTGGTTCAGAGAAATGAACGACATTTTCTTCAAGCCATATCTGAAGTTCTTCGAACCTACTCTGTTCATATTCTTCGTCAAACGCCATACCGATGTCCATACCGATGTCCAGAAAATTTATCACATCTGCAGTATAACCTAGGCCTATCTCTCGCCAGAAAGCATCGCAAGGGACAGCTACAACTTAACAACTTAGTGTCTCAACTATTTCCTGCTACATCTCTATGAGAACTAGCTGCTTATTTGCAGATTAGTCAACAGGCAGCGACAAAGTGGAGAAAGAAAGGGGTCAAAGTTTGTGAGGCTAGGGGGTTCACATTGGACAGCGCAGGGCTTTAAGTTGTTAAGTTGTAGCTGTCCCCTTTATGCTCCCTCGATTTGGAGAACTATTGCCTCCCCATCAACATTGAAGCAATAGCGAGTTGAAAGGTAAGCTAGAACTAATTCGGGCTGGAGCATCCTCATACGCTGAATGTATAGGTTAGGATTTAAGCCTATTTCCTGTAGCGACATACCTAGGCTCATTTCAAAGTTAATTAGATCAAAGCTATCTGTCATCAGGTTGCATCCAATATAATGGTCTATATTAATCGACTCTCATTTCGCTGAACTATCGCAACGCTTTTTAGCCGCAGCTGTGTCCTGTCAGCTCGTTACAACCGAATCACTTCAAATTTCGACTTAGACGCCGCAAGTTCAGCTCATGATTCCTCGAATTCTGAAGAATCTAATCCCAAGACATTACAGTTTTTTTAATCGTTCGCTGCAAAGCCTCATCAACGACCCTCTATAAAAAATAAAAAACAACGATTAGAGAAAAATACCTCTAGCTATTGTTGTATAACCCTGCGTGCACAACTACTGAAAAACCACAAATCCCACTAACTTTGAACCGTAACTCTGATCTTGAACAATGAGCCTTCGGTGTATTAGTTCTCGTTTAAGAAGAGATTGCATTCCAGCCAAAATTAGCACGGACCAGTCCTTGGCATTATCTGCCGGCCTATCAAAAAGCAACTCAACAGAAATAGTCTTTTCTAAGCTGGGCAGCGACACCTCGAAAAACTCCGGGGAGAAGACTGGGGGAGCAGTGTGGGCCCACCATATAAAAAGCCCGATCACTAGTGAGTGTTCGGGCTTTTCTTGTCATATGGCTTAGCGCCAAATCGCAACGCTACAAACTACTGTATATTTACTCTGACCCCATTTATTAAAAACTGCTGCTTTTTTACTCCGACTCCGTTTATTGAATGGGGTCAATCAATACCAAGTTGCGCAAGCCGACCCGGAATCTTTGGAGCGGATACTGAAGGCATATCGGGCCCTGAGAGACTTTTGAGAAACTCCATGACGGCCATACGCTCATCTTGTGTTAGCTGATCACCGAAAGTGTGGCCCATGTTGCCCCGACCGAAGCCCTCAGTGTCGTAGATGAACATCTGGTCGAGAGATTCACGGCTCAAATGCGGAGCAGTTGCCATGATGCGATCGCTCTCTTCCAATTCTTCACGAGATAGTGTCGAGAAAACCATTCCGAGGCTTTCGAGATCATAGGCATTCGGGTCCTCGTTCCTTGTCCATATCTCCGGGCGGAGCTTCGAGTTCAGCACCGCTTCCACGGTTGGCACCGATCCATTATGAAAGTAAGGTGCGGTTGCCCAGACCCCGACTAGTGGCGGTGGGACGTAGCCCTTCCCCTCGAGGGGAGCGTAGACAGTGCCTAGCTCAGGCTTTTCCTGCGATTCAAAGTAGGCTTGGAGTTTTGTTATGTGTTCATTTACCGGTCCGAAAGCCTTTACGATTTCGTTGTATTCCGTATCTGTACGAACATTTTCGTATTCCGTACCGTCGTATTTCACTGACCAAGAGCCCGGCAAGCCATAGTCGGGGTTGTCACCGATTTTGGTATAGCTACCGTGGCACTTGAAGCAAGCTCTAAAATTGTCCCAATCGGCCGGATAAGTGCGGTCGTGAAATATATCGGCGCCCTTCTGAACTAGCTCTGCATCGAGCCTATCTGGAAACTCGGGAGATACTGTCTCTCGAGCGAAAGCCAGGGCTTTGGCTGTTGACGCAACATGATCGGCATGAATGTCGTTAACGTTTGCCTGTGTACCGGTGAAGTTAAACGAAAAGTGTCCTGCGTCGTAGGGGTTACCATCTCCGTACCAATAGTCAAATGACTTGTACTTCATCAACCACCACGGCATAGGGTTTACCGGAGGGGCCATATTATTTTCGATTAAGTCGGTCAATGCTGTCTTTGCTGGACTCACAGCTAGACCTTTGTTTTCCGGATCTTCGAGTGCCGCACCGTGAGCCCACACACCAAAGGGACCGTAATTATCCCCGCGACTCGTCCTTTCGGCCGTGAGGGGTTGTGCTGCGTAACCTCCGAGCATCAGCTCGGCCACGACCTCTTGCTCGGCAGGATCTAGAGCCGCGATGATCTGCATCATATTTGGGTCTTCGGATCCTTCTGGACGCGGAAGATTTTGCATTACTGTATTGCTTCCCAGTCCTGCTATCACCTGACCATTTACCACTCCTGAGTGGCATGCGAAACAACTTAAGCCCTTAAGTTCTACGCCGCCTCTCTCAAAGACAACGTCGGCCAAGGAGATATCAGACGCCACACCACGAGCGGGTGGTGAAGGCAAGCTTCCGTTGACCAAAAATTTCCCGTCAACTGTGGATCGGTCATAGCCTAGAGAGTCCTTTTCTGCAGCTGCAGCGGCATCGACCGCCCGCGAGAAGCTAAGAGGCATCGCTGAGTAGAACATCTTACCTGAGAAGATTTCTCTGAGACCGGCACTGGCCCGTTCGGATAGGTGACCCTCGTCGAAACCGAGATATTCTAGGGACTGAGCATTGAGTGATCGCTCATTCGAAGACCCCGGCTCTATTGCGAAACTCACCATTGACGACAGAACAATTAATACCGCACAAATCAATAACCGCGGGGCTTTTTTAAACAACTGAAAAACTTTTACCAACACATCATTCTCCTAGCTAAATATTAATTGAAACCGTTGGCATTGTTGCCTTCCACCGCGTGGGGAGCAAGTACCCTACCGATCGCCTATACTACAGCAACATTGCTGCTCCGAAAACCGATCTGCTTAACTGGATCAAAGGAATAAATGCAGTTGTTTGAGCCCGATCAGATGATAACAGCCACCCGGGATATATAATCGTCCCATCCTTGGCATGTCTACAAAGCAGACAATGGTCAGGCATGCCGCCAGCATCCGCCGAATTTAGTTGTTAAATTGAGAGTGTCCCTAAGGTTCCCCCAGGTTTCCCTGTGGGTAACCAAAGCTGAGTTCGATGCGGAGTTTTATGAGTGGACGACGCAGTGGGTGGAAGAAAACTGGCCGTTTTCGGAGGTAACCTACCCAATCCGATCCATTGAATGGATCGACTTGGGGTCAGCTCTAGTCGATTAGCTACAAACTCTTGAGGCGTTTGTCGGAATAGAAGGCCAGCATCAGCTGGTCTTTGATGGAAAGACGAACGCCTTTGCCTGCACCCAAACTACCCACTTCAGCATCGCCGCAGTAAGTGCCGAAGACGCGGTCCCAGAAAATGATATTGCAGCCGTAGTTGGAGTCAGCCTGACGGCGCTCCAGCGCATGGTGGCAATGGTGTTGCTGCGCGGTTGCAAAGAACCAGTCCCAAACCGGCATGGAAACCATGGGCAGGTTAGCGTGGTTAAATTTGCCGTTCCACATACCGAAGGCAGCTGACACGATGAACACTTCATCGCTTGCACCCATCAGGGCCAGAGCCATCGGTGTGCCGAGGCCAAGCGCAAGGTATTCAAGGGGATGGGTACGACCACCGCGCATTGCGCTCATCTTGGTAATGTGATGATGGGTCGCATGCATACGCCACCAGAACAGTGACTCATGCTGGATGCGATGCAGCCAGTAATAGAAGAAGCTGGAAGTGAATCGGATAACCAGCATGGCGCCTATAAGCCCGAGCACAGTAGTTGGTTGGAATTCGATCTGCAGCGGAGACATGTCACGCAGGGCGCGGAAGCCCTCAGACACGGGCGTCCGGTACAGGTCGGAAATGATCGGGGCCCAAAGCAGACCGCCTGAAGCCATCCAGAACACGTCTTCTAACAGCTCGTCGGGCTTGAGCAACCAGTACTTTTTCTTGGCCCAGAACCGTTCGGCGATTAACAAAATAGGCGTAGCGGAGACCGCAACGAGCAGAGTCCACACCCGGTAATACTCATCGCCCCACTGATTCACCACCATGGCGGCGACGAGTAACACGGAGCAGGCAACCAGAAGCGGCTGGGGCAGCGCCCAAAGAATTGCCTTCTTGTCCCATGTCACTTTGCTGCCTTCGGTGATGATCCCTTCTTCGGTGCGCACTATTGGCTTGCCGGAGGGGCCCGTCTCGGGTGATGAGCGGTCCAGCGAGTCAAGCGGGTTAACCATATCGAGAGGGATTATGGATTGATCAGTCATTACTTCTGCTCCTGAGCTTTTCAGCTGATGGTTAGGGTCAATTGATTAGTAGTGAATTGCATTGTTGGTTATCTAACAGGCGTTTTTACCACCACAAGTCCCAGTGGTTGCCCACTCAACTTCTCCGTCCTCGATCTTTGGGGCAAGAATATAGGTCACCCCATCCAGGTCGGACTCATCCTTCATCCACGTCGCAATGATCTGGCCGTCGATGACGGAAATGCCGTGGGCCTCTTCAGAAACAAGCACCTCATCGGGCAACCCTGCCTCTCCACTATCGAGAAAATCCATGTCGACAGCGCTCCCGGATAGCAAAGCAACCTCTATCGTGTCTTGGATAGGCTCCACCATATCGACCAGTTCGCTATAGCGAAACTCAATGTTCAGATCTTCGTAACGGTCAACATTCCTCAGCAGATAGATGACAACTAAAGCAACCAAAACACCCGCGAATGCGAATAGGACCAGTCGCTGCTGCTGATCGGGCTGAGTTTCACTTGCGTCCATTGGATGCTCGATTGAGTTGGAGTTTTCGGTAGATTCGGACACAGTGCCAGATGCAAAGGTCTTATCGGCTGAGGAACCGCCCGGTTTCTCGCCGACACCGTCACCCAGACCCAGAGCGCCCAACTGGACAACGCCCCAGGCCATCAGGATAGCAACCAGCGCACCGATGAGTTTGTTGTCGCCTTCGAATTCCAGGTAGCCCCAAATGGGAATGCAGATAACGATCAATGCAAAGCTCATAACCACCGGAGGAATTTCTCTCCCTGCGATTTTCACAGTACTTCCCAGCTTGATCTTCTCTAACAGGAGATCAAACCTGTCGACCAGATTGTTCCAAGTTTCCATACCAGTCCCCGCCTCTTTTTGAGACAAAAAAAACAGCAGAATGCATCGAGTCTGTGCGCTTTGGCGCGATATGCCCCCAAAAACATACAGAGACAGTCAGTTATAGATTTATGCAGCAATTACTGTGCCTAGTTTAGCTAGTGGCGCTTGGTGCCAGCCCCGTCAGTGTTCCTGCAGGAACTGCTCATAGGCAGCAATGAAGTCTGAAGTCATTTCGAAGAAAGGCAGCGCGCCCGTCTGAAAAACCTCACCACTCCAGTTGTCCTTGCTTAACAGGCGCCCCTCACGGCAGTAGTCATTGAAATCTCCGCGCGTGCCGTTTGCAATCCAGACCGGCTGGGGAAGGCCTTCGTAGAGTTCGAAGGCATCGGCACTCCACAGAAAGCCCGACAGAAAATAAAACGGCGCTCGGGCGCGAAAGTTGCATGGTGATGTGCGCCTGCAATAGTGCAGGACATCACTATCTGCAAAATAGGAATTCAGCTCGATGAAAAAACCCCAAACAGGGAACTGGCAGAGTGGGCTCACAACCTCCGAGATGGTTGTCTATCCCATGATAGTAGTAGTGCTGATAGGAGTTGCCTTTGGTTTTTACCACAACTCCAGAATCGACGACGCAGTGTCCGCTGCCGTTGATCTGGGGCTGGAGCAGCAGGCAATTATTGAAGAGTACTTCGATACCTACGGCGAGATGCCACAGTCAGAAGCGGACATCAACCTGAGCTCTTTCATTCCGGAAGGCATTCTCACCGGTATAGACTACCGGGCAGGCGAGTTGGGAGTACCTGCTGCAGACAAATTACGCACCGGAACGCTCAGGGCCCTGGTAGATATGACAGAATTTGGTGGACGATTTGAAGACATTGAATTTGGCTTCCTGCTCATTGCGCGAGCTCAGGACGACGACACCATCAAATGGGACTGCGTGGCGGACGTGGTCACAGTAGACGCCTTAGGCAAGCGCTACTTGCCAGAGACCTGCAGCGGCGCGAAAGACGACGAAGATGAGGAGGATGGCGATGGCGAAGAACTGAGAGAAGAGTAAAGGTGATGGACACCTTAAATCAAAGGGGTTAAATCAAAGGTAAATCACAAATCAAAGGGGTCAGAGTACTTTGATTTAGCATTCTAAATCCTCTGGACTACACTAAACGACAGCAATTTTAATCAAAGGGGTCAGAGTACTTTGATTTGAAATCAAAAATCAAAGGGGTCAGAGTACTTTGATTTAGTGAAATCAAAGGGGTCAGAGTACTTTGATTTAGCATTCTAAATCCTCTGGACTACACTAAACGACAGCAATTTGATTGTTAACCACTTGCAGAGAAAGGATTCTCTCATGCCTCGACATCCGAGAAGGTTCTTGCCCGGAGTACCCGTTCATTTAATCCAGCGCGGAAATAACAGAAAGGTTTGTTTCTTCACCGAACGTGATTACATCGTTTATCTCGATAAACTGCGAGATAGATGTGAACTCTCTGGAGTGACCATTCACAGCTATGTGCTAATGACCAATCATGTTCACCTACTCTGTACACCCCAAGCCCCAAGAAGCATTAGCATGATGATGCAGGGCCTAGGTCGATATTATGTGCGGTATATCAATAGCACCTACCAACGTACAGGAACACTTTGGGAGGGTAGATTCAAAGCCTCCATGGTCAGTACTGATAAATATTTTCTAACAGTAAGTCGGTACATCGAACTCAACCCGGTCAGAGCCGGTATGGTGAAGCACCCCGCTGAATATCCCTGGTCTAGTTACAGATACAATGTGCTGGGAAAGAAGATTAAACTCATCACTCCTCATCCTGTTTATCTTGCATTAGGTAAGGATAGCAGCCAACGCCGGCTTCGATATCAGTCGCTGTTTGAAAAAAACATTCCCGGATACACAATTGAAGAAATCAGGGTTGCCACCAATAAAGCCTGGGTGCTAGGTGACGGCAAGTTCAAACAACAAATCGAACAACAGCTAGGCTACACATTGCCGCCATTCCCGAGAGGAGGGGATAGAAAGTCTAAAAAATATATCGCGGCAGACAAGATATAGAAAATCAAAGTACTCTGACCCCTTTGATTCTGACCCCTTTTACATCGCGGCAGACACGATATAGAAAATCAAAGTACTCTGACCCCTTTGATTCCCAAGTACTCTGACCCCTTTGATTCCCTGACCCCTTTGATTCGACCCCTTTGATTCCTTTCACTGCTTTTTTAAATCCCGTTGTGCATTTGCCGCCTGAAGTAATGATAAGACGAAACTAGTCACTGATCGCGATCCAGCCATCAGTCCACGAACGGTCGAGTCTGTGTTTTCAGTTGTTTCAAGATAATCAAAAATCTGTTTTTTTTCAGATTCGGTAATGAAATGCGTGGCAATACACTGCTTGAGACTGTCTTTAATGAACTTCCAATCCTGATCATTAATATCAGGGGACTTCTTTCCACCTTGGATTAACTTCATTTTTCAAAATCCAGTTAATGAGAAAGCTTCCCAGTGGCGATTCACTTTGTAGTAAGGAAGCCCTAATAATTTAGAGATAAGTAGTTTCATAGCCTGTTCTCAGAAATACCTAATCGTTCGTCCAGAATAGTATGTATACGGGTGCAATGGAACCATTCTGACTTATCGGGGTGTACCCATAGGGTGGGGTGCTGGCTGGGCCTCCATCTGACCTTATTTATTACCCTATCCATTACCCTATCTATTACCCTATCTATTACATTAATTTCCCGTTAACGAGCAAGATATTCCGCCACTTTGAGATTCACATTCTCACGGATATCCATGTGAAATAATGGATAGTCCAAGAGGTGATAACTACCACCCGGCAATGCTGCCGCAGAACCCCCCAAAACGGTATCCGATTGATCAGTAACATAGAGAATGCCGCCTTTGCATTGCGCTTGTAAAGCGTTAGGTATAGGTTCCCCAAGACTATTGAATATTATGCCGGTGGCAACGTCATCGCCCCCGAGGGAAATTTGAAAACTTCCGGCTTCTTCGACACCGCCTTTGTGCAGTGATTTATCTGCAAGACCCCCATTGACTCTCCAGCTAAGCGGATTGACACAGACGTTCCCTTGACTTTCGGATACCGATTGGTCAATAAAAGACTCGTTAAAGGTATCCCAGTGAATAACGCAGCCTAGCTCAGTCGCACCATCACACACCTCAATACCTTCCATTTCATCAACTGCCGATTGAGGAGTACTTCCGCCGATGATGTAGGCCGCCACCATGCGCTGGGCAAGTTCAGTACCAGCAATTCGTTCTTGCAGCAATGTTGTTGCGTGATGGGTTCCCTGAGAGTGGCTGGCAATGATAAACGGGCGGCCATGGTTGTGATATTCAAGGAAGTAGTCAAAGGCGCGAGCCACATCCTGATAAGCAAAAGCTAAGCCCTCTTCTCTCACGGATGGATCTTTTAGATAGACAAAAAGACTAGCTTGCCTGTAGCGCGGTGCGTAGATATTGCAACAGCCGTTATAGGCGCTTGCCTGATTGGCCATCATCCATTTCGTGTTTTCCATCGTTGCACTGTTTGGATCAAGAGAAGAAACCCAATCCTTACCTTGAAGAAGACCGGTAGGATGAATAAAGAAAACATCCACCGGTGCTTGGCCTTGTATTACTGTGTTGGAGACACCAGCTGGAGTTATGTCTTCAACGCCTTGAATTTCCGGTAGCGCCGCCCAATTACTGCTCTCGGAATAGTCCGGTGGAGACACCGCATTACTTGTGTCAAACGGCAAAGAAGGCCCGCCAAACATAATGCCCCAAGTCTGACCTATCAATGAACCATTGCCAGACCCAATAATGGCGACAAGCGCCAGCATCAAGACGGCCACCAAAATTATGGAGGTGTATCGTAGAGCTTTCATATTTCAAACCTTTTGTTATAAACTATAAATCCGATCATTCCAAATAACTGTATTCAAACATTTAAGCTAATTTTTTCATAGAAAACCGCATTAGCAGCAACAGAAAAGCAGAGTAAGGTAATTGTTGTTAGTAGTTTGTTCATCTTGTATTTTTAAGTATCCAAAAGCCTAGCCACGTGGAGAATATTGCCTTCAATGTCTGATGTAAAATTATCGGTAGAGAAAAAACCCAATCTAGGAAAGCAATCCAAACCCATGTGTACGCCCACTCAATGATAGGAAGTAAAAAGCCAAGGTAGTTCCTAATAAACTCGATATTCGATAGTGAAAAAATACTATAATCTGTAACGACAACAATGCCGATACCCCACAAAATTAATGCCACCTGAAAAGGAGTTGTCCAAATGCAAATGTAAGCAAACACTCTTAAAAAAGAAAGCATTCCCCGTCGCTCCCAGTATTTATGCTAATTTTGCTTGCCCCGAAGAGCAGAGTTATTGTTGTTAGTCTTCCTATTCGCTCTCAACATGAAACAGTTTGCTGTAAATCTTCCAGCTGCCTTCAAATTTTATAAAAGACAACGTATCTAAAAAAGTTATGCCTAGATATTTATCTCTAACTTTTACTGATGCGGTTGTTCCTTCCACTTCAGACGCGAGAATTTCAAATTCCACTTCTTCTCCTTTTTCTTTTGGGGAAGGTTGCTGCGACGCAACAAAGTTAGCGAAGTCATCGACAGACATTTCCATAAAATCTCCGTGCAAATACCCTACCACTGTTCCATTACTGTGAAAGGCATCTTTTACTTTTTCTGCACTAGAGTGGCTCATGCTATCGATATAAAGCTGCGTTAGATTTTTAATTTGCTCACTGTCATTCATATGATCTCTCCTATTTATTAGCTTTTACTGTGGAAAAATAAAGTCTTTGCTACCACCCCGCCGTGGCGAATTTTAGGATTATAGAAGTTAGCCGTTTCTTCATATTCATACCCAGAAGATACTATAGATATAGGCTGTCAGGTATCGCTTGAGAGGTCCTGAGGCTGACTAGTAAGGTATAAGCCCCAGATAGGCCCGAATTCGCTGCATTTAGAGGCTATAAAGGCACTGGCATATCTGCTATATCCAAGGGGTTTAGATAGTACGTATACGGGTGCAATGGAATCATCCTGACTTATCGGGGTGTACCCCCTAGGGTGGGGTGCTGGTTGGGCGGTTGCCATTTATCAATTCCATACACTGTGAAAAGCCGACATAGATGTATCTCGGATCAAGGTTTGGCCAAAAGCAAATGCTCCAGGAGTTGTTAGCATAATTTGAGGGCAAACCAGCATGTAAGAATTTTCGGTAGGATAGAAAAAACCTTGGGTGAGTGCGTAACCTCCCCAGTTGCTCATATCGCTGTGATCGCTAGTTGTGTAGCCTCGAAGCGAATAGTCATCTCCATGCGCGGTTGCCCAACCGAAGTTAAACGATTTAGGGAATGGACTATGCTTTCCGGCAACTCCAAATGCCCTTGCCAATGCTGTGTCGAGCTTTAGATCCTTGAATCGACCTTTACACAGAGTTGCCACACCTTGCTTGCTGAGAAGACGTTCCCCATTTTTAGATATTCCTCCAGCAAGAAGCATATCGTAGAACTTGGAATAGTCTCTCGCAGTCATAATCGACCCCGTGTCGCCGCTTTCATAGCTTCGTGGACCTGTATAGTGTGCAGTTTGATTAGTTCGATAATCGACGCCTATGGGATAGCATTCTTGCTCTTCAGCGATTCTGGCACTCAATCCATCCTCCTCTAAGACAGCGCCATAGAGAGTCGGAATACGATTTACTCTTGTATCACCATCGGCAAGAAAAAACGCTGCGTCGTCCATTCCCAAGGGTTCAAACAAAAGCTCTGACATGATTTCGGAAAACTTCCTAGATACGCCACGACTGTTTTCGTAGAGAATCTCGATCACACGGCCTAGTACTGTAGCCCCGTGACCGTAAGAAAATTCTCCTGGCTCACATGTGAGGACACCAGCATTTCCGATAGTGTCCACAAATCTTTCTAAAGTTAAATTCGCTCCTACGATGCATGTGCTTCTATATACCTCTGGATGTAACTGCTGCCTCAGAGCATTTGCAACTAGACCAGAATTCCGGTCACATATTCCGCCACCGAGAAACGAGTCGTACTCAGAAAAGAGTTCATATTCAATGCCGGATGATTCACTCATCAAATGTTTAATTAGCATCGGTTTAGCTGATTTTTCACGCTTAAAACCTAAGTTTATAATTTGGCCAGTCAAAAAGCTTTTGTAATCAATAGATTCAGGACCGCTTTTGCTATCGACAACAATGTCCCAAGAACGATCAAATGCAGGAATATATTTGCTGACGGGGTCTTCGAAATCGAAGAGTCCCTCCTCATAAAGTCGCAATGCCACAAAGCTAGTTAGTACTTTTGTCATACTAAACATTCTAAACATGGCATCAGTCTGCATTATATTCCCAGTCTTTAGGTCACTTACGCCAAAAGCCTTGTGGTACGCCTCTTGACCGCGGCGAGCCAGGACAACAAGCCCCGGGACAGATAGCTGCTCATTTCTTAGCAGACCTTCGAAGTGACTATCAAGTATCCTTTCAAAATCTGGGTGAAATTTAGCGGTGCTATTCAAAATAATCTCCGTCAGTATCACTGTGGCTTTCTATAGGCATATGAAATAAAGAATCGTCCGTCCAGAATAATATGTATACGGGTGCAATGGAACCATCCTGACTTATCGAGGTGTGCCCCTAGGGTGGGGTGCTGGCTGGGCGGTTACTAGGAAACAAGGCCCCCTACTCCAGGCGTACTTGACACGCGGGGCTATAATACACAGCACTATCCCACTGAGAGGCTCCTAACATGCAAATTAAGCGGTTACTGAACGATAGATTAGTAGTTCTGGAGATAAGCTTATTAACAGCCAGGGAGCGCATTGTAAGTTTGTAGAGCATGCTAACGGCCAGCTCGTTGCAGTATCACCTGATGGCAAGAAAGTTAAGAATTCGCCAGTTGAATTTGATTGTTATCTGTTGGGTGAAAATAGGACTGATCGAGGGCTAGCTAAGGATCGTCTTCATAGCTTTTGGAAAGACTCATAGAAGAGCAAGATGACAAAACTAATTGGGGGTACTTTTGGGGGGTACTTTTATAGTTATAGTTATAGTTATAGTTATTAGATAAAATATAACGAGATAGCAGTGAGCTGACCTAGGTATTCACTCCCCTCCCCCGCCTCCACCAATTTTAGTTGCCAGTGACGGGTGGCCTGTTTCCAATACAGTTATAGCATCTCCATTTTCCGGGTTAATTCAAGCCGTGCTAATCCCCTCCAGCAGCCAGATAGGATAAAGCCTCCTGATAACTAGGTAGTTGGTCGTCAACTAGTATTTGAGTCAACTTTTGGTATTGCTCGCGCGCTTGATCGCTTAGGCCCTGCGCCACATAACTACGTGCTAAACCAAGCACGGACCGGGATTTGTTTGGCGTTCTCAAAAGGGATTCAGAGAATAATTCGATGGCTCTCTCTGCCTCCCCTTGAGCCAACATGACCTCCCCATAGAGTTCGTAAGCAGGTTTATAGGGGTTTGCAGAGCCCCTTGGCGGTAACTGAGCATCAGTGAGTGCAATCGCTTCATCAAATAACGCTTGGGCCTTCTCGGCTCTACCTTGTCTGGCCAGCGACAATCCAGCCACTTCCCGATAGATAATATTGAGATTGCTATCATCCGGTCGTGATTCAACCATTTCTTGCAGCCTTGCTATAGCTTTCTCAGTCATCGCCTTATCGTCGAGATTTATGGCACTCAATCCGATGGCGAGGAGTTCACCAGCATTGGTATTCGAGTTGATTTCACTGGTCTTCCATTCCTGAGTTTCAACGATATAGCGTGCCTTCATATTTCTGAGGGTACCCATCGAGCGTCTGTCATCCGGATTTTGAACCAGAACTTTCTCGGCCTTGGCTATCCACTCTCTGCCGTAGGCATAATCCCCCAGTTGTAGATGGCCGTATTGCCCCCAATCGGAAGAGTGATTCTGGTCGCCAGGGCTGTCGCCAGGTAGCCATAAGTCTGCGCCTGCCTGAAACGCACTTATATTGTATTCCGCTACTTCTCGCCACATCCCGTGTTGAATGAAGATATGGGTTGGCATATGTCGGGCATGCGCAACGGCGGGAGCTATGGTGGCGTACTTCAAGGCGGCAGCCAGGGAGATAGGCGCGTGCTCCGGATCATCGAATGAATGGATAATATAATGGGCAGCCCCAGGATGATTTTCGTTTTCACGGAATAACTCAAGGGCAATAGAACCGGCAAGAAAATTGGTCCGGTCCCTCTGAGCACCTGCCGCAGTAGCAGCACTTATCAGTGAAACCGTATAGAACGCAGCTACCTCAAAATCATCCGGGAAAGCTTCATAATGCGTCTTCATGGCTTTCATCCAGGCAGTTCTTTTTCCCAAGACTCCACCCTCATCAAAGGCGTAGGCCTCTGCTGCCCTGAGAAAGCCTTTTTCTCTCTCTGTGGGCGCTTTTGCTAGTCGCTCTGCAGAAGTGGCGCCCAACTTATTCAGAACCCGTATTGGAGCTCCGGGATCACCCTCTGGCATTATCAACGGATGATTGTAGGAAAAAACTTCACCCCAGTAAGCCATAGCAAATTCGGGCTCTATTTCCTGTGCTTTTTGAAATTCAACCCGGGCTTGTTTCCAGCCGAAGCTGTGTAGATAGCCCACCCCGAGCAGGAAATGTTCCTGTGCCTCAGGAGAGCCTGAGGTAGGAAAGTCGAAAGTGCCGATGTTTTCCAAATCTGCTGCTTGTGCAGCCCAGGAAAACGCGAGCAGCGAAAGAATTAGTAATGTTCCGGTGAGACTCTTTTTCATGTTGAGAATCCTATATATTTTTTGATAGGTAAATCTATCACTTTCTGGCTGAGTCTGTCAGTGATCAAATACCGAGAAATACAATTATTTTGGCTCCGCTAGGCTAGGGGGAACCTGCCTTCCTCAATATTGCGTTTTTGTCTAATCGCAATTTATCCTCCGCAGAAGGGAGCAAGCGGCTAAGGTAAAAAGCTTCATAGTCTGTTCTCAGGAATGTCTTATCGTTCCTCTACAATAGTATGTATACGGGTGCAATGGAACCATCCTGACTTATCGGGGTGTGCCCCTAGGGTGGGGTGCTGGCTGGTCGTTCAGTAGGAAGTTGGGTACATAGAGCTATCAAAGGCTGAAGAGCCAGTAAGTATGCATTGGACTGTAACGGTTGTGTGGGCTGCTCATGCTGAGACTTATTGGGAAAAGAATTGGACATAGATTTGGCATAACATCCGCTAGTCTATTAAGGCATCATGAAAAAGGTTCTGTAAACTAACCTGCTAGGGTAATTTTTTTACCTATTCTTTAGGTATTACTAATTTACAATATTCACAACTAAAGGGCTTCCTGTATAAACTATTAGGCCCTCATCGATCACCGTATAACCAAAATATATATTTAATAAAACTGATGTCACACCTAAATCGCTAGGTTTTAAATCATCAAATACCCTGAGGTTTTCGATAGCTCTCAAAGGCCTTGATTCAATCGAACCGACTAAAATTGGCGCATCCATATCAAAATCAACAAACGCACCGTCAGAGTTCATTTGAAAAGCCCCCAAAGCCCCCGCATCAATAATTATATGCGTCGTGCCTATTTTCCCGACATGCCCTGCAGCAATATTGATTGTACTCTCGGTAGTTATTTTATCGTTAGGTGTGAAGTTTAATTTAAAGCCGAGCTCGATATCCCTGATCGATCCTGCTAAAAATCTCGAAGAGTAAGATTTGCCATCAGATGATCTTGTTGGAAGTGTCGGACGTGTTGGTGAAAATTGTTCGTGTTGATATCGAACAATTTTCATGGCCGCTACAGCATCGGCTCCGTTTTGATCATCAGAACGATCGACCCCGCAGGCTACCCCCAAGACCTTATCATAGGTAGGTGCGTCAAAATACGAGCAATCCGATCGAGAAGAATCCGAGAACCGCTTGATCGCAACAGCGTTTCCAAATTTAGTCGCGTACGGCATGATAGTTGCGAACTTGTCTTTTATGGCATGGCCCGTCGCCCAAGGAAAGGTGCCAGCAATTAAGGCATTATTACCCAATGTATCTCTTGACTGTTTCCTGGAATGACTATTGCCAAACATATGCCCAAGCTCATGCGCCATAGTCACCTCATCGATGTCGAAACCCCACCCATCATAATGGACAAAGGTTGTTCTCTTATCCTTATTAAACCCGAAATAGCCTCTATTGTTTGTTCCAGATGCTGCCTGACCTGAGGTAGGGTCACCTCCCCCCTTTCCATCGAGTATCATCACATAATCTGCGCCTTTCAAAGCTCTTATCTTTTCACTGAATCGCCATTGATTCTTTCCTTTCTCACCATACTCCGCCATTACAGTCTGCGTGTCGTTCCATCTTTGACCAGTTGAGCAGCGCTCCGCAGTACAACTATTTTTGTAATCTAATAATTCATAGTGAACAATATTAAATTTTATTCCTGTATCACTACCTTTGAAAATTTCGTTCACTATTGTAAAAGCACTATTAATCTTCGTCTCCGGATCAATGATGATGTCTTCTTTAAAGTTTTCAGTGTAGAAAACAACCATATCAATTACGACATCTTTATGGGCGCCAGAATTTTTATCGGCTGCATCAGTTCCTAATAACGCTTCATTGAAATCGCTCACTCCATCGCCATCGGTATCTGTCAATACATCAAGAACCGGAATCGGCCCTGTAAAATAACCATCATAGGAAATTTCAGCGAATTCAAGTGCCACTGGATCATAAACTTGAAGATCAGGATAACCCAGTCCACCGTAAGTCAAGTCATCAAAACCGAACCCCGCCTTCAGTCGACTCTTTATTGTTATACTTGCACTCGAATTTGGTGCTATTGATTCAATATTACAGCGAATTGAGCCTAGGCTTTTAAAAGGATCGATATCCGCAAATGAGCGCTCTTGGCAGTTACTGGGCCAGCCGGAAAAATTCGAATGATCCATGAAGAACGCATAAGTATTCATCGAGTCGTCGGCGTACGGCCCAAGAACATCCAATATCAGCGGATTCGATTTAGTGTCAGATGAGTTCTCGATCGTAAATGTCCAACTTAAATCTTTATCCATATCCGTATAATAGGAGTCTAGAAGATTAGCAGATCTCTTTAGAGTCAAAGTAGATTCTTTTGTCATCAGATCACGCCTCTCCATGGTGCGACCGCCTTGTTCTTCTTTAATTAGAGCATCATTTATTGGCGGGGGGGTTTGTCGTATTTCACTATAAAGCCAACCTACATACGAATCATCACTAGGGTATTTCTTTGCAATTACCTGATAAGAATTATCTGATGTGACAATTGATGCGAGAAAGTAAAAATTGCCAGCGGTCATTGAAATTGTCTGAAGGCCAGAAATAGAGTCATTAGCTCCATTCCAGCCCAAATCTCCATTTGGGTAATTTAAAATGTCCGAAATCGAGAAATAAATTGACGCGCCTTGGGAAATTTTAATTTCAACTTGATCCGAGCGATTAAGCGTCGATAGGTAGTTGAAAGAAATTTTTATTGGTACAGCAGAAAAGGCATTATCAGGAATATCGATAGAATTTAGAAAATTTTCATCCCGAGACCCACCAATGATATCCCAAACAGGATCACTATAAGCTCCACTAGAAATAAAATAAAAAGCACATAACAAAACTTTTATGATTACGTGAAATTTTTTAAATTTGTTTTTTAACTTCATTCTATGTCTCATATAAATATCCAATTTCGGCCGCTAAACTTTCGATGCTCAAAACTGTGAGCCGAAATAAAAATTGGCCTCGTGCGGGGTTTCACTTCACTGCAACGGTAAAAGGCTCAGGAGAATAAACTAAGTCACCACTTTCTAGTCGGTAGGCTAGATACAACGATACATTAAGCGGGTCGTTGAAAACTGTTTGGATAAACTCGAACTGTCGACTTTCTTGAAAAGTTATTTATGAAATGAACGCCGCGAATTTTGAAACATCGCCTGCGTGTGGTGCTAGCTGCAGCTTATCGCTTATCGCTTATCGCTTATCGAATATATGTCTGAGCCAAGCACTGCAACAAAAATGATATCGACAGGTTGATTCAGATGGTCACTCGAGGGTGTAATTGAAAAATCTATCAAGGTACTTGTGGATACGCTCCCAGCTGGCGAATATCCACAACTAGTGCCATTCGTTATTCCAAGAGAGAACCTTCCGGCTGGTGTTGCTGTTGACGCAAGTAGGCCGGCAACAGATTTTCTTGCTCCGTAATCTACAGTTGTTCCCAGTATCCCTTCGATCGCTACCTTCTCCGCGTCGTCGTACGTAAGGTTATATAGCGACTTTACTTCGACCCAATTCTTAACATAGTCACAGTGGTGGCTTTCATTCGGGGGCAGCCAATTTGCAGGATCTTTATCTCCCTTAGATGAGTTTGTAGAGTCGTCCATAGCTTGTAAGGCAAATGAGTTAAGAAGGTCATTAGAGAACGCTAGTTTCTCTGCAGTTGGCCAGACGTCAGCACCACTTCTGTGAGCTTCCGACAGTGCGACATGGTGATCGATGTCAACGTCTGAGGATTCAGTAAAAGTCTGCCCTGTAATTGGGTCATACCATTCCCCAGTGGCGACTAAGCAGCCGCTGTCATTCATTGTCACTGGTACTCGAGACTCAATGATTAATACCTCGTGCCGCGTATTAATGCAGTCACCGTCGTCGTCAGCCCATGCGGGAAGGTAGTCATCTCGATTATATGTGGAAGCTACACTCTCCTCAGTGGTATCAGTGCTCGCAGTCTCGGTAGTGACAGTAGCAGTCGCTATGCTTTCTGATTGTTCTTTGATATAGGCTAGAAAGGCTTCTTGAGAACTGAAAGAAAGGCCATTGTAGTCGCCGCTATGACAGTGATGAGTGCTCGTACTGGACTGGTTGTGGCAACCGTAGGAGTTTGTTCCGCCACCATGAGCCAAGAGGTCGCTAGATAGTGAAAGTGCCATAGGTAGCGAAATGTTCAGGACAGCTGAGCGCATGGTGCACACCTTTATTCAGTGATAGGGGCTAATCATAAGTCCTAGGCAATACTTCATAGGTTTTAAGTGCTTCGTAAAAATCAAGCTTTGCGGTCTTCTTAGCCACCTCTTCAATAATTATTGGGGCCTCAATCAATACTGCTTGGTCCGCCTTAGTCTCGACTACCTTTAGCCCCAGCAGGCAAGCAGCGACGCCTAGAAGAACCCCGAAGATAAGACTAGGAATATCTGGCGACCAATCGGCAGCAAAAGCTCTAGAGGGCTCCAAATCGGCACTTGGTCTGTAGTTGGCGAAATCTTGCATGGCTTCTTCTTATTTTTTGATTAGCGAACCAGTCGTTCACAATAGTATGTATAGAAGCGAAATGGAACCATTCTGACTTATCGGGGTGTGCCCTAGGGTGGGGTGCTGGCTTGGCGGTTGCTAGAAAATGGGGGTGACATAGAGCTATTTAGGACTAAAGAGCCAGTGAATACGCACTGGACTGTAACGGTTGTGGGGGCTGTTTAGTGGGGATATGGCGGGTAGCTGTAAAGCGATTAACATCCCGAATACAAGCTCAGTGCGGTAGCTCCGGGCATTGCAAGGACGAGACCGAATCCATTCACATGCTCGCTACGATAAAGCATCGCCTTGGTCATTCAAAAAGGACAATTGCTCACCATTCTAAAACGTCGCTGATCTAGGCTGAAGCTTGCGGGTGTTTACCATTAATTACAAAAATGATAACGTTAACTTGATTCAATACGAGCAGACTAAAACATCCGTGCTAGCTATTAGAATGGTTCGAAAATTAAGAGCTGTTGCAATCTTCGCTATACTTATGGCGCCGATCTCGGCTTATTCGCTAGAGGTTGCTTCGTCTATTGCGACAATTAGCTCGGCATCGACCGATGGCACTCCCAGCGCAAGCGTTTTTGAGCTAGGCGTGCAATCTTCTGTTCTACCGACCGGTCTTACAACTACTACAGACTTTTCACTCTCGCTTACCCTGCGCCCTCAAGCTGCTGATATCACCAAAAACGCTTCGGTCTACACTATAATCGTGGCCAACAACCAATTCTTTAAATTGGAACCCGATGGCAGCTACGCGCCATGGAGCGGTGCTTTAGAGACGCTTACGCCATTCGCCAGCGATCAAATGCTGGCAAGCTCCCAGACCTTAGTTCTTCTTGATGGCACTATGGCCGAAGCTGGTGACTATCTTTATTTCGCCGCCTACAGCGTCGAGGGCGAATCTACACTTCACTATACGTCCGAACCTGCGCAGATCTCGGTGAAATCTTCTACCGAACTCCCAGACAACAGTGCTTCACAGGCCGCCATTACATTCGAAGCCGAGATCGAGACCGCAGTTATACAAGCACGTTGTGTTGCGTGTCATGTCGAAGGTGGGCTTGCTCGGAATTCCGCGCTCCAATTTCAGCGCTCCAATACAGCTTCAGCGCTAAATAACTTTGGTGCGCTATCGGAGTATATTGAGAAAAAAGGCTCAGATTTATTGCTCGCTAAGATTGCAGGGGAACAAGGTCACGTTGGTGGAGTGCAGTTGGCATTAGGAAGTGGGGGTTATCAAGCTATCCAGAAAGTGATCAACGAGATCGGCCAATTAGGCAATACGACTAATTACGCATTCGGCGGGTCAGAAAATATCGCCTCTCCACGCCAGGCCAGCTTTCTTACAGGCGTCACGTTAGAGTCAAGGCAAGCCACGCTTCGACGCGCCACGCTATTGATGCAGGGCCGCATTCCAACAGTGAGTGAGAAAAATTTTGTTGTGTCTGACTCAACTCTACGCATTTCACTCCGCAACTTAATGAGCGGGTTAGCGTTTAGGGAATTTATAGTGACCGGGGTTAACGATAGATTGCTGACTCAAGGTACATTGCCGATAAATGATACCGTTCCCTATTTTTTAAAATATTACAGCCAAATAGCCGAGAACAGACGTAACGGTGGAAGTTGCTCTGACCCTAATTGCGACATCCAAGATTTAATGTCGAAATCATTAAGGCGGACAAGTGGCGAACTAGTGGCTCATGTTATCGAGAAGGATTTGCCATATTCCGAAATTTTGACAGCAAAATATATGATGATGAACCCCACCCTAAATTATTGGCTTGAGGGCACCGCCATTTTTTCGCCCACGGACGGCCCTAATGTATTCAAGCCCTCTATTACCCAAGGCTATTACTTTCGCAATGATCTAGAAGAAGTTGAATTTCATACAATGGCTAATAGTACCTTTCGTGCTACTGGTGAAACGCTAAAAAATTTTCCACACGCAGGTCTCCTAAATGACTTTGGGTTCATCGCTCGCTATCCGACAACGGCTACTAACCGCAATCGTGCCAGGGCTCGGTGGACCTTCTATCACTTCCTAGGAATTGATATCGAGAAGACATCCCAGCGTCCGACCGATGAAGCTGCGTTAAGCGATCTCAACAACCCTACAATGAATAATCCAAACTGCACAACTTGCCATGCATTACTTGATCCTGTCGCTGGAGCTTTCCAAAATTGGGATGAGGAAAATTACTATAGGTCAACAAGCGATGATGGCAGCGACGCGCTCGACGGCTTCTACAAATCCCCTCAAGATGGAACCAGCACTCCATACCAGCCAGGAGATTTATGGTACCGAGACATGCGGGAGCCTGGGCTGTTTGGCAAAAAAATTACTAGCCGCGATAATTCTTTACAGGGGCTGGCGGAGCTAATTGTCAGCGAACCTCTGTTTTTAAGCGCTTCTGCGGCTTTTTGGTGGCCGGCCGTTTTCGGGAAGCCACTATTATCAAAACCAGCTGTTGAAACTGATAACAACTACGCCGCTCAGTATCTCGCATATCAGGCCCAGCAAGCGGCTATAACGGCGTTCGCCGATAAATTAGCAATTCGAATGAATGCTAAAGACATGCTAGTAGAGATGTTTATGTCAGCATGGTTCAGTGCGAAAACAGTTTCCGGCTACACGTTTGATAGCGCCCACTATCAATCAAAGTTTGGCGGCGAACAATTACTAACACCAGAACAACTGGCAAGGAAAACACGGAAATTAACTGGCGTAGCGTGGCGCACACAACCGCGGCCGAGCGGAGCGATTTTTTCTGACTATGAGGAGCTCAGCGTTCTATTGGGTGGCATTGATTCAAAGGACGTAACTGCACGAGCGGACGAGTTAACACCTTTAATGACATCTGTATTAATGACACACACCGCAGAAAGCGCGTGTATAGCAGTCGCCAGACAATTCAGTAAATCAATCGACCAAAGATCACTGTTCTCCCTTATAGAAGAGTCAACCTTGCCACTGCAGATCGGCTCGTCTTCAGCAGTGTTGCCTTCCGAAAAAGAAAAAGACTGGAAAACAGTTTCTCTCACAGCAGAGTTGAGACCTGGTCCTAAAACTATCTCTATCGAATTCACTAACCCTTGGTGCGATTGGGACGGTTCCCGCTGCAGGGAACAAAGGATACTCTTTCTCGACTCAGTCACAGTAATATCACCCTCTGGGACTCCGCTTAAACTGCGCGGCGACGACCAACGCCTCTATACAATCAGTAACGGTGGTAATCAAAATTGCCATCAGGGAGCCGATGGTTACGGGTTGTGCTATAGCGGTACTTGGGTGCTCAATATCGAAACTTCAGAAGCGGGAACATATATAATAGAAGCTTCTATGTCTTCAAAACTAGCACCAAGTCAAAATGATTACTTGGAGCTTTTGATTTCAATATCAGCTGACG
>CAWKZY010000022.1:0-46682 GCA_963854625.1 Gammaproteobacteria bacterium | reverse complement strand
CTATTTCACCAAACATATTGCCACACGTGGCGCTGGCATCGATGAGGATAACCCTCATGAAGCGGGAACCTATCCGTATCCACTACTAACGACGTTGGCTGTCCAAGACGACGATTTAGTTTATTCACTGACGCGGGTTATTAGCGAGAACTATGACGACTTTAAGGACTCCGACCCAGGTGCTATAGGTTGGGCGTTGGAGTCTCAGGTGTTTGAATGGGTAGTGCCCTATCATGCGGGTTCTGTTAACTATTGGAGAGAAATTGGTGTCTGGACTGATGAGACTGAAGCCCATAATCAGGCTCTTATTAAGCGTCAAGAAGTGCTCGCTTCAGCTTGGACTGAAATGGTTGCAAGAGGAATCAGTGATCAGGAGGCTTTTGTCCAAGCGTGGCAGAAATTGCGAGGACAACGTTTAGAAGAAGCCGGTTATGATCCGGTGTGGCGCTAGTGAATAATAATGCAGGCGAGTTGCCGGTAGCACTGCGCTGGCTTACAGGTGTTGCCGCGCTATGCAGTGCTTTCCTAGCGATGGACTCTCTGCGTATGTTCTCCGAGAGCCCGCTTCTTGATTTTGCCATCACAGTGCAGAATCATTATTACTATGCACTGATGGGTCTTTTGCTACCACTTTGCTTTTTACTCTATCCCTCTTTTCGCAGCCCTAAAAGTTACTGGTTAGACGGAGCTTTAAGTTTGTCGGCGTTTGCCGCCTGCGGATTCTTTTTTTACAACGCTGAAACAATGCTGGATTACGGCTGGGAATTTTTAGCGCCAAGCTATGCTGTGTGGGTCAGTTATTTACTTTGGGTGCTGATAATGGAAGCTGTGCGCCGCTGTGGAGGATGGATATTATTCTTTCTTGTGCTGGTGTTTTCGGTTTACCCAATAGTCGCTGAAAAATTACCTGGACCTATTTCTGGGATGTCCTCAACACTGGCAGAAACTGCGTCTTATCATGTGATGAGTATCGAAAGTATTCTGGGCTTGCCGTTTCGCGCCTTTGCTCAACTGGTCATAGGCTTTCTCATTTTTGGTATCGCTCTGCAGCATACCGGAGGAGGTCGGTTTTTTATCAACCTTGCCTTTGCCCTGTTTGGTCATGTTCGCGGCGGCTCTGCTAAGGTTGCGATTGTATCTAGCGGTTTGATGGGCTCTATGAGTGGTAGCGTGATTACTAATGTGTTGACCACCGGCCAAATGACGATTCCTGCTATGCGGAAAAATGGTTTTGAAAAAGAATATGCAGCCGGAGTCGAAGCTTGCGCCTCTACCGGGGGTGTTTTGTTGCCACCCATTATGGGTTCGACAGCGTTTGTTATGGCGACCTTTCTTAATGTGCCTTATTCTACGGTCGCCTTAGCCGCTGCTATACCAGCTTTATTATATTTTTTTGGACTGTTTGTTCAGGTTGATGCCTATGCTGCACGCAAAGGATTGGTTGGCACGCCGCGAGATGAATTGCCGAAGTTAGGTGAGACCATGAAGCTGGGCTGGTTCTATATAGTCGCTTTTATGGTGCTAATTTTTCTTTTGCTTTACTTGCAGCGTGAAGCCGTTGCCCCATTTTTTGCAACTGGCATACTGTTAGTATTGAATCAACTATCTACAAGTCATCGCTGGAATATGAAAGAAATGGGTTCGTTTCTTGTGGCGACAGGTAAGTTGCTCATGGAACTGCTGACAATTATGGCTGGGGTTGGTTTGATAGTTGGTGCGCTTTCAGTTTCGGGTTTGTCGGGAACCTTAGTGAATGACCTGCTTTATATTGCTGGAGATTCGACGCTGCTGTTATTATTAATGGGAGCGTTCACTAGCTTCTTTCTAGGCATTGGCATGACGGTAACCGCGGCCTATGTATTTCTAGCGATCATATTGGCTCCTGCACTTATTCAAGGTGGGCTAGACCCAATGAGCGTCCACCTGTTTATCCTTTATTGGGGAATGCTGTCTTTTATCACTCCCCCTGTAGCACTGGGCGCTTTCGCAGCTGCCAGCATTGCTGGAGCATCTGCGCTGTCTACTGGATTCAAAGCGATGCGATTGGGTAGCGTGATTTATTTCATACCTTTTTTCTTCGTATTGGAACCGGCACTTATTTTGTCTGGCACGTGGTGGGAAACTCTCTTTGCGACAGTTAAGGTTGTGGTAGGAATAGTGCTGATCGCCGGCACTCTTCAGCACTATCTTTTGGGGGTGGGTTTACTCGATCGCAGTGGGCCCCTTGGAATTGTTGGTCGTCTATTTATTGCTATTGGTGGCGGCTTGATTGCGCTACCCACAACCGAAGTTATTGGTATCAATGTTGGAGACGCTTTTCTAATTATTTCTGGAGGTGTGCTGGCAGTGACAGGTGTATTGCTAAGTCGCGGCACAGCTGATGAGTTGCCAATGCCTTCCGAGGCGTCTGTTTAAAATGTCAAAGATTCAGGCGCCTAGCAACACTATGCCGCTGAGGTTTAGTGAAATGATTAGAATGAGCAGCACAAAGAAGAACTCCTTTATGACCAAAAATGAGATTAGCATAGCGAACAATACGCTGGTTTCTCGGAGCACGGCAACCGGAGCGATGCGTTTTTGGCTAAGCGCCCAAGCGGTGATCGCATAGTTAACTGTCGAGAGCGGCGACACCACTAGCGCAGTTTTCCAAATTACTTTTACAGTGTCTAACAATAATTGGCGTGGCCGATTCGCAAATGCGACGATTGGCAGCAAAAGGCCATCTAAGAAAAGCATCCAAGCAATAAAGCTGACGTTGTTGCCTGACACTTGCACGCCAATCCCATAGGGGGGAAATAATAGGGAATCGCATTAGCAAATGCTTTCAGAGGTATATCGCAGCTTATATTTCTTGTGCTTCCACTCACGCTACCTTGCTTGGCAATCCTTTCTTAATCAAGCCTACTCTGAATTGCCTCTTGCATTTTCGATCTCGAACATTTTCCTGTTCTTGTTGCAAATTTTTTATACGCTTTCATCGCTGCTGGGAGAGGGCCACACACTTGGATACTTGACACGACGATAATGGCAGGCACATTTGTATTTCTGATTAGCTATAGGGTAGGGACTTTGTAATTGGTAGTAATCTTATGAGACTCAAGGTTTTTGCCTGTTTTAGCTTGGTTGTATTGAATCCGTTAGATTACAAATTTAGGAAAGAAAAGAAAGGGGAAAGGTTCAGCGGTTTGGTTTGTAAACGATCAACTAAGAAGCGTTGCGAGCAAATAATAGCCGGCTACCTGTGGGTCTGCATCGAATGATGTAAATGAGACAGCCGTCAGCCACAGTGACATTTGGCTTTTGCGGCACGGTTACTGACTTCTTGAAAAAAAACTCAACCGGTACATAGTTTCCCCCCAAGGGTATTTTAAGGCTTGAGTAGGGAGGCGTTAATTTCAGATTGGGCAGGATTAATGATGCTCAAAGACGGCTAAGCTGTTTTGAACCGGCAAGTTAACACTATAAAAAATGAGGGTATGTGGAAAGTCACATCTTAACCATACCAAGATACAGTACATTATTTCTTTGATTTAGTCGCTACGGGTTGTATGCAGGTCCAGATCAATTTATTCTGAGCTTCTAGAGAAACCGCTTCCCGGCTTTTAATATCATAATTAGGTGGAAAAAAATGTCTCGATTAAATTACGCCTTTTTGTTGGTTACGCTGCTTCCCCAAATTTCTGCTGCGGCTGCCATGGAAGATGAAGTATCTTATCTACTTGGGGTTGTAGACAGCAGCGATTGTAGATTTGTTCGCAATGACATTTCCTATTCCAATGATGAATTTCAGCAACATCTGATATCTAAATGGCAGCAAAATGAAGAGTTAATCAGCAGCGCCGAGGACTTCATAGAAAAAATTGCTACTCGCAGCTCAATAAGTGGGAGTCCTTATGTAGCACTCTGCGGGGGTGAATTGCAGATTGTGAAGGATTGGTTTGTCGGTCTGCTAGAGTCTCATCGTCGCAGTAATCGTTAAGACAGTCGGATTAAAGGCGAATCAAACTCGCGCACATGACAGAAGTTGGGACATAAATCCGGCATAGTATTCATCCTTCGCCTTCTTTCAATATTATTTCACCTTGGCTAAGCGCTGGTTCCGCCATTTTTACACTAACCTCAATACTCGTCTCACCGCCAGCTTCACACCCTGTTTCGTATCTGCCTTATTTCCTGTTTTACCAAGATCTAATCCAAACTCGCACAATGGCTGCAATTATTGTATTTTTAGCTTTGAGTTTTAGCCTCCAAATGAATCAGAAAATTCAGGGCGTGCGTTTCTCAAAGCAATAAAATCAACAATTAACATTTACCGAACAGGCATTACTTATGTTTTCTTACTCTCGTCTTCAAGCAAATTTTAGATCTTATCTGTCTCTGGTAGCGCTGTTGAGCGTAAGCCTGAGCGCTGTTCAGCCCATACTGGCGCAAGAGCAAGCCCAGCAGGAGGGTCAAGATTGGGTCGCTGCAACTATGTGTGCGGATGGTAGCCGTTCTGTAGATCTTGATGAGCCTCTATCTTTCTCATTTACCGAAACTGATGGCAATAATTCGCGGCACCTAAGTGCGCAGCAGGCCGGACTCACCACGGCGGATATGCCAAAGCTGGAACTAGCTTGGGCAGTTGCTTTCCCAGAAACGTCTAGCTTGCGTTCTGCGCCGGTGATCATTGGCTCAACAATTTTCTATTCCGCTACCGATTCCGGTCGAGTTTTTGCACTGGACGTCAACAGCGGCTGCGCTAAGTGGGTTTACAATGCTGAAACGCGATTGCGTTCATCAATGGCCTACGGGGAAATCGACGGCGAAGGTACGTTGGTGTTCAGTGACGGACGCGGCATGATCCATGCCGTCAATGCGAAAAATGGAGAGTCGGTCTGGGTTGCCAGCGGCCAGGCATCCAACAACCAGGCGATGATTACGGGGACACCTGTTATTCATGAAGACAAAATAATCGTGCCACTTTCCGGGTCAGGCGTCATAACCGGAGGTAATCCAAAGTTCGAATGTTGCGAGAATCATGGTGCCGTTACCGCATTGAATGTGCGCACCGGCGAAAAGCTATGGGAATATCACACTATGCCAGCGGCGCAGTACACAGGTATGGTGAGTTCCACAGGCGTTAAGCAGCGTGGCCCTTCAGGCGCTCCAATCTGGACCACGCCGACTATTGACTCCGGAAGGGGGCAGATTTACGTTACAACCGGGGAAAATACCTCTCACCCAACCACAGGGACCAGCGATTCGGTTATAGCTCTGAACCTTGAAACCGGTGAAGAAAACTGGGTCTTTCAGGCGCTAGAAAACGACATGTGGAACTTTGGTTGCAGTGCGCAAGGGCCCAACTGCATAGTTCTTGCTGATACCAATTCCGTCGACTTCGATTTCGGCGGCCCGGCTATTCTAGTAGAAAGCGGTGACAAGGAGCTGTTGATAGCCGGCCAAAAGTCCGGAGATATCTGGGCTTTGGACCCCGACACAGGTGCATTGGTGTGGAATCAGCGTGTCGGTGAAGGAACCGCGCTGGGTGGCAATCACTGGGGCATCGCCACAGATTCTGAACGTGCCTTCATGACTATCAACGATCCAGGCAACCGCAGCAAGAATAATCGACCGGGCATTTACACTTACTTCGTCGGCACCGGCGAGCCAAGCTGGTCGTTTGAAGTGCAGCCGGACTGCGACGGGCGCAGTGACAGACTTCGTCGCTGTGAGTCTCTCTACGGGTTCTCTGCGACGCCGTTGTCTGTGGATGGAGCGGTTATCACCGCTGGCCTCGACGGGCGTCTGTTTGTTTTTAATTCCGACACTGGTGAGCAACTCTTTCAGTTTGATACGGCGAAGGATTTTGAGACCGTCAACGGTGTAGAGGGTTACGGTGGTTCGATCGACAGTCATTCCATTTCCGCAGGATCAGGCATGCTGTTCGTTGGATCTGGTTACGGTTCTTTTAGTCAGGTAGCCGGTAATGTGTTGCTGGCTTTTAAACCGGCGCAATAGCGCTGTTAGCATTTAATGAAGAGGGTCTGGGTAATTTTTTCATTTTACTCTGACCTTTTTTTATCAGCGCTAATCTAGAGTTGTTAGGTTAAGTGTCGCTCTATATCAAACCAACTTCTGCCATTTTGTTTTTATTAACATGGCGATTGAAGCGGACCATTAGTAGCTTGAGTTTTGGTTCAATGTAGCTCTGGCAAAAAGGCCTATCAGGTGCGCTATAGAAGTAGTTTGTTAGCTCTGCTCGATTTTTTTTAAAACTTTCAAACCCATAGACCCGCGTTATCAAAGGGTCATCGAAACTTGCTCTAAGTCGATCTAAACTGTTTGTGGCCTGCTTAAACTGGCTATCATCATAGGCATATATGGCAGAGCGATATTTGCCACGCATTGAATGATTTGATCTGCTTGCATGGGTATGTAAATGGATTTCGATTAGCTCCGATAGCGAAATCACTGATGGGTCAAAGCTAACCTCAACGGCTTCAGAGTAATCAGAATTATCCCCGCTTGATGCTATCCATCCTTGATTCACGTATGTGATACCAAGAAGTGATTCAAACACGCCTTCTGTGCACCAGTGACAACCACCACCAAAACCAATCTTGCTAGAGGTAGTTGTCATGTCAGAATTATCCATTTACAAGCAGGCAAAAGATTGCACGGATGCAAGCTAATTAAGCTGAAGGCAGTTTCCAGTCGGGTCTAACGAAGTGACAGGTGTAGCCATTTGGAAGCCTCTCTAAATAGTCTTGGTGTTCGGTCTCAGCTTCCCAAAAGTCAGCAGCTGGTTCAACTTCGGTTACGACCTTTCCTGGCCAAATTCCAGAGGCATCTACATCGGAGATGGTTTTTAATGCTTCTGCAAGCTGAGCATCAGATACATAATAAATAGCGGAGCGGTAGGATGCTCCGGTGTCGTTACCCTGTCTGTTTGGTGTGCTGGGATCATGAATTTGAAAGAAAAATTCTAAAATCTCTCGAAAACTGATGATGTCATTATCGAACAATATTTCGATCCCTTCAGCATGGTTGCCATGATTGCGGTAAGTGGCATTGGCCACCTCACCACCGGTATAACCAACTCGGGTAGCGGTGATGCCGGGACGCTTGCGAATTAGATCTTGCATACCCCAAAAACACCCACCAGCTAATACAGCGCGTTCATTTGCCATTACACAATGTCCTCCACCTGATCTAAATAGGCCGCATAGCCTTTGCTGCTCATTTCATCCTTAGGTATGAAGCGCAGTGAAGCTGAATTAATACAATAGCGCAGTCCACCTTGATCTGCCGGACCGTCCGGAAACACATGCCCCAGGTGACTATCACCGTGTGCAGAGCGCACCTCAGTGCGAACCATGCCAAGTGTTGTATCAGTGATTTCATTAACATTGACCGAGTCTATCGCTTTAGTAAAGCTGGGCCAGCCGCATCCTGATTCATACTTCGTAGACGATGCAAACAAAGGCTCGCCAGAAACCACATCTACATATAAACCAGGTAATGTGTTGTCTAATAATTCGCCAGTACCAGGACGCTCAGTGCCACTTTCCTGAGTCACGCGGAACTGCTCAGGCGTTAGAGCAGAAATTGCGTCCTGTGATTTTTGATATGTGCTCATAATTTTCTCTTTATCGATGAGAGTTATCTGTTCGGATGGAACAGACCTGCCTATAGGGTATTTTATTGCGAGCGGAAGATAAAGATCTCTGCTTGAAGAAAAAGAGAAACACAGACTCAAATGGGGTAAAGCGCTCCCCCACTTTCATCCAAGCAGATAAACGAAGTGAGAGTGGATATGCAGTAGTTTTAACAAACTTTTCCAGGAAAAATTAGCTTACCCACCGATTTTGCATTCTGGCTTGCGGTGAGCTGTTGAGCTATCAGCGCCTCTTGCTTTTTATGCTGAACATCCCTGATTTTTCCTAAGCGCCGATTAGGGGGATGTCTCGCGACTAATTCTTATTAACCGCAGCAATGATTGGCCAGTTGTGTAATGGCTTTTCTGAGAACGCCGCTTAGCTGACGAAGCTTTAAGCAATGAAATTAGGTTTGCTTGCTGCTGTCCTTAAATGAAATCAAACGCTGGGCGTTCTCATCCCAAAGGGCTAGCTTAGCAGTGGCGAGACTCTCACGTATGCTCAGATATTTTGCTTTCTGGAGCACTGGATTTTCATCAAAGCAATCAGGCAACTGGTATCCTGGAACTTTTGGATTTAAGTGATGGATATGATGGTAGCCAATATTGCCGGTTGCCCAATGAAGCCATCGTGGCAGATTGTAAAATGAACTCCCGGTCAAAGTTGCCTGTTCGTAAGTCCAGGTTTCCTTTCGGTTCCAATAGGCACCTTCAAATTGATGCTGCACATAAAAAAGCCAAATAGCGGCCGCAGACGAAAGCATAACAACAGGGATATAAACCATAAGAAAAGGTACTAGTTCAAAAATCGCGATAAGACTGCCGTAATAGCAAAAGATCCCAAAGTTAGTTCCCATTACGCTAATCCAGCCTTCACGTGTTTTCATTTGGTCGCCCAGTGGGAGTCTTTGCAGCAAAACAAAATGGACCGGCGCAGAAACCAGCAACATGAACCAAGGATTGCGATAAAAACGGTAGCAAATCTGGGCGAACCGGCCAGACTTATTAAATTCCTCTACTGTCTTTGTTATCACATCACCTTCGCCGCGTTTATCAAGATTGCCCGTTGTGGAGTGATGCTTTGCGTGCTGCCTTGCCCAGTATTTGAAGGGTGTGCCTGTTAACACGCCAATAAGTTCGCCAAGTCGCTCATTTTGCCACTTTTTCGGCAAATAAGAGCCGTGACCGCAGTCATGCCCAATCATAAACAGGCGGAGGTAAGCTGTAGCTGCAACCACTGAAAGCAGCAGTGTTAAGCCATAATGAACCTGTAATGTGGCAAACATAAGACCTATCGTGACGAAAAATAGTCCTATCGTATGCCCAAAGTGAAATAGTGCTTTAAGGTAGCTTGCTTTTGTATACTGGCGTGAGGCCTTGAATGCCGGTGAATCGGTAACTTTCATATTATCTGCATCGTCTAAAAAAGAAGCACATCTTACCATGCTAGTGGGAATTAAAAGGGCACACATTTACTTTTTAAGATGCGCAGCCGCATCATTAAGGTGCATCAAGGCTGTTTTTTAGAGGCACGGAAACTTTGGTATTACCAAGTTCGAGCCTAAATCGGACTGAATCGGACTGAATCATTAAAATAGGCTTCTAAAGTCAAACAGGAGAATGCTGGGTTATTCACCATCTTTAGGCGCAGTGCTCTGCAGTCAATGCTTATATCTCGTCAGTCTGCTGTCGGTTTCTAGCTTATTGTTACTGGCTGCTAGCAAAAGCGAGTTGTACTAAGTTTGTATTCATTCTGATCATCGCCAAGGCTTGGTCTTCCAATATATCAACTGAGACAGCACTATGAGATTCTTCGCTAGATGATGGCTAGTATTCAAAGAAGTTAAGTCCTCAACGACCCGGTTGAAGTGTTTGCACGAGTGAGCGTAATTCTAGTTCGATAGCAGCGTAACGGTCATGTTTCGCTGTAGGTGGGTTTTGAGTTAATATTTGCAGGCGATCGTTGATAGAGCAGGATAGTCCGCCGGGATATTCTAAGAAGGAGTGCCTGTTGTGCCTGTAGAATTCACACTGGGGTTCTGATAGATTGAGAACTAAATTTTATTGCTTTATAGATTTCTACAGGATCAATTTTTAATACAATTATGGCTATAGCTAATTTCCCTTCCAAGCTCAGCCTGCCACAGATAAATCCGGGCATAACAACTGTTCTAGAATACCTTGTGTTAAGGTTTCCAGCTATTACTAGTGATGTATGGCAACAGCGGATGGTCGATGGAAAGGTTCATTGGCATGATGGGAGTTTGATTAGTGCGAGCTGTGCATTTTCTCCTCAGCAACGGGTTTATTACTATCGAGAAGTTGACAGAGAACCTGTTATTCCTTTTTCAGAGAAAATCATATTTCAAGACGAACTAATCTTAGTGGCCTACAAGCCGCATTTTCTGCCAGTGACCCCAGGTGGTGGTTATGTCAAAGAATGTCTGCAAGGTCGCTTGCGTAATAGAACCGGAAATCAACAGCTGCAAGCTGTACATCGTATCGATAAAGCGACTGCAGGTTTGGTCTTATTTTCAGTTAAGCCCGATTCACGTCATCAATATCACAATCTTTTTGAAGCACATAAAGTCAGCAAAACCTATCAGGCCGTCGCTTGCACTAATGCTAATCCCCCATCGATTAATCAGCAATGGGAAATTAAGAATCGCCTGGAGAAAACTGGAACCAGATTTTTGATGCACATTGTGGAAGGGATGGCCAACAGCCATTCCCGTATTCGGTGTTTGCAATGCTCTGCAGACAAAGCTTTGTTTGAACTGAATCCAATAACAGGCAAGACCCACCAACTGCGTCTTCATATGCAAAGCCTTGGCTGGCCTATTCTGCACGATACTTACTACCCCCAATTACTTCAGCCGGTTAAACCCGATGACTACAGCAAACCTTTGCATCTATTGGCACAAAAGCTGGAGTTTACTGACCCTGTGACACTGCAAAAAAGAAGTTTTTCCAGTAATACCGAACTTAGCTTAGACTAACGATTGTAGTGCGTATGTCGTCGGCTCCATCTTTTTTCAGATTGTTTTGGCTGAGCGTTTACAGTATTGACGAATGAGAGAACTGAAATGACAGTAAATTTAAGATCAAAAATGTTTCTTGAATTTGAGAAAAAAGAAATCCTAGAGCAAGCTAAAGGTTATGCGTTTGACTACTTAAATAGTACGCGTGAAAGAAGCCCTTTTCCAAGTGCCGAAGCGATCATAAATCTCAAAAATTTTGAAGAACCATTTCCTAAATCGACAGGGGACTCAAAAAATATATTAGAGCATTTAAATCGCTATGGTGCTGATGCTACTGTTGCATCTACTGGTGGAAGATACTTTGGTTTTGTTAACGGTGGCGTTCTGCCTGTCTCGATTGCGGCGCGCTGGCTAGCGGATGTCTGGGATCAAAACTCCGCTCTTTATGTAATGTCTCCTCTCGCTTCGAAGCTAGAGGAAGTTTGCGAATCATGGCTTAAGGAGCTTTTTGGTTTGCCCGATAGATTTGTCGCAGGATTTTTAAGCGGATCTTCTATGGCTATATTGTGCGGCATAGCAGCTGGCCGGTATCGTATTTTTAAAAATCTGGGTTGGGACATTAATACGCAAGGATTCTATGGTGCTCCCGAAATTAGGATTGTAGCAGGGCGACAAGCACATGGCGCGGTTGCGAAAGCTATTGCATTGCTTGGCTTCGGAATTGATCGAATCGAATGGGTTGATACTGATAGTCAAGGCAGGATTTTGCTGTCAGAGCTACCCGACCTTGATGAAAATACGATTTTAATCCTTCAAGCGGGGCACGTAAGCTTCGGATCTTTTGATGATTTTGAGAGTATCTGTGTAAAGGCTCGCAGTGCGAAGTCATGGGTTCATATTGATGGAGCGTTTGGTTTATGGGCGGGCGCGTCGGCTAAGTTAAAACATTTGACCAAAGGCTTTGACGGAGGCAATTCATTTTCACTTGATGCTCATAAAACTTTGAATACTCCCTATGACAATGGGATCGTACTTTGTGATGACAGCGAAGCATTGGCCCAAGCTATGCAAACTTCAGGGTCTTATTTGGTTCATAGCGAAAACCGAGATGGAATGACATATACGCCGGAAATGTCACGACGCTCTCGTGGAATTGAGCTGTGGGCAGCGATGAAATATTTGGGAAGGGACGGAATTGACGAGCTTGTTTACGGCCTGCATCAGCGCGCAGTTCAAATGTCTGAAGAGCTAAAGAGTTTCGATTTTGAAATTGTAAATGAGGTGGTTTTTAATCAGATTTTGGTGATTTGTGATTCTGATAAAGTTACGAATAAGATCATTAAGAACATTCAAAGCTCTGGCGAGTGCTGGGCCGGTGGGGCGATTTGGGATGGTAAAGCGGTCATTCGCATTAGCATCTGTTCTTGGGCTACTACTGAAGAGGATATTAGTAGATCGGCAAGGGCATTTGTTGCTGCGAGGTCTAAAGCATTGAGCGCGTAAGTTAATATTGGTGATTGAGTAGAGATAATGCCAAAAGGTGAGGCAGGGCTGGAATAAGGAGAGAGTAGAGTTTGTTTTTGATATGAGCGCGAACAGCTAAAAATAAGTATTCACATTCCCTCTTTTCACGCACTCAATCCTATATCAACCTATAAAAACATTATGCCTATAATTAAAAATAGGGATAAAACAAACAGGACCAATATCTAAAGGTGCAACAACTGCTGTGACAGGGGTGCGCGATTTATCGGTGGTCTGATTGTTCGGCTTCTGTTGGCAAAGGTTACCGAGTACGCGCATGCGTTAGGAATGCAAACGACGAAACTAAAACTGGTTTTCTCAAGGCCATGCCAGCCTATAGTCCCGGTCGCTTGACCCTTCATTGAGCAGACCTCGACGAGGCCGGTTGCTTTGACGAGGTTTTCAAGGGGTGCCGGGGTGTTGCGTCCGTGTCGCATGTTTCAACCTATGAAGACCATGACTAGGTTATGCTGGTCTGCGATCACGTTATCATCAGTATCATCAGTATCATCAGTATCAATCAGTTGAAAACCGTAACCCAGTTTATTGTGACATCTATTATCGCTGGGATGCTTGGGTGCTGGGATGTTTGGACGTATAAGAACGTGTGCGAGGTTCAATTCTCTACGAAGACCACTACCCAGATAAGCTAAACCCCAAGTGCTCTGTTAAACGCGGTCAGTGATATTCAATGGGAAAAATTCTGGCTGAGAGTGCCTTCTCTGACGCCGCGCAGCGAAGTGGTCGATGGGACGCGATTACCTGCTGCTCTGGTGATAATGTAGGCCCTATTCTCTCGGCACGCCAAAAGGATGCCGGGCCTTGGCAGCAAAACATTGAGAGCATGCAGTTGGGTAAATATAAACAGGATGTGTTGGGTGCCTACAGGGCGCGGTATACCGTGGATGTGCGTGATATGGCTGAGGCGCATATTCGACTGTTTGAAAGCGGTAATATTAAAAATAGCCCGCATTTTATTGTTTGGTCCACAGAGACATGAAATGTAGAAGACGTATGTGGGAGTATCGACCGTCTTTTCCCTAGGTTAGGGTTTGCAGGCGCCAAGTTTGTTGGTTGATTCCCTTAGAATATTCGGGCGAGAGAGGCCGAGTTCGGAGCGATTTGGGAGGCCTGTGAGTTACGTAACGAGCGCATCCGTGAGACTTTAGGTCTGGAATTTCGCGCCCTAGATGTTTCGATACGAGACTGCGTGGAATGGTTATTGGCCGTGGGCGAGGTAGAACCAAAGCTCAAGCTGGGGTTTGAACTGCAAACGTAAGGGTAGGGCTTCTAATTGTTTAGGGTTAGTAGAATAAACAGTGTAATGAGGCGTGCGGTAAGTGGTGTGATAAGTAATGTAAAAAGTAATGTAATAAGTAATGTACAAATTAGCCCAAGAGAAAAAAAGACTAAACTAAAGAGTTAATTTCTTTATCGAGTGACAATAAAATCGGCTTCGAGATAATGTACTGGCAGGTAGTGTGTTTGGAGGGGTTGTGTTTGAAGACGACGAGCTTCGAGCGAGATATTTTGCCACGTTGGATTTAGACACATGGCACTTAGAGTAAGTTTTTTATCGAGGGCTACCCAGAACTAAGTTTGATTTGGAAGCTTTGGTATTCATCCAACTAATATCTATGGCCCTTTTTCTGCTATGATGATCGGCTTATTTTTCTTTTCTAATATTTGTTTAAAATTGAGTTTGTGATTTTTTGCACAGATAGAATTGCAGGCGACGGATTAACACCTATGAACAGTACGCCATCGATACCACGTTACTCAGCAAGTGAGGAGTCGCTTAATGTGACATCTCATGCTATCGGTTTTGCGTTGAGCATTATCGCAACACTAGCACTGATGGAGCGGGGTATAGCCTCGGCTGAAGCTAACTATCTAGTTAGCTTCAGCATATTTGGTTTTAGTCTGTTATTTCTCTACGGCTCGTCGACTATTTATCACAGAACTAAAAATATTGACCGGCGTGTGAAACTTCGTATTCTGGATCATTCCAGCATCTATGTCTTGATAGCCGGAACCTATACGCCATTCACATTGATTACTTTGCAAGGCACTACAGGCTGGGTGATATTCAGCGTAAGTTGGGCGATGGCGTTAACGGGTATTACTTTAAAATTATTCTTTACGGGAAAATTCAAACTGTTATCAACTCTCATGTATGTATTCATGGGCTGGTTGATTGTCTTTGCTATCGGACCCTTGATTGACAAGCTATCCTCCCAAGGAATGAGCTGGCTAGTTGCTGGTGGGCTTTCTTATACCTTGGGTGCTGTGCTTTACAGTATTAAGAAGATTCCATTTAACCATGCTATTTTTCACCTATTTGTGCTGCTAGGCAGTGGCTGCCATTTTGTAGCTGTGTACTTTTATGTGGTTTGAACAGCGTCGAGCAGAGGAGAAATACAGTAGCTTTGCCTGAGAATAAGGTCTGACACTCTGGTAAGCGATAGTTAAAGAACCTCAAATGCTGAAAATACGGAACACAAGTTTCGAGCTCCATGCCTTGTAAAGGTGCGTCACCTAGGGAGATTTTTAGTGTTAGCGAGAGATAGCCAAGGCATGGCTCTATGTCCGGCATCATGAGTTTTTACGTTGGTGACTGAGCAGGCGTCGCGGCACTGGCAGTAGGCATTCAACGCTTATTACTCAGCCATGTGCCGCAGCTAAAAAAGCTGCTATAAAAACCAAGGCGCTAGAAATGGTGTACTAGGAACAATAGAGTTGCCAAAAACAGAAGGGCTATTTATCTGGCCACAAACTCTTCGTCGCGCAGCGGCTATTTTTTACTATTCAGCCATATTACTGCTTTGTCTTCTTTATCATAATTAAAGGCTTTTATTCCTAAGCCAGGAATTAATCTTCTTTCGATTTCTGCCGCCGTTCGAGTTCAATATTGATTACAAATCTTCGCAGCTCGATCGATTTTCTGAGTAATTTGAAAGAGCTTTGGGAGGTAGTATGTTTCCACGGCAATAGCGCCATGAGTTGGCATCTCTAGTTTTACGATTTGATACAATAAGAGACCATGCTCCATGCCGTCAACTTATGCGAAAAGCTCGTCTAGTATTTTGGTCATGTGGACGTTGTAGATTTTTTCACCTATATCTAGACCTAATCGATTGTCATTGACCTTGGTAATATTCCACATGGTTTCGGCTCTTTGTAGCAGTTTTAAAAAACTTTAATTATCTGCACATTTTATGAGATTGATACAGATCAATCGTGGTTTAAAATATGTCGCGTCTGCTGAATTCCTCAAGTATTGAATGCAAGTTTTATTTTTTTGAAATAGTTTTCTTTCATTGGAGGTTTGCTGAGTGAAAAGAGAATAAAATATTCTGAGATACGATGGTATTTGATTAGCAAAATGGGGGATTTGGAATAAGCGGAAGAGTTCTAGCCCTTCGATCTTTTGAGAACTTGCTGTAAGCGAGTCTTCGGCTGTCCTTTTACTATGCCGTAGTCTAAATCATATTCTTTAAGTTTTTGAAGATGTAAATTGAATAATTCATCACGGTTATTCGGATTTTCTCTGAGCCTGTCCGCTTGCCAAGGAATTTCGGGATCGCATAAATAATAGAGCCTGGTAGATGTTTTTTGTTTAATGCTCTTTTCAAAAGTATCATAAACCCACGGGTCACAGTTTCCGTACTTGACTTCGCTCCAGATCATAATAACTAATAGATCCGTGTCGCAGATTATTTTTTCTGGCGAGTCACAGAGAAGTGTTTGTTCTTGATTGTGCTGCTGCTTAGCTATTTCCAATAGGTCATGTTGTTGGTAAGACTCTTTTTCTTGAAGGTAATTTCTAGCAAATTCTGAAACAAGAGGCATGCTCCAATAATCAGAAAGTTGGTGTGCTAGGGTGGTTTTCCCCGAAGACTCGGGCCCTGTGATGACGATGATTTTAGTGCTCATTAAAATGACTCTTATGTCATGGAATATAGCCAATCAAGGCCGTTCTCTCAGCGATAGTGGGCAAAAATCAACAAAGCTATTCGTCTGTGAAAATTTTACTCAGCTGCAATAGTGCAAGCCTCTCCTTTTTCCTTTTTCCTTTTTCCTTTTTGTTTGGTCTTACTTTCTTAGTTTGGGCGCTGATTTTTGAGGCGATAACTGCCAGCTTACAGGGCGCTAGATGCGCCACGCCGTCTACTACGCTAACGGCAATAGCCGAATTCGTCAATGGGCGTGGGCTCGAATCTATCTCAAAAAAGGCCTTGCTGGCATTTATTAAGATGCGCAGGAAATCAAGATCGCATGTGTTTTATAACAAGGTTGTCGAGCATTTGAAAAAGCAAAAAAAACCATGTGACCCACAAAAGCCCTTTGTAAAGAAATTCTTTCTAACTATTGCTTCAGCTAATGATACACTGTGGTTAGTTCCTTAGGGGTGGTCAATTGATCTGAGAATCTGGTGAGAGCCGGTAAACCCTAGAACCTGATCCGGTTAATACCGGCGTAGGAAAAGGATGCATACCACATCTTCATCACACGTCCAATTTATGCCGGGTCTCTTAAATTAATTTTTGGAGAGACTCATGTCTAACGCTCGATGTACGCTATATTTTACCTTTCTTCTGTCTGCCTTCTTTAGTTTCACGCACGGTTCCGCGGGGGCTGCAGAAAATACTATTGAAGAAATTCTCGTTACCGCTGATTTTAGAGCTCGAAATGAGCTGCAAATGGCGACTAGTGTCACAGTTATGACCGAAGCGGTCATAAAATCTAGGTCTGCTCAGCATTTTGAGGAGCTAGTGAACGCCATTCCTAATGTTAACTTTGCTTCTGGTTCTAATCGTGCACGTTTTTTCCAAATCCGAGGTATCGGTGAGCGCAGTCAATTTGTTGCACCCATTAATCCCTCGGTTGGTTTCCTTGTGGACAATGTAGACTTCAGCGGAGCGGCCAGCATTGCCACAATGCTGGATGTTGAGCAGGTAGAAGTGCTACGAGGTCCCCAGGGAACGAGATATGGCGCCAATGCCCTAGCAGGCCTGATCAACGTAAAGACTAACGATCCAGAGGATGAATTTTCCGCAAATCTCAAACTCGGGGCAGCGGATTACAACACACAAATGATTTCAGCAGTGGTGACTGGACCGTTGGCTGACACTGTGAGCGCTCGATTGGCTGTGGGTAGTAATCGATCCGACGGTTTCTATGAGAATTCATTCCTGCAAACTAAAAGAAATAATGCTCAAGATGAACAAACCATTCGAGGAAAATTAAGAGCTGAAATGTCTGAGAATTGGCAGCTGGACCTTTCTCTTTCCCACGTCGATATAGACAACGGATACGATGCTTTCACGCTGGACAATTCACGCACGACTCTTTCTGACGAGCCCGGACGTGACAAGCAAGAATCTCTGGCATTGGCGATGAATAGTAGCTGGGAGCTGCATAGTTTTGATTTAGATCTTATCGTTGGCCTTGCTGAGTCTGATATGGAATATAGCTACGACGAAGATTGGACCTTTGCAGGAATTCACCCAGATGGTTACATGTCACGGGACAGTTATATCCGCGATAGGGAAACCCAGAGTATAGAATTAAGATTTTTATCAAATGATAATAGTCGGCTATTCTCTGACTCAACGCAGTGGCTGTTCGGGCTGTACACTCTTAGCAGTGATGAGTCGTTGAGGCGTGAGTACACTTACCTAGCTTCGGATTTTCGCAGCGAGTTCGCTTTTGATACTGCCGCACTTTTCTTCCAGCTAGACTCATCGCTTAGCGAAAATTTAACTTTAGAAACAGGCTTAAGAGTCGAGAGGCGTAATACAACTTACAGTGATTCTGAGCTGCTTGATTACAGCCCCTCGGAAACCCTCTGGGGCGGCCGAATTGCCGCCAAGTACCTGCTAGATTCAAACACCATGGCTTACGTTAGTGTTGCCCGGGGCTATAAGGCCGGAGGCTTTAACACCGATGGCACGTTGGATGCGGATCTGCGAGAGTTCGGTGAAGAGTTCTTGATTGAATATGAGCTAGGAATAAAGTCGAGTCTACTTGAAAACAAATTACATTTAAAAGGGGCAGTATTCCACGATGACAGGCACGACCAACAAGTAAAGAGTTCCACTGGAAGAATCCGAGCTAACGGAAGTACCGAGTTCGTAGATTTTATTGGCAACGCCGCTGAGGGTACGAATAATGGTGTGGAGTTTGAAGCGATTTGGTATCCCTCAGAGCAGCTGGGCTTAACCGCCAGTTTCGGCCTGTTGGATGCGACTTTTGATTCCTTTATAAACTCCGAAAACGAGGATCTTTCAGGCCGAGATCAAGCTCATGCGCCAAGCTATATGGCCCATCTAGCGGCAGATTATAGTCTAGGTGCCTGGTCCCTTTCGGTTTCTTTGGATGCTAAAGATAATTTCTATTTCTCTGACAGTCATAACGTTCAAAGCGATCCCTATGAACTATTGAATATGAATCTCAGCTATTCTAGTGAAAATTGGAGCTTAAGCTTTTGGGGTCGTAATCTTACGAATCAAGACTATGCTGTTAGAGGGTTTTTCTTTGGGGAATTTGGTAATGATCCGAGAAAAGGCTACGCGCCTGAGCCTTATGTTCAATTTGGCGAGCCCCGAATGATCGGTGTCAACTATGAAATCCAACTATGAAATCCAACTATGAAATTCAACGATGAAATCCAACTATGAAATCCAGCACTGCAGTGCTGAAAACCATTTATGAGGTAAAGCTATGAAAGCTTCAGTAGATATTAGTCTCTATCCATTAGCAGATGAATATATTCCTGCTATCAAAGAATTTATCGAAAGAGTTCAGGAGTACCCCGAGATTGCAGTGTTACGAAATGATCTCTCAACTCAGCTATATGGGGACTTTAATCAGATAATGGAGCTTTTGACAGTCGAGATTAAACTAAGTTGGGAGAAGTACGGGAAAGGTATTTTTGTTATAAAATTCTTGAGAGATGATCTTCGGGGTCTCTCTAGTGATTGAATTCTTCAACACTGTGGGTGAACAATTCATGCGAAATTCTTTGCTGGAATTGACTGCAGTAGTGTTTGCGATTGCTTACCTGATTCTTGCGGTTAGAGAAAATATTCTTTGCTGGGTCGCAGCAGGTATTTCTACCGTTATTTTCTTAGCTATCTTCTGGGATGTTAAGCTTTACATGGAGTCTGGCCTACAAGTTTACTATCTTGCTATGGCTGTGTTCGGCTGGCATCAGTGGAGACAAGTCGGTAACGGTTCGACGAGCTTGCAGGTTTCTATGTGGAGCATGCGTAAGCATTTAGTAGCCCTGGCCCTTATCGCCATGTTGACTCTAATATCAGGTTATCTTCTGAATTCCGGAACAGATGCTAAATTACCGTACCTGGATTCATTTACCACATGGGCAAGTGTTGTCACTACGGTTATGGTTGCACGCAAGGTATTGGAAAATTGGGTTTACTGGCTCGTGATCGATTCCGTTTCAATTTATCTCTATATCGACCGGGAACTTTATTTCACTGCAATACTGTTTGCTGTATACATAGTCATTATTTTCTTTGGCTGGTTTTCATGGTCAAAAAACTATCAGCGTAATATGGAAGCAGCTTAAAGGGGATAGGCCCTTCTTAAAAAAGCTGTATTCAAATTTACAGTCTGGTTTTTTTTGGCTACTCTAGAAAACTTCTCGACCAATTAGAAAGAGACGGCTATCTATTAAACTGATGAAGATAAGATGATAAAGATATCTAGCTGGCGATTAAGAGGGTTTGATAATTGTATGTTTCAGTAACAGGGATTAAGCCAAAAGGCTTAACGGGCTGGCTACGATTTTTGGTATATAATTATTCAGCTTCCAAAGTCGCAAAAAAAGCCGATGGATTACTAGTTAGCGAATTTAGTTCACGCAATAGTTTTCTACACACTTTTACCGTATGGAAGTCAAAAAACGACATGCTAGCTTATAGATCGTCTCCAGCGCATCTAAATGCAATGAAAAAACTTTCAAAAATTGGTAGTGGAAAAATATACGGTTATGAAACAAATGAGACACCAAGTTGGGAAGATGCTTATTATGAATGGTGCGAAAAAGCACGAGAATATTAGACCTCTGGGCGATGCAAACATTGTTTGATTCTATGACAGGATAGTTAACAAGGTAACCTAGTAGAAGATTGCCTTTACTAGATCTAGTTATTCGCCATTGAGTATTTGCTGAAGTACCCGCTCTATTTTCGTTTTAATGGCGCCATGATAGAGCAATTTAAAACTAGCCAGATCGTAGATTCCAGCTTGACCCACTTGGGTGAGACCAACTAATTCGGACACCAGCTGTGTATGATCCATACGCATTGGCAAATAAAGTCCGGATTTGTGGGCATCTGCTGCCACTAGTTTCCTGTCTGTTTGTAGTGGGGGGGTTATGCCGAAAAAGACAATGCCCCGCTGATCATATCTGGCTTGAAGTGCAGTTAGCATGCTTAAGTTGTCTTTTTATAGTTTGGTACCGGCGGCGTCGAAAAGAACCACAACTGCCTGATTGTCGTCATACCAGGACATCTGGTGAAGGGCTCCGAGATGATCGATTAAGGCGAAGTTGCCCATCTTTTCCCCAGCGCTGGCTGAGATTGTCATGGATGCTAGAATCGCATTAAGCGGGAAATGTAGAAGTAGTTTCATTTTTACAAGTCTCCTCATATGGAATAGTAGTGTTTTACTAATAAAAGGTCGGTGCGGGAATATTTATTATAGTGTCACCATGCTGACCCTATATAGCTTGCCTAGACAGAGCAAAAAGTCATCTTTTCTGATGAGACTTACCTTCCTACTGTTGGATTTTTCAAGAGATAGACACCTTTTTAGGCTATATGGACTGATATTTGATAAACGTCGTTCGAATCTTCAGATATCTGCTATTCTAAGATTAAGGAATAAACGTTCATTAGGTAATTGACTTGGAAAAAGTAATTGAGCTGAATGAAAAATCAGGCGAGAAGGAATTTCATTTAGAGCATAATCAGCGCGTAAGAATGGCGCTTCGCAATACGGTATGGAGCAGCCTCAAGCCTGTAACTATCGTGTTGGGGCTGCTGTATTGTTTTTTTTCTGTCAGCCACATCTTTTTATTGCCATTGGATATGAGACTTACAATGTCATCGCTAGCGGGAGGCTCTGCTGTAATATTCTTTTGCCTCGCTGTCTCTATTTTACGGGTTAACTATTTCGAGAAGTTAGCTTATCCCATCGCCTTTTTAGTGCTATTACTGGCGAGTTTGAATAGCGCTATTCACTTGTTTTTATCAGCCGACATCGTTCAGTCGACAAATCTTATTCTGGTTATTTTCGGGGCCGGGTTCTTCATTTTGTCGACACCTTGGTTTTTTGCAACAATTTTTGTAACGCTGCTGTCCTGGTTCGTTGCTGTTTCCAATTTAACGGACCAACATCTGTTCATTCATTTCGCTTTTGCCTTGTTTAGCTCGACTTTAGCCTCAGTGGTATTTCACTTTATCCATGTTCGGGATGTTATCGATAATCACCGCCTTCGTCTGCAATTAGAGCGCCTTGCGACACATGATTCCCTTACCGGGTTGGCTAATCGAAGGAAGTTTTTAGAGCATTTGCAATTAGCCATCGCGAACGGAAAAAGAACGGGCTTTAAGGTTGGAGTCCTCTATTGCGACTTGAACAACTTCAAAATAATGAATGATACCTATGGGCATGAGTTTGGAGATGAGGTTCTGATGCTTGTGGCCGACCGGCTGACTAGCGTTATAAGAGAAACAGATCTGGCTGCCCGCTTTGGCGGCGACGAATTCGTCGTCTTACTAACAAATATTAAAGAACCTGCCGGTATAGATACCGTTGTCTCGAAAATCCAAAGAGAATTTTTAGAGCACAAAGATGTTAGGTGCCATCAAACCTTAATCCAGCTGAGTATTGGGCAGGCAGAGTTGCCGGGTGATTGCGAGGATATCGATGAACTTCTGCACCTAGCTGATGAACGGATGTATGAGAATAAAAAGAAGATGAAGCAAGAAATGACGGATGCCCCCTAGATTTTTAATTTGGGTGTGCCAAACTAGAATGAATAAATGCAACAGTGCGAACGATTAGAGAGAGGGGATTTTCAGTTCTGTCAGTATTTTTGGATCAAGGACATTTGCCATAGGGATTCTGATACGGCGCGGCACGGGCACTGCTTTTGATTATCTTATTTTCACTGTTTTGATCTTAAAGAATCAGATGCCCAGATTTGTTGTGTTGTAGTTCTTAATATCCCAGTTTCCTCAAATGACGGGCTAACTGAAGTACCCGTAGGCAACAAATTGTGCATCGGGCCACAAGCTCATTAGCCGACTAACCGATAAAAGGTTGTCCTTGCATTGCCCGAGAAAAAGTAAACGCACTGAGCCCAGCATGGGATAAAGAAAACGCTAATACTTAAAATAACACAAATTCTGCTGAGCGCATTTAGAGCAATAACAGGGCAAAGTTCGGTATTATTTCCACAGCGTAAAGTTCAAAGAAGTTAACAGCGGGCAAATTGTCCCATCACGCGCCAATTTGAATAGCCAAATACTATTGGCGTCATTGCGTGAGCGCTGCCAACCTAGTGACCGGTAAGACTGCTAAGAAGTCGCCAAACCCTCCCCCAAGTAAAAATGTCAGACTAATATCTATGACAATGGCCAAAACAAAGGGATTTAATAATGAATTGTGGTGCGCGATATTTACCCCCATCCACAGAAGAATGACGACCAGAGCGAGCGCTCCAAAGCCTGTGACAGAGTGCATCATATTCTGGAAACCGGTTTCAGAATGAACTCCCAGTCTTGCTTATACCGCGATGTGTACTATTTCAAAGAGCGTGCTTGTCACGGGAATAACGATTAATAGTTGCACGCGCCGGATGGTAAAATAATACTGAGGCATATGTTTAACGAAGACCGCGAGAGCGCTAAAATATACCGCGACCGAAATTGAAAATCTGAGAGACTTAGCCCTAACCGATATACCTTGCAGCAGTCGATCATTAAACGCCTATGCGACTAAAAAATAAGTGTGAATCCTAAGTAGCTTTGGGCCAAGTAGTACCATAGTCGATGCAATTGGCGAGAGAGGTGAGGATGAGTTAGAGCGAAGTAACTAATTTCGTGGTTAGTGTGCATGATGGGGAAATACTTCAATCAGATCGAGCCTGACCACGCTTGACGTGTTGCTTCGACAAAGTGCTAAGCATCTTATTTTTACTCCAAACCCGTATTGGGTAACTTTTATCAGTGATATTTACTAACGTCGGTTAGCTTTAGCATGTTGCAACTCAAAAGCATGGTAAGAGTCGATAGCGGGAGTCTGTAGTGAATCACTGGAGTATTGCTTGGTCTGAGCCAATGAGGGAAATGGTGGTGATGGGCGCAAAGTATCTTTGGGCTATTCTTTCTCTCCCGGTTACTCCCAATCTCTATCGTTTATCGACTTTACATACAGTATGCATGAAAAAAGAACAGACCTATCGATGTACACCTCTGTCTAAAAAGCAGTGCTAATCCAGCATTTAACAAGTCTTATATCAAGAAGTTACAACACGCTCAGAAACAGCTGTCCCAGCGTAATACCAACCAGATATGACTTTGCCTGAGTTATATTTTGAATTTAAGCACTTTTATCTATTATAGATACCTTCTATTAATTATTAGCAGTCGATATTCCTGGCCCGCGAAGCGAGTTTAACTAAACATTAAAGTCATCATTCTTTAGCTACAATAAAGGCAATTCCACGTGAACGGATATGTAAATACGGTTTCGTTTTTACTTTCATTCAGGAGATGTGCAATTGTCCACCAACTTAATATCCAATACTTTTAATTGCCAATGCCGCCTTGATTGAAATAAGTTGGATTAGCATTCTTGAAAAGCTGACCTTCTTTTGAAATAATCGCACAGTAAATATTTTGAAAGAATTATCGCTTTCTCTAGGTGTTTTGAAGACTTTTTGCTCGGTAATCGCAGGCATAAAGTCATATTATAAACAGCCTTTGCTTGGAAATTAAGCTTAACTAAAAAACACTCTACGCTTACAAAAGATTACATAATTTCGCAATAAAATAACAAGCTTGCCGTAATATTTCTAGGTGAAAAATTTATCTGGACAGGCAAGCATGAGCGAAGCGACAACAAGACTCCAAAACGAATACTCAGCTATTCCCAGTAGAATAGAGTCATTTTTAATGGTCGAATCAAAAGATTCTATCTCACCTACCCAAAAGAAAGGGATATTACTGGCTGCCGCTCTAGCGACTAACAACGAAGAAATCATCGATAATTATTTGCCAAAATTAAGCAAAGAGCTTAATAAAAATTTGATATATTGCGCTCTCATCGCCTGCGAATTTGCTCGAGAAGGAAGAAATATCCTAACTGACGAGAGCGAAGCGGAAAAAGCGAATTCTCAAGATTACTCCTTTGAAGCATTCTACGCTAAAGAAGTTCTAAATTTAAATGACCTGAGCATTGACTCTTACACAAACAAGTACCTTCAACTCTGCTATCTTTCTGCGCTTGATATGTTTGATCACACCAAGTCTGTTAGCATCAACTTGGTATTATCGGGTCGGGCGGATTGGATTTTGAAGAATTCGAGTTTAGATTTAGGGCAGCAAGAAAAGTATTTAGAGCTATTGGCGATGCAAATACGCTATACACCGGCAGAAATATATTCATTCATGTGAACGCTGTCTCTATGGAAATCAGAGATGTAAGTTGACGACTTAATAACAGCGATTCCACATGCCTGGCAAACTGACCGGGACCTACCCAGTAAATCCCGAGGTGACTTAGATTAGCCATCAGTTTGTCTCTCTCTCTCTTTAAAATTGCCTGCTAAAGTAAAAGTCATGGCCTCCAACAAGCTTAGAATTAAGGCAGCAAAATATTTAGCAGCATCGACTAAGCATGATTCAAAAAAGTTGTTAAGCTTCATTTGCAGCGTTTAAAGTTGCTTGAAGGTGGCCTAGGAATACGTAGAGGTGAGATTAATTTTTTTAAAATATAAATTATTAGCTGTTGAAGCATGCAAGATGCCTGTTGTATTTTTCCAGCAATATAAAAATCCAGCGTATTGTACGAGAAGTAACTGGAATGCTATAAAAATTCTGTCGTCTGGTGCCTAGAATTATTGAAGAAAAATTGCTGCTAGATTTTATCTAAGTGGAAGTATGGTTAATGTTGTTTCGATTAGCCTGTAGAAGTTGTCGTTTAGGTTGACTACTAACAATTTTGCCGCCGTGTCTGAAGTGGGCAGCAAAGATTATCGTCATTGCCGTTAAGATAAGGCACGCGAGAGTTAGGTTGGCAGCCAAAAATAGAGTTTGGAATAATTGACCAATCAGGTATCTGTAAAACATTGGTTCGGCATCAAAGTGACGGAATTTAATAAATTCTAAAACCGAATTACCGAAGAACTTTTCACTGCAAAAGGTGTGGGCTCTATTAAGTGCGTTTTTTCAAATAAATAACAATTTTGAGTGGAAATTACATGTACAGATTTATTTTCATTCAGATGGGAGGGGAACGATTTCGTCGATTGAAAAACTTGCTATAAATGTTGAATCTGCTGTTTTACAAACCATATTGGTAGTTGAAGATGAGCCCCGAGTGCGTAGAGTTGTGATTAGGGATTTAGAGAACTTAAATTATAGAACCATCGAGGCTGAAAATGCAGCGATGGCTATGTTGATTATTGAATCTGGGGTCGAAATTGATCTTATTTTTAGCGATATATTGATGCCTGGTAATATGGACGGGCAAATGTTGGGGAGTTGGGTTAGGGAGCATTACCCAAACATAAAAATCGTCCTTACCTCTGGGTACGAACATGTTAAGGACGGTGAAAAAGAATCGTTAAGGGAGAATTTTCGGATAGTTAGAAAACCCTACAAGCTGGAGTTATTGGCCGAATATATCCAAGATGCGTTTGGCGACACTTAGCGAGATTGCTGTAAGATTCTCGCTGTGAACTTGTATCCAGCTCCCCGAATGGTTTTGATTATCGATGGCTTGTTGGGATTTTCTTCAATCTTTTTTCTTAGTTTGCCAACCAATACATCAATGCTTCTGTCATTGGGCATCCAGCCTCTTCCGGCAATCCTGTCCATGAGTTGATCTCTAGACATGACGCGATTTGGACTTAGCGCGAGAGTTTTTAACAGTTCAAACTCATGGCTCGTTAATATGGTTTCTTCTCCGGATGTCGATTTTAATTCGTGGGATGTGGTGTCCAGTATCCACTCGCAAAAACAGAGGATATCTAATTCTGGAGCTGCGCTATTTTGGGTTGATTCTTTTACTCTTCGAAGCACGCTTCTGACTCGCGCTAGCAACTCTCTTTCATCCACGGGCTTACTTAAATAGTCATCTGCGCCACCTTCTAAGCCGACAACTCTGTCCACATTGTCACCAGTACCAGACACTATAATGATTCCGACGTTAGTCGTCTGTTGAAGCTGTCTGGTTAACTCCAGGCCGTGCTCTCCCGGCAACTGGAGGTCAAGAACAACGAGGTCAGTTTTATTAGCCGTCATAAATTCGCGCATTTCACTGCCATTTTGCGCCGTGTTGACAGAATATCCTGCGGCTGTGAGTAATCGTGCTATAACTCTTGAAATTCGTGGATCATCATCAACAATTAATACTGAGGCGCTTTCATGCATTTCAGAAACTCGTGGGATTATTGTAATAATAGGTAATTATGTGGCATCGTAATAAAAAAGCAATAGGTCATTAAGGTATCTCAGGTTTAAGGCTTTTATATGACAATTCTAGACTTTTTTCGCTGCTATTTTGATGGAACATCGTATTATTCTCATTTCGAATTTTGTTGTGAAGTCAGGATTAGCGCTATTCGGTCATTTCGAGGGAGGATGCTATTGAGTACCTAGGTCCTTCTCAAGGTAGTGTTTATCCGGCTATCAAAATATTTTCACTGAGGGCTACCTTCAAGAAATGAAAGTCAATCCGTCATGCTCATTTTGAAATTACTGAATATTGTTAAACTGTATTTGCGTGATAATCTACCGCTACCCTTGGTTTGTCCTAATGATCGAGACCAGTTTGATTATTCGATGTGTGTCCTACGTGCAAACCCTTAATAACCCCTACCCCTTTATTTACATAAGTTTACAAAAAATAACTCTATCTTGATACTAATAAAGCCTTCCAGAGCTGGAGTAATTAATGAGTATAGAAATAATTTAGCAAAGCCTATTCAATAATCAACACTCGAGACAGGCGAATGAATATTTTAAACCTACCCCAAGACACTCAGGCTCTTGAACAAAAATTGTTAGCAACTTTGGCAAATGGTGAAGGTTCATGCTTGTCTTATAAAGACCTTCTGAGTGTGACGTTAGCTTCAGTATATGCCACTGAAAATGATATGTTAATACGCAATTTTGAAAAGTATGCGATGGACAGAATTTCTCCTTCGGAGGTAAAGAGCGCAGAGATGGGTGCCTCCGCCGTTCTTCTAGCTGCGGCAAGTAAATTCCCACACGGGTATTTCTCAGAGAGTAGATGTGCTGAATCGATCATTGATGAAAACGTCTCTGTTGCTTCAAATAATGGATTGATTCGCGGTGGCCGAGAAGGCATGGATGTTCTACAGCTGGCGGCGAGCTGCGTCGTAAACATTCAAAACAGCGTTGAAATTGGGGCTCGCTATATATTTGAAAGTGTCATAAATAAGCAGAGTGTTATTGCAATAGTTAATATTGCGACATTAATCAAGGCTATAGCAGAAAAAGTTGATCAGCATGAATGTAAGTCATATAGGGTTTTGATAACCAATGATGAGTCAAGATTGTCTAGCAGTTTGTAGCGATCTTTAAAAAAACGTACTAGCTATGGCGTTAAAATAAACAACAATAGTAGATAAGCTTTAAGGTTGGCACAAGATTTCAAGCTTGAATTAGTTCTTCTGAACCTGTCTAAGCTAGGGTTTGTCGTGAGGAATCGGCTACGGAAATAGTAAAAAACCTTAAGCTTTCGAATACTAAAATCGTATCCCTGATATCGCTAATTACAAAGTAAGAAGTTGGTGCTAGCGGGAATAGAATCGGGGGGGGGGGATTTATTTTCACTCAAGAAGGTTAATGTTGTCGTTCTTGTCGATACTGCGAAAGGAAAAATAGTGGCTTAGGAATCAGCGGAGCAGTTATAAGCTGATAACTTAACATTACGCTTTTTCCGTCATCCCAAAATAGTATATTAATTAGTAGTCAATTCGAGCGACCTTAATCTGTGGAACAGAGCTGATGTCGGTCCAAGTTATAAATACTGAATTCCCTACCGCTTCAATAATTGGAAAGCCACTGCGGCGCGATGCGCTGCTGCGAGCAACTTCAGTGTACTCTAAAAACTCTCCATTAGTGTCGTAGCGTGAAAGCATAATTCTCGCCGCTTCAGTGGTATCTATCCAGCTTACGACGATGCTGCCAGAATCTAAAATGGCGGTTCCAACTCGGCCGTTGGTATTTGGGCTCTCGACTACTATTGGCTCAGAGAAGCTTAGGCCGTTATCTTTCGACATTACCAGCTGAACTTTCGGGGTATCGTCCTTGGCACTAAACCAAGCAACAGCAACTTTCTCGTTCTTGGCCGCAACAGAGGGGCCATTGACAGGGCAGCCGGCAATCTGCCAATTGTCATTGTGAATTGGTCTAGGTGATGTCCAAACGCCATCTATTAAGAGCGTGATGAAGATATCTCGCACCTCTTGCGCGGTGCGATCGCGATACGCAACAATTGGACCTTTCTCTGTCATTGCTGAACTAGTCTGGCAGCAATCGCAAACACGATGATCCAGCTCCCACTCATTAACGATTGATCCATATTTATCAAAAATTCCTGCCCTCAGTGTCATCGCTCCCAGCGGGTCGCCATGTTTAGTTTCCCGTCCGTCCAGCCATGTGATTAGGGTAGTGCCGTCTTTTAGTGGCAGCATTGAAACAAAGCCGTGCTCGGCGTTAATACCATCGGTGTGCACAGTTTTGGGGGTAGTCCAAGCTTGACTGTCCCGAGAATAAAAACGAGCTCGAATATCATAATCGTACGTACCTTGAGCGCTTATCTGCAGCCAATGAGCAACCATGCCTCTCGAATCCACCGATAACGCTGGGAAATCCGCCCAGTTAATAAACCAGTTATCACCTTGGCTGATCTCTTTAGGAGTGTTCCAGCCCTCGCTAGAGAGCCGAGAGTAGGCCAGCGTTGCCTGTCCGGCATTCTGAGTTACCCATGACAGATAGATCTCTCCAGATTCGTTGGCGACAACACGTGACAGGCTGCTATTGCTGGGAGCGGGGGAGGGCAGGTTTTGCAATTGCGTTTGAGCGGCCGCGCCTGAAACAACATCAAGGCTGCATGTGAGCAGGGTAACAACTAGGGCTGCAATCGGAATATTTATTGGTTTGATCATGTGTATTGTTTCCAGCTGGGCTCGAGTTTCTAGTCAATTCTCATTGATTAAGCAGAGTTAGACCCTGATGTGTTAATGCATCAATTATATCTTGTTCGGTTTGCATCCCTATTAATTTAGCCATGACTTCATTTGCTGGTGACAGTACATAAGTGGTGGGTAAAACGTTAGGCGGCTTCAACCCTAGTAGATCCAAATCTTGTTGGCTTAAGGTTTGAAATTCAATGCCCATATGATTGGCAATCTCAAGCGTTAAATCCCTAGGATCCTCATCGAAATTCACTCCAACAATAATCACATTGCTTTTGGCCAAACGTAGCCTCAGCCTATTGAACATGGGGATCTCTACTCGGCAGGGGGCGCACCATTCAGACCAATAATTTACAATGCGCCAACTGTCATTGTCGGCCGCTGATAGAGGCTGCAAAAAACCGGTCATGCCTGCGAAAATCAACACTAGCAAGAGGTGTGAAACGGCTGACTTTTTAGGCTTAAGCTTTGTCATAGCTAGTCACGAGTAGTTTATGAGTTGAAGACTGGATTTTGCTCCGAAATCTCTAAGGTGTCTTGCTTTTTTTGGTGATTTGGATGGATGACGATAGATATCATGAGTAGTTTGAACAAAACGGTATGTGAGTTGAGCCGCCCGCGTCAATCAGTGTAAGAAAATACAAAGAGCATGCTATACCATTGTTGTAAGCAAGTTGATGCTAAGAACGGCCGTCTAATTGATGATTACAAAAAAAGATGTCTTGTTAAGTTATTTCCCTAGCAGTGTCTCTGCTCCCTTGTCTGCTGACATGGGAGTAAAAGTTGAGGGGCATTTCCCATAGCAAGACACCAGTAATCATCGAAGTCAGATAAGTTTTCGGAAAGAGCGCGGCGCTAATCCTTGCCTACGTTTTTTAAGTGCATGAGAGAGACTGTCTCTTCACAGGTGCGGCTTATTGTTTGTTGGCAGGAAATAGGAAGTCGATTAACTATCTCGGAAAAAGTTCGAGTATTTGCCGCAGTTAGTCCTTTTATTTTCATACAAATCGACCTGATTCACTAATAGCTATTTGATGTTTCGGACTTTATTAAAGAGGATTGTTGCCTATTTGCCACTAGCGTAAGTGCTTTGTAATTAGCTGAAACGGTTTTTGCTGCGCGCAGGAGGATATTGGTCAATTAGTTAGAGGCTGCACTCCGTGTACCCTTTGTATTCTTTTTTTGCTCGGAATATGACTAGTTCCGGTTGTGCCGTGCTGGTTTTTCCGGAGGTTCTTGCTGATAAGCAGTCAAAGCCATTGATTTATGCGATTTCACCTACTCAAGACGACTGTTTACGCTAGCTAGGCGCGGGCCCGTTTTAATGAATAGCTCAATTTAGGCTTCGAGTGCGGTCGATTTCAGTTCTCGGGATCGACTGTTTGTTGCCAAACGGCCATATCAGGCTGTTCCCATGGCAAATGGCGTGTTGCTAGCACAGCCAAATTGTCTTTACTTATTAATGTAGGTGACGAGCGGTAACCCAAGATATCTTCCACTGGTTCACCGGGTCGATTTGCAATAAGCGCCAGTTCATCGGATGAGAAATTACACAGCCCACGTGCAATCTCGGTCCCTTTTTCATCATATACATGCAAAACGTCGGCCTTTTGAAAAGAGCCGTGGGTGGATACTACGTCGTAGCAAACAATTCCATTGCCGGAATCGTCAAGCTGGTCTGCGACTTCTTGCTGGATGATTAAGCCGCCGGCCATTTGTAAGCGGTCAGTTAGCCAGATTCTCCAGTAAGAGGCCGGCGTGTTATGCGCTTTACATACAGTTCCTATGCGTTCTCCGGACATCACGGCACTAATAGGCGCGTCTAAATGGCCGCGGGCTATGATCGTTGTGCAGCCAGCGTTTTGTGCCATATTGGCGGCTTGCAGCTTGGTAAACATGCCTCCGCTGCCTAATGTGCTGGTTCCGGTTGCAACCTCAAGATATTCACTCACATTTTGAATTGAGCGCACGAGTTGAGCCCCTTCTTCGTCAGGGTTTCTGTCATACAAACCATCTATACAGGTAAGAATCACTAAATGTTCAGCATGGACCATTTGTGCAACTTTGGCTGCCAAGCGGTCATTGTCACCAACTCTCAACTCTTCGGTTGTGACGGTATCGTTTTCATTGACAATTGGCATAACACCTCGCTCAAGCAGACGAACGACTGTATTTTTGGTGTTGAGAAAGCGCTTCATATTCTCAAGGTCTTCTAGGGTTACCAGTACCTGGGCAATATCAAATCCGTATTCCAAAGCAACCTGCTTATAGGCATTCATCAGGATTGGTTGGCCGCATGCTGCAGCAGCTTGCTTGTCTTTGATAGAGGCTTTTTCGATAGTAGAGCGGATGGCGTTCATCCCCAAAGCGACGGAGCCAGATGATGTTAATATAACTTCGTAGCCGTTCTTTTGTAGCGACGCGATGTCGCTAAGTAAGCCATGAATAAACGCGTAGCGCGGGGTGAGGTGTTCGTCGTTTGCGAGCAGGCTGGAGCCGATTTTCACAACCACCCTAGGTTTGCTATCGGTGACCTTATTGAACGAAACTATATTTGATTCTGTTAACGAGTCCATGATCTCCTTTCGATTTTTATTAAAAATTTGAAATAGGCAAGTCGGACATTTAAAATTATACCGGTCAGTCAATTAAAAATCTTAACTCAATTTTGAATCGCCGGATATTTTAGAATGTTTAGTGCGTTTAGACTTAAGCACAAGCTTATGGTAGCATATCTGCTGTATGTACTCAATCAAAGTAATATCTACGCTAGAGTTTAGCGCTAAGGCAATAGTCTTTCTTTTTGCTAAACTAAAAAATGTGTCGTCAAATTTTTAAAACCTTCTCTTAGTTAAAGCGCTGCGCGTCGTTTTTGCAGTGCGAGCTTAGATTATCAGGGAATTCCCTTTCAGGTCTTTTATCTCATTGATCTTCTAGGTTTCCAAGAATAGGTTTCCAAGAAAATTTACTCGAAAATCTCTATTCAACATTCAAATAAACTGGATCGAACTATGTCACTACTTGTCATCGGCTGTGGAAAGATGGGAGGTGCTCTGGTATCTCGCTGGGTCAGTAAAACCGAAATTTCTATCACTATTGCTGATCCGTTTTTAGATGCTGCCCCAGCGGGCACTGTCGCTGTTAGCGGCCCTGCTGACCTAAAAGGAAAGATATTTGACAACTGCGTTATCGCCGTTAAACCGCAGTTAATTGCAAATGTGGTGCCGAGCTACTTACCTTTTATTAGTGAAAGCGCTTGTGTATTTTCCATTGCAGCGGGTTTCTCTATCGAATCGTTAACAAAGATTGTGGGTAAGCGCCCAATAATAAGAATGATGCCAAATCTGCCAGCCGAGATAGGCAAAGGTGTAACGGGCTATTTCGGCAACCCAGAGGCCTCGCCAGGTGATGACGAGCTAGCTAAGTTGCTGACCGAATCCATAGGTTTGAGCTTGCAAGTTTTGCAAGAGGAAGATCTTGACAAAGTAACCGCTGTTGCAGGCAGTGGCACCGGATACGCATTTGAAATCATTCGCTGTTGGATACAAGCAGCTGAATCTATTGGGCTGTCTGCAGACACGTCAAGAGAGGTAGTATTAGCAACTATTGGGGGCGCGGTTGATTTAGCGTCAGTTAAATCCAATAGTATAGAGCACCTGCGCAATTCGGTGACCAGCCCTAATGGCACTACTGCAGCAGGTTTAGCAGAGCTTCGTAAAGATGAATCTATGGAAAAGTTGATGAAAGCTACCGTTGAAGCGGCGTTGACGCGGGCTATTGAGCTGAGGTAGGAATGTCCCAGAATAGATGATCATCCATAATACCAACAAGTAAAAATTAAAAAAGGAATTTTACATAAATGAATACGCCGACGATCCTTTCATTGCTAGCTTACTTCTTGTTGATGATAGCTATAGGCGTGTATGGATATTTTAAATCCACGTCAAATGTTTCTGAATACATGCTAGGTGGCCGAAAATTGCATCCAGCAGTGGTTGCACTTTCTGCAGGTGCGTCCGATATGAGTGGGTGGATGCTGATGGGGCTTCCTGGTGCGGTCTATGTGTCTGGTCTAGGCTCTGCATGGATTGCCGTCGGGCTTACAATAGGTGCCTATTGTAACTATTTACTGGTTGCTCCTCGCTTGCGTGTTTATACCGAGGTAGCTGATGATGCTATTACAATCCCGGACTACTTTGAAAAACGCTTTCAGGATAACTCTCACCTTTTACGGGTTTTCTCATCATTGGTAATTGTTATCTTCTTTACGTTTTATACGTCAGCGGGAATTGTAGCTGGGGGTAAATTGTTTGAAGCTTCATTTGGGCTTAGTTACCAAATAGGCATAGTTATAACAGCCGGGGCTGTTGTTAGTTATACGATGTTCGGCGGCTTTCTCGCTGTCAGTCTCACTGACTTTGTTCAGGGGTGCATCATGTTTGTGGCCCTTATCCTTGTGCCGTTTGTTACCTTGCAAGAGCTCGGTGGAATAGGGGCAGCAAGTCAATCTTTGGCTGTGCTAGAGCCGGATTATATGTCGTGGTTTTCAGGAGTTACGACTATTGGTCTCATTAGCAGTCTATCTTGGGGATTGGGTTACTTTGGTCAACCGCATATTATTGTGCGTTTTATGGCGATTCGATCATTAGGGGATATGAGTACTGCACGTCGAATCGGCATGACCTGGATGATTATTGCTGTCATCGGCGCGGTCCTAACTGGGTTGTTAGGTTTTCTTTATGTCAGGCAAACTGCAACTGTGCTGGATGACCCAGAAACGGTTTTCATCCTTTTGTCACAGGTTTTGTTCAACCCTTACATCTCAGGGTTCTTGTTGGCTGCGATTCTTGCTGCGATTATGAGTACTATTTCGTCACAACTGTTGGTCTCATCGAGTTCGCTTACTGAAGACTTCTATAAGGTTTTTTTGCGCAAAAAAGCAGAGCAATCTGAACTCGTTACAGTTGGGCGCCTTTCGGTTCTTGGTGTTGCGATTATCGCGACTGTGCTTGCGCTGGATAGCGACAGCTCTATCTTGAACTTGGTTAGCAACGCTTGGGCTGGTTTTGGCTCAGCCTTTGGCCCAGTTATTTTACTCAGTTTGTTTTGGGTAGGTTTGACTCGTAATGGTGCGCTTGCTTCGATGCTATCGGGGGCAACTACAGTATTATTTTGGATCTATGGACCACTTACGATCGCAGGTGAGCCATTATCGGCGACAATTTATGAAATCATCCCAGGTTTTGTTGTAGCGACAGCAGCGGCTGTAATCGTTTCAATCTTTGATACTGCGCCGAGCACTGAAATTAACGAAAGACACCAACATATCTCCTCCTTGATGGCGGGTAGCAAAAACTAGGCCATCCGTCACGATTGATAAAACAATGGCCGTATATTGTTTTGTCATCCAGTAACTCACTTTTTTACGTGCAGGTGTTGTTAATGCGACCCTTTGCGTACCTTCATTCAACGACCTTAATTTAATGGATACTATGTATTTATCAGATCTCGACTTAATAAGAGAAAGCATTCAGCACTATTTTTCCGCAGATGAGCAATGGACCCTCGAACAATTAAATTCACCCAACGTGCTGTCAATGGAGCAGCGTCAGAATATAGGCGAGCGTGCAGTAGAACTTATTGACTATATTCGTCATTCTGGAAAGCCGGGAATGATGGATCAGTTTCTTGGTGAATACGGTCTTTCCACGAACGAAGGAATTGCGCTGATGTGTCTAGCGGAGTCGATGCTGCGCGTTCCTGATTCTGGCACTATCGATATCCTGATTAACGACAAAATCACGCCATTCGATTGGGCTGACCATCTTGGCAAATCAGAGTTTGGCATTATCAATGCGGCTACTCTCGGTTTACTGCTTACCGGCAAGGTTTTGGACGAGGACAACAGTTCTAGCATTACCGGATTATTAAACAGAACCGTGAAGCGAGTCGGCGAGCCAGTTGTTCGTATGGCGGTGCGTCAAGCGATGAAAGAGATGGGGAACCAGTTTGTCCTAGGTCAAACGATTCAAGAGGCTATGAAACGGGCCAAGCCTGAAATCGAAAAGGGCTATCTTTACTCCTTTGATATGCTTGGCGAAGCCGCTCTTACTAAGGAAGGAGCCGATGCCTATTTTGATTCTTACGCTGAGGCAATAAGGGAGATCAGTACGCCGGAGCCTCAGACTTCGGTGATAGGTCGTCCAGGAATATCAGTAAAGCTGTCAGCGATTCATCCCCGCTTTGAATTTTCCCAAGCCGACCGATTAGAGAAACAGCTCGTGCCGAGGCTTAAATCACTGTGTCAGCTCGCCAAGAAAGGCGGTATTCCTTTAACCGTAGATGCAGAGGAAGCAAGTCGGCTTGAGCCGCTGCTTAATGTCTTTGAGAGTGCACTTCGTGACCCATCGCTGGCTGGCTGGGACGGTTTTGGTATTGTCATACAGGCATATGGTAAGCGTGCAGTTCCTGTTATTGACTGGCTGAACAGTCTGGCCACTGAGTTGGACCGTAAAGTCACAGTCAGATTGGTTAAAGGGGCGTATTGGGACTCTGAGATAAAAACTTCGCAGGTTGTAGGTGCTGAAAATTACTCTGTATATACCTCTAGAGCTGCGACAGATATTTCCTATGTGAGTTGCGCAAAGAGGTTGTTTGAGTACAGCGATCGAATTTATCCGCAATTTGCTACACACAATGCGCAGACCGCCGCGACGATTCTCGAGCTCGCCAAAGGTCGTCGCTTTGAATTTCAGCGGCTTCATGGCATGGGAGAGAGCCTTCACAACCATTTGTTAGAAGACACAGATGCGCCGTGCCGGATTTATGCGCCAGTGGGTCCACATGAAGACCTATTGGCATATCTGGTGCGCCGGCTGCTGGAAAACGGAGCTAATTCGTCTTTCGTCAATCAAATAAACGACAAGAAACTTCCGTCTCTAGCCCTCGCAATTGACCCGTTCGAGATGCTTGAGACCAATTCTATGGAGCGGCCTTCGCCGCTGCCTTTGCCGCCAGAAATTTATGGGCCTACCCGACTTGCATCAAAGGGTTGGGATGCCAGTAATCCGACAGATATTGACCGGATTAATCAAAGCCGCCGCATGTTTGACGATAAGGTTTGGAGGGCTAGGTCGTTGCTATGCAATCCTATTGGAACAGATCCTGAATCCGGCAGCCCTGAACTGATTATTAATCCAGCGAACCATCACGACACGGTAGGTGAAGTTCTCTCGGCAAGTCGGGATGAGTTGGAATCAGCGCTCGATTCGGCAAAGCCGTGGCTTTCTAGCTCGGCAGTTCAGCGAGCGGCAACCTTACGATCCGCGGCCGAACACCTTGAAAGCAACTCAGGTGAGTTATTTACGATGCTCTGCAGAGAGTCGGGCAAGACCATTTCAGACGCGGTTGCCGAGCTGCGTGAGGCGGTCGATTTTTTACGTTACTACGCGAACCAGTGTGAAGGTTATGAGGGCGCACCTCCCCGAGGAATTATCTGTTGCATTTCGCCTTGGAATTTCCCTCTTGCAATTTTTATGGGACAAGTTGCAGCGGCCCTTGCCGCCGGGAATGCCGTTATTGCCAAGCCTTCTGAGCTGACTCCTCTGATTGCTTTCCGGGCAACAGAATTGTTGCATGAGGCAGGTGTTCCTATTGCAAGTATGCAATTGGTTCTGGGAACAGGACAAGAAATCGGCCAGCATATTGTAGGAGACAGCAGAATTGCAGGTGTTTGCTTCACCGGCTCTACGCAAACAGCGCAAAGTATTCATCAAGCGATGGCAACAAATTTGGCGCCGGAGGCTTTACTAATTGCGGAGACTGGTGGCCTTAATGCGGGGATAATTGACTCCACCGCCTTACCTGAGCAAGCTATTCGGGACACGGTAGCCTCGGCATTTCAATCTGCTGGTCAGCGTTGTTCGGCGTTGAGAATTTTGTATGTTCAAGAGGACATAGCGGATGATTTACTTGAAATGCTTTATGGCGCAATGGACGAGCTGAGCTTAAGCGATCCGAAGCGTTTGTCTACAGATATGGGCCCGGTAATATCGAATACGGCGAAGCAAAAAATTGATACATATATTGCTGAAGCTAACGCAAAGGGTAAATTACTTAAACAAATGCGGACCCCTGAAGGTGGAAGCTTTGTTGGTCCTGCAGTAATTGAAATAGACAGTATTAAGTCTTTGGGAGAGGAAATTTTTGGTCCAGTTCTGCATGTTGTGCGTTTTCAGTCAGATGAGTATGAGAGCATCATTGATGACATAAACAGAAGCGGCTATGGTCTAACTTTCGGTCTCCATACTCGAATTAGTCAGCGTGCCGATGCCATCCCGAATCAACTGAAGGTTGGCAATGTTTATATTAACCGCAATCAGATTGGCGCGGTTGTGGAAACACAGCCTTTCGGGGGTGAAGGGATGTCGGGCACCGGCCCTAAGGCCGGGGGTCCTCACTACGTACGCCGTTTTTATCTTCCTGCTCGGCGTTTGCACGCCTGTCCCTCTAAGGCGAATTCCGTTTCGAATGATCAGTTGCAGACAGAATTAGCTCACGCCAATGAGCAGTCCTTAGAGTTGCTTCACTCTATAGAAATGGCAGGTCCAACAGGTGAGTCCAACACGCTCAATGTGTGGCCAAGAGGCGTAGTCCTGTGTTTAGGTCCCACGGCGGAAGAAGCGCATATTCAGGCAGGCATGGCCCGAAGTTTTGGTTGTCCTGTTGTTGTTTGTGCCCCAGATGCTACTGGCTACCGCTGTATCGATGGCCAGCTAAAAGCAAGTCAGCTGGCAGATCTTGAGGGCTTTGAGGTGGTTGCATTTTGTGGACCCGAAGCCGAAGCGAGGGAAATAAGGCAGGTTCTTGCTGCGCGCTCTGGTCGCATAATACCCCTTAGCGTTTCTGACGATATGCATCACCTATGCATTCAAGAGCGGCACACTTGTGTAAACACCACTGCGTCTGGCGGCAACACTACGCTGCTTTCTTCAATGCAAAACTAGCATAGGGTTTTTCTAGTTAAAGGACCCGGTGCTAATACTCGTGCTGTACGTCAAGCTGACTTCAGCACGAGAACTAACTAATAATAGAAAGTCCTGCCTGCGAGCGGTAATTTTTTTTGAATATTAACTTCTCAGAATTATGCAGAATTTGATATCAATGTATCTGCGGCTCGCCTTTCACTATGCGATAGTCTAATTAATATTGTGTAATTTTTTGAAGATGTACACTGAATAATTCATCGCTGTTGTCTGGACTTTCTCGAAGCCGGTCTACTGCTAGGGAATCTCGGGGTCACTTGAATACAGAGCTCTAGTAGTAGCTTTATGCTAGTCTCAAAAGTAATATAAATTTAAGCGTCACAGTGACTATAATCTACCTTGCTCCAGACCATAATAACCAGTAAATCTGAATAGTAAATTACAGCTCTCATTTAATGGGGGAGAGGTGTTTGTTTCTGTTTATTCTGCCGCTTGGTATTTCTAGTAGGTCATATTGTGGTTAAGAAGCTCTGCTTTGGTAAAATCCCCGGAATTTCAGGTACAAGGGGTATTTTACAATAACCTTAAGGCTGGATTGATACGTAGTTTTTCCAGAAAATTCAGAGCACGTAATAACTGGTATTTCAGTACTAATTACTATTGCGTCTACAGCAAGTTAGATGATCTGTGAAGGCGATTTCAGTGGTGATAATACCAAGAGTCGCAATAAACCTTTCTTGTTAAAAATGCCAGCCAGGTGTGAGGGTGCCCACTAGTAACGACAATAATTAGCTTTCTATTTCCATTGGGTGACGATGACTATGGTCATTCCTTTTGATGTGGTTAGTTACAAAAATGACACACACTCAGGAGTACAATGCGCTTTCCTGCATTGGAACTTTTCCTATTGAATTAATCGGTCGCGCTGGGTTTAGTTATCTGCTAAAACTATATTTTTACATTCTCTTCGGGATTTCGATCGATCAATTTGCTAAACGGGTCTATGCCCGTAACACTTGTTACTGCTCAAGGGTTAGCAGGCCAGCAAAACCTTGCATTTGAAGCCTTTCGCTGGGGGAGGTTATGGGTTGGCACATGCGGACTGTAAAAAAAATGGCGAAGCTCCGAGATTTAGGGTTTCAAGCTAGGACTTGGCAGGCACAAGCTGGTCGAACTCTGTCTAGGTCGAACTCAGTTTAGGTCGAATTCAGATGGATTCGCAAAAGGGTGCGTGACTGGAATGAGCCCATCAGTGGATTAAAAGTGCAGAGGGGCTAGATTCTTGTATTGAAAAAGGAGAAGCCTACTTAGAGGACTTGGGCTCTATGATCCGGCTTAACAATATTGACGAGTACGTTGCCTCGATAAATAACCGTCAGTGACAAAAGACAAGCGCTTACAGCCTTTAAGATATGCCCGAGTTCTCTTGCGCCTGATTAATGTTCGGTTTTTGCTGAAAACTCATCTATCCGCACTTAAACTAAATTGCTGAGCAACACGTACTGCATACTTAGAATACCGTTTTTAAATATAGGGCCAACTTTTGGTCCGTAACCTTGAGCTACAGAAAACCCTATGCATCTTATATTCTTTGATTTAGACGGCACACTATTAAATGATGCATCTGAAATATCCTCCTTTACTAAGGAAACGCTAATCCTGCTAAGTGAAAAAAATATAGCCTATACCGTGGCAACAGGGCGCTCTATGCTTTCGGCGAAGAACATTTTGGAGGGGCATGATTTCGCTTTGCCTCAAATCTACAATAATGGGGTGACAATATGGGATCCTAAAAACCTACAGCTAACGCTTGAAAATCTGCTTAGCAGCGCCGAGATTTCAACAGTAATCGACGCTGCGGTATCCGTGGGGATTACTCCTTTTGTTCACGCCATTGATTATAATCACCATTATGTTTTTCATCCAGCAACACGGCATGACGTAGAAAAAGACCTTATTGATAAATACTTTTCGCAAAGCGATGCAAAACTGCTATCTCTGGACGCGTTATCCATTAACAGTCAAGTCACTAACATTAGCATGATTGGATCTGCCGATGCTGTGGGCGAAATGTGGAGAAAAGTTGCTATGCATGAAAATCTAACTGCTTACTCTGGAGTTGCGTTAGAAGGCAGTCAATTTAGGTGGATGGATGTTCATCATTGTCTCGCTAATAAAGGCGCCGCTGTTACCAGTTTAAAAGCGCAACTAGGAGCCAGCAACATAATTTGCTTTGGCGATAGTGATAACGATTTAAGTATGTTTGCGCTAGCTGATGAAAGCTATGCTCCGGAAAATGCTAAAGACGAGATTAAAAAGTCCGCTAGTGCTGTGATTGGACATAATAGCGCAGACGGTATAGCGCATTTTTTGCGTGAGCGCTTCTCACTATAATCTGGCTCGAAGTGTTTTAGCGAGGGATCAAAGTAAATCAAAAAAGAGTCAAATTAGCCACAGAAAGTGAAAATAATAAAATCAGCAGGCGTAAAGAGAGCTTCCTTTAACCGAGAGCCGGCTGATGCACTGGCTAGAACTAAAGTCATCTTCTCAGTGACCTCGCCTTTAAGAGAGTTTAAACAGAGCTGCAAATTTAGCCAAGATGGGTAATGATTTACTAATTAGGCTAATGCAACCCTGCCTTTATATCTCTTAGAGATTACGGTTGAGCTTCACGCCAACCCCGTTATGAATACTATTATTGATTTGTTAAGCCGTGTGGAATCAAGTTGATGCGACGGCTTTGGCAGCTATCGTCAATGAAGAAATAAATTGCAGTTGCGGTCTTAAAAAGTTTACAACGGTATTTATGGGTGAACGAATTTGTAAAGTCACTATAATTCGATTTCGCGTAATAATCCTAAAAAGTGAGAGAGAAATGCGAACCCAGTTCCAAAACTAATATAGTCCTTCGGCTGAAGGGAGACCGCCCTTTTATTATTTGAGTGCATTGTCATTGCATTGAGTGAAAAGCTGTTTAGCATCACGAAGGCTAGTTGGAACTCCCGAAAAGGAAGTAGCGAAGATGCGGGAAAGTACGTGGTCGCCGTCATTGATTTTGTGCTAGATTAATAAGATGCTGGCAGCGGAGTCGTTAAGACTGAAATCCTTTAGTGTCTTTACTGGCCGAGAAGTTTTCATTTTTATCCTGAGCTTACTTATTTACAGTCCTCTTCAGATTGCCTTTATCCTTTTTGCCATACTAGGCGGAATGTTAGTAGCCTACAGACAAATGGTGGTAAGCAAGAAACTCGGAATCTCCCAGACGGCAATAGAGATTACTAAAGCTCGCTAGACCATGCACATATTTTTTATGCGTGATGACTATGCAAGCGCAAGGTTAGCTTCGGCGTTGCCGAACACGTCACTTTTTGGTCTCTGGCTTTGTTTATTTCCGCTGTGGGTGAAATTTAGAATCTCAGGTAAATATTTCTTTTATCCGCGTAAGCCTGAGCCGAGTTCAGAGACTCTTACGGATTTTATAGTCGCTAGGACATTCTATTTCGATAGCGTCATAGACCGTGAAATTAGTTAAGTAGAGCAGTTCGTGATTCTTGGTGCCGAATATGATGTGCGGGCTTATGTAAGCTTTAGGCGTGATGGCCTAGCTTTTTTCGAAGTTGATCAGCCCAGTGTTAAGCTGCACAAACGCGTAGCACTGGATGAGGCTGATATTTTTTCTGAGCATGTAACATTCTTCAGCGTGGATTTCGCTAACGAAAATGTACTCGATAAGTTAATTTAGTCTGGTTTGGATCCCACCAAAAGGACGCTTTTCCTTTGGGAAGGGGTGGCTCTGTATTTGTCTGAAGGAGAGGTTCGAACAACGATACGCAAAATACGCAGTAAGGCTGCTGCTGGCAGCGTCGTGCTTGCTGACATATATGTCGATCGCATGTTTAAAAGGTTCAAGTCAGGGTCGGGCACCGAGGCACTAAAATATACCGATGAGAAGATTAAATTTGATCTTAACCTGAGCACAAATTATGAGGAAGAGGTGGCGAAATTTATCCGAAACGAGACGCTGTCAGTCGGTGAGGTTTTCTTCGTCGGATGGAAAGATGCAAGAGGGCCTTTGCTCGCAGAAGGTGAAATGGAATGCGATTGATATGCCTACGTCCCCATTATTAACCTCATTCTTCACATCTCAAAAAGGGCAGTTTATGGGTGATAGGTCATGAGAGATGGCTGGAAGTTCGATTTTTTAGCCTGGTGACCTAGACTCTGAACTCGACGTGCACGCTACTACTAAACGGTGTGAATATCTCGACAGTTCCGGCCATAAATAGTGGCTATTTAAAGTTGGTATAAGACGATGTGTGTGAAATTAAGGTTTCTTCCTAAATCTAATCGGCTTCGGTATGCATTGCTAGCACCCCTCAATGCTGTTCCCTTTGATACTTTCTCGTAGCAAGGTAAAGTATTCAAACCTTGATAAATTTGCATGCTCGCTCAGTGCGTTCCGCTACTAACATTGGATGAAAAATGAAAACCCTCTACTGGCTGACCCAAGACCTCCGTCTTGATGATAATCCCTGTATTGTTCGCGCAGCAGCTAGCGAGAGCTTAATTATGGTTTATTGCGTTAATCCGCGTTGGTTCTCCCCATTTCGCTACCATTTACCCTCTCTTGGCACCCACCGTTGGAATTTTTTACAAGAAAGTATTTCCGACTTCAATCGATCACTATTAGATCTTGGACAGAGACTTTTAGTTGTCTACCAGCGCCCGGAAATAGCATTATGCGAGCTAATCGATCTACACAAAATTGAAAGAATTTGTGTCAGCCGACAGTTTGGTTATGACGAAATTGAAACTCTTCGCTACTTGGGAAAGACAAGGCCGCAGCTAGTCATTGAGCAGGTGGACAGCTATACCTTGTTCGATGATCTGTTAGAAAAAGAGAAGATGCTTTTTGCGCAGGGGAAGTGGCCCAGCACATTTTCTCAATTTCGTCGCAAAGCGGAGCAGCTAGTGGTGCCCGACCCAAAACCATCTCCTGAAGCGCTTCCTCCATTACCTTCTAGCGTAGCTCAATCCATGCAAGCGTTACAGAGGCCTGATTGGGTTCCTAGCCCGTCAAGTTCTGGCTGTGGATTTAGAGGCGGGGAGGGTGCCGCTGAAAAGCATCTTAGTGATTACTTTAGCGGCGATTTACCCCTGCATTACAAAGAGGTTAGGAATAGTTTAGACGGCTGGCAGAATTCTTCGAAAATGTCGCCATGGCTTAACAGCGGCTGCCTCTCCCCGCGGCAGTTAAAAGCTGCTATTAGCGACTATGAGGAAAAAAATTACGCCAATGATTCGACCGAATGGCTTTTTGTCGAGTTATTGTGGCGTGAATATTTTCAATGGTCAGCTTTACGGCTCGGCTCGGGGCTATTTTCATTCAAAGGAACCGCAAAGGCGGCCCCTCTAACAAGCTATTATCCAGAGCGGTTTCAGAAATGGTGCTTTGGAGGAACTCCTTACCCCTTGGTAAACGCATGCATGAATCAGCTGGCAGAAACTGGCTACCTTTCTAATCGTGGTAGACAAATCGCCGCCAGCTGCTTGGTTAACGAATTGGAAGTAGACTGGCGTCACGGCGCTGCTTGGTTCGAGCACCAGCTTGTAGATTATGATGTTGCGGCAAACTGGGGGAATTGGCAGTACATAGCCGGTGTCGGAGCGGATCCGCAGGGCGGACGTCACTTCAACCTAGGTAAGCAAACAGAGATGTTTGATTTCGACGGTTGTTATCGCGAGCGCTGGGTTAAAGTTCCTGGGAATGCGATTTTAGATACTCGGGACGCCGCTGACTGGCCTATAGACATCGGGGAAACCTAGATGGAAGCCTAGTTAGAAACTGCAAAAAGTAATTGTGTGTGAGCATATTAATTCACCAGCTATAAGGTGGGTCGACTAACGTGGAAGGGAATCGATTAGGCTAAACAGATGACTAATTTTCTTCCCCCCCCCCCCTCCCTGTTTCTTCCGTTCTCTCTGACGCTTTTCTCAAAGTACTGGTAATTGAAAGGCTTCGGACTTTAAGTAACCGGAGAGTTCTCCTGAATAGCGGTATTGTGTAAAGCTGTTATATCCAGAGCTTCCTTGTGCAAAGCATAAATGATGTTACAGGGAATAATCTAAACTTCCTTTAATTTAAATTAAGGCTTCCCATGAAGGTGCCGGCCGCTGTCGTTAATTTTTTCGGTAGGGGCTGAGATTGAGCCTACCTACCTACCTACCTACCTACCTACCTTGCTGGCTCCCTGTTATGACTTCGTTTTTGTGATCTGTTTTTTCATCCACCCGCTTAGGTTCTCTTTAGTATTGATAATCAATTTAGATGTTGGCTGACTGGTGGAGCGTTAGCGCTTTCAATAGGGCGCGCGGTATTTTTTGCCAGGAACTGCGCACATTTTTTTGCCAAGGTCCGCTTTAATGCAATCTATGTGATTTTTACACGTTTTTTTAAAAACGATTGGTTGAAGCGAATCCTTTGAAAGCATGCTGCGACGATCATTATTTTAAAGTAAGCTTTTTTAATACTTGTAATTCGTTTAGGTCAAATATGTCTTAAAAAAACATTTTTTCAAGGGTCTGACACGAAATAGACGTAGGATTATTCTTAATAAAAGGATAAACTAAAAGGCTGTTTGTTAATATCCGTCAATACTGGCGTCAAGAGTAGATATTATGAGACTGAAACAACTGATATTTAAATTTTTTAGCTTCTTGATCACCGTCAGTGTTGCGGTCGCATTCTTGCCAGCTGAATCGAACGCTGCTGAAGGTCCCCCTGGTGGTCCTCCTGGTGGTCCTGGTGGTCCTGTTTCAGCGCCCCCTGGCGGCCCTGGTGGCCCTGAGACCCCTGTTCAAGAGACTGTTGCGCCTAGCACCCCTGCTCAAGAGGCTGTTGCGCCTAGCACCCCTGCTCAAGAGGCTGTTGCGCCTGGCGGCCCTGGTGGCCCCGCTGATCCTAATGCAGATACCGAAGTGGCCGGTCCTGGTGGTCCTGCTGTTGAGGACTGTCCTGCAGGGGTCATCGTCGCTGGTTCTTGTCTTCCCAACAACCCTGGTGGCTCCGCTGATCCTAATGCAGATACCGAAGTGGCTGGTCCTGGTGGCCCTGCTGTTGAGGACTGTCCTGCAGGGGTCATCGTCGCTGGTTCTTGTCTTCCCAACAACCCTGGTGGCCCCTCTGATCCTAATGCAGATACCGAAGTGGCTGGTCCTGATGCAGCCGCCGCAGCTGACTGTAAGCTTGCAGGAGCGCTGATCTGCCCTGGTGAAACACCTGCCGAAGTGGCTGGTTCTGGTGTTCCCGCCGGTCCTGATGGAGATGCCGAAGTAGCTGGTCCTGGTGTTCCTGCTGTTGACGACTGTCCGGCGGGGGTAGTCGTCGCTGGTTCTTGTCTTCCAAACAACCCTGATGGCGCTATCGCTAACGAAGCTCCTCCCGCACCATTTGTTAACCCATGCGAAAATAACCCAACCGCTTGCATCGAACCCCCGCAGGCCAGTGACTTGGGTGCCTTCGGGGCCAGTGATATCAATGAATTGGATCCCACTGCGGTGTTCGGGTTTACCGGTGATCATGTCAAAAATCTACCTCCTGCATCTTTTGGACAGCTTTCCGCTGATCAATTGGGAAATCTGCCACCGGATGCGGTAGATCAGATTAGCTCCGAACAGCTAGGTAGCCTTGCTCCTTCAGCGCTAGGAAGTTTTAGTGGTGAACAGATCGGAAAACTGAATCCTACTTCAGTTGGCGCTCTTGGCGCCGAACAGTTGGGTAATGTGCAGGCAGACGCATTCGCCGGGTTTGGTTCAGATCAAGTAGACAGTATGCTTCCTGCTGCTTTCGCCGGCCTTAAGCCAGAGCAAGTCGGCAAGTTAAATGCCACTGCAGTGGGCTCACTAGATGCCGATCAAATGAGCGGCATGTCAAATGATGCCATGGCTGGATTTGGTTCAGATCAAGTAGACAATATGGCTCCTGCTGCTTTCGCTGGCCTTAAGCCAGAGCAAGTCGGCAAGTTAAATGCCGCTGCAGTGGGCTCACTAGATGCCGATCAAATGAG
>CAWKZY010000021.1:0-46937 GCA_963854625.1 Gammaproteobacteria bacterium | reverse complement strand
AGTGTTCCCTACAATAACTTGAGGAATAGATAGTTGACCAGTTGACCAGTTGACCAGTTGACCAGTTGACCAGTTGACAGGTGTAAAGTGTCTGTTGCACCAGCTCCAATGGGAAAAAAGCAAAAACTGATTGCTATTATTATTCTGTTCACGAGTTGTTTTTTAATTTATCTTTTTCAAGATCTTTGAATTTAGTCGATTATAAGTTACTTCAGCTACAGGATGTTAGCCTTGCAATTTCTCGATATAAAACATGGGCAGCTATCTAGTGCTGACTATTCCATAACCCTCACAGTCCTCTTCCTATGCTCGCCCTCTTCTATCCTAGTAGGGGGAGAGCCTCGGCTAAACCTGACGGCCCTGTCAACTCAGTATTCCACCTGCCATAATGATGTTGAAAGCTGCTAAGTCTGTCAATAAACATTAGGGTACCAAGCCATGCTAACAATAAAGCCAATCGATGCCCCTTGCGGGGCTTTCATTACCGGTGTTGATTTAGGCACTGGCCTTGCGTTGAAAGAAATAGCCGAAATCCGCAGAGCCTGGCTCCAACATCATGTTTTGGTGTTTCCTGAGCAGAAGTTGGACAACGCAGATATTGAGCGGTTTGTTCTGAGTTTTGGGCGCTTTGGTGAAGATCCTTTCTTTGATCCGATTAAAGGCCATAATCACATTGCTGCGATTCGGCGTGATGCCGATGAGAAAACCCCTTTGTTTGCAGATAATTGGCATACCGATTGGAGCTTTCAGGCAAAACCTCCTATCGGCACCTGTTTGTACGGCATTAAGATTCCTGCGAGCGGGGGCGATACTCTGTTCGCAAATCAACAGTTGGCATTTGCTGAGCTGCCAGCTGATTTCAAAGCTAGAATCGAGCATCTAACAGCAATCCATTCAGCCGCATCCGCCTATTCTCCAGATGGACTCTACAGCGACAAATTGGTAAGCAATGCCGGTCGTAGCATGGATATCGTCGTCTCTGAGGAGGCCAGAAAAACCCAAACTCATCCTCTAATTAGGCCACATACCGAAACAGGCAGGCCCGCGATTTATTCAACGGCTGGTTATATTCAAGGCTTTGTTGAGTTGGGCGCTGATGAAAGTAAGGCTTTGTTAGCTGAGCTTTATGAGTTTCAAAGCTCAGCTAAATTTGTTTACAGGCACAAGTGGGAGAAGAATATGCTGGTGCTCTGGGACAACCGAAGTGTGTTGCACAAAGCCACCGGCGGCTATGATGGCCATGACCGATTGCTTCACCGTGCGACGATATCTCAAGCTGACTAAGCCGTCATTGTGCTGCGAACCGCTGTCACAGACATACAGCCGCTCTGGGTGTATACTAAACCTTTATTAATTCACGTACCTAACTAACAACAATTAATGCCAAAATCCCAACCCCCAAAAGACCCTTTCGCTAAACGCGAATCAGATAACTACGCTAATCCTGTCGCGAGTCGCGAATTCATACTCGAGCAACTTGAGTTGATCGGCGAGCCAGTTGGACTTGAGCAGCTTGTCGTGCATTTGAAAATAACCGACGAAGATCAGATTGAAGGTCTGCGGCGACGCCTTATCGCCATGAGCCGAGATGGTCAAATCATTAGCAATCGGCGTGGGGTTTATGGACTTGCCTCCCTTATGGAATTGATCAAGGGTCGCATACAAGGGCATAAAGATGGGTTCGGTTTTTTTATCCCCGAGGGAGGAGGCGATGATTTCTTCTTAAGCCCTAGGGAAATGGACCGTCTTTTCGACGGTGATAAGGTCCTGGCGAGGCATATCGGTTTCGATGGCCGTGGCCGAAAGGAAGGCACGGTAGTAGAGATTTTGGTGCGTCGCTATTCTCAGATAGTAGGCCGCTTTTATCACGAGCAAGGCTTCGGTATCGTGGTGCCGGACAGTAAGCGTATTCCTCATGAGATTTTAATTCCTGAGTCGCAGATAGGGTCGGCTAAGGACGGCGAGTTTGTTGTGGCTGAGCTCACTGAGTATCCAGCTAAGCGTAAAAAAGCGGTTGGTAAAATCGTAGAGATTCTTGGTGATGTAACAACCCCGGGCCTAGAAATTGACATGGCGGTTCGCAGTCATGATATCCCTCATGAATGGCCAGAGTCGGTTAAAAAAGAAACCTCCCGATTCTCTGACGATGTCGGAGAATCCGAATTTAAGGATCGTTTTGATCTTCGCCAGACTCCATTCGTTACAATTGATGGTGAAGATGCAAAAGATTTTGATGATGCTGTTTTTGCAGAAAGCAAAAAATCTGGTGGCTGGACTTTGTTCGTTGCCATTGCTGATGTTTCAAATTACGTAAAAATAGGCAGTGCACTTGACGACGAGGCGATAAAAAGAGGTACTTCCGTTTATTTCCCCGGTCACGTCATTCCTATGTTGCCCGAGAAACTGTCCAACGGGCTTTGCTCGCTCAAGCCAAAAGTAGATCGTCTTACCCTTGTGTGTGAAATGCAATTTGCAGGCACTGGTGAAATGGAAGGTTATGATTTTTATGAGGCCGTCATCCATTCTCATGGACGTCTCACATACACTGAAGTTGCCGATATGCTGCAGCCTGCAGAAGGCGAGCTTAGAATAAGTGTTCAAGAAAAGCTATTGAAGCGTTATGACTCGCTAATACCCCATCTTAAAGATTTGTATTCCCTCTACCGAGCTTTGCGTAGCGTACGTGACAAAAGCGGTGCTATGGATTTTGAGTCGACCGAGACCCGCATCGTATTTGGTGAAAATAAAAAAATTAGGGAAATAGTGCCGGTTGAGCGCAACGAGGCTCATAGGCTAATTGAAGAGTGTATGTTGCGAGCCAATGTGGCGGCGGCTCGGCTTTTGGAAGAAAAAGAATTGCCGGCTCTTTATCGTATCCACGAAGGTCCAAATCCGGACAAGCTTAAGAACCTCCGAGATTTTCTTAAAGAAATAGACATGTTTTTAGGCGGTGGCGAGAAGCCTGAGCCTATGGATTATCAAAAAGTGTTGGCTCAAATGGCTGGCCGTGCGGATAAGCATCTGCTGCAAACCATGTTAATTCGTTCCATGATGCAGGCGGTTTATCAGCCAGAAAATGTCGGCCACTTTGGTCTGGGTTATGAGGCTTATACTCATTTCACCTCGCCAATTCGGCGCTATCCTGACTTGCTAGTGCACAGAGCTATTCGCTACTTAGTGCGAAATAAAAAGGGCAAACATCTTAAGCGGCATAAAGCTGCTAAGGGCATAGATAAAAAGTCTATATACCCGTACGAGATGAAAAACATGATTAGTTTTGGTGAGAACTGCTCTACTGCGGAGCGTCGCGCTGATGCTGCTAGCTACAGTGTCATTGATTGGCTCAAGTGCGAGTACATGCAGGATCACGTTGGAGAAGAGTTCACCGGCACTGTTGCTTCGGTCACCAGCTTCGGGCTTTTTGTAGAATTGAATGATATCTATATAGAAGGATTGGTACATATCACTGAGCTGACTAATGATTATTACCATTTTGATCCGGTCCGTCACTGCCTTGAGGGTGAGCGAACTCGTAAGGTTTATCGTCTCGGTGATACCGTCGATGTTCGGGTGGTGCGGGTTAATCTTGACGAAAAGAAAATTGACTTACAAATGCAGGATTCACGGGCCGCTGTGCCAGGTACGAAAAAATCTGGCATAAGAGATGCGCGGCGCACCGGCAAGATTGGCAAAGGCAAGGACTTACCAAAGGATAGCGACTCGGCTAAAGGTGCTGCTTCTCGCAGATCTAAAAGTGGTAAAAAAGCGGTTGGTGCTGGTGATGGACGGGCACCTTTGAGAAAGGCAGGTTCGTTGCAATCTAAACCAAATGCTCGCTCTAAGTCAAAACCAGATCGCGCTGCGCAGCCCAGCAAAGCAAACTCAGGAAGTGGAGCCACGACCACTCCTCAAAAAACCGCTTCAAAAAAGACCGCGGCAAAGAAAAGGGATGTCAGTAAAAAGGCTAACCCAAGAGCTGGAGATAGATCTAAAGGCAAAAAATCAGCAGCCGCATCAACAGCTACCCCCGAGGTTACAAAAGCTAAAAAGCGATCAAATCGTTCTGGTGCTGCTAAGAAAAGAGTTAAGGCTAAAGCCAAGTTAACAGACCAGTAATAGAGTTAAATGGCCCGGCAACCAAATTAAACGAAGCATCGAAATAAGCAGGGCATGATTTAAATGAAAGAGTGGGCAATAGGAATTCATGCAGTATCTGAACTGCTTCGACAGCGTCCTCAGGAGATTGTTGCTTTAGTTCTCCAGTCAGGTTCGGCCAACAAGCGGCTCGATGAAATTAAATCTTTGGCCGCTGCTGCTGGTGTGCAGCTTACGGAATCTGATAAGTCCCGTTTTGAAAAGCAATTTAAAGGTGTTCATCAAGGTGTGGCAGCTCAGCTGCAGAGTAAAAATACGACCTTAGATGAAAAGCAGTTATTAGCATTGCTTGATAGGATAGAAGGCGACAAGCTATTATTGGTGCTTGATGGAGTCACTGACCCTCACAATTTAGGCGCCTGTCTGCGCACTGCCGATGCGGCAGGAGTTCATGCGGTGGTGGTTCCTAAAGACAGATCGGCTCCGCTTAATGAAATTGCTAGAAAAGTCGCCTCTGGCGCCGCTGAAACGGTACCTTATGCCGTGGTGACAAATCTAGCGCGTTTCCTAGAATCCTTAAAAGAGCGAGGTATCTGGTTAGTGGGGACATCTGATAAAAGTGAGACTACTATTTATCAGCAAGACTTAACCGGCAATCTAGCCCTAGTGATGGGCTCTGAGGGAAGCGGGTTGCGCAGGCTAACCCGAGATTGCTGTGATCATGAGATATCCATTCCCATGGCCGGTGAGCTTAGTAGTCTCAATGTATCTGTAGCCACTGGTATTTCATTGTTTGAGGCCGTCCGTCAGCGCCGCTAGGAGCTATACCTTGTGGACTGAGCCAGCCTCTTGTCCGTTCTGCAAAAGGTTAAGATGAGTTAGCTTTTACTAAGTGGGCGGCAACTGGTCTTGAAAGGCTGCCTTTTTTAACAAAGGCAGGTGTTTCAAATCACCCTCGATTGCTACGGTACGGGTGATTTAGGGACCTTTTTGAGATATTTCAAGCAAAATCCAGAAGCAAACCATTCCAATTAATGTTTGGAATGGTTTGCTTCTGGATTTTGGTTTCTGTAGAATTCCCGCTCTTTTGTTGGCGAGACTCGTCTCGCCCTACATAACTCCTTGTCTTATCACACGCGCCTTGCGTGATGGAAGGCATAATCCAAGAGGAGTCTCTATGAGACACTATGAAGTGGTATTCCTGGTGCATCCCGACCAGTCCGAGCAGGTCCCAGGGATGATCGAGCGTTATACCCAAGTCATGAACGAAGGCGGTGGCCAAATCCACCGTATGGAAGACTGGGGCAGACGCCAGCTTGCTTATCCTATTAATAAGATTCACAAAGCGCACTACGTACTCATGAACATTGAGTGTGGCAGCGAAGCTCTGGATGAATTAACTACTTTATTCCGCTATAACGATGCTGTGCTTCGTAATTTGGTCATCAAGACTAAAGGACTTGTCGAAGAAGAGTCTCTGATTTCAAAAGGCGAACGTGAAGGCAAAGAGCGTAAGGCTCGTGCTGAAGCAAAGCGTAAGATTGAAGACGATGCAGCAGCTGCATCAGCAAAAGCCGCCGCTGCAAAAGCTGCCGTCGCCGCTGAAGCTGAGCCTGCTGCTGAAGAAATCGTTGCAGAAGAAGCTGCGGTTGCAGAAGAAGCTGCGGTTGCAGAAGAAACTCCGGTCGCAGAAGAAGCTCCTGCCGCTGCAGAAGAAGCTCCAGCCGCTGCAGAAGAGGCTCCTGCAGCTGACTCTGAAGAATCCAAAGACTAGTTCACGTATCGAACTTATTTGAAATAGGACATTATTATGGCTCGTTATTTTCGTCGTCGTAAATTCTGCAAATTCACCGCAGAAGGCACCGTACAAATAGATTACAAAGATTTAGAAACCCTGAAAGCTTACGTTTCAGAAACCGGCAAGATTGTTCCTAGCCGTATTACTGGTACCAAGGCTCGCTACCAGCGCCAGCTGGCGACTGCGGTAAAGCGCGCTCGCTACTTGGCTTTGATTCCGTACACGGATAGTCACCAGGTATAAAGTATCTAATGCGCGGCCTTGCTGAATTTGTAATGACAGGGCGCAAGCAAGCCATTGTGGTAGTGCTGATACTGGGGCTCATCCCTATGTTGAACTTGCTAAGCCCAGTTATTGTGGGCTTAGTGGCACTGCGAAAAGGTTTGCAAGAAGCCGGTATGGTTTTGGTCTGGGCAGTGCTGCCATTGGCAGCTTGGGCTGTAGCCGGGGACGTAATTCCGCTGATCATGCTGTTTGGTATTACTGGTTTAGCGTGGTTTCTTAGAGAAACAGAGTCTTGGGAACTCACGCTGTTAGCATCGATGTTAGTTGGAGTCTCCATTGAACTCTACATGCGAGCTCAGCCAGAGTTACTGAACGTGGTGTACGCACAGTTTGAGGCTTATCTTTCTGCTCAGGATTTGCAGATGGTGAGCATAGAGCAGTTTAGAGCAACTATACCGAGCTTTTTTGGCGCGGTGTACATGTTCTTGGCAGTACTGCTAATAATGCTGGCTCGCTGGATGCAAGCAGCGTTGTATAATCCAGGGGGTTTCCAAACGGAATTCCATGGCTTGCGAATAGAAAAGAAAGTCGCGGTAGCCTTACTGGCTGCCATGTTTATTGCGACGTTTGTTGAGTTTATTCCAGAAAGTTGGGTGTTTTACATGATGATGCCTCTAATTTTTTCTGGTGTGGCATTGGTTCACGGTTTGGTCGGTAAACGTAAAGCGTCAAGCATGTGGTTGGTCGCTTTTTACGGCCTAATGCCCTGGATGTCACAGCTAATAGTAATGTTGGCACTGATAGATAGCTGGTATGATTTTAGGTCTCGTAGCCGAAATTCTGCCTAACGAATTGAAAATGAGGAAAGAAAAATGAACGTTATCTTGCTGGAAAAGATTGGCAAGCTCGGTGAAATCGGCGATACCACTTCAGTCAAAGCCGGCTATGCGCGTAATTTCCTGTTCCCACAGGGCAAAGCAATGCCAGCGACTAAAACAAATCTCGTACATTTCGAAGAGCGTAAAACTGAATTACTTGCAGCCCACAACCAAAAAACGGGCGAAATGCAAAAGCGTGCTGATAAAGTGAAAGGCCTTGAACTTCGTATCGAAGTTAATGCCAGTGACGAAGGCAGTTTATTTGGTTCTGTTGGAACTAAAGATATTGCTGACGCGATCAACGAAAAGGTTGGCAGCGATTTGAACAAAAGTGAAGTCATGCTTCCTCACGGCGTTATCCGCGCGTTGGGCGAGTATGAGGTTGCTATCGACTTCGGATACGATGTTGGTGAAACTGTTAAACTGGTCGTCGCCGGCTTGCAGTCAGATGCAGACATTAGCGATGACGGCAGCGTGATTGAAGAAATCGAAGCTGCTGAAGCAGTTGATGCAGAAGAGCCAAGCAAAGCCGAGTAAGCGCTTAGTTTTTGCCTAGGAATTATCCTAGTCGAATCTGGTTAATTGTCTCCATGAGTTTTAAAGAGCGCCATGCTGTAAGCCAGATGGCGCTTTTTTTATGCTTTGATTTTGAGATTTTGTCTCTTATTTTCCCCTCTTTTACGGTAATCTCTAAGCATGCCCACTGAAGCCACCAACAACAGCCAGACAAGCAAGCTTTCAGCACTGAAAGTGCCTCCTCACTCGGTAGAGGCGGAGCAAGCTGTGCTTGGTGGTCTGATGCTAGATAACACTCAATGGGACAACATCTCAGATGCGTTGCAGCCAGAAGATTTCTATCGCGGAGAACATCAGCTTATTTTTCAGGTGATGACCCAGCAGAGTGAGGCTAATAGCCCTATTGATGTGGTGACCTTGGTTGAATCTCTCAACAGCTTAAATGAGTTAGAAAGCGCTGGCGGGCTGGATTATTTGAGCGAATTAGCCGGCAATGCGCGTGGTACTGCTAATATTGTCGCCTATGCCGACATTATCCGCGAGCGAGCAATTCTGCGAAGACTTATTAGTGTGGCCAATGGTATTGCCGATGTGGGGTACAACACTGGTGGCAAAAAATCTGCTGAAATTTTAGATGAGGCAGAGCAGCAAGTATTTAACATAGCAGATGAAAGACCTAAGGACGCCGGCCCTGTTTACGTCAACCCTTTGCTTTCCAAGGCAGTGGATCGAATTGATGAACTGGCTGGACTTGACGGCAGTCTTACCGGCTTATCTACTGGTTACACGGATCTTGATGAAATGACCTCGGGCTGGCAGAAATCAGACCTAATTATTGTTGCTGGACGACCTTCCATGGGTAAAACCGCTTTTGCCATGAACCTGGTTGAAAACGCGATTATGAAAACTGAAATGCCAGTGTTGGTATTCAGCTTAGAAATGCCTGCCCAAAGCTTGATATTCAGAATGCTGTCATCGATTGGCAGAATCAATCAAACCAAAATTCGCACAGGACAACTAACCGAAGAGGATTGGCCTGGTTTTAATAATGCGGTTGCCAAGCTTAAAGATAAGCCGCTGTTTATAGACGATAGCTCAGGCCTCAGTCCGATGGAAATGCGGTCACGGGCTCGTCGAATCGTTCGAGAGCATGGGTCGCTGGGTATGGTGGTTATAGACTACTTGCAGCTGATGCAAATTAAAGGTTATGGCGATAACCGAGTGGGGGAAATTTCCGAGATTTCCCGTTCATTGAAGATGCTCGCAAGAGAATTTGAGTGTCCAGTCATCGCCTTATCGCAGCTGAATCGCGGATTGGAGCAGCGCCCTAATAAGCGTCCGATTATGTCTGACCTTCGTGAATCTGGAGCCATTGAGCAGGACGCCGACATCATTTCTTTCATTTACCGAGATGAAGTATATAACGAAGATTCTCCGGATAAAGGCGTCGCCGAAGTCATTATTGGTAAACAGCGTAATGGCCCAATTGGTACTGTGCGTTTAGCCTTCCAAGGGCAATTCACTCGCTTCGAAAATTATATTCAGCCTCGTTATGATGATAGCTATACTCACGAATAGTAATAGCTGTTGAAACCCGGACCACGCTCATGACAGCACCAACCCCCAGAACTTGGGCAACCATAGATCTGAACGCCCTTAACTATAATTTCGCCCGAGTTCGTGAACTCTGCCCCAATGCCAATATTACGCCGGTTATTAAATCCAACGGCTACGGCCACGGTGTGGCGAAGATCGCAAAATCCCTCGCTGCAAGTAATACTCAATTTGATAGTTTTATTGTGGCAACCTTGCAAGAGGCCTTGGAAGTCGCCGGGCTGGGACTAGGCAAGTCAATTGTGCTGTTGGCCGGCTTTATAGATGAGAGCGAACTGCGACTGTGCTTGGACAAAAAAATTCAACCAGTGATTCACTCAGCCTACCAGGCCGAAATTGCAACGGCGCTTTTAGTATCAGAATATCAGCGGTCTCCAAAAAAGTTTTGGGTTGAATTTAACAGTGGTATGAACAGGCTTGGTCAACGCCAAGAGGAGAGTATTGCTACCTATAAAAGACTTGCTGAACTGGCCAATACAGATCTAGTTTTTATGTCTCATCTGGCATTTGCCGATGATATGCAGCTACCAGCTTCTCACGATTTTACTCAGCAACAGATTTCACGATTTGCTGAGGCTAAGAATATTCTGCACAGAGACTTTGTTAAGTTAGAAACAAGTTTAGCTGCATCCGCTGGAATTTTGAGTTTGTTAGAAACTCACCATGACACAGTCCGGCCGGGAGTTATGCTTTACGGCAGCTCACCATTGGCCCGTGAAAACGGTTTGGATGTAGGCTTGCGGCCAGTGATGACTTTGAGCTCTCGGCTTATAGCGATCAATGAAGTTAAAGCAGGGGAGACGTTGGGTTATGGTGCAAGCTATACATGTGGGACAGACATGCGAATTGGAGTGGTGTCGGTTGGATACGGCGACGGCTACCCAAGATCGGCCAGCAGTGAAACCCCTGTAGTCGTTAAAACCGCAACTGGTGATTTTAAAAGCCATGTTGCAGGTCGAGTGTCTATGGACATGATCACCATAGATTTAGGTGGCAGCGATGCCAAAATTAATGACGAGGTTGTTCTATGGGGTAAGGGCCTTTGCGCCGATGAAGTGGCAAAATCAATGAACACCATTGCTTATGAGCTGTTTTGTAAAATCACAGATCGCGTAAATTATCACTATCTCGACTAAGCTGTATTTTTGATGCTGGGAGCAGCAGCAGATCAGTGCAATTAGCTCCTAAGTTAATTATCAACACCTTCACCGACAAACAACACACAGATAAAAAGGTCTCAGATGGCAAAGGCAAAAGTAGCATTCGTCTGCACGGATTGTGGAACTGAGCATAATCAGTGGCAGGGCCAATGTGTGTCGTGTAAAGAGTGGAACACCCTCTCTCAAATCAATCTTGGCAGCAGCAGTTCACCGGCAACAAAGGCGGATTTTCGTAAGCAGGGCTATGCCGGCACAAAAAGTAATGTCCAGAACCTTTCTGATATTGACCTAGAAAGTTTGCCTAGGTTCAGCAGCACGATTGGTGAGCTCGATCGAGTGTTGGGCGGTGGCTTGGTGCCAGGGTCGGCAGTTTTGATTGGTGGAAATCCTGGTGCTGGTAAAAGTACCTTGTTGCTGCAAGTAATGTGCATGTTGGCGGCTAGCGGCCAAGAGGCGCTTTATGTCACCGGCGAAGAATCGCTGCAGCAGGTTGGTATGCGTGCCAAGCGACTGAACTTACCGGAGCAAAACCTGAAGATGTTGGCAGAAACCAATGTCGAGCAAATATGTAATGCAGCGCAAGAACATAAACCTGCCTTGTTGGTTGTGGATTCGATTCAAGTGATGCATAGCAGTGATGTCGCCTCCGCCCCAGGCAGTGTTTCGCAAGTGCGGGAGTGTGCTGCTTATTTGATTCAATATGCGAAACAAACCAATACTGTTCTTTTCCTTGTAGGGCACGTTACCAAGGACGGAAATTTGGCTGGTCCTAAAGTCTTAGAACACATGATCGACTGTTTCATTATGTTAGAAGGGGGTAGTGACAGTAAGTACCGAATCCTGCGAGGTCAAAAAAATAGATTTGGTGCAGTTAACGAGCTCGGCGTTTTCGCAATGACGGAGCGCGGGTTGATGGAGGTTAAAAATCCATCAGCGATATTCTTAGCCCGAACTGAAGAAGATACGCCTGGCTCTATAGTCGTTGTGCTTTGGGAAGGGACCCGGCCTTTGCTAGTAGAAATTCAAGCCCTTGTCGATGGGTCTCAGCTAGGAAACCCTCGCCGAGTAGCTGTGGGTTTGGATCAAAATCGATTAGCAATGCTGCTAGCGGTTTTGCATCGCCATGGAGGTCTGTATATGGCTGACCAAGATGTGTTTGTTAATGTTGTGGGCGGCGTCAAAGTTACCGAAACCAGCGCTGATTTGGCGTTACTTTTAGCTATTGTTTCTAGTTTCAAAGATCAGTCTTTGCCAAAAGACTTAGTCGTGTTTGGGGAAGTGGGATTGGCTGGAGAAATCAGGCCCGTCCCCGGTGGTCAGGAGAGATTGCAAGAAGCCGCTAAGCACGGTTTTACCCGTGCCATCGTACCGAAAGCAAATATGCCTAAAGCAAAAATACCGGGGCTTACGATAATTCCTGTCTCTAAAATTGATCAAGCTCTAGAGGCCATTTGAATCACAAAGAGAGGCAATTTGAATTATTAAAAAGCGCCTCTAAGCATCGCTATCCGCTTCATAAGTCGTCAACGCATTATTCTTAAGGGGCCTATTCTGGTGCGCGATCGAAATCGGCTCTAATGGTTTTAGCTGACCAATAATAATGTGCAGCACACCATATGTTAACCAATACGGTTATAGACATCGCATACCTTAAGGCGTCATTCCCATACTCCGGTGTCAGCCAATCACTGAACATTCCAGTCATCCATGGCCCTAACCCTAAACCAATGAGGTTGAGCATAAACAATAGCACAGCTGAGCCCATGGCCCGCATCCTGATGCCCACCAAGAAGTGAGTGGATGCTAAACAAGGGGCGAGGTACCAACCACCGCAAAATACTGGGAAAACGTAGAAGAAGACGGCGCTATAGCCCGTTGGCATGACTAAGAAGGTGATCAAGGCTAAGGGTATCGCCAGAACTGTAGAGATAAACGGTATCCACACATACCAAGTTTTGTCCCCGGTTTTATTACTCATCCGGTCCGACATCCAACCACCAAAGAACGTGCCAGCGAGGCCGCCAATACCTGCGATCAAGCCATAATATAAGCCGATGTCTAGAATGGGCATGCCATGGACTCGGCCAAGGAAAAGAGGCATAAAATTCCCCATCCCGTAGGTGACGAAAGCGTGCAGGGCACAGGCGAAAGAGAGATGTCGAAAAGATTTCCGATCCCACAAGTATCCCATCACTTTGAGGAAGCCGGGAGGAGCTGCGTCGTTGCGCTTCTCGGCGAGCCCCCTTGGTGGCTCTTTGATAACAAATCTAACAATTAGCGCGAGAAAAATGCCTGGCAGTCCGACGACGACAAAAGCAACGCGCCAGTCAAAATACTGAACCAAATAGGCGCCACCGACTGTGCCGACTAAAATGCCGCCGTATACTCCAAAAGAATAAATCGAGAGGGCAGTCGCTCGCTGATTAGCGGGAAAGATATCAGAGACGATCGAGTGTGCAGGAGGACTTCCGCCTGCTTCGCCGATGCCCACACCAAAGCGCGCAATGAACAACTGGGTGAAATTATTAGCTAAGCCACACGCAGCGGTCATGACGCTCCATATGGTGATTGAGATTGCGATGATGTTTCGGCGGTTGCCGATGTCAGCCAAACGTGCAATGGGAATGCCAAGGCTGGTGTAGATAAGAGCGAAGGCCAAGCCTGAGAGCATGCCGAATTGGCCGTCAGAAATCTTCAGGTCTTCAATAATGTAGCTGGCTAGTATATTGATGACCTGACGGTCGACGAAATTAGAGATATAAACGGTGGTAAGAATGCCAAGGACCAAATACCGGTAACCTGGTCGCTGATACGCTTTGGCAGCGTCGCTTAAAGGTTCTTGCGGTGTTGATCCAACATCAGGCTCAGCCTGAATGTCAGTTGCATCCTGTGTTTTGGATTCGGTCATGCGATGTCTCCAGCCCTGTTCTATTTTTCTGATGGACTAGCGGCTGATGAAAACATTTATTCAGCGGACAGTCTATGAATTAAAATCGCGCTGAGTTTTGCCCGCTCGACTAACGAACTTATCCGAGCTTCTTCCCGGTCCGAGTGGGCGCCAGTTCCAGAAACTCCGAGTGAATCAAGCGTTGGCAAGCCAGCGGCTTGAGTAAGAGAGCCATCAGTTCCTCCGCCAGAATTTGTGACCCCAAGTTCTTGGCCGAGCAGCCGCCCGATGGCGATGGTTTTCTCTAGTAAGTAGTCTGACTCGGGAGTAGGTATTTTCGGTGGCCGATGTAGGTTTGTCCAACTAGTCGTGCTGATCTCGCCGGAGTCGACTGGATAGCTGAGCACTGAATTGAAAATAGCTTCAAATTGAGTCACGGCATCGATTCCTTGCTGTGGGGCAGGGTATCGTAGATCAATAAACGCCTCCGCACAGGGGGCAATTGTATTTCTTGCCTCGCCTCCACTAACGACTCCAACATTCACCGTAACCCCTGACTTATAGTCAGTCATTTGCTCAATTTCAACTATTTTATATGCCAACTCTTTGATTGCAGAACGCCCTAGTTGATGTGCGCCACCAGCGTGAGAGGCTTTTCCGGTTACAACAAAGCGCGCTTGACCCAAACCTTTCCTTTGGCGCACCATGTTATTTGAGCCAGATGACTCATACACTAAACCGTAGTCGTGTAATGGAGCCTGTTCTTCTAGGTACTTTCTTGAAGAAAGAGATCCAATTTCCTCATCGCTATTCATAAATACCGATATGGCCATGTCATCAAGTTCGCCTGCTTTTTGCAGTGCTTTAAGTGCGTAAAGCATCACTACTAGCCCGCCTTGCATATCCGCGACCCCCGGTCCGTACATAACATCGCCGGACCGACTGAAAGCTTGGAATGGGCTGTTAGGGGGAAATACCGTATCCATATGGCCCATGAGAAGGACTTTTTTGCCTTTCCCATCTTTATTGGCAAGGATATGATCAGCTACATCAATTGCATAATTGCTGCCGGGACAGCTAGGCATCTCGATAACTTCGCCGGGGAAAGTGGTTAGATCAAATCCAAGTGTTTCAAGTTCGGCACTTAACAGCCGCCCAATTTCATCAACCCCTTGCTTGTTCAGACTTCCAGAATTTACATTAGTAAGCTGCTTAAGCATCGCGACCATATTGTCTTCTTCTGTGTCTAGCCAGCTCACTAAACTCTGCTCTTGGGTAGTCAAACTAGCCTCGATTAATTCTGCAGCTTGAGATTGGGCTGCTGCTAGATTGGCTATTAAAACTGCTGTGACGAGGAAGCTATTTGATCTGACGGCAAGAAAAAGTGCACTACAGCTGAATTTTTTCATGGGGGTTTGCAGGTTCCATTTTCGATTCAAATTGATTCAATAGTCTATCATGAGATTCGACCTACATAATTCGAAACTTGGCGACCCGGAATATAAATGGCCATTGATATTGTCACAATCAGGTCTCATACTTCCTCGCCTATGGAACACTCATCAGAAATAATTTTATCCGTCAAAAATCTCAGTAAAACTTATGCTGGTGGTTTTCAAGCCTTAAAGAATATCGACCTCGATATCTTTAAAGGTGAAATACTTGCATTGCTGGGGCCTAATGGCGCCGGCAAAACCACTCTCATCTCGACCGTTTGCGGTATTGTCCGTGCTAGTACTGGCACAGTGACCGTGGCAGGTTTCGACACTGTTAAAGATTTCCGCAAAACCAGATCAATAATTGGCTTAGTCCCTCAAGAACTCACCACAGACTCCTTTGAAACCGTGTTCAACACCGTTGCTTTTAGTCGAGGCTTGTTTGGCAAGGCACCAAATTCAGGCCACATTGAGAAGGTGCTAAGGTCTCTGTCGCTATGGGACAAAAAAGACAACATGATTATGACGCTTTCCGGTGGCATGAAGCGACGCGTGTTAATAGCAAAAGCGTTATCACATGAGCCAACAGTGTTGTTTCTTGATGAACCAACTGCGGGCGTAGATGTTGAACTTCGTAAGGATATGTGGCAAATCGTCGCTGAGCTAAAGCAAGCTGGGGTGACAATCATATTAACTACTCACTACATTGAAGAAGCAGAGGAAATTGCTGATCGTGTTGGTGTTATTAACAACGGTGAATTGATACTTATCGAAGAGAAAGCGAGCCTAATGAGCAAACTTGGCAAAAAACAGTTGCTGCTCGATTTGCGAGAGCCGTTGTCTGAACTGCCAGCATCTCTGATCGGAGAAGATCTCGAGCTGAGCGGCGATGGCCATCAACTTATCTACACCTTTAATGCGCAGAGCGAGCACAGCGGCATCACGTCTCTGCTAAACAGCGTTAAAGAAGCCGGCATCGGCATTCGTGACCTCAATACAATTCAGAGTTCCCTTGAAGATATTTTTGTGTCCTTAGTACACGAGTCTTCTTAACACCTTCTTCAAACTAACAGGTTATTTTTATGCAGGGTTTTAATCTTTATGGCGTGTTGGCAATCTACAAGTTTGAAATGGCTAGGATGAAGCGAACTTTGGTACAAAGTATTGTGGCGCCGGTGATCACTACATCACTTTATTTTATCGTGTTTGGAGCTGCCATTGGCTCGCGCATCGATGAAGTGGATGGAGTGAATTATGGGGCCTTTATTGTGCCCGGTTTAATTATGTTGAATTTGTTGACCACCAGTGTTTCAAATGGTTCTTTTGGAATCTATTTTCCGAAATTTGTTGGTACTGTTTATGAAATGCTGTCGGCGCCAATTTCGACTTTTGAAGTAGTGCTTGGTTACGTTGGAGCGGCTGCGTCCAAATCGATATTACTGGCATTTATTATTCTGATCACCGCTTCGTTTTTCATCGAACTTGAAATTGCCCACCCCTTTGTCATGTTGCTGTTTATTTTTCTAACAGCAATATCTTTCAGTTTGATGGGTTTCATTATTGGTATTTGGGCAGATAATTTTGAAAAGTTGTCTGTTGTGCCAACGTTGGTAATCACACCTTTAGTTTTTTTGGGTGGCAGTTTTTATTCTACTGATATGCTGCCGCCTGTTTGGCAAACAGTAACGCTTTTGAACCCGGTTCTGTATTTGGTTAGTGGTCTGCGCTGGAGTTTTTATGAGATTTCAGAGGTGAGCGTGACAGTGAGCTTGATCAGCATCTCTGTCTTTACATTGCTTTGCTTTGCGGTTGTGTATTTGATTTTTAAGACAGGTTATAAGCTTAGAGCTTAGAGCTTAGAGCTTAGAGCTTAGAGTTTAAAGCACTTAAGTGACCTTTCGTCCACCTCGAAACTCCATAGCCTGAGAATTGCCTCGGCTGTCATAGTACATGCCTTGGCCGTCACGCTCGCCCCGCAGCCAAGGTCCGACGTAGCGGTCGCCATTGGCAAAGAAGTAAGTACCATTTCCGTTAATTTCATCGTCTCTAAAGCTGCCTTCAAAGCGATTTCCGTTGGCGTAAAAGAACTTACCTTGGCCATTCATTTTGTTGTTTTGCCACTGGCCTTCGTAGCGGTCGCCATTAGTCCAATATTTTTCCCCCAGGCCGTATTGCTCACCATCACGCCATTGGCCTGTGTACCGATTGCCGTTAGCCCACTCATACGTGCCCATGCCCGCGCGGAGGCTGCTTTGGAACATCCCATCGTAGCTGTTGCCATTGGTCCAGGTAAACTTACCTCTACCGCTGTGCTCACCATTTTTCCACTGGCCTACATAGCGATCGCCATTGATGAAGCTATAAGTGCCCTGGCCATTGAATTGATCACTAATCCAAGTGCCTTCATAAGTATCTCCGGTTAAGAAGTAATAGGTTCCTCGGCCAGTTTTTCGGTCATTTTCATAGGTACCCATATATCGCTCGCCATTTGCGCGATAGAGAGTGCCGGGACCATTACGTTTCCCATCTCTGAAGGTGCCTTCGTAGCGGTCGCCGTTTGAAAAATAGTATGTGCCACGGCCATTTTTAGCATCATTACTGAACTGGCCCTCATAGCGGTCGCCGTTGGCAAGGTTAAGCGTTCCCCGCCCCTGAAAGAAATTATTTTGACATTGCCCTTCATAGCGATCGCCATCGCCCCATCGATACACGCCGGTGCCACTGTCACAAAACCCGCGAAACCACCCGTTGTCTGCAGCATAAGAGGGCGCGGTAAGGGCTAAGGCAAGTGTTCCCAGCAGAGTGAATAGCGGGAGTCGGTATCGATCCATCATGGTGCTTCCTATGGAGTAATGACTATTCTTGAGTTAATGATAACTACTCTTGCGCTTGAGTTCAGGTACTAGCTCTCAATACTATGGAAATTTAAGGGTAAAGGTAAGCTGAATGTATGGTTTGGATTCGCAGCCCCCATCTGAGCAGGCATCGTCCTCGCGTTGAGGTCGACACTCTGATTTGGGTTAAGGTCGGCCATCTGCCTGCCGAGTAGTCTTTCGATTTAGGCTGAAATCTTGCTATTCTCTCCAGAAGACAATAATAATTTAGTAGCTTTGCGAAAAGCTCAACCTTGGAGGCTTTTTATGCGCATTCATGCAACTATTTTAAAATTCTTAGCTCGGCTTTACCTGATGGCAGCTGTTCTCGGGGTTAGTTCGCTTGTCCTCGCCCAGTCATCAGACGAAACCGACGCGGCGATTAGCGGGGCTATGCAGGCCATGGATAATTTTATGCTGGGTTTTAATGCCAGAGATCCTAAGGCTTGGGCTGAATCACTAAACTACCCCCATGTTAGATTCGCCAGTGGCACTGTTACGGTATGGGAGTCGGCTGAGGAGTTTGCTAAAACTCAGGCATTTGTCTCATTGCCAGCATCGGGCTGGGATCATTCTCATTGGCTTACTCGGGACGTTACTTTGGCGGCTCCTGGTAAGGTTCATATCGCCACTGTATTTCAGCGTTTCAATAGCGACAACGAGGTGATCGGGACCTACGAATCACTCTATATTATCACTAAGCTAAACGGCCATTGGGGTACTCAGGCGCGGTCTAGTTTAGCGCCATAGTCAGATTTTATAACTTCTCAACCAATAAAAAATAAAAGGGGACCAAATGAAGACTCTATATAAGTCACATCAATACCTGCGATGCTCTCTCGGTGTGGTTCTGGCTTTTGCTGTTTCAGCAACCTCCATGGCTCAAGATTTAGGGCTGCCGATGACTGCACCTGAACAGGTTGGTATGTCTACAGAGCGGCTTGAAAGAATTCGCCCGGCTATGCAGAAATACATCGACGACAAATTGGTGCCGGGTGTCATAACTATGATTGCCCGCAAAGGCAAGATTGTGCATTTTGAGACCCAAGGGTATATGGATGTCGGTAGCGGTAAGGCTATGCAGCCAGACGCTATTTTTCGAATTGCGTCGATGACCAAACCAATAACTTCGGTGGCCCTAATGATGCTCTGGGAAGAGGGCGCTTTTCAGCTCCGAGATCCAGTAAGTAGATTTATTCCAAGTTTTGAAAACCAGGTCGTTTCGAGTACCAGCGATTCTAGCGGTCGCACCGGAGAGCTTGTTCCTATTAAGCGGCCGGTTACGATTCGAGATATGCTCACGCATACGGCAGGCCTTTCAAATAGTTACCGTGGCAACACTCAATTTTATGGTGAGAATATTCGGGTTAACCCAGACGATAGTTTGGAATCCTATATCGATAGACTCGCCGGTTTGCCCCTCAACTATCAGCCAGGGGAGGAATGGCAGTATTCTGCAGCAACAAATGTCATTGGCCGTTTGGTAGAAGTGATATCAGGGCAGACTTTAGAGGAGTATATGGTAGAGCGTATTTTCGAGCCCTTGGGTATGACCGACACTCACTTCTTTATGGACGATGATAAAGGCGGCCGCTTAATGTCCCAATACAGCCCAGGGCCTGATGCCAACCAGATTGTAATGGCTGACCCAGGATCAAACGAAAGCAGATGGATCAGCAACCAAAATAAGACGGTATATACTGGCGCCGGTGGATTGGTGTCAACGCCTCACGACTATATGCGCTTTCAACAGGCGATGCTAAACGGCGGAGAACTCGATGGTGCCAGATTGCTTTCACCTAATACCATTGATCTTATGATGGAAAATCACACCGCAGATTTACCCCTATGGCTGCCGGGCCCTGGCATGGGGTTTGGTCTTGGCTGGGCAGTTGTCGAAGACCGTGGTGAGGCGGCGACGCCGCTAACTGAAGGCTCTGCGTATTGGGGCGGTGCCTATTGCACGCTGGCGTGGATAGATCGTGAGGAGGAATTAGTGGGCATTCTTATGACCCAGGTTCGTCCTTACAACCACATGAATATTCGCCAAGATTTTCAAGTCCTTGCTCATCAAGCAATTATTGACCAAAACTAAGGCTATTAAGGCTGTTGCTGATAATCGTGCCGTCTAGATTTAGCTTATCGAAACCAGAATTCGATTTCAGCAGTATCGGAACTAAACTCGGCAGCATGGTTACAGTTGGCAGGCACATGATACCACTGGCCCGCGCTAATGCGCTGTGTCCTGCCGTTCATGGTTAATAACAGCTCACCTTTAGTGATGATGCCGACGTTTTCTGTGTCGTGTGAGTGTGACTCAATGACTGTTCCAGCAGGATAGCTGGCAAAGAGCACGTCACAGTTTTTGGTTTCTAAGCAGGTGGCCGCAAAGCGTCCTTTAAACTCTGGCAAATTGCGAATTAGCTCTGGGTAGTAGTTATCAAGGGTCATGGCAGTGTTCTCACAAATTTATGATTTTTGAGCCGGGCTTGAGTACGCCCAAAAAGAGTTCTAACGAAAACTCAAATAGTAGGTCAAAACCAAAGAGTTGGCTATGTAACCGCAGCTCAGTACCGAGGGCTCGGTAAATTATTGCCCCGATCCATGAATGAGATGCTCGATGCACTTGGTCTTTAGATGTTCGGGTTATATACTCGACCACATTATTTAGCCTGTACCATCCGTAACTAACAGAAAAACAAAGGATTTTGTTGGAAGTTTAAAAGCTAGACTGAATTTCCAGCACTTCCATAGGTTTCAAACGCCAATATAGGTGCTGAGCCTTACTGAGGAGCAAAAACGATGAATATGCTTGCGATATTGAACCTAGTGATCTTTACGGCACTGCTGAGCTTTCTATTCCAAATGTCCAAGCGGGGCATGAGTCTGTCTCGGCGAACTTTGCTAAGCTTGGTGGTTGGTTCTGTTTTTGGGTTTTACCTGCAGATGGTTTTTGGCAGTTCTGAGGTTGTTCCGCAAACATTGGAATGGACCAACATGGTGGCCGATTCCTACGTTAATTTGCTTCGTATGATTATTATGCCTTTGGTTCTCATTACGATGTTAGCGGCTGTAATGAAGGTGGATGAGATTAAATCCCTTGGCAAGATAGGAGGCACTGTTGTTGGTGTTCTTATCTTTACCACAATGATTTCAGCTTTAGTCGGCATCATGATGGCAACACTCTTCGGTCTTAACGCTGGCGAATTGGCCAGTGGTGCAAGAGAAATGGCAAGAGCAGAAGTGCTTGAATCAAGAGTTAGTGGCGTCGCCAACATAAGCTTCCCTGAGCTGATATCCAGTTTCGTGCCACGCAACATTTTCGCCGACCTTTCCGGTAGTCGCAGTATTTCAATTATTGCGGTGGTTGTGTTTGGTTTGCTTCTCGGTATCGCTTCGCTCCTAGTGGCTGAAGAAAATAAAGAACACGGAGAGCGGATTCGCGGTTTCGTTGACACAACTCAGGCTGTTGTCATGCGCCTTGTTAAGCTGGTGATCAGCTTAACCCCATATGGTGTCCTCGCTCTTATGGCTCGGGTTATTGCTACCTCCGATGGTGATGCCATCGTAACCCTGATTGGTTTCGTTATTGCGTCCTATATCGCTATCGTTATTATGTTTGTGGTTCATGGCCTTATGATTGCGATGTTGGGTGCGAATGTTAGAACCTATTTTCAGAAAGTGTGGCCGGTGTTAACGTTTGCCTTTGTCACTCGTAGTTCGGCGGCGGCTATTCCATTAACTATCCGAACTCAGATAGAAGATTTGAATATTCCGGCGCCTATTGCAAACATCGCAGCTTCGTTCGGCGCAACTATCGGTCAAAATGGCTGTGCTGGAATTTACCCGGCGATGCTCGCGACAATGGTGGCTCCTACTATGGGTGTTGAAATTGATATTTCGTTTGTTGCGTCTTTATTAGTCATAATTGCCGCGGGTTCTTTTGGCATTGCCGGTGTTGGTGGTGGTGCAACCAATGCTGCGTTAGTTGTGCTTCCCGCAATGGGGTTTCCAGTTATGGTAGCTGCGCTTCTTATTTCGATTGAGCCATTAATCGACATGGCGAGAACGGCCTTAAATGTGAATGGCTCGATGACCGCTGGCATGGTGACAACCCGTTTCTTAAGGGCTGATGCTTCCGCTGAGTCGAATGAAGCCTCAGGCGAGGCTGTTTCAGAAAGTTAATCCTTAGCAGAAACTGCTGATGATAAATCAAAAAGCCGAATTCACTTGATCTAGTGAAATCGGCTTTTTTTTTCCTCTCGAAAGCACAGCCCCTTTGAAATGAAAAAAGCTGGGTACAGAGAGCGATAGAAAGACAGTGAGAAGGGGTGAAATACTTCGAATCAGTCGATGATGTGATTTTAATAGGCTTAGTGTACAGTCTAGAAATCTTGATTGGCATAAATGAGACTGCAAAAAAACGAATAACAAAAACAGCGATAGTAAAAAGGATAATAATGACCGAACTCAATGAGACAGATAAGCCTGTAGATACGATAGAAGATAAGCCCGTAGAAAATCCTTATGCATCAAAAAAAGCCAGAAACTATGCGCTGGGTTTACTTACTGTTGTATATAGTTTCAATTTTATCGACAGACAATTACTGTCTATATTGCAAGAGTCAATAAAAGTCGACCTGTCACTTTCTGATAGTCAGCTGGGGCTTTTAACTGGTTTTGCTTTTGCTCTTTTTTATGTAACGGCCGGCCTTCCGATTGCCCGCTTAGCAGATCGATCAAATCGCAGAAACATCGTCGCGGTGTCCATCGGATTGTGGAGCTTTATGACAGCTCTCAGCGGTCTAGTGCAAAATTACGGGCAGCTGCTTGCAGCTCGTGTTGGTGTCGGGGTTGGCGAAGCAGGCGGCAGTCCACCGTCTCATTCAATCGTATCAGATATATTTCCACCAGAATCTCGTGCAAGTGCACTGGCGTTTTATTCTACCGGCGTCAATATTGGTATTTTGTTTGGTTTCTTATTTGGCGGATGGCTTAACGAATATTTTGGTTGGCGAGTTGCGTTTATGGTGGTCGGCCTTCCGGGTTTACTGATTGCTATACTGGTTCGATTCACGCTAAAAGAACCGATTCGTGGTTTGCTCGAGAAGAAAAAAGTATCCGATGTTCAGGTTCCCTTCTCGGAAGTTGTTTCACTGTTGTGGAGCCGACATTCCTTTCGTCATTTGGCTTTAGGTGCAGGCCTTAATGCGTTTGCCGCTTATGCTTCAATAAACTGGCTCGCTTCATTCTTTATTCGCAGCCATGGCATGAGTACTGGTGAGCTTGGAACTTGGCTATCGTTGTCTACTGGGTTATTGGGAGCCATAGGGGTTTTCGCCGGTGGTGTTATTGCTGATAGGCTCGCGCCTCGAGACAAGCGGTGGTACGTCTGGTTGCCTGCTTTAGTTGGTTTTTTTAGTGTGCCATTTGCCGTAGCTATGCTTTTAGTTCCTGGCCAATACACAGCTCTAATTTTATCTATGGTGCCTGGTCTGCTTTTCAATGTTTACCTTGGAACTTCCATTGCTACGGCCCATGGTTTAGTGGGTTCAAGAATGAGAGCGACCGCCTCGGCTATCCTGTTTCTAATTTTAAACATTATTGGTTTAGGCTTAGGTCCCTGGTCAGTTGGAATGTTGAGCGACTATCTCTCTCCTAGTTTAGGCGTGGATTCACTTCGCTACGCTATGGTCTATCTAATTCCGACCGTACTATTTTGGTCTTCAGTTCACTTCTATCTTGCTTCGCGCACGTTGCGAGCAGATTTAGCCGCAGCGCCGGATTAACAGTCGATGTTTAAGGATGCCTGAGAATGTATAGTTACAAAAAAGCCATTGTTAAATTTTTTTCAGGGATCCTCATTGGTTTTACTTTTGCGGCCGCATGCCAAGCCGGTGATCTGGAGTGGCGCCCTCTGTTCAATGGTTCAGATCTAACAAACTGGCAGCAGGTGGGAGCGGGCGCTTTCAGCATTGAGGATGGCTTATTAAAATCATCTGGTGGTATGGGGTTGCTCTGGTATACACCAGAGACGTTTGCTAACACAGAGATTCGAGTTGTTTTTAGAAATCCAGGCGGTAAAAATTCTGGCGTCTTTATTCGAATTCCTGAGCAGCCTACTGAGCCATGGATGCCTGTTAATCGTGGTTTTGAAGTGCAAATCGATAACAATGCTGACGAGTTTCATACTACTGGGGTGCTGTATTCGTTAACCCGTGCAAACGCGCAACCGTCCATGTCTGATGAGTGGAATACAATGCTAATCCGCTTAACTGGTGACAGAACGCAAGTGGAATTGAACGGCATCGTGGTAACTGATTTTTCCGAAGGCGATGAAGTTCCGGAAAAGAAAGAATGGTACGAGCCAGATAGAGGGCCGCGCCCTAGTGCAGGTTACATTGGCGTACAGAATCACGGGGAGGAAGATGTTGTGTACTTTCGTGAAATAAGTGTGCGATCACTGAAAGACTGAACGGTGTATCGCTTGGCCCGTCTGCTGTTTGCATGAATATTAGATCGCTTGCAGCGCTTTGTTCTAGCTTGGCATTGTTGTAGGTCTCTGTTATCTATTTCAAGACGTAACTTTAGTTTTTAAGCATGTCCAATATTTGGCGCTTAAATTCATCTGCAGACAGGGCTTGGTTTTTGGTGAGCGCACGAGATTTGACGGTTACCCCGGCAGCTATGCCTTCATTGTCTTGGATTAGCTTGTTGGGGGCTTTAATAACAAGAGGGATCGCCGAGACAGACTGAATCTGTGTGACAGGATTATCATTAACAGTGTGTACTGTGCGCCTGCCCCCTTCGGTTTTAATTAAAAAATGGCCTTGGGACCAGCCCATTAGAGGGTTGAGCATATCTGCGCTTGTTGACTCTACAAAGTAGATTCCGGACTCCCGAAGCTTCGGTAAGGTCGAACCGCTGACCTCGACTATTTTGCCGTTAAGCTCTCCACCTGTAAATTTCAATTCAATACTGTCTCCGTTAAAATCGCCTTTGACGAGATCAATAATCCTAAACGTAATGTAGGTGTTAATTATGCCTGAGCTACTATCCAATTGAGCTTGGCTTTGGATGACTTCTCCTTCGAACACCATTTCGGCTTTTGCCGCGACGTCGTCAATGTCCATGCCGATTAGCGTAGTTGCTAATAGCGGAATTGAAAAAAGAGCGCAGCTTAGCAAAACCACAATTTGGCCGAGCCTAGTTGGAGCACTGTGACTAGAAAGCATGTTGGATTCCTTTATTCATGGCCTGATTATAGATCAGGCATTATTTGTTAGACAGGTAGGACTTACAGATTATTCCGGAATTTTTCGATAGTTTTAGACGGGCCTCGCAATACTGGCAACCGATTTTAAGCCTTTACTCGTGTGGTACTAAACGGAACGCAATGGTGCCGGTCCGATGGCAAATGAAAGCTAATTGGCTTTGCTCTCTTTATAGTCGCCTTTAACACCTAGTAACCATGTAAGGCCAGTAGTATCCTTAAGATATGCTGGGTCCCCGTAAAACAAATAAAATGCAATCTAGTCTGCTTTCAAACATTCTTTCAGGAAGCCTAATCGCATTGGTGAATATCTCTGTGGCTGTGTCCGTGGCTGCTCTGTTATTCGCACAGATTGATTCCCGCCTCTTGGTGCCAGGAATCTCTATCTTGTTAATTGGCACGTTAGTTACCGGTCTGGGTGGTTCGCTTTTTAGTGACTACAAGGCAGTCATTTGCTCGCCTCGAAATGGCTTGGTGCCAGTATTTGCGGTAATGGTTGGTAGCATCTATACCAGCTTCGGTTCCCAATATTCCGTTGCAGCTGAAGCTACTATAATTGCGGCGATCATGGTGACAACAATGATCGCAGGTCTTTTCCTACTGGTGCTGGGCCAGCTCAAGCTGGGCAACCTAGTGCGTTATATTCCCTATCCTGTCACTGGCGGGTTCTTCGCCGGAATTGGTTATATTTTTGTACAAGGCGGGCTAACTGTTGCCGCTGGTGTGGAGCCGAGTTTTGCATCGCTAGCAGATGCCCAGTTTATTCACCTGGTGGTTCCGGCAGTGTTGCTTGCCTTGTGTTTAATTATGGGGAAGATGTTTAAGGACAGCAGTCTCTCTGTGCCTGGTATTTTATTACTTTCAAGCCTCATTTTTTATGGCGTATTGTTTTTAGCGGGTATATCCCAAGAACAGGCTATCGGTAGTGGTTTACTGCCAAAGATAGAAGAGACCGGGCCGCTTTTCCCTGTATTTCATTGGGACTACTTTTCGCAGATAGATTGGATTGTAATATCTGATCAGATCGGTGGAATTGTTGTTGTGTCATTACTCTGCTCGATGATGTTACTACTTGATGTGTCGGGTATTGAGGTGACTGCTCGAAAAGACCTGAATCCGGATTACGAATTGAAGGTGATGGGATATACCAATGTCGTGAACGGTTTAGTCGGAGGTTTTCCGGGAGTTCACGACGTGTCTGACACCGCCTTGGTAGATAAAATTGGGGGGAAAGACCGACTAACCGGTTTTGTCTACGTGGCCTTAGTTGCTGCTGCGATCTTTGCTGGCGCTGATTTTATGGAAATCGTACCAACCTTTATATTGGGAGGCTTGCTGATTTATGTTGGTTTAGAGTTTTTGATTGATTGGGTATGGAAAGCTCGAAATGAGCTGCCATTCTTAGATTATGTAGTTGTCTTGATTATTTTGGTGGTTATTATCTTTTCAGATATTCTGCAGGGAGTCACCTTCGGTGTCTTCATCACTATGATTCTGTTCGTGATCAACTATTCACAGCTGAGTGTTATCAAGATAGAAACCAATGCTAGCGATCACGCTAGTAATGTCGATCGCGATCTTGAAACCCGTGAGCGTCTTAACAAAGAAGGCAATCGAGTTCTTATCTTAATACTTCAAGGGTTTATCTTTTTCGGCACGGCGGACAAGCTAGTCAGTGCAATTCGCAGCCGAATTGTGGATAAAGAAGGAAGTCGTTTCGACTACCTGGTATTGGATTTCCACCATGTCAGCCAGCTTGATACTTCAGCAATTGTAACCTTTAGTAAGTTGGCACAGTTAAGTGAGCGAGTCGGTTTTCATATCATTATTAGTAGCGCTGATGATAATTCTATCAAACAGCTGGTTAAGCATCGCTTTTTTACCTTTGCTGATCTTACCTGGGAAAGGCACTATAAAGAGCAGCTGGATATCGCGGTAGACTGGTGTGAAAGACGAATTCTGAATGATCTTGCACTTAACGCTGAGGACCGCCATTTAAGTTTATCTGACATTATTTACCGTATAGCCTACGATGAATCTGATGTATATCGATTGGCTGAGTTTTTTAAAGTTGAGAATAGAAAAGCAGGTGAATATCTATTTCAAGAAGGTGACGATAGTCAGAGCCTCTACTTTGTAGGTTCTGGTACTGTAGTTGTTGTTATAAAAATCCCGCGGCAACAAGAAAAAATATTGAGAAAATACAAGGCTGGTGCAATCTTGGGTGAAATGGCTTTTTACACGGGTGAAAACAGAACAGCTAGTGTTCGAATAGAAGATGATTCTGAGCTATTTCGTCTTGATAAAGAAAGTATGGAAGAGATGTCTCAGCAGTTTCCTCGGTCCACCGCCGCATTGCATACCTACATCATCAAATTGTTATCAGAACGTCTCAGTAGAGCAAATCGGGAATTGAGCCGTTATATCTAACTTTTACAGATTGGCTGGACTCACCGGTAACAAAACGATAGGCACTAACTCTGCTCCCTGAAACCAATCGCCATCGATACGAATCACTTGATCTTTGTCATCGTTTAAACGTAGCCAACCTGACACTTCGGCATCGAGCCGAGAGAATTTAGCGCTAATACGAAGGCCGTTGATTTCGACAGAATCAGCCGGCAAACCATAAATTCCGAGGCCATCGCTTATTAATTCGGCTTGTATCACACCTTGTTCTATTTCTAAGTTAAGCGCTATGCTCAACTCATCTCTATTAATTTTAAGCGAGGATTTCCATGTGCCAACAAGAGTCGACGTGTCCAGGGGCTCCTGTTCGTTTGCTATTGTTGAGATGGGTTTGACAATGAGCAGTGCAATTAGAGCAATGGTGTTTAGTTTCATGCCGAGCAGTGTACTGTAGCTTAGCGTGCTTGAGCAATGGGGTACTGTCATTGGTTTTTACCGCTGTTACTCTGTTATTTAGGCGCTTAGTTAAAGCGCCCGGGCCTGCGATTTTCAGATTTTAATTTTTGTTTCTTTGAGCTCAGTTTCTGTATCCTGCCGGGGGCTAACCATCTCGTTTGCAACAACAGCAAGTGTCTCAAATTAAGTCAAGCCTATTTTCTTCACATCCAACATTAAGTGGCTTCGCTTGGATTGATGAACAAGCAATAAAAACGTCGACAGCGTATTCTGTAGTTTCGCGAAATTTCGGACTAACAATGCGAAGAGAATAATTGAGGTAAAGGTGGTCATAAAAAACCCATTTATCTTACCATCGTGTTCGCATTGTTGAATGTGCGGGTCAGTGTGTCACTTAACTTGGCTAACTTTGCCTCTATTTGACGGTCGGCCTGATGAAATCTACTTTGCAGACCGCTGTCAGGCGTTAGCCCGATATCCTGTGTGAGACGACAATGGCAGCAAACTTTTGCTGATAACTGTCTAACAGAGAAGCTTGTTCAGATAACTGGTTAGCCAGAAATGCCTAGTGTAGTTGTTGATAGGTTTACTGTCCTAGCATGGCGTAGGAAAGGTCAAGCCGGAGCGGGAAGCCTTGTTCATGGTGCGGTAATTGAAGCAATAATAAGCTTAATTATTTTAGGATTTCTGCTTTTAGGGCTTGCTCTAAGGCGTGGATGTCTTGGAGGAATTCACCTTGCTGAGCGCTGGATTCATTTATTCCTACTAATTTACGGAGAAGATTTGGCTCAAAAACAAGTGTGAGAATGGCGATCAAGCAGAGCCTGATTAGGGCTATGAGGCTATGGCGAAGTGAGTTAAGGGTTTATGGGCTGCTCTATATTGGCACGTCTAAGCGGTTGCAAATCTTATGTGTGTAAAGGTAGATCTTGCGGCGATTAAATTCATCGAGTTCTCGATTAAGTTTTGGCTATTGAGCCCCGAGATTCCGTTTAGGTCTTAAAAAAGGTAATCTGCTCGCATCCAATCAACGGTGTTTTCTGGTTCGAACGAAAGTCTACCTCAATGATAAAGCACTCTCTTATTGTAATAGGGGGGAATTGGACAATAATGTAACTGTGTGAGGATTCAATGAATCAAGAATTAGAACAGGTCTCGGAAGTCTACAACTTGATCGTGACCTAACGGGTGACATACAGTTTTCAAATATTCGGTGCCGTTATTGTTTTGATAATGGGTTTCTTCCTTCGGCGCAAGTTAAGGGTCTTAGTACTCAAAATCTGTGAGAAGAAGAACCTAGAAATAACTCTTAGCCGCTTTTTTGCTAGTGGGATCAGAATCGCTGCTGTGGCAGCGGCCTTCGTTATTGCGTTGCCTAAACTAGGCGACAAATTACCCTTTTTGTTGCTGTCCTTGGCGCCTAAGGCTTGGGTGCTGGATTGGCAGCTCAGGGACTTTGATCTAACTACGGTGCGGGCGTGAGTATTATTCTTACCCGTACTTTCATGGGGGGCTACACCCTAAGAGTTAATGGCGTTTGGGGGATTGTCAAAGAAGATCATTTGGCTTTCACCATGCTGACCAATGAAGACGCGGAAATCATCACTATTCCTGACAAGCATATTTTCGTTTAAATTATCCATAACTCTCAGGCTGATACCGTATTGGAGCTAAGTGTGGCTATCGCTTATGACAGCGTTACTGAGGCGGCAGTCGTGGCAATATAGAATAAATTAGCTGGCATAAACGGTCTAAGTAAAACTCGATCAGTGCAAATTAGAACTGATTCAGTTGGTGAGAGTTCCATTTATCTCGAAATACGCTGTTAGAATAAAACTTTGCAGCGTTATGAATTTAAATTTTCCAGCAATCAATTGATATTAGAAATTTTAAAGGATGCTGGGATCGAAATTCCGTTTCTTCAGCGTAAAGCTCGTATGTTGAGTTGAGCTGGGAATGCGGTTTGAATTGCTCAAATAATACACTTCTTAAATAATACAAGAGAGCCACTTAATAATAGAGCATCACTTAATAGCTGAGAGCTAATCAATAGTAGGGAGTCGCTATGGATCGCAGAAAATTTCTCAAAAAATCAACCACATTAAGCGTGGCCCATTTAGGTTTATCGTCGATGCTTTTGGGCAGCACTCCTGCTTTTGCGGCGTCCCTTCCGTCGAATATTGTCGACTTTTCTGCGAACCAATTATCTCAGGCAATTCGCTTAGGAAATGTTAGCTGCATTGAAACGATGCATGCCTATCTTGAACATATTGATCGTTACAACCCCGCCTACAATGCAATCGTCAGCATGGTTGAAGAGGATACTCTTTTAGCCCAAGCCGCCGACGCCGACGCAGCCATAGCGAGAAATGAGTATCGGGGTTGGATGCACGGTTTTCCTCACGCTGTGAAAGATCTTGCGCCGGTAAAAGGGCTGCGGTTTACCAGTGGATCACCGATGTTCGCGAATCGAATCGCCGAGCAGGATAGCGATTTAGCAAAAAACATACGGAAGAGTGGTGCCATCTTTATAGGTAAAACAAACACGCCAGAGTTTGGCTTAGGCTCTCAATCCTACAACCCAGTTTTTGGAGCCACCGGCAGTGCCTATGATCCAGCGCTAACTGCCGGCGGTAGCAGCGGAGGAGCGGCATGTGGCCTTGGAACGCATATGTTACCTGTTGCAGATGGCAGCGATATGATGGGCTCGCTCAGAAATCCGGGCGCATTCAACAATGTGATTGGATTCAGGCCTAGCACCGGACTGCTGGGAGGTGGGGATCCGTTCTCACGAAGCTTGTCTACTTCAGGCCCAATGGGGAGAAACACCCAAGACACTATCTCCTTGCTGCATGTAATTGCTAACCAGCCAGGCAATGAACAACCCCATGCGCTTCATGGCGTTTTACCTGGGCCTGAATATTTTCTGCCTTTAGATTTTAAGCGTTCTAAGATTGGCTGGTTTGGCGATTGCGATGGCTATCTTGCAATGGAGCAGGGGATTCTGCCGCTGTGTGAGGAAAGTTTAGCTAAGGTCTCGGCAGCGGGTGCTTTAGTTGAGGCTACATCCCCAAATTTTGATTTGAGAGAGCTTTGGCAGGCTTGGCTTACCTTGCGCAACTGGTCTCGCATTAGCTACCGGGACTACTACGAAAACTCTGATACCCGGGCCCAGTTAAAGCCTGAGCTGATTTGGGAAATTGAGCGATCCTATGAATTGTCAGCAGAGGATATTTACCGTGCCAATGTTATTCGGGCTAGATGGTACGCCGAGCTTAACAGGCTATTTGAAACCTATGATTTTATCGCTCTGCCTACGGCCCAAGTATTTCCTTTCTCTAAAGAGCTGCACTGGCCCAAGGAGATTGATGGCCAACAAATGGATACCTATCACCGCTGGATGGAAGCTGTAATATTAGGCAGCCTGTCTGGATTGCCGATTGTTAATGTGCCGGTTGGATTCGATGCTAAGGGCCGGCCAATGGGGATGCAAATCATGGGGCGCTACGGTGATGACAAGAAGGTGCTGGAATTTGCTCTGGCCTATGAAAATGTAACAGATCATTTGAGCATCCGACCCAACCTCGTCAGTGTGTGAGCCTAACCTTGCGCCAGTGCATTAACCTGATTTGTCGTGAATCAAGGAGTGCGCCAAAGTATGGATCAGAGTGTGGAGTGTTGACGACAAATCTACCCTCATGTAATAAAATTCAAAGCACCGCAGCATTAGCCAAAGGCAAGACTGCCGTGCTTAAAGCTTCACCTTATAAAGTGAACTTGCCAGTGACCCCGTTAACTTGGACGGAATAGATTCCGGGCACTAAGCCGGTAATGTCAAGATCGATTGATGTTTCAAAAGGGTCGATAACTGCGATGCATGTTTCAGCTATGCCTAGTTTGCTTTCCGCCAGAGCGATTGTGAATGACCCGCTTTCGACAAACACGCCAGGCGTTAATAATTTAACACATGGCACTGATTTATTTCCTGTGACAACTACAGTCACTTGAATAGGGAGCGATTTCATTATGTTGACAGCTATCGATTCCACATTGACCAATCTTTGTGGATCGGCTGTCACCAGGTCGAAGCCGCCTGTGCTATTCGCTTGAAGTTTTACATCGGCAAAATAATCTACTCCCTGCTCTTTCATTACCGCGGCGTTAGGTATGGTTAAAATACCGTCTTTGAAGAGTGCTGTTTGAGCAAGCCCGTTTTCTAGAAACAAAAGAAAAAGTGAAGCAATTGAGAGAAGTAGGGAGAGTAGCTTGTTCATGGTTGGCCTCTTTGGTCGTGCACCTAACGTTTTATTGGCGTTGGTTTAAAGTTGCATAAAAGTTGCATAAAAGTTGGATAAAAGTTGGATAAAAGTTGCTTAAAATTATCGTAATTTTTTTTAAAATCTCTATAAAAATAGCATAAAAATTTGGTTAAAACTAAACGACGAAGCTAATAATATTGCCCGACTGATTAGCATCTGCAATGTTGGGTATTGTGTATTATAAAGTGCTTTCTTAATTGTGATTCTAGTCACACAAGGCGATAATCTGTGGTCTTGTATGTTAAATTGCGCGGATTAACAAAGCCTGAATAGGCAAGCTTCTAAAGATAAAATCGTATTAATACAGGAAACCCTATGGACTACTTACCCGCAGTAGAAATGGAAACTCCGCCGGGCAGTGAAATAAATGCCTCAGTAATTTGGTTGCATGGGCTTGGTGCTGACGGCAATGACTTTGCTCCAATTGTGCCTCAACTACAGCTACCAGATTTGCTTGGGATAAGGTTTATTTTTCCACATGCCCCCTCAATACCTGTCACTATTAATAATGGCTATGTCATGCCGGCATGGTATGACATCAAACAGATGGACGTGGACCGTCATTTGGATACCGAACAGCTAGAGCAGTCTGCGGCATGGGTCCATGACTTAATAGCTCGCGAAGTTGAGCGAGGTGTTCCTACTGATCGAATCATCATTGCTGGATTCTCTCAAGGCGGGGCGGTGAGTTATGAAGCAGCTTTAAGTTATGGCGAGCCTCTCGCTGGCATAATGGCCCTGTCTACTTATTTCCCAACGGCTGCCACGGTAAAAATAGACCCGGTTCAACAGACAATCCCTATATTGATTTGCCATGGCAGCCAAGACCCGGTTGTGATTGAGTCCTTAGGGCTGAAGGCTAAAGAAGCCCTAGAAGCTCGTGATTTCCACCCTGAATATCGCACTTATCCTATGCAGCATGCTGTCTGCCCTCAGGAAATCGCGGATATCGCCGCTTGGATCGGTAAGGTGCTAGGATGAAATCATTGTTGACCTTAGACCTGACTCTAAGGATATACTAAAGCCATGTCAGTGAAAAAGGCTAGACCATTAGTCCGATTTTCACTTTTTTGGAGATGATTATCATGTTAAAAATCAGTGAGTTGGCTGCCAAAACCGGCATGTCTGCCCATACTTTGCGGTTTTATGAAAAGAATGGTCTTGTCAGTGCATCTGATCGCAGTGAAGCCGGTTATCGTTACTATAATGACGCGGACGTAAGGCGTGTTGAGTTCGTAAAGACTGCGCGTAATATCGGGTTTTCCTTGGAAGATATTGGTCAGTTATTGTCCATTAGAGTGGATAAAAAAAGCCACAGTTGTCAGGACGTCACCGATATCACCCGGCATAAGCTTGATGAAGTAAATGCAAAAATTTCCGAACTACAATCTATGCAGGGTACCTTACAAATTCTTCTTGATAGTTGCTGTGGGGGGCCAGAAAAGGCTACTCAATGTTCGATTATGGATGCGCTAGAAGAAGGTGAATTCAGAGCCGCGAAGGAAAGCTAATGTTGAATTTATTGGATAGTTTTTGGAATCTAGTGATCGAAAGTGCGCCGTGGCTGCTGCTGGGCTATTTTCTGGCTGGAGTCATAAAGCAGCTACTGCCAACGAGTCTTGTTGAGAGTCAGCTTTCATCTGCTGGTATCGTCTCTATAGTGAAAGCGGCTTTAATCGGCGCCCCTTTACCGCTGTGTTCCTGCGGAGTCATACCAACGGCACTTGCAGTGCGAAAGGCTGGCGCGTCAAAAGGTGCTACGGCAGCCTTTTTGGTTGCAACTCCAGAAACCGGAGTCGACTCGATATCGTTTTCCTATGCTGTATTAGGGCCGGTATTTGCAATTGCTCGGCCAATTTCTGCGCTGGTTAGCGCTGTGGTCGCTGGTATTATGGTTTCGTCACTAGACAAAGATGAAAACCCAATAGAAGCGGAGCCGGCAGAAAGCAGCTGCTGCAGTAGCAAGCAGGCCCTAGTAGAGGAAGAGCTTAGTTTTGGTGAAAAGTTGATTGCTTCGGTTAAGTATGGCTACGGCCGAATGATTTCAGACACCGCAAAGTGGCTGCTTATTGGTCTTGTTGGCGCTGCAATCGTTACCACTTTTGTCCCCCAATCTTTTTTCTTACAATGGGGCGATGGGCTGTTGGCGATGATTGTTATGGTGATTGTCGGCCTTCCGATGTACATCTGCGCAACCGCTTCGACCCCAGTAGCGGCCAGTTTATTATTTGCAGGCGTTTCACCAGGAGCTGCCTTGGTATTTATGTTAACCGGCCCGGCCACCAATATCGCCACCATGGGCGTGATCAAAGATCAGCTAGGAATTAAGGCCCTTGTGGCTTACTTGGTTTCGGTAATCGGAACCGCGATTATTTGTGGCTTGTTGTTGAACCTAGCCTATCAGCAGTTTGGTTGGAGCTTGCAGTTAAGCATGATGGAACATGGTGAGACTTTCCCCTTATGGCGACAAATTGCGGCCATAGTCCTTGCAGCCTTGGTGGCGCGGGTCTACGTTCAGCCTCTGTTTGATAAATTCAAAAAAGAGCCTCCAGCGAATGCTTCTGAAAAAAAGACAGCTAGCCAGCTAGGCTAGAGCTGTGAATGCGGTGATTGCTATCCAGCTCCAGGACAACATCGGCTCTACTGGGTAGCGAGGTTAGGCAGTGTCGGGTTAGACGTTCGAATTGTTGGATAAAACGTGTGAGTTCAGCTTCATTCATGAGGCCTGCTCCCGTTTTACGTTCCTCTTTTAACTTCTGCTCCTGCAATGCACGCCATTCATAGACCTGCTCAAAGTTGGGTGCTTTCAACAGAACTAACTCATTGATCTGAGAAAATAAGGTCTGATACTCAGTCGCTAGTTTATTATTTATGTATTGCCGCCAAATACCCGATTCATCTTCCTCTGCTTCAAGAGAATTAATCGGTTTATCTAAGGCTGCCGAGTCCTCTGGGCTAGCGCCAACAAACCAGCCTTCTAGTATTACTAAACTTATAGGTCCTGAGACTCCAACCCACTCAGCGGTCGCTACAGGCTCGTCAGTTGCTTTATCAAATTCGGGTAAAGCTAGAGTTTCTATTGCCGAGAGCGTTCGCAGCGTGTCCAAGGTGTTATTCGCAAGAGTGACATCATGGGTCCCTGGAACTCCTCTGCTTTTCAGCAAGGGGTGAATTTTTTTGGCGAGGTTTTGTCGTGTTTCTCGAGAATAGTAAAAGTCATCGATAGAGAGACTCACCACTGAAAAGCCGTCGGCTTGAAGCAGAGTTTGAAGAAGCTTTGCTAAGGTCGATTTCCCAGTCCCTTGCGCGCCGTTAATGCCAATGACCTGCAAAGTGCCTGGTTGAGACCTAATCGCATTGAGTAGCCTGTCCTTTAAAGGCAGAAACCATAGGCGAGCATCTTCTTCGTAGCTCTCGGGGAGATTCTCATCTTGGACGAACTGTTGAATAAGCTGTGGATAATTTGTGCTTGAACTCATGATAACTCTGACTTTTTCAACGGAGTACTCTATGTCGTAAGCTTAACCGAAATAGCATCAGTTAGTTGCTGGTTTTTATAACGTATAGCATGTGTACCTTCGGTTTCTTTGGTAGCATAACCATTTGGGTATTGGCAGTTTTCACTTGCTGGTCTGTCTTTGAGTCAATTTTCCTGATTGGTTGCTCTGCACATTATTAAAGGGTTTATTTTCAGCATCACCGTTAGCGTTCTTAGTCTTACCTTAGAAATATTAACAACACAACAGTGTCCCAAACTAGGCCTCCAATCATGTCTGCAACCATTTTTCCAACTACCCCTTCATCTTTATTGCCGGAGCGACCGCTGGTTATATCGCCAACATTGGCGGCGACAATTGGCTTAGAGGAAGCTGTAATGTTGCAGTCTCTGGCAGAAGTTATTAGCCACAGGCCAAACCTGAAACGCCATGCTTCAACTCTGCAGTGGGTCGAGTTGAGTGGGGAGAATATGTTGGCATTGTTTCCATTTTGGGCTGTAATCGACATTCGCCGAATACAGGCAAGCTTACAAAATCTAGGTTTAATTGTTCTTGAAGCTATCCCTAAATCAGAATCCAGCTTTTATATTGCTATCGATGATTCGATCGCGCAAAAGAACCGCACCAGCCCTGAGCCAGAAAAGTCTATATCTCCCCTAGGAGCCGCTCCGCACAAGCCTCAGCCCGGCATCAAGCCAGGTAGTGCGACTCTTATTTCTTCAAATTGGCAGCCAGAAGAAACGTGGTTGCAGCAATGTCGCCAGCACAATATTCCAGATCAGTTTATGCACACACTGGTGCCAGAATTTATCGGCTACTGGCGAGATAGAGGGCAAGCGCGCTTTTCTTGGGGGAATGCGTTTTATAAGCATGTATTGAAAGAATGGCGTAACGAACAAACTAGAGTCGGCAAGTACGAACTCTCTACGCAGATGTCAGAGAGTTGGCGGCCCAGTCAGGATGCTATAGAGATACTTGAAAACTCAGGAGTTAGCGGCGGTTTTCTTGAAGATGCTATCCCTGAATTTGTTTTATACTGGCGTGAAAGGGGAATGGTACACGGCGCGTGGAATACAAAATTCATAGAACATATACGCCGTCAGTGGGCGAAATTTTCAGCTTCATTTGGGCTGGACAGCACGCCGAATATTATTCCAAGCGATTGGCAGCCAAGTGCAGATTGTTTTGAGGTTTTAGCGTTGGCAGAAATAGACGAAGAGTATGCACGGGGTAGAGTGTTGGAATTCGTTTTGTACTGGCGCGACAGTCAGCAAGTTAAATCTTCCTGGAACACTGTTTTTTTACAATTTGTTAAGCAGGATTGGGCCAGACGGTTACATAATCAATCAACAGAAGAGTCTTATGGAGAAAATGAATCCTTTGCTGGATCGAGCCAACAGAGAATTAAAGAAAAGTTCCAAAAAATCGCCGACCGAAGCTGGGCCGACTAACTCGTTTAGAGGGGGAGATGCCTCAGGCAGTTCCGTTTCTAGGCGGCCGCCAGAGAATATTCGCGAGACGGGACCGGACTATACTCAACAGTCTGAACTTGACCATGTGGGCGCAATCAGCAAAGTTTTTGGGGAGTTTGAATTTGCGTATCACAATCAGTTTCACAAGGCCTTCTCTGCGCCAGCTAGTCTGGTGATTGCAAAAAAATATTGGCTCAGCAGTTTGGAAGACTACTCACCGCACCAAATCGTTCATGCCGCCAAACGAGTTATCAGCACCCAAGAATTTTTGCCGTCTATTGCCGCTTTCATCCGAGCCTGTGAAGAAGGAACAGATTTATTTGGCCTACCTTCTACTCACCAAGCCTACCTTGAAGCCTGCAGAGCGCCTTCACCAAAAGTAGATTTTCCATGGAGCCACGAAGCAGTTTATTTGGCTGGAAAATCATCCGGTTGGTTCGTTCTTGCAAACCAATCAGAGGCAACGGCCTTGCCGCTTTTCCGCTATCACTATGAACTTCTTTGCCGGCGAGTTCTCCATGGCGAAGAGCTTACTATTGAGCACCCAACACCAATTCCTGAAAAAGTTTCAAGGCAGTTATCGGCCGCAGAAAAAAAAGAGAAGATTGCCAAGATGAAAGTGGAACTTGGACTTTAGTCGTTTTAATTTAAGTAAAAGATTTCGAAAGTGTAATTGACTACTTGCCGGATTAAAAATGACGGTCCCAGTCCAAGATTTTATGATCCGCGCTTTGAGCCGGTAAAAAAAGCATTTGAAAAGAACTTCTTCGAACACAACTATATCGGCGCGTCAGTAGCGACCACTTTAAGGGGGAGAGTTTGTTGGCGATTTTTGGGGAGGGTATTTAGACGCTGAGCGCGCCGGGCCATGGAAAGAGATACCTCAGTAAACGTATGGTCTGGCACCAAAACAATGGCAGCCATTTCAATACTTCTGCTGGCTGAAAGGGGGAAAGTTGATTTGCATGCCCTGTTGCAAAATACTGGCCTGAGTTTTCCCAGAACGGGAAAAAGGATGTTGAAGTAAGATATTTTTAAGTCACACCTCTGGCCTGTTTGGCATGGAGGAGGCTGTTGTAGGTGATGTGTTTTATGATTGGGAATGGATGACATCAGCCTTGGCGCGGCAGAAGTCTTGGTGGGAGCCAGGCCTCAATCTGGATATCACGCCTTAATTCAGAGCCAGCAGCGGATCATAAGGTAGCCCGTTGTCGGCGTTGGGCTTCTTAGGTTTGTAGCTTTGGGGCTTAGAGATTGCAGCGAGACAGCCAACTTTGAAGCTGTCGAGCTGGGTTTTTCAGATTTATAAATGTACCGAGCTGCTGGCGCAAGCCTAACGCCGAAGCACTTGTCCAGACCTAGCCCCGGTAGGCTCGCCTCGATCAAGGACGAGCAGACCGTTAACCCACACTTTTTCTACTCCGCTGGAAAGCACCTGCCCGTCTCTTATGCCCGCATGGTCTTGCATGGTCTCAGGATCGAAAAGAACTAGGTCGGCTTTGAACCCAGGCTGGATAATGCCTCGATCGGTAAACCCCATATGCAGGGCCGCCCTTGATGTCATCGATTCAACTGCTTTTTCAACACTTAACACGCGGCTACCGCGAACATAGTTCGCGAATACTCTGGGGAAAGTGCCGTAGCCTCGCGGATGCCCCTGAAACCCTCCATCGCTGGAAATATTGATATGCGGCCATTGAGCAAACGTTTCAATATCTCTCTCGCTCATGGATTTTCCCATGACCGATTCGGCTGATTTGTCACCGTTTTCCGCTGACCAGATTTGGGCCTCTTTCATTAGGTTCGACAGAGTATGCACTTCAGTTGTACCTCGCAGAAGCGCAATCTCAGCAACCGATTTGTTCACATAGCTAGGGTCAGGTTCGAAGTGGGTAAAAATAATCCCATCGGCAGGAGTTAGTTCGTCTAGGACATATTTTATCTCTTCCAAATCGTCCGCATCTCGATTAGGCAGCAGCACCCAAATGGTGGACTGCCAGTATTCGTAAGGATAGAGATCGGCAGTGATGTCTATTCCTTCCGCCCGAGCTTGGTTAAGTAACCCAAGCATACGCTCTGATTCACCCCATAGGCCCTTCGCTGCCAGCTTAATATGTGACACTTGCACTGGCATGCCGGTTTCCCTGCCAATGTTTATAATTTCATCGACTGCGTCCCAGACGAAGCGATCTTCAGAGCGCATATGAGAGATGTATCTGCCGCCGATCTTAGCTGTGTCTTTCGCCAGGGTGAGCACTTCCTCGCGGGTAGAATACAGCCCCGGCTCGTACTCCAGCCCGGTAGAGAGTCCTAGCGCCCCTGAGTTCATCTCAGATTTAAGCAGCTCTTGCATGGCGGCGATCTCTGCGCTGTTTGCCTGTCGATTGGCATTCTGTCCCATCACTTCTGCCCGCAGGGTGTTGTGCCCGACATAGGAAGCGAAATTAACGGCGCTGGGATTCGCATCAAAATCGTCAAACAGCTTTTGCAAGGGTAGAGAATGGCTTCCATCCTGCCCGAATACCGAAGTTGTTATGCCTTGGGTTAATAGCGGCAGAACATCTCGATTATCAGCGAGTTCAACATCGTGATGACTGTGGGTATCGATAAAGCCGGGTGCAATAACTAATCCGCCGGCATCGATAATCTGTTCATCCTCTAAAGCTTCCAGCGCACCGATGGCGACAATGTATTGGTCTTTAATTCTCACTGCGCCGGTGGTCCCTAGACCTCCTGTGCCATCCACAATTATGGCGTTTTTGATAAGAGTGCTTGATGAATTTAAGGAGGGTGCTGTGGTAAATTGCGAACAGCCGCTTATGAGTAAGGCGCAAAGTAGGCATAGCCAATTGCAAGATGGTTTTTTTAGCATTGGGGTATATCCCGGTTCGGTTGAATCTCAAATCTATATTATTAACTGGCAGTCATCCGACAGTTTTAGTGAGAATGGGTTATTTGATCAGGAGCGGTGTGCTCAAGACTGTCTAACTTAGCTAGTCGATCTTTATTCCTTCTTTTACCATTCGCGATTTTATACGCTGCGCAATTTCTAGCCCAGTGTCGCCCCACCCCAAAAAACTTGTCCAATTTGCATAGATTCTTGGCCAAGCTGAGGCAGAACTTCGATAGGTTTTTTCCTATTTCGGTTTCATAGAAATCGAGGAGCCCTCGACTTCCGTAAGCGTGAAATACCTGTCACAAACTAGAAAGAATAGATTTTCAACAGGCCTGCTGGCCTTCTTCGCAGTCATTACCACCCGAACCTTTTCGGTGACGATGACAAGCGCTCTGGGGGGTATCGGGTCGGGCTTGCTGAAGTACCATCGTCATCTGCTGTGTCTGGCTTGTTTGAATTGCTCGCCAACCTGCAATGCGCCGGTGACTCTCACTAGCTCTTCGATTACCGCCTTTTTTCTGGGTCGATAGCTAAGTCTTGTGCTTTGGCTGGGAGAGACAGTAGAGCTAGGATTAGCAAAATAAAAGGTTTGGTCATGGGAAACCTCTATTGGCCTGTTCTATTGGCCTGTTCTACCGATCTGTTTTCGGCTGATATTTACTAACACAGTATTACCATGAGAATAGGGATGGATCAACTTGGCTAAAAGCGCCGGTAGATTATCTCGGGTAAATGAATTAACGCTCTGGGTGGTTCTTTTCTGCAGTAACTGCTTTAGCTAACTGCTTTAAATGACGACAGCTCATGGGTCTGCAAGAGTCCTCTAATTGGTGATTTAACCTCGGGCCTCAATAACTGCTCTAGTGATTCCTGTAGTGAGCTCGACTATGAGCCGAGTTTTCGCCTCGTTAATGATTAGCGGTTAGGGTAACTACTCTACCGTCTTGTCTGACCGAGCCGAGAAGTTTCAATATCCGTACCTCCTCTGACTTGGGTGGCGGTTACTAACCGGTTAACATGCATATCATCTCGGTGCTGCGATCTGTTTCCTTCGTCAATTGAGCTTTCATAATTAAAAGAATCATGCAGCAGATCATGCAAGGAATAGGCGGCCGAGTTCGGGAGAGGTCAGCCACCTCGTTAATTTTTGCTATGACGCGGACCACAGTGCAAGCATTTAACTAACACTATCAACAGTCGCAAACTGCCTCGGCGGTTTCAAGGATCAAGGAATGCAAGAACCAACCGCTACATTTCGTTTTGGCAACAGTTACGCTGAGGAATTGCTAGATTTCTACGTCGAGTGTGATCCTATGGCTGTTCAGGAGCCGGAACTGCTGCAATTCAACACCTCGCTCGCCACCGAACTTGGATTAGGTCTAGAAGCGCTGGCTTCACAAGACTTGGCTCAGATTTTCTCTGGACAGACATTGCTGGATGGCTCTCGCCCTCTAGCGCAAGCCTATGCTGGGCATCAGTTTGGCGGATTTTCCCCTCAGTTGGGTGATGGACGCGGCTTGCTGTTGGGTGAGGTGGCAGGGTCCAATGGAGATCGCAGGGACATTGCTTTAAAAGGTTCCGGGCCAACGGTGTTTTCTCGCGGCGGCGACGGCAAGGCAGCGGTCGGAGCGGTCCTGCGTGAATACCTGATCGGGGAGGCAATGCACTGTCTTGGTATCCCGACCACGCGCGCCTTGGCGGCGGTTGCCACAGGCGAATTAGTGTATCGCGAGCGACCATTGCCCGGGGCGATTCTCACTCGCGTCGCTGCCAGCCATATTCGCGTTGGAACATTTCAGTTCTTTGCGGCACGGCAGCGCTGGGATCAGGTTCGTCAGTTGGCTAACTATGCTATCGAGCGGCACGATCCGCAGATTAGTACCGGCCACGATAATGATCCCGAACGTTATCTTGCTCTCCTGCAGGCAGTGTCCGAACGGCAAGCCGCTTTGATCGCGAATTGGATGCTGGTTGGGTTCATTCACGGGGTTATGAACACCGACAACATGGCTATCTCTGGTGAGACGATTGACTATGGTCCTTGTGCTTTCATGGAATCGTTTAGCCCAGAGGCAGTATTCAGTTCGATTGACCAACAAGGGCGTTACGCTTATAAAAATCAGCCGCAGATTGCTCAGTGGAATTTGACTCGATTAGCCGAGACACTGCTTCCGTTGATTGATGAAGACGATCCTGAGGGTGCCGTTCCGAAAGTGGAAGCGATCCTCAACGATTTTATACCTCATTATGAAGAGCTATGGTTAGCCGGTGCGCAAAAGAAACTAGGATTAGAAAACCCCACTTCGGATATCGACGGCGACAAGTTGCTGTTAAAGGATTGGCTGAATTTGCTGGAGTTGCACTCGGTTGATTACACTCTGGCGTGGCGACGACTTGCGGACGCCGCTGATGGTAATTTGCAAGCACTCGAGGCGTTGTTTCCTGCGGGAAATATACTCGCTGACTGGCTCGCCCGCTGGCATCAAAGGACTGCCCAGCAGTCTGCATCGGACACGGCTGAGAGAATGCGTTTGGTCAACCCAATCTACATCCCACGTAACCATTTGGTAGAAGAAGCCTTAGATTCAGCATCTGAGGGAGACTTGCAACCATTCGAGGGATTGCTTGCGGTGCTGAAAACTCCCTTTGCAGAGAGGCCAACGCTTTCGCGCTACGCGACACCGGCGCCTAAAGAGTTTATGGACCAGTACGAGACATTCTGCGGTACTTAGTTTTAAGGGGAAATACGGAGTTGCAAGCAGTCTCAAACGGCCTCAATTCTTGGGATTGCGGTATGCGGGAAAAACAACCACTAGGGTTTTCGTGCTTGCTAGTCGCTGATATTGTTAGAGGTAGTAGTCGGAGTATTGCGTGCAAGCAGTCGGCCGAGAGTCGGTAAATAGTTGGTGGTAGAGCAATTACTCCGACACCTAGGCGACTTACAGCATAGCCATTTTTTGCTATAATTTTGGACCGTTAGGCCGCTTGAGCAGTTGCTAGTTTTCGGATTTTACTGATCATCGAGCGCAGGCCATTACCGCGGGTCGGTGAGATATGGCGGAACAAATCTAGGCGTTCAAATAGCTTATCAATATCCGTCGCCAGCAAATCTGATGGGGTGCGGTTATTCAGCGCCACTAGAATAATCGCTGCTAGTCCGCGCACAATGATGGCGTCGGAATCGATCAATAGAAGAAGTTTGCCGCTGTCTTTGTCGTAATGATGAATCAGCCACACCTGACTCTGGCAGCCGTGAACATAGTTTACTTCTGTGCGCTGGGATTCTGGAAACGGCGGTAACTGCTTGCCCAGATCGATGATAAAGGCGTAGCGATCTTCCCAGTCGTCGAGAAACTCAAAGGCGTCGAAGACGTCTTCCAACGTGGTGCTGGTACCCAGCGAGTTGTTGTTAAAATCACTGGCGTTCATTAAATCATTCCTAGTTCCAATTTGGCTTCGTCGGAGAGCATGTCTTTGCTCCACAGTGGATCAAAGGTTATTTCTACGGTGACCTTGTCAACATTGGGTACGTGTTCTAGTTTAGTTTTTACGTCCATGGCAATCACCGGGCCCATGCCGCAGCCGGCGGCTGTGAGGGTCATGGTAATTTCAACGTGGTTGCCGATTTCAGGATCTTTCTCGATGTTGCAGCTGTAAATTAGGCCCATTTCTACCACGCTGACGGGGATTTCCGGGTCGTAGCAGTTGCCCATGGCTTCCCACAGCTGATCTTCGTTGATTGAGCCGTCGTCAGTAGCTTCAAAGCTACTGACCTGTGGCTCTTTTCCTAAGGCATCGGCGTCATAGCCTTCAATGCGCGCCATATTGCCGTTTACCGCTACGGTATAGGTGCCACCTAGCGATTGGGTAATGCTAATGAAGGAATTCGCCGGGATCATGATTTCCGTACCTGATGGCACAAGAAGAGCTTCTACCTCGCGTGTGGTTACTACAACTTCCCGTTCTTCCATCTTCTACTCCGTCACGTCACTGTAAAGCTTTCGCCGCAGCCGCATTCTGCGGTGGCGTTGGGGTTACGGAATTCAAAAGTGGAGTTTACCCCAGCAGTGACAAAATCTATTTCAATACCGTTCACGAGTGGTAAGTGTATGGTTTTTACAAACACGTCGACGCCGTCGAGATGAAAAATTTGATCTTCTTTACTGGATTCTTCCACCCATTGGGTTTCGTACTTGAAGCCGGAGCAGCCGCTTTCTCGAATCGCTAACCGGATGCCTAGGGCCTCCGGTTTTTTCCCCAACTGCTTGCGGACATGCTCGACCGCGCTGGGAGTCATCGTAACTGCAACCGCAGCGGTAGGATTGAATATTTGAGCTGTCATGATTCCACCTCCATTAGGCAAACAGACGTTGTATTTTTTGCAGAGCTGCAAACAGTTGCTCCACTTCTTCCTGCGTATTGTAAAATGCAAATGAAGCCCGCGCCGTGCCTGGAAGTCCGTAAAGCTCCATCAAAGGCATGGCACAGAGATGGCCTGTGCGCACGGCGATACCCTGCTGATCTAGTAGGGTACCAATATCACTGGGGTGAAGCCCGTCAATTTTAAAAGACATCAGCGGCACTTTATTAGCAGCAGTGCCTATCACCGTCATGCCAGGCACGCTGGCCACTAGCTCATTGGCGCGCTGCAGCAGTTCGTTTTCGGCGACTTCCATCGCGCTGCGGTCTAAGTTTGCCAGATAATCAATAGCTGCGCCTAGTCCGACGGCCTCGGCAATAGCCGGTGTGCCAGCTTCGAATTTGTAGGGCAGTGTATTGTAGGTGGTGCCGGCAAAACTGACCTGTTCGATCATTTCGCCGCCGCCCTGCCAGGGGGGCATGGCTTCCAGCAATTCAACTTTGCCATACAGCACGCCAATGCCAGTGGGACCAAACAGCTTGTGGGCTGAAAACACGTAAAAGTCGCAATCCAGCGCCGTAACGTCGGGCTGAAAATGTGGTACCGCTTGGGCGCCGTCGATTAGCGTGATCACCCCATGAGCTTTGGCTTTAGCTACCATCTCAGCAACTGGGTTTATGGTGCCCAAAACGTTGGAGACGTGGGTAATGGCGAGGATGCGGGTGCGTTCACTGAGTAGCGAGTTGTAAGACTCCATATCCAACTCGCCATTCGGGGTGAGTTCAATGGGGACTACCTTGGCGCCTGTCCGCTCGGCCAGCATCTGCCAAGGTACAATATTGGCGTGATGTTCCATCTGGCTTAGTAAGATTTCGTCACCTGACTTGAGCTGTGCTGCGAGGCCGTGGGCGACTAAATTGATGGCTTCAGTGGTGCCCCGAGTCCATATGATCTGCCGGGCGCTGGTTGCGTTCAGAAACTGCTGGACCTTTATGCGGGCGCCTTCAAAAGCGTCGGTTGCGCGGTCACCTAAGGTGTGAGCGCCGCGATGTACATTGGAGTGCATTTCTCGGTAGTAGCTGCCCATAGCCTGCAAAACCGCTTCTGGGCGTTGCGACGAGGCACCATTGTCCAAGTATACCAATGGCTTGCCATTCACTTGCTGGGAGAGTATCGGAAAATCTCCACGTACCGCCTGAACATCAAACAGCGGCTGGGTGGTTTGTGCTACGGATGCAGTACTCATACCCGTTATACCTCCTTAAATGCCTGATCGAAGAAATGGTTTAGGCCGGTGCTGGCTGATACACGAACCTGCTCTACCGGAATCTGGTCGACCAGTTCATTGATAAATGCCATGGTTAATAGCACCTTGGCGTCACGACGGCTAAGGCCTCGGGATACCAAATAGAATATTGATTCGTCATCAAGCCGGCCGATGGTTGCGCCGTGGGCACACTTTACATCGTCGGCGTATATTTCCAGTTCCGGTTTGGTATCGATTTCCGCGCCGTTAGTGAGCAATAGATTTTTATTGCTCATGTTGGCGTTGGATTTCTGCGCATCCTGGTGAATGTGAATACGGCCGTTAAAAATCGCATGGGACTTGTCCGCCGCAATATTGCGATACGTCTCTTCGCTGTTGCAGTTGGCAGCAACGTGCTCGATGGTGGTGTGGTTGTCGTAATGCTGAGTGCCTTGGGTTACTACAACCCCATTGAGTTTGCACTCGGCGCCTTCGCCTTCAAGGCGGACATGGAGATCGTGCCGGCGCAAGGTGCCACCAAAGCCGACGCTGTGGCTCTCGAAGCGTGAACTGCGCTGCTGACGCACGCCGGTTGTACCCATGTGCTGAACAGTTTGGCCTTCGGTGTTCAGGCGAATACTGGTCACATTAGCGCCATCGGCTAGGTTGAATTCGGTAGTCGTGTTGACCATTACCGGGCAATCACCGCTGGATATGTAATCTTCCACCACGGTGAGTTGGCTGTTGCGACCTACGGCTACCAAAATACAAGGATAGGCGGAACCACTCTGACTGGCTGTAGTGTGGTGAATTACAAACAGCGGTTGGTCTAAAACGGTATCGGGTTTGAGTTGAATCAGCAGGCCGTCTTCAAAGCGTGCGCCGTTGAGCTGTGACAGATTAACCGAGCCGGTTTTAGCTGGCTGATCACTGATAGATTTGCCTATTAGATCAGCGGCAAGTGCAGTGTCATCACCGTCGAGCTCGCTGAAGCGCTGAATGCTCAGACCTTCTATAAAAGGATAATTACTGACTTCGGGGCGAACAACACCGTTGACTAGAACTACGGTGTAGCCCGAAATCTCATCAGCTTCGACACTGGCGTCAGAAGGCAAAGAGCTGGCCATTTCGTCGGTCAGTTTTAGGTGCTTGGCAGAGTACTTCCAGTTTTCAGTTCTGCGCGTGGGCAGTAATAAGTCGGCCAGAGAGCTGGCTCTATCAAAGCGCAACGCCAGAAGCGTTGACGGCAGCGCCTGTCCTGCCGGTTGCAGAAAGGCGCTGGAAAGCATGGGTGCAGTTTTCATTACGCGACCTCCTAATTATTGGTTGGCAACAGCTTCGTCTTTGATTCCGAGCCAGCCGTAGCCTTTTGCCTCTAACTCTAGGGCAAGCTCGGCGCTGCCAGATTTGATTATTTTCCCATCGGCCAGAACATGCACGTAATCTGGAACAATATGGTCTAGCAAGCGCTGGTAGTGAGTAATCATGATGATGCAGCGATCGGGTGCGCGCAGGGCGTTGACGCCG
>CAWKZY010000020.1:0-48110 GCA_963854625.1 Gammaproteobacteria bacterium | reverse complement strand
GCGACAGGTGTGATGGTGCCAGTCCGTCCTACCTGAAACTCAACATCAAGAACTACTGTAGATTTTTCTTCAGCGGGGAATTTATAAGCCATTGCCCAGCGAGGACTTCTAGCATTAACTCCGAGTCGTTCTTGAGTGGCAAGCTCATTTACTTTTATTACAGCGCCATCAATTTCATAGTTCAATGAGTTGCGTTTTTCAAGCAACTGTAAGCAGTAAGCTAAACATTCCTTAATCCCAATGCCTGTGTCTCTATCGGGGTTTACAGGCAGACCTAAGCTGTCAAGAACCAAAAAAATATCACTCAAATTCTCAGGCAGGTCCATGTTTTCAACAACACCAATACTGTAGCAGTACATTTGCAAAGGTATTCTTGCTGTATTTCTAGGGTCCAATTGGCGGATTGCACCAGCGGCTGTGTTGCGTGGATTTACAAAAATCTTGCTACCTTCTTTTTCCGCCCGCTCATTAATTTTTTGAAACCCAGGCTTACCTAAAAATATTTCACCACGCACTTCTAACAATGAATTTTTTGGCAAATCAGAAATTTCTAAAGGAATACTGCGAATAGTTCTTACGCTGTGAGTAATATCCTCACCCGTGACACCGTCACCCCGGGTTGCGGCCCGTTCCAGTAAGCCGCCTCTATATAATAAACTAACGGCTACACCATCGACTTTAGGCTCGCAACTGAACTTAAGCAAAGTGTTGTCTTCAAGGCGTTTAGCAATTCTATTCTCGAAATCTATTAAATCTTGTTCATTAAAAACTTTGTTAAGAGATAGCATCGAGATTTCATGAGTGATCTGGGAAAACTCAGGTAATGGCCTACTGCCCACTCGTTGAGTAGGCGACTCCGAACTAGCTAAGTCGTAAGTAGTTTCAAGACCCTCTAGGCGCAGTATGAGCCCATCGTAATCAGCATCTGTGATTTCTGGAGCATCAAGGGTATGATAAAGACGATCGTGTTTCTGAATCTCTTTTCGCAAATAAGAGACTTCTTCGATTATTTTCTTGTCATTAGCCATGTTAGATGTTGGCATTAACCTCGGATACCAGCTTTCAGTTGACTTAACTCAAAATCTCGGACTCTTTGTCGATAATGTTCAGTAGTTTGAGGCGTCATTAAATTCATCTGATCATCCCTTAGCTCACCATCCAATCCGTCTTTGACTTTTTTGGCGACAGATAGCATTGTTCCAAAAGCATCTAAATTGTTTATTGACGTCGGTAAAGCCAAAAAGAAACTCACACCGAGTGTCGAGAAGTCACTCATGTTGTTTAGATCAAAAGTCCCCGGATTCAAAACATTTGCGACGCTATACAGCACAGGCTCCTTGGCATTGGAATCGAGGTGGTGATGAAAAATATTCATTCCACCAAATCTCAGCCCGGCCGTTATCAACACTTGAAGCAAATGATCGCCATCAAATGAATAGCCATCTCGCGCCATAACATTTATCACAAGAACCTCTGTAGGCGGAGTAACAGATGCCGCTACGGAATTGCTTTTTTGCAGCGGCTCGGCGGCAGTATTAGCTACTTCATCACCCAAACTGGAATCGTCATCGTGTATATCTTCTATCGGAAGGAGTTCGGCTTCCTCAACTAGAATAGGCGCGGGTTGTTCAATCACCTCTTTAGGCTTTCGCTTAAAGGCCGAGAAAAACCATGGCTTTTTAATTTTTTTCTCGACTGATGGGTCGATATCTTCGACAGAAGCTTTTGCGTCGTCAAACAAATTTGATTGCCCGCTTGGCCGCTGTTCTGATTCAGGCGCATGGGGTGCCGGATTTTGTTTAGCTGCTGTGGCCGACTTTATGATGTTGTTATCATAGCCAATCCGTTCTCCCGCCGTCATTGAAAAATCATCCAACTGCTGATCAAAACTTTGGCTGTTAGAATTGCTTGAATCTTCAGCTAGGGAAGAATCATCGCCTTCATCTGGACGGCCTTCTTCATCTTGGCCTGATCTACCCCCACTAGATGAATCCCCTTTAGAAGAATAATCTACCTGGGCTTCATCACTTTGCTCAAAAGCAGGAAGGTGAAATCCTCCATCTTTAGCGGATTCCTCGCTCTCCCGGTTTTCCTTTACCCTGCCTATTGGAGATTCTATAGCCTCGTCAGTTTTTGGATAATCCGGGGCAATGTTTGCAAGAGCATCTGCTTCCGATATCGGGGAGGTGTGGTCTTGGTCTTGGCGGTTACCGTCGTGACTGTTCCCCCGCTGATATGTGTCATTTTGATCATAATCAAGCAACACGTCATCAAATTCGCGCCTAGCATCTTCTTCGAGTCGTTGCTCATCCGCGAAACCCAAGTCATCCTCATCCTGATCAGAAATAGATAGGTGCTCATTTAAACTAGGACCGGTTTCATCTTCAATATTGCCAATGCTGCGTTCCGGCTCAGTCGGCGTCAACGGTTTCGAATTATGAGACCATTCCTTGTCGTCATATACTGGGGCTATGCTATCAACATGTTCGTCGTCAATTTCTAACTCAGCAGCAACACCAGATAAGAGATTTTTGGGCTCTGGCTCTGGAATTTTTGCAGCTCCACTTAATTCAACGGCATCCATTAATACTGGAATATTGGCCTCTACAGACACCGAATCTCCGAGGTTAATAGCACTTGCGCGCGCTTGCGCCTCCTCAAGCTTTGAATTCTGAACCATTGCTTGTTCTGGCGGGCGCTCAACTACCCTGGCACCGCCACCGGGAAGCTCCGCTAATTCTAGCGCTTCGAAGTCAATGTCTTGGGGAATGTTTTTGTCTATTGATAGCTTGATTTGACCACGTCGCGCTTTCAGGGCAACGTAAAGACCACGAAGGATTACAGCAACTATTGCTAGTCCTAAAATCAAGATTATAAGTTCACGGGGATTCATTGGCTGTTAGATATTCGCTTGATGCTAATCAAAAGTGAAAAATTTAGTAATACTATCTTACAGTTACCGGTATTTCTTTAGCTAAGAATAGGCATTAAGAGAGAATAGCCAAACCAACTGCGGCTAATGGCAATTACTACATCGCCGCAAGTTCAGCTGCCTCTTCAATGTCCACCGCTACAATACGGGAAACACCGGCCTCATGCATAGTAACTCCCAACAATTGGTTAGCCATTTCCATGGTTATCTTGTTATGAGTAATAAAAATAAATTGCACGGTAGCGGACATTTCTTTTACTAAATTAGCGTATCGCCCGACATTAGCATCATCCAATGGCGCGTCTACCTCATCTAACATACAAAATGGTGAAGGGTTTAGCTGAAAGATTGAAAACACTAGCGCAATAGCCGTCATTGCTTTTTCGCCGCCGGAGAGCAAGTGAATTGTGCTGTTTCGCTTGCCCGGAGGCCTAGCCATAATAGCAACGCCGGTATCTAATAAGTCCTCACCAGTCATGTCAAGATAGGCGTGCCCTCCCCCAAAGATCTTTGGAAAAAGGTTCTGTAAGCCTGCGTTGATTTTATCGAATGTTTCTTTAAAGCGAGTGCGGGTTTCAATATCGATTTTCTTAATAGCGTTAACAAGCGTATCCAGAGCTTTCTCCAAATCATCATTCTGCTTGTCTAAATAGATTTTGCGCTCTGACTGTTGTTGGTATTCATCGATAGCAGCTAAATTAATCGGGCCTAAGCGCTGAATTCGGTTACCAAGTTTTTCTAAAAGTAATTCACACTGCGCCTGATCGATGTCCTTAGGCAATTGAGCAATAACATCAGACAAATCAAAGTCGGCATTAGTTAACTGCTCAAGAATACCCTCCCGTTTTACCGATGCTCCCTCAGTTTTTAGACGCTGCTGCATTAAAGACTCTCGAAACTCTGAAGAACGCTGCTGCACTGAATTTCGACTTTGCTCTAATTCCCGCAACTTGTGCTCATTTGCATCCACTGCTGACTTGGCTGTGCTTAATTCTTTCTCCACGTCGAGGCGCTTCGCGAGCAATTCCTCAAGATCACGACGCATAGTCACTAAAGGCTCATCCGACGCATCAATTTGCGTGGTTAAGGATTCGATACGCTCTTTCGATCGCTGCACTTGGCTTGCCATGCGGTCCATGGTTTCTCGAGTTGAATGCAACTGCGACTCAATTGACTGCTTCTTCATTGCTAGTTCGTGGGCCCGATCCTTATTTACCCGAGCTTTTTGTCTCGAGTTTTCTAGCTGCTCTTTTGCCTGCTCTCGAGATTGCTCTAAATTTTCTCTAGCGCCAACATCCTGCTCCATTGAGTCAAGTGCGGTTTGCAGACGATAGCGAGATTCCGAGATATTTTGCTGTTCAATCTCGAGCTGACGACTTAGCTCGTCTAGCTCGTGCGCGACTCGCTGTTTACGGGTCTTAGCTTCTTCGATTTTAGCGAGCTGAGCACTGATTACAGACTTTTTCTCGCCTAATTGAGAGGTATTTTCTGATATTTTCGTTTGAAGCTGATCACGGGAAAGTTCGTCGTCAATCAACTGTGTTTTTAGTGAAGATTGCAACTCAACTAACTCTTCGGCTTTTTGTGTAAGTTGGTTTATATTCCTGAACAAATCGGCGATCACGCCACGACGTTCAATAATAGAATCCTGTTGATTAAGATTGTTAATTTGAATCCAAGACTTGCCTAACCATAGACCGTCAGCGGTAATTATTGATTCCTTGGCACCCAAACTCATGCGCGCGGCCAGAGCCTCGGTCAAATCTACTGCGGTGTATATCCCAGTTAAAAGATCGTTTAGATTCCAATCAGATTCTATACGGTCTACTAAGGGCGTCAGGCTATTAGAAACGGAGCCACTTGCAAGGTTTCCAGCGGTCACATCTATCATAGCCAAGCGACCCTGGGGCAGATCGGTCAAGAGCTCGTCGACAGCCTCGATGTCTTCTATGCAAATACCTTGCAAGGAATCCCCAAGCACAGTTTCTATGGCTAATTCCCAGCCCGCTGCTATTTGTAGGCTTTCGGCGAGTCTGAGTTGATTGTCTAGACCCTTAGCCGCCAACCACTTATTCAATGACTCATTGTCTTGCCCCAGCGCGGCATGTTGCAAGGCTTCCAGAGAGGCTTGCTTGCCTTTCGATTCCTGTAGCTCGCTGCGAATCTTGTTTAATTCGTCTGCGCAGTCACTAAGCTCAATTCGGTTTCGATCAATCTTCTGACCAATAGAGGTGTTGCTAGCCTGAAATTGCGCAATAGAATTTTGCATAACTACAATTTCATCTCTCGCCTCTGACAATCCGGGGGCGTCTTCATGGCTGCTTAATTCTTCTTGTTCGCTCTCCAGCAGTTTCTTTCGCCCCAAGCCTCTATCTACAATCCTTTCTAGCTGCTGAATTCTCGACTGCTCTACTTCAGCAATCTGCCTTGGCTCTTCTGCTTTCTGATTAAACTCGTCCCAGTGCAGCTGCCATTCTTGTAAAGTCTGTTCTGCTTCTTGGTGTGTCTCAGACGATATAGCCTCTTCAGTAAGAACCTCTTCAAGTTCTGGCGTAATATCTCTAAGGTCCGAGTCTAGCTGTGTAATACGCTTAAGATCGACATCTAATTCTTCTTTAGTTTGAGAAAATGCTTCCTCAGTTTCGGCCAAGTCCGTCTTAAATTGGTCAACTCGCTCTATATGATGATCGATGGACTGTTCTATCCGCGCGATATCATTGCCAAGACTATAGAAACGGGCTTGTACTTCGCCTAAAGCATCGGTGAAATCTGCGTTATCCGATAGGTGCTTTTCTACGAGCGCATCCAGCTCACGCTGGTCAGCAATAGTCGCCTCGATCTTAATTTCAAGCTCGCCGATGGCCTGCGCATTAAATTTAATTTCTTCATCTAACGACTGCCATTTCAGCGCGTTTAAGTTAGCAATGGTTTGACGTTCTTCCTTCTTGAACTCTGCATATTTTTCTGCAGCTACAGATTGCCGTTGCAAATGAGACAGCTGCCGACCTAATTCGTCACGAATATCAGCTAGGCGCTCAAGATTTTCCCGAGTGCGCTTAATCCTATTTTCAGTTTCTCTGCGGCGCTCTTTGTATTTAGAGATCCCTGCAGCTTCTTCAATGAAAACTCTTAGTTCTTCAGGCTTTGATTCAATCAGTCTCGAAACCATGCCCTGCTCGATAATCGAGTAGCTACGCGCGCCTAGACCAGTTCCAAGAAATATATCGGTAACGTCTTTTCGACGACACTTCGTGCCATTAAGAGAGTAAGTAGAATGGGCTTCACGGTCTACTTTTCGCTTAATCGAAACCTCATCAAAATTGGCATATTCACCAGTAAGCCTGTGATCTTGATTATCAAATACTAGCTCCACCGTAGCCTGGCCGACTGGTTTTCTTCCCCCTGAGCCATTAAATATGACGTCAGTCATATTCTCTCCGCGAAGGTTTTTGGCAGATGACTCACCCATGACCCAGCGGACCGCGTCAATTACATTGGATTTACCGCAGCCATTAGGGCCCACAACCGAGCATAGGTTAGACGGAAAATCGATTGTTGTGGGATCAACAAAAGATTTGAAACCAGCAATTTTGATGCATTTAAGACGCATGAAGTGTCCAGATATCTAAACGGTTAGCTACTGTAATATTAGAGGCGTTTTGAGACGGCAATTGAATAAAGCGAATAGTTATCAAGGGAAGAATCTTAGGTCTTTGTATGGTGAATTTAAGCGTTGAATGTTATCTGATTTAGACCTTCAATAACACCGAAAACACCATCAACCACTTCTTTTTATCTGCAAAAAAATGCTCACCCCAAGAAAGTGTACATGGGGTCAGCAACCGTAACTTATGGGTTAACTAACGGTCACATGGCGGAGATTCTCCTAAGAGTTATATTAATGTCAGCAGGGACAAGCTATGGCGAATTACAAGGACGTAATCTCGCTTAAAGCGCCACGATCTAAACCAGAGGACTCTAAGTATGCTGTCTATAGAACTTCCAGAAGAGGTCAGTAATCGACTAGAACTCCTCTCCCTCTCCACTGGCAGAACAATGCAATTCTACGTAAAAGAAGCACTTCTCGAATATTTAGAGGAAGTAGAAATTACATATGAAGAGAAAGAACAGGGGAATGACGAGCACTGGTGTATATTTGACGAACTAAACCGCGAATATGGCAATAAGAACGGTTTCTCCTAATCCACGACAGGCACAGAGAAGTTGTTGATACTGTTGATACTGTTGATACTAAGGAAGGCTGACTGATGAGAAATTTAAAAAATTGGTCGGGACGGCAAGATTTGAACTTGCGACCACTACACCCCCAGTGTAGTGCGCTACCAGGCTGCGCTACGCCCCGATTATTCGATCGCCTCTAACGATTAAGCCATTTTGGCAGCCGTAGAAGTTAATAACTGATATTTCTTACTCGCTTGAATTTTGTGCTCAGTTTGGATTTTGGAACTGGCCAGTACTACTCCAGCATAGCTACACGCCTTTAAATAAGCCAAGGACGGTAAGTGTCAAGTCGCGCGCGCCTATTGTAAGCCCGTTAGAGCTGCCGAACGATAGTTACAGCCGCGCGATGACTTCTTCTAAATCTCGCACTAAGGACTTAATCTCGCTAGCATTAATATTACTAGCAGCCACATCCTCTGGACTTTCTGTCATCTTCTGCCGAGCACCACCAATAGTATAACCCTGCTCATATAAAAGGCTTTTAATTTGGCGAATAAGAATGACATCTTGGCGCTGATAATAACGTCTGTTTCCACGCCTTTTAACTGGCTTCAATTGTGGAAATTCAGCCTCCCAATATCGAAGCACATGAGGTTTCACTGCGCATAACTCGCCCACTTCACCTATCGTGAAATAGCGCTTCGGTGGAATTGGAGGTAATTCGTCATTATTCTTCGGTTCCAACATATCCCTCTACCTTTGCTTTCAATTTTTGGCCCGGCCTAAATGTCACTACGCGCCGTGCTTTAATTGGAATCTCTTCACCAGTCTTAGGATTACGGCCCGGTCTTTGTTTTTTATCTCTCAGGTCGAAATTCCCGTAACCAGAGAGCTTAACTTGTTCGTTGCGCTCTAAGGAAAGGCGGATTTCCTCGAAAAACTGTTCTACAACTTCTTTAGCTTCTCGCTTGTTCAGGCCCAACTCTTCAAACAGACGCTCGGCCATATCGGCCTTGGTGAGTGCTCCATCTGTCATTGTTTTTATCCCCAGCTAATTCCGCAAATTTGCATTAAATTGTTCTTGTAGTGCGTTGACGCTGCTACTAATTATCGTATTTATTTCGTCCTCTGTAAGATTGCGGGAAGGATGTTGCCACGTCAAGCCCAAAGCAATACTTTTTTTCCCAGCTTCAACCGCATCCCCTTGATAAACATCAAATATTCGCAAATCTACCAGGAATTCTCCTGCTTTGTTCCTAATTTCACTGAGAATATCCTGTGCCGACACATTCTCATCGACCACGATAGCGAGGTCTCTACTCATCTCAGGATACTTTGAAGGTGCTTTTGAGGTGGGCAGTTTGCGATCTCTGAGCTTGCTAAGTTTCAGCTCAAACGCGAATATCGAGCCAGTTAATCCTAATTCGCGCAGCACCGATGGGTGTATCGCGCCAATGACCCCTAGCTCACCTTTAACGGGATGACTAACGACTGCGCACTGACCGTCGTGAAAGCCCTTTCGAATACCTGAATTAAATTCGTAATCCTCGGCGCCACCACCCAACTCTAATAGACCCTCAAGCACCCCTTTTAGGTCAAAAAAATCACTTGAGCCCTTATCGGCAGCCCAATTCGCAGGCAAACGTAATCCGAATAATAGCCCGGCTATCATCGCTGTTTGCTCGGTGTTATCGCCAATCTTGTTAAACACAAGCCCCGACTCAAACAACCGCACACGATCCTGCTGCCGATTAACATTGTACTGAAGCGTATGCAGCAGACCAGGCAGTATGCTCGGACGCATTAACGACATTTCTTCGGATATTGGGTTTTGTAGCAATATAGGTTGGTCCAATTCGCCAAACACCTTCGCGTTTAGAGCTGGGTCTATGAAACTATAAGTTACCACCTCTTGAAAACCCGTACTTACCAAGTGCCCGCGCAGCGAGCTCATTGACACTTGGCTCTCTGTCACAGCGGCTAACCTCTGTTTGGTTAAACCCGGAGTTTTGGGAAGATTGTTATATCCATAGATTCGCGCAAGCTCCTCTATAAGGTCTGCCTCGATAGATACATCAAATCGAAAAGAAGGAACAGAAACCTCGACCTTCTCAGCCGATTGATTACTCAGCCCGAACCCTAACCTCGTGAGGATGTCGATAATTTCATCGTCGAGTATATGTATACCTAGCAGCTTTTCTACTGAATCAAACTTAAGCGTAACGGTCAATTGGCGCGGTAAGTTCCCTAGCGCTTCTACAACAGGCCCAGCGTCACCGCCGGCTATTTCTAGCAACAACGCAGTGGCTCGAGCCATAGCCCGGTGCTGGAGCTCAAAATCCACGCCACGCTCATAACGGTGAGATGCATCCGTATGCATCCCGTATTTACGGGCTTTTCCAGCTACAGATAAAGGGGCGAAAAAAGCACACTCTAAAAACACGTGCTTGGTGGAATCGGTAACTGAAGTTGCCAACCCCCCCATAATGCCGGCCATAGCAACGGCCTTCTGGCCATCGGCGATCACCAGAGTATCCTCTGTAAGCGTCACTTGCTTGCCGTCTAGCAGTACGAGGGGCTCATCTTTAGAGGCCATTCTCACGTTTATGCCTTCTTCCAATTTTTCTAAATCAAAAGCGTGCATCGGTTGACCAAGCTCCATTAGAACAAAGTTTGTAACGTCAACAATCGGATCAATACTACGAAGACCACTGCGCCTTAATTTTTCCTTCATCCAAAGCGGCGTTTGTGAAGCGAGGTCGATATTTTTTATAACTCGTCCTAAATACCTCGGGCAGCCATCTTTTGCAGTAATCGCCACAGCAAACGTGTCGGAGATGCTTTCTGAGATAACAGGGATGTCAGGTTCACTGACATCTAAGCGAGCCAACACCCCAACTTCCCTAGCTAAACCAATCATGCCTAGGCAATCGCCTCGGTTAGGTGTCAAATCTAGCTCAATAGAAAAATCTTCGAGATTCAGATAACCCCGAACATCTTGCCCAATTGGCGCATTGCCTGGCAGTTCGAGTAAGCCATCAGAATCTTCATCCAACCCTAACTCTTCAGCGGAACAAAGCATGCCATTAGATTCTATACCACGGAGCTTTGCTGCCTTAATTTTGAATGGCTTGGTCTCGCCACGCGCTAACAACTGAGCACCTACTTTTGCAAATGGGGCAATTAATCCAGCCCGCGCATTGGGTGCACCGCAGACCACTTGAAATTCGTCCACCCCATCGCTAACAAGACAAATATTGAGTTTGTCAGCGTTCGGGTGTTTTTCTATAGATTTTATTTTTGCGACGATCACATTCGAAAATTCGCGAGCTACCGCCTCGCTGCCATCAACCTCAAGGCCCGCCATAGTTAACTGGTCCATTAGCTCTTGAGTTTCAATGGACGGGGAAACCCATTCACGCAACCATTGTTCGCTGAATATCATTCGAGGGACGCCCTACTAATTGAATCGTTTTAAAAAACGCAGATCATTTTCGAAATAGGTTCGAAGATCACTTACGTCATAGCGAAGCATAGCTAACCGCTCTACACCCATGCCAAAAGCAAAGCCGTTATATTTTTCAGTATCAACGCCTGACATAGCAAGGACACTAGGGTGCACCATGCCGCAGCCCATCACCTCAAGCCAGCCGGTGTTGCCGCATATCCTGCAACCCTTCCCGCTGCAGCTGACGCAGCCCATATCGACTTCAGCCGAAGGCTCCGTGAAGGGAAAGTAGGACGGGCGGAATCTAACGGGCATTTCTTCTTCGAAATAGGCATGTAAAAAATCTTCCACAGTGCCTTTCAAATCTGCAAAGCTCACGCCCTCATCAATCAACAAGCCTTCGACTTGGTGAAACATCGGCGTATGAGTCAAATCAGAATCGCAGCGATAAACTCGTCCAGGGCAAATCATCTTAAATGGTGGTTCACCCCCCTCCATTACACGAACTTGCACAGGAGACGTGTGGGTACGAAGCACCGTGCCAGGGCTGACATAAAAAGTGTCATGCATTGCCCGGGCTGGGTGGTGGCTGGGTATGTTTAAGGCTTCAAAATTATGATATTCGTCCTCAATTTCAGGACCTTCAGCAACCATATAACCGGCAGACCCAAAAATATTGGTAATGCGGTCAATAGTGATTGTGATCGGATGCAATCCACCCTGGCTCTGCTTTCTTCCAGGCAAAGAAACATCGATTTTTTGAGATTCTAACAAGGCGTCCAAACCAGCCGAAACAAGAGATATTTTCCTTGCCTCGATGGCCTGTTGTAATTGCTGTTTAGCGACATTAATTTTGCCGCCAGCCGCAGGTCGTTCTTCGGCCGGTAACTGGCCCAGAGATTTCAGCTGGGCTGTCAGTTCGCCTTTTTTTCCTAAGTATTGCACACGAATGTCATCGAGAGATTTCTCATCACTCGATGACACAATCGCCCGCAATGCTGTCGCAAGTAGAGTGTCTGTATCATTCATAGCCAGGCCCCGCTTGAGGACTAGGCTGCTAAATTGGCTTTAGCTTGATCCACGATAGCAGAAAATGCCGGCTTATCGTGTACGGCCAAATCCGCAAGAACTCTACGATCAACTTCAATATTGGCTTTTTTAAGACCAGCAATAAGTTGGCTGTAGCTGATACCGCATTCGCGAGACTGGGCATTAATACGAGTGATCCAAAGCGAACGAAAAACACGCTTCTTTACGCGTCTATCGCGATAGGCATACTGGCCCGCTTTGGTTACCGCTTGCTTAGCAACGCGATAAATTCTACTACGGGCACCGTAGTAACCTTTTGCTTCATCTAATGTTTTTTTGTGACGACGGTTTGCAGTTACGCCGCGTTTTACTCGAGCCATCTTATTTCTCCTGAACCGTTAAATTATTTTACACGAAGCATGCGTTTAATTGCCGGGACATCAACAGGATCAACCTGGCTAGTTCCGCGCAATTGACGCTTACGCTTAGTGGTCATTTTGGTCAGGATATGGCTTTTGTTCATGCTTTTACGCTTGAATCCAGATCCGGTTTTCTTGAACCGCTTGGCGGCACCCTTATGGGTTTTTAACTTTCCGAGTGACATTACGTTTAACTCCGCATTTGCACCAACTTATGATGCTTTTGATTTTATATTCCCCACAATAGCGAAGGCCAGTGTCCCTCGATCATCAAGTGACCAAGGGGCACTGGCCTTACAAAACTTTTATGGGCGCTTTTTAACCGGCGCTAGTACCATGACTATTTGCCGACCTTCCATCTTGGGCTCTTGCTCAACGTTGCCATACTCGGCTAAGTCTTTGCTAATTCGAACCATTAATTCAAGTCCAAGATGTTGATGGGCTAGTTCACGACCGCGGAATCTTAATGAAACCTTGGTCTTATCCCCATCACTTAGGAAACGTATCAGGTTGCGTAGTTTTACCTGATAATCCCCATCTTCCGTCCCTGGTCTAAACTTTATCTCTTTAACCTGAATCCGCCTCTGCTTTTTCTTACTCGCAGCCTTTTGCTTCTTCAACTCAAAAACATGCTTACCATGATCCATTATTTTACAGACCTGTGGGTCTGCATCGGGTGAGATCAACACCAAATCAAGTTTGGCTTCTGCCGCAGCAGCTCTAGCCTCTTCAATAGTGACGATACCTACTTGAGCGCCATCCGCTGCAACTAATCTTACTTGTGCGGCTTCGATCGCTTCATTGATAATTGCCTTCTTGGAACTACTTCTCATAACCGGCGCGAACGCCACTTCCTCTTGTTTTGCTATTTGAGTTTCTATTTAATCTGCTAATCCGCAGCGGTACTCTCTTCACTACGACCAAGGCGGGCGACATCTTGGCCTAAATATTCGCAAAAGTCATCTATTGTCATGGGCCCAAGGTCTTCACCTCCACGTTTTCTGACAGCAACAGAGCCAGATTCGACTTCTTTATCGCCTACAACCAGTAAATATGGAATCTTTTGCAAAGTATGTTCTCGGATTTTAAAGCCGATTTTCTCATTTCTCAAGTCCGTAGTGACTCTAAACCCTTTATTTTTCAAGGATTCTTCAACTTCAGTGCAATATTGCGACTGTTTGTCAGTAATATTTAGAATTATTGCCTGCTCTGGTGCAAGCCATGCTGGCATCGCGCCTGCGTAGTGCTCTATTAAAATACCAATAAACCGCTCGAATGAGCCTAAAACGGCTCGGTGTAACATAACCGGTGTTTTACGGCTGTTATCCTCAGCAATATAGTGGGCGCCTAAGCGACCGGGAGTGAAGAAATCAACCTGAATAGTCCCGCACTGCTGAATCCTGCCCATACAATCTTTCAATGAATATTCTATTTTGGGGCCATAAAACGCGCCTTCCCCTGGTACCAGCTCCCAAGGCAGGCCGGTGGCATTGAGAGCATCTTTAAGAGATTTCTCAGCCTCATCCCAGATCTCGTCCGAACCTACTCTCTTTTCAGGTCGAGTTGAGAGTCGCAAAATAACATCATCAAAACCAAAATCTGTATAGACCGAAAATAAAAGATCCATAAAGTCAGCAACTTCAGCCTGTATTTGGTCTTCGGTACAAAAAATGTGCCCATCATCTTGCACGAAACTGCGCACTCTCATCAAGCCGTGCATACTGCCCGAGGGCTCGTAACGGTGACAAGAACCGAATTCAGCTAATCGCAAAGGCAAATCACGGTAGCTTTTCAGGCCTTGATTGAAAACTTGAATATGACAAGGGCAGTTCATCGGCTTAATGGCATACATGCGATTATCAGACTCGACGCTAAACATCTCGTCAGCAAATTTGGCAGCATGACCGGATTTCTCCCACAGGCTGTAGTCTACGAGCTGTGGGGTGTTAATTTCTTTGTAATTTGTCGCGTCTTGACGAACTTGCATATAGCGCTGAACAATTTGGTAAATTGTCCAGCCCTTAGGATGCCAAAACGCCATACCAGGGGCTTCTTCCTGAAAATGGAATAGATTTAGCGACTTACCAAGCTTGCGATGATCTCGCTTTTCTGCCTCTTCTAGGCGTTGCAGATATAAGTTTAGGTCTTTCTTTGAACCCCAAGCAGTGCCGTAAACCCGCTGTAGCATTTCATTATTGGAATCACCTCGCCAATACGCGCCAGCAACTGACGTCAATTTAAAAGCTTTAAATTTTGACGTACTGGGTACGTGAGGGCCTCGGCAAAGATCAATAAAATCTCCCTGACGATAAAAAGACAAATCTTCGTCGCCAGGAATGCTACTAATTATTTCAACTTTGTAGGTTTCGCCTTTTTCCCGAAACAATGCAATGGCATCTTCTCTGGACAGCACAGTGCGATTTACCTGAAGGTTTTCTTTGACTAACACACCCATCTCTTTCTCAATAGCAATCAAGTCCTCAGGAGTGAACGGACGTTCATAGGCAAAATCGTAAAAGAAGCCGTCTTCAATTACTGGGCCAATAGTTACCTGTGCTTTTGGAAACAAACGTTGGACTGCTTGAGCCATTAAGTGCGCGCAAGAATGTCTTAACACCTCTATGCCGTCGGCATCACGTTCGGTAATAATTGCGACTTCAGCATCTATTTCGACACAATGGGATGTATCAACAAGCACACCGTTTACCCGACCGGCTAGAGCGGCTTTAGCTAAGCCCTCTCCGATAGAAGCCGCAACTTCGGCGATAGTTACCGCGTTATCAAAACTACGGATACTGCCGTCTGGGAGTGTGATTTGAGGCATTTTTCTTCTTCAAGCCTTTAATAAGTCAGAAACCGATCCCAAAAAGTTGGTTTCAGTCAGATTTAAATTACTAATATTTAGATTCTATAGGGTGGTAGGCACGACCAGATTCGAACTGGTGACCTCTACCATGTCAAGGTAGCGCTCTAACCAACTGAGCTACGCGCCTATTGCATCGGTACAGCAAAAGCCCCTATAGAAAGGAAGCGGGATTATACGGAATCAAATAGGCAAGTGTCGATGGATTTATTCCGAAAAAGACATTTAAGTTATTGCTTTAACAGTTGATTCTTTAGCTCTGCAATTCGATCTCGAGTATTTGCGGCTTCTTCGAATGCTAAATTCTTGGCTAAATCATACATCTTAGACTCCAATTCGACGATTTCCTTCTGCAATGCTTTAGGGTCGCTTAAGTCTAATCGAGAATAAGCGTTGGCTTTCTCTATAGCACCACGGCCTCTCGTTTTCATCATGCTGCCCGCAGAAGTGTTTGCGCTGTCCATCACATCGAGAATCTTTTTCTTCACCCCTTCTGGGGTGATTCCGTTGGCTTTATTGTGGGCTATCTGGACTTCTCGCCGGTTGTTCGATTCATCCATCGCTCGCTGCATAGATCCGGTAACCCTGTCCCCGTACAAAATGGCTCGGCCATTAAGATTTCGAGCAGCACGTCCGATGGTTTGAATTATCGACCGCTCTGACCTCAAGAAACCCTCTTTATCAGCATCCAAAATTGCCACCAGAGATACCTCTGGAATATCAAGACCTTCCCTCAACAAGTTAATACCAACTAATACATCAAACAGCCCAAGACGGAGGTCTCGGAGGATCTCAGAGCGCTCAACTGTGTCGATATCGGAATGGAGATATCGAACCCTCACTCCATGATCGGCTAAGTAATCAGTTAGATCCTCCGCCATGCGCTTGGTAAGAACTGTTACAAGCACCCTTTCCTCTTTTGCCACCACCTGATTTATTTCAGAAAGCAGATCATCAACTTGTGAAGCCGCCGGCCTAACTTCTAACACCGGATCTATGAGACCGGTAGGCCTGACCACTTGGCGCACTAATTGCCCTTGATGCTCCTCTTCATATGGCCCAGGTGTGGCAGAAACGAAAATAATCTGCGGCGTAAGCGACTCCCACTCCTCAAACCGCAAAGGTCGATTATCCAGCGCTGAAGGCAAGCGAAACCCATACTCCACTAGGGTCTCCTTCCTCGATCTATCGCCTTTGTACATGGCCCCCAGCTGAGGGATGGACACATGAGATTCGTCAGCAACAACCAAGCCGTTGGCTGGCAGGTAGTCATATAAAGTAGGCGGCGCTTGGCCAGGGTCACGACCTGACAAGTAACGGGAATAGTTCTCAATACCAGAGCAGTAACCAAGCTCTTGAATCATTTCTAAATCAAATTTGGTGCGCTGCTCGAGTCGCTGGGCTTCCACCAAACGGTTGTTTTGCCTAAGTTGCTCTAATCGTTCTTTAAGTTCGAGTTTTATATGATCCAGCGCAGATAAAATAGTTTCCCTTGGAGTGACATAATGAGATTTTGGAAAAACAGTCAATCTAGGAACTACCTTGATAAGACTTCCTGTTAAAGGATCAAAATAAGACAACCTTTCTATCTCATCGTCGAAAAGTTCAATTCGGATGGCGGTTTTTTCTGACTCAGCAGGGTAAATATCAATGACATCGCCCCGCACCCGGTAAGTAGCCCGCCTTAATTCCATGTCGTTTCGGGTGTACTGAAGATCTGTCAGCCGTTTGAGCAAGGCTCGCTGATCAATTTTATCGCCACGATCCAAATGAACGACCATTTTTAAATAAGAGTCAGGATCACCCAATCCATAAATCGCTGAGACCGTGGCCACTACAATGACATCGGTACGCTCCAATAGCGCCTTGGTCGCCGAAAGCCGCATTTGCTCAATGTGATCGTTGATAGAGGCGTCTTTCTCAATAAACACGTCAGAGGACGGCACATAGGCCTCAGGCTGATAGTAATCGTAATAAGACACGAAATACTCGACGGCATTGTTCGGAAAAAACTCTTTAAATTCACCGTAAAGTTGAGCCGCAAGTGTCTTATTTGGCGCCATAACCAGAGTTGGGCGCTGAACTTGCTGAATAACATTGGCAATTGTAAAAGTTTTTCCCGACCCTGTTACTCCTAATAATGTCTGGGCATGCAGCCCATCATTCAGGCCCTCGATAAGGCCGGAAATCGCCGCAGGCTGGTCTCCTGCGGGCTTAAAGTCTGATTTTAGATCGAACTTTACATCTGTCACGATTGGGAATTTCGCCTGTCTGAGTTAACTAAATTGACTGCGAAGAGTACAGCAAGGGCAAACTCTGTTGAAGTGGGAGTTGACCGATTTATCAAATCTCATTAGTATACGCGCTCGCTGAAGCTATCCTGATAGCAAAAGTGAGATTTGCTGCCCAATAGCTCAATGGTAGAGTAGGTGACTGTTAATCACTTGGTTCCAAGTTCGAGTCTTGGTTGGGCAGCCATACAAAGCACTAAAACCCCGCGCCAGCTTAATAGCTTACGCGGGGTTTTTAGTTTTAAGGGTGGGAATTTTATTCAGCCACCCCCAAAGATCAGCTTTTATCCATCAGCATTAGCGCTCGTAGTTATCTCATGTAGGTTTATCCAATTGTTTTCTTCTACACTCCCGATTATGTCCCGCGCGCACGCAATTACACGCACTGCAAAATTAGCCAAAACCAAGTATTCACCCAAACTAATAATTAAAGCCAAGAGCTAGACAATAAGTTCACCTGTGGTTAAGCACGGTTCTAATACTGTATGATCGACGGCAAGTTTTTGCTGAACGATTTCGGAGATAGCTAGATTCTGGAGAAACCTATATTTTTGAGAAACCTATATTTTTGAGAAACCTATATTTTGGAGAAATCTATGAGAACACTAATTTTTGCCAGCCTGATGCTGTTCTGCAGCACGATATTCGCACAGGAAAACCCAGTAGTTGTTATGGAAACTAGCAAGGGCCAAATTAAAATTGAACTGTGGGCAGATAAAGCTCCTATTTCAGTTGAGAATTTTCTTAAATACAGCGACTCAGGGTTTTATGATGGCCTGATATTTCATCGAGTCATTTCCGGTTTTATGGCTCAGGGCGGCGGGTTCGATCAAGACATGGTACAAAAATCAGGCTTTGACCCAATCAAGAATGAAGCAAAATCGGATGTCCCTAATAACCGCGGCACATTAGCGATGGCCAGAACCAATGTCGTCGATAGTGCAAGCAGCCAATTCTTTATTAACCTAGTGGACAACAACTTCCTAAACCATACCGACGAAACCTCAAGAGGGTTTGGCTATGCTGTTTTTGGGGAGGTTCTGGAGGGAATGGAAATAGTCGACATAATTGCAGGCGTCAGCACTGGAAGCACCCGTGGCTTTACAGACGTTCCTAAGGAAGCGGTAATTATCAATTCAGTTACACGAGAAGACTAAAAAACCTTTAAAGAGCTGGTTTAAACCACCCTCAAATCAGCTCTTTAAATACTAACTTTTTGGTCCAGATAGACACTCTCCCCACCCTCTTCTCTCATAATTTTATTTTTTATAAGACAGATCTCAAACAAGCGGTTTTTAATAGATCTTCTATACAGTGGATTTTAACGAGGCTTTTATCGAGGCTTTTATCGAGGCTTTTATGTACTTCCTGCTTTTCCTGTTTTTTTAACCTCCATTCTTTATGCCTTTTTACAGGCCACCATTCATGTCTATCATGCTCAAGTATTTATACGCTCGTTCTGTAAACGCCAATTCCTAAAAGCCTTGGCCTTTAAAAATAGGCAACTTAAATACCTGTTTCTCAAGCGCTTGATTTTTAATCTTAATCGTCATTCTTTAAATAATGGCGTTACTTTTTCAGCACCAACATTTACGTCCAAACTTGCCTTTGCCTTATGGATTTCCCATAGTGGGTCACTGACCTCTTGTTTAGGTTCGAAACCGGCAACTGCCTCCATCAGAAGATCTCTAATCTCCTCTAAATCAAGATTCTTACACGCTTTTTCTAACTTGGTAATTAAAATTTCTAACGCCCCCCAAGACAGGGTTTCTTCTTCTGCACGCATTATCTTCGGGTGCTCAGTACCTGTTACCGACTCACCGATAAGCAACTCTTCATAAAGCTTTTCTCCCGGTCTCAATCCAGTATATTCGATCGCTATATCACCACGAAAAGAATTTTCATCTTTGACCTCGTAGCCCATAAGATGCACCATTTTTTTAGCCAGATCTACAATACGAATAGGCTCATGCATGTCCAAAACAAAGACATCACCACCACTCGCCATAGAGCCTGCCTGAATCACTAGCTGTGCAGCCTCTTGCACCGTCATGAAGTAACGAGTAACTTCTGGATGGGTAACGGTAACAGGGCCTCCACCGCTAATCTGTCGCCTAAATAGCGGCACCACAGAGCCAGACGAGCCCAACACGTTACCAAAGCGAACCATACTGAATATAGTTTTGCTGTTGCGCCGTGCCATAGCCTGCAAAACCTGCTCAGCAAATCTCTTGGTAGCTCCCATAAAATTAGTCGGCCTTACCGCCTTGTCTGTAGAAATTAAAACAAAGTTTTTAACCTTTTCTTTTTCCGCTGACTGGGCAGCAATAAGAGTTCCGAAAATATTATTTTGAGCTCCTTCGACTATATTTTTCTCAACCATGGGCACCTGCTTATAGGCCGCCACGTGATAAACGGTATCAACCTCAAACCCCCGCAACGCGCTTTCCATAAGAGCTCTGTTACAAACGGACCCTAGCAAGGCAATAATTTCTATAGAATCGCCACCCTCTACTGAATTTAAGTTTTCGCGCAGCTCATTTTCAACTTCGTACAAACCATATTCGAAAGTATCGAGAAGCACTAATCGAGCCGGGTTTATATTAACAATTTGTCGACATAGCTCGGACCCAATTGATCCGCCGGCACCAGTCACCATTACAGATTGACCGGTAATGCAGGCGCCAAGAAGTTCAGGGTTAGGAGGCACAATATCCCTACCCAACAGATCTTCTATGTCAATATCTCGAATTTCATCCACGCCAACCTTTCCTGCCACCATGTCAAACAGGTCTGGAACGGTTTTGACGTGCACAGGAAGATGCTCTAAACGATTAAGTATTTCTTTTCTCTCGGGGTGCGTAGCCGATGGTATTGCCATCAGAATTTGCCGCACTGAAAAACTCTCAATGAGTTCATATAAAGAATTTGGGCTATGAACGCGTATCCCATGAACAGTGCTGCCCAGCATGTGCGGACTATCATCGACGAAAGCGACAGGCAAATACTGATCACCGTTTTGTAAAGCAACAACTAATTGCATGCCTGAGGAACCTGCACCGTAAATTATAACAGGCTCTTTTGGCCTGAAATTCTGAATAACACTTTGCAGGAAAACTTTGGCCACAAAACGGCTGCCTCCGATGAATAACAAGGAAATCATCCAAAAGATAGGCAAAATGGAATAATCGGAAGACGCAGGAGTGCTAGAAAAGAAATAAGCGGCTGACAGAAAACAGCTGGCTATGGAGACTCCTTTGAGTACAACAAATCCCGACTGTAGTCCCATATAAAGGACTAATACTCGATAAAGACCTATCCGGAAAAAGACTAAGATACTTAGAATAGAAGCAATTGATATATAAAAATAGAAGCTCTGCTCATTGCTTGAGAATTGCTTTCCCAAAAGTGCGAAAGAAAGAATAAGTGCTGTAAACAGCATCACGCTATCTGCCATCATCATCAGCACTTGCTTGACAGTCCGCGACAGTGGAATTGTATGAACGTGCATAATTGCCCCCTATTTAATCATTACCAACCGGCTGCTTGCTCTCCCCCGTCGGATTATCTTCATTACTTATGATCTAGGTTTTATTGCTGTTTATTGCTGCCAACTTCTTAAATTATCAATTATTCAACCACATACTCACTGTTGGGACCTGCTTTAGCTTCTTTCCCTGCAGCTAGGCTGATAGCAATGAAAATCAAAGGTACTATAGCTGCTACCGCGAATGCTATACCCAATTTAGGGTATAGCACAGACAGCCACGCTAACGGTGCTAGCCAAAAAGTATTGATCAACATAATCGTTATCGTCACTTTCTGATGACTATTAAAGTGTTTTGCTGCTTTTTGGTAGGCATGGCACGCATGCCCTTGATACCACTTTTCTCCTGCAGCAAAACGCCTGAACAATGTGAGAGTTGCGTCCACCACAAAAACGCCGAGTAATATCAGCCACGTCCAGACCGTCATTGCTTGTTGCTGAACCGAGATTATCGCGATAACACCCAGCATGAAACCAATAAACCCACTTCCCACGTCTCCCATAAATATCTTTGCAGGAGACCAATTCCAAACGAGAAACCCTAAAGCGGCGCCCAGAGATACCAATGACAAAATTGAAAATGCAGAGCCAGTGCTATTTGTAACAAATATTAATGACATTACATTGACAAAGACCAGTTCGCTTGCAGCTAGACCATCAATACCGTCCATAAAATTGTACAAATTAACTAGCCAGACTATTGCAACGACACCTAGAAAGTTAAGAAGCCATTGCTGAGAGACAGTAAAGGCATAAAAATTCACCTCAGATATTCCTCCAAGCCACCAAACAGCCCAAATCGACGCGAACAACTGCGGAAAGATGCGCCACTGAATCTTTAACTCTTTAATGTCATCGACAAAGCCAACTACCGCAACAAGCAACGATGCGCTAAATGCCATGAACTGGCCCATGCTCAGCTTATCGTTAGCAAACAAAAAACATACTGCGAATAGAAATAGACTAAAGATAACAACCCCGCCACCCACGGGCACAGGTCTTGAGTGAGCACTTCGAGAAACGGGCAAGTCGAGAAAGTTGGCGCGTAGTGCTATCAGTCTATATAACCAAGTAAAGGCAATAGAGACTAAAAAACTAGCAATGAATATAAAAGACAATAGCATTAATAATGAAACTCAGTCTGCGCTGAAGTCATGTATTATAACGATATTTAACATATTTTCATTAATAAAATCAGGCACTTTCACGAGGTTATAAAAGTGCCTGATGAAACTTTTACTCCTTCACTGGAACGAGCAATAAATGACGATTTTTATCCACTGTTGCCTCACCTACCCCGGTGACTGCGGTCAACTCATCCAAGGACTCAAAATTACCAAACATTTCACGATAAGCAACAATTTCTTTGGCTCGAACCATGCCTACTCCAACCAATCCTTTGGCAATAGTTTGAGCATCTGCACTGTTGATATCGATCTTGACAGCATCGCTAGAGTTAGCGGATATTTCCTGTGCCGACAGCGTTAACGGGGCAAGAACTATTAGCATTGCTGCAAAAAATGACCTTATAAGAAAAAATTTATTCATAGTAATATCCTTATTGCTATTCATTTAAATACAATCAATTGATTGCACAATGAGTCTAGACCAAAGGCTTAACAGCGCCAGCCACAGCTAAATTAAACTCCCCTAACGCTGCGTTAGGGGAAGCGGCCTTGGTAATAGGACGCCCCACTACAAGATAGTCACTGCCATTAGCTATGGCCTCTCCCGGGCCTACCACACGCTTTTGATCACCTGCAGCATCTTCTAATCGGCGAATACCAGGGGTAACTAAGCAAAAATCGCTACTAACGCTTTTTCGTAAAGTGCTCGTTTCAGCCGCCGAACACACAATCCCATCTAATCCTGCATTTTCAGTGAGTGTTGCTAGCCTGACAACTTGCTCTAGAGGACTCGCTTGTATTCCAATCTGAGCCAAATCATTGCCAGCCATACTGGTTAAAACAGTTACCGCAATAAGCTTTGGCCTGTCGGCGCCGAAACGCTCTAACGCGTCTCTGGTTTGTGACATCATAGCCATACCGCCTGAGGCATGCACATTTAACATCCATACACCCAAATCGGCAGCCACTACAGCGGCTTTTGCAACCGTATTTGGGATATCGTGATACTTCAAATCTAGGAATACATCAAAACCTCGAGCTATGACCGAGCGAACAAAATCAGGCCCACTGGCAGTAAAAAGTTCTTTACCGATTTTTATTCGGCATTCTTCTGGATCTAAGTTATCCAAAAAATTTGAGGCTTGTTTGGAGGACTCAAAATCTAATGCAACGATAATACGGCTATTCATGAAGGCATTCCCTTGTGATAAAAACTCGATGGAAAAGTTCTAACTTAATTGGCGGCTGATTCAGCCTCTACAATTGGCTTAATACAATCCCATTTTTTGCAGCTAGGGCATAGCCAATACAATTTTTTCGACTCGTAACCACAATGATTACACTGGTAAGCAGAGCTTTTTATCAGTAAGCGGTTAACAATCTGTTCTAACAACTTTAAATTAGCACTGACTTTTTCGTCAGTATTTGGAATTTGGAGCCTGAGAAGCTCTATTAACCCGGCCAATGCCGGCTTCTTATTCATATAGCCATTAAGAAAGTTAATAGCAGACTCATTGCCTTCACGTTGTCTGAGCAAGTCAGAAAGCGATAGCACAACACTGATATCTAGCTCCTCGTTAAGCGAGGTGGTCAGCAGTTTTTCATATTCGGATAAGTTACTAAGCTCTCTGTAACATTGTGCTAGCGGACCCAAAACCTGACTTACAAATTCCGGGGTGCTCACTCTTATCCGATCTAATTCCTTAATCGCCGCCTTATAATTCCCTAATTCTTGCTCAATACTCGCCAAGGTAAAGGAAGCTCTAATACTTTTTCTATCAAAGCTAAATGCACGCCTAATATGCTCTCTCGCTGTACGAAATTGCTCCTGCTTAATCATGTTTTCAGCAAGCTCACAGCAGTAGTGTGCCGCTGCTCCTCGCGTTTCCGAGTTTCTTTTATAGCCGACGTTTTTCAGCAATCGGCGAGAGCAGTCTATCGCTTTCTCCCATTCTTTTTCAGTTTGGTAAATGGTGATCAATAGCGAAAGCACCTCCCATTGAGCGGGAGAATCTTCACTCAGAATTTCATGTAACAATCTTTCTGCGCGGTCCAGCAAACCAGAGGTTATATAATCTCGGGCTAGCTGAATTCTAGTAGCATCGATTATCGACTGACTTAGACTAGGCCTAGCGAGTAAAGCTTGATGGACCTGAATAGCTTTATCGACTTTTCCTCGCCGGCGTAACAATGCCCCCAAAGCAAGGTGGGTATCTATTGTTTCGCTGTTTATTTCCAAGGCCTTAATAAAAGTGTCGATTGCCTCATCGGGCTCTTCATTTAACAAGAAATTAAGACCAACAAAATAATCTTGGTAAATACTCCCCCGGTTAATCGTACTCTTTTTTACGGCTTTACTTGAACGCCCAATAGTCCAACCCACACCTACAGCCACAATCAGCAATATGTAGATCGCAAAACTTTCCATTAGCTTTCCGAGCTTTTAACTGACTGCGATCTTAATTTATCAACTTCAAGCTCAGTGGCATGTAGTTTTTTATTAAGACGCCTAATTTCACTTTTAGATCTCAGCCCAGAAAAGAAGCGCAGACCTAGCAGCAGACCTAAAAGACCGCCACTTACAAACGCCCCTATGATCCACACAGAGACAGGCAGCTGAGCAACCTGCCAGCTGCCAAATTTGATAATTACCGGTGTTGAATTAAAATAGGTGAAGGTGATACTGGCAATAAATACCAATATTAAAAAAAGGCCTGACAGTAAATTTGATAGTTTCTGCATTTTGCTAACTTTTAGGAAGCATCAAAGTGGTATTACTTAAAACAAAAAACGGCACGACCCAGAGGGCCATGCCGCTTTTTTAAAAAACGCTTATTCAGCGATGGCTCTATAGTTGCTGGTCTACCAACATACTTAGGTTAACCCGATCTCTCAACTCTTTGCCCGGCTTAAAATGAGGGACATATTTCCCGCTTAAAGCTACTGGAGTGCCGGTTTTAGGGTTGCGCCCGACTCTTGGCACGCGATAGTGCAGGGAAAAACTTCCGAAGCCTCTGATTTCTATTCTGCCACCATCAGAAAGAACAAGAGACATATACTCAAGCACTGCCTTGACTGCCAACTCAACATCCTTTGATGACAACTGAGTTTGCTTGGCTGCGATTCGATCAATCAGTTCCGACTTCGTCATTGTTATCCCCTGTCCTATTTCGCCAACCTGCATCTAAGCAGGCTGGCATTTCAGGCTAAACTAGCGCTAGCTCTTATCCATCTGAGCTTTAATGAGATCACCAATTGTGGTTGGCGCTACATCGCTGCTGTCCTGCTTCTTGTGATCTTGAATCGCTGACTTTTCGTCATCAATTGCAATCGCTTTAACCGAAAGACTTAAGACCCTACTCTTGCGGTCTACGCTCACGATCTTAACTTCAATCTCATCACCTTCTTTCAGCGTGTTACGAGCGTCTTCAACTTTCTCGCGGCTAATTTCCGAAGCTCTCAAAACGCCTTCAACACCTTCTTTCAAGATAATGTTGGCTGACTTAGCCTCTACTTCGCCGACGATGCCCTTAACAATGCTGCCTTTCTCGAATTCTGAAACATAATTCATAAAAGGATCGTCTTCAAGCTGCTTGACGCCAAGAGATATACGCTCTCTTTCTGGATCAATGGACAAGATAACTGTCTCAATTTCATCGCCTTTGGTGTAGTTGCGAACTGCTTCTTCGCCAGTCTCTTCCCAAGAAATATCCGAGAGATGAACTAAACCGTCGATATTGCCATCAAGTCCGATGAAAATACCGAAGTCGGTGATTGATTTAATACTACCGGAGATCTTATCACCCTTCTTAAAGTTTTCAGCGAAGCCATCCCAAGGGTTCTGGAAGCACTGCTTAATACCTAGAGAGATACGACGACGTTCTTCGTCAATATCTAAGACCATTACATCAACTTCGTCACCTAGTTGAACGACTTTTGATGGGTGGATATTCTTGTTAGTCCAATCCATTTCTGAAACGTGCACCAAACCTTCGACACCTTCTTCTAGCTCAGCAAAACAACCATAATCAGTCAGATTAGTTACCACGGCTTTAACACGAGTGTTTTCTGGGTAACGGGCTTTAATAGCTACCCAAGGATCTTCGCCTAGCTGCTTCAAGCCTAATGAAACCCGATTACGCTCACGGTCATATTTCAGCACTTTAACGTCGATTTCATCGCCTACATTGACGATTTCGCTTGGATGCTTAATACGCTTCCATGACATATCAGTGATATGCAGCAAGCCGTCAACACCACCTAAATCAACGAAAGCACCATAGTCAGTTAAGTTCTTCACTATACCTTTAACGGACATGCCTTCTTGTAACGTTTCTAATAGTGCATCGCGCTCTTCAGTACTTACTGACTCAAGCACGGCACGACGAGAGACAACAACGTTATTTCGCTTACGATCTAACTTTATAAGACGGAACTCTAATTGTTGCCCTTCTAAATGCAATGTATCTCTAACTGGTCGAACATCAACCAATGAACCCGGTAAGAATGCACGGATATTATTGAGATCGACGGTAAATCCGCCTTTAACCTTGCCATTAATAACACCTGTGACGATGTCATTCTTTTCATAAGCAGCTTCAAGCTCCATCCAAGATTCAGCACGCTTGGCTTTTTCTCTGGAAAGACGAGTTGCACCGAAACCATCTTCAACAGTTTCCAGTGCTACTTTAACTACATCGCCTATTTCGAGTGCCAGGTTACCCTGCTCGTCTAGGAATTCAATTCGGGGGATAACGCCTTCAGATTTTAGTCCGGCGTGGACAGTAACCCAGTCAGAATCTATCTCTATTACAGTTCCGGACACGATGGCACCGGGGGTCATGTCGATTTCGATCAGGCTTTCTTCAAACAGTTCAGCAAAATTTTCAGTCATTAAATAATCCAATATAATCAATAAAATATAACAAACTTCTAAAGTTTATTATATTTAGCCACAGTCCAGCATTGTGGGTCAGTTAAGTTAAGTTTGCCTGCTGTGAAACTGGAATTCAGCAATCAAACAATTAGTTTTTGAGGAGCTTAAGCAAGTGCTTGGGCAGCCAGCTTCGCTACTTTTTCGACTACCTGCTCTAGGCTAAGACTAGTCGTATCAATAACAAATGCATCCACAGCAGGTTTGAGTGGCGAGATCTCTCGTTCACTATCTCGCTGGTCCCGCACCTTCAGCTCCCGCAAAAGATCTACCAGTATAGCGCCAATACCCTTACCTATCAACTGCTTATATCTTCTTTGTGCGCGCTCCTCTGGACTGGCTGTAAGGTAAATTTTCAACTGAGCATCTGGAAAAACAACTGTTCCCATGTCACGGCCGTCAGCCACGAGACCCGGCGCCTGCCGAAAATCCAATTGGCGCTGGAATAACGCTTCCCTAGCAGCAGGAATTGCACCTATTTTAGACGCCCGATCGCTACCTATGTCAGTTCTGATTTCGAGTGAAATATCTTCCCCGTTCAGTTCAACTGAGTCTGCCCCAGAAAGGCCGAATACAACACGCATATCATGCGCAAGGTCTCTTATTGCTTTGTGATTTTCTAATTCAAGATTGGCTTTCAACGTCGCAATCCCCAGCACTCTATAAAGTGCCCCGCTGTCCAATAAGGAAAAACCAAGCTGTTTCGCCAAGATAGCCGCCACCGCACCTTTGCCTGAACCAGAAGGCCCGTCGATTGTGACAACAGGTACCTTATTAGCCGCAATCACGATTGATCACTCGCAGAAATTAGCATGCCGAGTTTTGCCGCGCTGTCTACAAACCCTGGAAAAGACGTAGCCACGTTATTGCAATTTAATACAGTAATAAGCTCACTGGAGCGAAGCCCGGCTACGCTAAAGGCCATCGCAATACGGTGATCTCCATGGCTATCCACAACACCACCACCAGTCGGACCTCCAGTAATTTTGATTCCATCTTCATAAACCTCATTGACAATACCCAGAGCTGATAAGCCTCTTGCCATAGCCTCAATTCTATCGCTCTCCTTAACCCTAAGCTCTTGCGCGCCATGAAGTACTGTATCGCCTATTGCATTCGCAGCCGCCACAAACAATACTGGAAATTCATCAATAGCTAATGGGATTTCAGATTCGGGAATCTCTATTCCATGCAGCTGGCTATACTCTGCCGTGATGTCTGCGACAGGTTCACCGCCTATTGTTTTCTCATTGCTAAGAGTAAGTTTTGCTCCCATTAATCTAAGCAGGTTAATCACCCCAATCCGAGTAGGGTTAACACCAACATGAGTCAGTGTTAGCTTAGCCCCCGGAGTGATTGAGGCGGCTACCAAGAAAAATGCCGCGGAGGAAATGTCCCCTGGCACATCAATATTAGTAGCTGTCAGCAATCCGTCGCCGTTGACACTAGTAACTCCATCCTTACCAATGCTAACGGGGTAACCAAAACCCATTAACATCCGCTCAGTGTGATCCCTGCAGGCAGCTGGTTCAGTAATAGAGGTTTCACCATCGGCATATAAACCCGCTAGCAATAAGCAAGATTTCACTTGAGCGCTCGCCATTGGCATAGAGTAATTCAGACCTATCAAAGGTGAACCTGAAATTTTAAGCGGTGGCGTGCCCTCAGCTTGAGCTTGAATATTTGCACCCATTTCACGAAGCGGCAAGACTACTCTATCCATTGGTCGCCCAGAGAGAGACTCATCACCGGTAAGCTGTGAATCAAAATTTTGCGCAGAAAGTAAGCCCGCTAGTAGACGCATTGCGGTGCCAGAATTGCCCATGTAAAGGGGTTCGTGCGGTGCTTTTAACCCGTGCTTACCAACACCATAAATTGTAATCTCACCGTTTTCCGGGCCGGTAATTGTGACTCCCATTTCTCGGAAAGCTGCCACCGTGTTTAAAGCATCTTCGCCCTCGAGAAAACCCGAGACATGGGTCACCCCCGCCGCGATTGACCCAAAAATAATGGACCTGTGAGAGATGGACTTATCACCAGGAACTCGCAATGTACCGTTAATTTTGCCGCCTGGAGCTAAATGAAATGTAATCGACTTGTTATTCATAATAAGTTTTTTTTCTTTAGTAAAATATTGAGCGATAAATCGATCTCTAGTTTCCTTGCTTCTGCTAAAGAGCTCAAAAAGCGCCTCTTTATCTCTAGCCTTTATTGCAGCCTTCAAAACCATAAGGTTTTCGATATAGTCCTCAAGAACTTTTTCTGTCGCTACCGAATTTGCAACAAAAATATCAGACCACATAACCGGATTACTTGAAGCTAGACGACTAAAATCGGCGAACCCTCCCGCTGCGTAGCGAAAAATATCATCACTACCGTCCTGATTAGAAAGCACATCAACTATCGCAAACGCAAGCGCATGCGGTAAATGGCTTGTGGCAGCCAACACCTCATCATGCTTTTGCAAACTCATGCCGATCACCTGCGCTCCCAACGTACGCCATAGCAAATTTATCAAAGCCACTGCATCTGTCTTTGTTTGAGAGCCTGGCGTTAAGATGACCTTCCGGCCTTCGAACAGGTCGCTGGTTGCCGCATCAAAGCCGCTTTTTTCAGAACCTGCAATCGGATGACCCGGAACAAAATTTTCCTGAAATGCCTGACTTGTATTTCTAAGCGCATCGGAGATATGCGACTTTACGCTTGCCACATCTGTAACGACTGTCCCAGTTTTTACATGACGCTCTAAGCTACGAATAGTTGTTGACAACATTAAGGGAGGTACCGCTAGTACCACTATGTCTGCCAGCCCGGCCATTTCCTCTAAAGTACCGCTGCGGCTGATGACTTTGGTATTTTTTGCGAGATCCAGAGAAGCTAAATTAGAGTCGGTAGCCAATAGTTTTTGCGAAAGATTAGCTTTTCTAAGCCCCTTTGCAATGCTTCCGCCAATTAAGCCAAGCCCAACGATAAGTACCGTTTTATCGGCAATCAACGAACATTTTATAAGCTTCATGACTCGCTTCCGAACCTAGGATAAGAACCCAATACTTTAATTTCAGCAGTACAAGTCTTAAGCTGGCTGAATAGATTCAGAACTTTTGAATCTTCTTTGTGTCCTTCAAAATCCATGAAAAAAACATACTCCCAAGCTTCGATTTTCGAAGGTCGAGTCTCTATCTTAGTTAAGCTAATGCCTAGACTTTCGAACGGTTCCAAAATCCTAAAAAGCGCCCCGGGCCTATTGCCGGTGTACACAAGAATACTTGTTTTATCTTTGCCGGTGGGACCGACACCTCTAGAGGAAAGCACTAAAAAACGTGTACTGTTATGTGATTTGTCTTGGATGCTGCGATGAACAATCTTCAATTTATAAATCTGGGCTGCTAACTCTCCCGCAATCGCTGCCACACCATCTTGCTCAGATGCAAGTTGTGCCGCTCTGGCATTACTTGACACCTCTTTAATAGGAACTCCAGGGTAAGTTGAGGCAAGCCACTGCCGACATTGCGCCAAGGATTGTCTATGAGAAACGATCCGTTTTGGAGTTTCAATTCTGGGAAAACTATGGCTGACCATCAAGTTATGCGTGATCGGTACAATCACTTCTCCTGAGATCTGAAGACAGGTATCAATAAGACAATCTTGAGTATTATTTACCGCTCCTTCAGTGGAGTTCTCCACCGGAACGACCCCGAAGTCAGCATCTGATCTTTCTACACTAGAAAACACATCATCTATAGATGCCAAGGGGATATATTTTTGCTCGCCAGTAAAGTAGCTCGTTGCTGCTAACTGGGAAAAAGTGCCTTCTGGCCCTAAGTAAGATACTTTAGAAAGGTTAGTCAACTTATCAGCTCTAATTAATACGCAATATATAGATTAAATTCAAGAGTTTGAGACCCAACTGACAAGGGCCTCTTGCTCATATTATGAAGAGTTAGCCTTCTTCCGGCTCACTTCCTACATTTTTTTCAATTGGCTCTATAGACTGTTCGACAACAACTACAGAACCTTCAGCTTCCTCAAAAACCTGAACCGCTTCCGGCTCGTCGACCTGCTCTAAACCAACCAATTTTTCACCGTCTTTAAGTCTAATCAGGCGCACACCCTGGGTGTTTCTACCTTGCACAGACACTTCTTCAACCCGCGTTCTAACCAAGGTACCTTTGTTAGAGATAAGCATAATCTCATCGCTTTCTGAAACCTGAACGGCACCCACTACAGCGCCATTACGATCGCTGGTTTGCATGCCAATCACACCCTGGCCGCCGCGACCGTAGATAGGGAAATCTTCGCTGGCTGTGCGCTTGCCATATCCGTTTTCGCTAACCGATAATATCTGCTTACCTTCCTCTGGAACAATAAGTGAAATCATCGAATAACCATCGGCCATCTTAATTCCCCTTACACCCCTTGCTGTCCGCCCCATTGCACGAACATCAGATTCTTTAAATCGAATTGTTTTGCCACTGCTGCTCACCAACATAATATCTCTAGAACCGTCAGTAACTGCAGTGCCGACAAGCTCATCGCCGTCATCTAATTCGATCGCACGAAGCCCTACACTGCGCTGACGAGCAAAATCGGTAAGCGCCGTTTTCTTTACAGTCCCGTTAGAGGTAGCCATGAAAATGTATTTGTCTTCCTCATACTCACTCACCGGCAACATACTCGTAATTCTCTCGCCTTCGCCCAACGGCAATATATTCACGATGGGCTTACCTCTCGATATACGGCTAGCCACAGGAATCATAAAAACTTTTAGCCAATACACCTTACCCACACTACTAAAGCACAAAAGCGTGTCATGAGTACTAGCAATCAGCAGGTGTTCAACAAAATCTTCGTCTTTAACAGATGCTGCTGCCTTGCCCGTGCCGCCACGACGCTGAGCCGCATAGTCAGATAAAGGCTGCGTTTTCGCATATCCTCCCTGTGAAATGGTGACCACTCGATCCTCTTCAGTAATGAGGTCTTCCATGGTTAAGTCCAGCTGCGAACCGACGATTTCGGTGCGACGCTCATCGCCATAATCATCTCGCACTCGTTCCATCTCGTCCCGAACAACACTTAACAACCGAGCTTGATTCAGCAGAATATCCAAGTGATCAGCTATTTGAACGAGCAGCTCTTGGTAATCGTTTATCAACTTTTCATGCTCTAAGCCGGTGAGCCTGTGCAATCTCAACTCCAAAATAGCCTGAGCCTGGTCCGGTGACAAAAAGTATTGATTATCTTTTAAGCCATATTCTTCAGACAGGCCTTCCGGGCGACAAGCATCTGCACCCACTGCTCCTAACATTGCTAATACACTGTCTGATTTCCACGAACGCGCAAGCAACTTTTGTTTAGCTTCTGCAGAAGTAGGTGACTTTTTGATGAGTTCTATCACAGCATCTATGTTTGCTAAAGCAACCGCCAATCCTTCCAGCACATGGCCTTTTTCTCTGGCTTTTCTAAGCAAATAGCTCGTTCGTCTGGAGACAATCTCGCGGCGATGGCGGATGAAAGCATCTAAGATTTCTTTGAGATTAAGAACTCGCGGCTGACCATCAACTAAGGCCACCATGTTAATACCGAATACCGACTGCATTTGAGTCTGGGAATACAGGTTGTTTAAAACAACTTCACCCACTTCCCCTCTACGAAGCTCGATAACGACTCTGAGTCCGTCTTTGTCAGATTCATCCCGAAGCTCTGTAATACCTTCAAGCTTCTTCTCTTTAACTAATTCAGCAATACGCTCTATCAACTTTGACTTATTCAGTTGATATGGTATTTCAGAGACAATAATCGTTTGTTTGCCAGTTTTTTCGTCTTCAATAACCGCCGCTTTGGCGCGAACATAAATTCGCCCGCGCCCAGTTTTATAAGCCTGAACTATTCCAGCCTTGCCGTTGATTATTCCAGCAGTAGGGAAGTCTGGCCCGGTGATGTGCTCCATCAACCCGTCTATATCCATGTCAGGGTCATCTAGCAAAGCTATACAACCGTTAATAACCTCGGTGAGATTGTGTGGCGGGATATTAGTCGCCATGCCAACAGCGATGCCAGAAGAACCATTTACTAACAAATTAGGCACTTGAGTAGGCATCACATCGGGGATGTGTTCGGTGCCATCGTAATTTGGGGAAAAATCAACCGTATCTTTGTCTAGGTCTGCTAGTAAATCATGGGCAATTTTAGACATCCGAATTTCGGTATACCGCATTGCTGCTGCTGAATCGCCATCAATTGAACCAAAATTGCCTTGGCCATCAACTAATGGGTAGCGCAGAGAAAAACTTTGTGCCAATCGCACGATAGTGTCATAAACAGCGGTATCACCGTGGGGGTGGTACTTACCAATCACATCGCCGACTACACGAGCCGATTTTTTGTAAGGCTTATTATAATCGTTAGACAGCACGTTCATGGCAAAAAGCACTCGCCTATGCACTGGCTTAAGACCATCTCGCACATCCGGCAAAGCCCTACCTACAATCACACTCATTGCATATGCAAGATAGGACTCTCGCATTTCACTTTCTAACGCAACGGGTGATACTTGTTTAGCAAATTCTGACATATTGTTATTTTTTCCTGAAAACCAGAGGAAGGCTGCGACCTGATTTTGACGCCGCCATTAAGAAAAATAATGTGCGTATCGTTGTTTTTTTGTCACCCAATTAAGGCGAATTATTATGTTTGATTTATCCTCACCAACAAGCCCGGCGAGACAATCAAAATCCTGCGGTAATTCTAACACAAACAGGCTCTTAATGGGTAGCCAGATTGCGGTTTAAGGCATCAAAAAACCCCCACCTTATCAGTCATTTCCTCAGCAAAGACTAAGTCATTAGATGCAAGACTAGACCCCGATTTAAGGCTATAATTCACGGTAAATCACGAGGTCTCATATTCCTCTTTATTTAACAAACAGGCGCTCAATTGAAACTCGACACGCAACTCGACGCAGACCTCCTAATATTCGCAGACTGGATCATTCCTGTGGTGCCTAGAAACACCGTTTTGGAAAATTCAGCTATCGCCATAAAAGACGGCAAGATCATTGCCATTCTTGACCAAGAAAACGCAAGAGCACGAGTTAATGCCAAATCAACTGAAAACCTAAGAAACCACGTACTTATCCCCGGACTTGTAAATGCCCACGGCCATATCCCAATGACATTACTTCGCGGTATCGCTGACGATATGCCACTTAAACAGTGGCTTGAAGAAAGGATCTGGCCGCTCGAAGGCCGCTTTGTAAGTGCAGAATTTGTTAAACAAGGCGCTCAGCTAGCTGTAGCCGAGATGATATCTTCTGGAACCACCTGTTTTGCAGACATGTACTTCTTTCCAGAAGAAGTAGCTAAAGTTACTATAAGTGCGGGGATTCGCGCACAGCTGGCAAGCCCGATCATGGATTTCCCTACCGCTTGGGCACAGGTCTCGGATGAGTACATCTCCAAAGCTACCGATTTACATGATATGTACCGTAACAGTGAGCAAATCTCTACGGCATTTGGCCCTCATGCGCCTTATTCTGTTTCTGACGGCCCCTTAAAAAAACTACAAATTCTTGCTGACGAGCTCGACATCCCTATTCACATGCATATTCATGAATCAGCGCAAGAAATTTCAGATGCGTTAGCAAGGGATGGTCGCAGACCAATTCACAGACTAGCGGATCTCGGCTTGATAAGCCCTAGACTCGTATGTGTGCATGCAACGCAGCTAATCGACGAAGAAATTGTCCTTTTAAGAGACCTAGGCGCCAGCGTAATTCACTGCCCCGAGTCTAATCTCAAACTCGCCAGTGGCTTCTGCCAGGTAGGCAAGCTTCTGGATGCCGGCGTCAATGTAGGGCTAGGCACAGATGGCGGCGCCAGCAACAACGATCTTGATATGTTTGGCGAAATGCGTACAGCAGCAATTGTAGCCAAAGCCGTCGCTGGCAACCCCAGCGCAGTCCCAGCGCATCAAGCACTAGAAATGGCAACGATTAACAGCGCCAGGGCTATGGGCCTAGCTGACCAGATTGGCAGTCTCGAAATTAATAAGTGTGCCGACATAGCTGCCATCGATTTAGACCACATCAACACCCTCCCTATGAACAATCCAACTTCACATATTGTTTATGCCGTGAAGTCTAGCCAGGTGAGTAATGTTTGGTGTAATGGGCAAGCTGTTCTAAAAAATGGCGAGCTTAAAACTATCGACCCAGCAATGATTCGAGAGAATACAGAGCGCTGGCGACGTAAATTTTTAGGAGTATAAATAGATGGAAAATGTTGACGAATTAGAAATTAAAAAATTTGAAGCTCTCGCGTCAAGATGGTGGGACCCAAACAGTGAATTCAGGCCGTTGCATGAAATAAACCCCCTTCGAGTCAATTTTATAAGCCAGCAAATCAACCTCGCTGGAAAAGACGTATTGGACATCGGCTGTGGCGGCGGAATTTTAGCTGAAGCTATGGTGCATCATGGAGCCAATGTCACTGCGATTGACCTAGCCGAGGCATCGCTTGCTGTGGCTCGTCTCCATCAGCTGGAATCAAAACTTGCTATCGACTACCAAAATATTTCTGCTGAAGCACTTGCTGACAAAAGCGAACAACAGTTTGACGTAATCACCTGCTTAGAAATGCTCGAGCATGTACCCGACCCTTCGTCAATTGTTGAGGCTTGCTTCAGAATGGTAAAACCTGGAGGCCTGGTATTTTTCTCTACAATTAATCGCAATCCAAAATCCTATTTATTCGCCATTGTCGGCGCCGAATACGTGCTTAACCTCCTGCCTAAAGGGACTCATGAATATAGTAAATTTATTCGTCCTTCTGAACTGGCAACCTGGAGCCGCAATGCCGGCCTGCAACTACAAGAGCAAATTGGCTTAGCTTATAACCCTATTAGCAAGAATTACTCGCTACATAGCAATGTAGATGTTAACTATCTCGCTTTTTATAAACGTCCGGAATAACCATGCCTCACCATCAACTTGAAACACCCTTGGAGACTTCAATTGAATGCGTTCTGTTTGACTTGGATGGCACTCTGGTTGACACCGCTCAAGACTTCGTCAGTGTCGTAAATAAGCTTCTCAGCGAATATCAAAAAGCCCCCCTTGCAGGCGACTTGATCCGGCAGACCGTATCAAGTGGAGCCCGAGCACTAGTGACGCTGGCGTTCGAAATAGATGAAAAACATGAGAATTTTGCCGACTTGAATCAACGCCTTCTTGATCTTTATTATGAAGAATTAGCTGAAACAAAAGCCGTGCTTTATCCAGGAATGGAGCGTTTGCTTAGTAGAATTGAGCAAGTGGATATAAAGTGGGGAATTGTCACCAATAAGCCCGAGAAATACACCCGCAAACTATTGGGAAAACTAAACCTTTTAGAACGCTGTCAGTCCCTTGTTTGTCCTGACCACGTAACTCATAGCAAGCCTCATCCAGAACCAATACTGCTTGCCTGCGAGCAATTAAATGTCAGCACAGAACGGGTTGTCTATCTAGGGGATCATATTCGAGATATACAAGCTGCCAAAAACGCAGATGTCATTGCAATCGCAGCCGCGTATGGCTATCTAGAAAAAGACGCCAAAGCCGAAGACTGGTATGCTGATTTTGTTATTCGAGAATCCGACCAAGTCGAATCGTTATTAACCCTCTTAAAGTTTGCCTAAACCATGTTTTCATATACTCCCCCTACTGATTTCCTCCGCGGAAAAACCATTCTGATCACCGGCGCTAGTGACGGAATAGGTAAACAGTGCGCCCAGACATTTGCTCAATTTGGCGCCAAACTTATCTTAATTGGTCGGTCACAAGAAAAACTCGAAGCGCTATTTGATGAAATTGAGACCGACCACCCGAACAGCGTATATATTCACCCGATGGATTTTATAACTGCGTCTGCAGATGATTACAGTGAAATTGCTCATTCAATTGACACCGAATTTCCCGCTCTCGATGGCATTATCCACAGCGCCGGACTTCTCGGTGCGCGCGCACCTATTGAGCACTACCCAGACTCGGATTGGTCTGCCGTAATACAAACCAATTTAACCGCTCCCTTTATGCTAACCAAATCATTGTTACCCGCACTTACTCGGGCGACAGATGCTAGACTTTTATTCTTGTCCTCCAGCGTTGGCAGGAAAGCCCGGGCGTATTGGGGCGCCTATGGAGTTTCCAAGTATGCCATTGAAGGCTTGATGCAGACGCTGGCTGATGAACTCGAGAACACCAGCTCAGTTAAAGTGAACAGTCTAAATCCCGGCGGCACTCGAACAAATATGCGAAGGGATGCCTACCCAGCTGAAGACCCAAACTCACAGCCACACCCTGAAGAACTAATGCCGGTTTTTCTTTACCTATTCAGTGAGGAGTCGAAAGAGATCAGTAAAGCTACAATGGATTGCCGTGATTTCGAACCCGGCAAATACTTGCCGCCCGCCAGCTAGGAAGGAACCTTTGCTGCCGCCTCACTGCCGGTCAAATTTGCTAGTCAGCACACCCCCTCCAACCTAGCACAGGCCAGAGATCTATTGGCTTTCATAAGGATGCGCACTAAGTTCGTATTTTCTTCAGCTGTTGGCACAATCTTCGCAAAGGTATCTGAAGCACACTTAGTTGAGTAGCTAAAACTAAACTAGCTACCCGTGCAGTCAGGAGAAATAAATGCCTACAGCCATGCCAAGGTCGAACACCATCGAATTCGAAAGTGTTAAACGTCTCATTATGAACAGGGGTTTGAATCCGGAACTTGAGACTGAAAACCAACCCCTAAAATTTCGATTAAGCTCTGTGCTACAAAGCAGCCTAGATATAGAGCAAGTACTAGCAACTTTCTTTGAGGAACTTCGACCGTTGGCTCAGTTCAGCGGACTTGTCTATCAACACGAAGCTCGTCAAGTTGAAATAAACCAGGGCAAGAAAGCGACACACAGCTGTGGTTACAGAATAACCACAGCCCAAGATCATCTGGGTGAAATCACTTTCTATAGAGGTAAGCGATTCAAAGAAAGTGAACTTGAGTTCTTAGAAGACATATTAAGTACACTCATATGTCCGTTACGAAATTCTCTCCAATACCGTGAAGCATTAATCGCCTCTCTTACCGACCCGCTTACAGGCTCTGGAAACAGGCTCTCCTTAGACAACACCTTGCTCAGGGAAATGGAATTAGCCAAACGCCATCAATCCCCTCTCTCGCTTTTAGTAATTGATGTTGATGACTTTAAAAACATAAATGACGAGTTCGGACATAAGACTGGTGATGTTGCTTTACAGCGAATAGCTCAACAGCTAACAATTGTTAACCGATTGACGGATTTAAGTTTTAGATATGGTGGTGAGGAATTTGTTGTTCTGCTCAACAAAACATCTCTATCTGGCGCTACTGTAATAGGAGAACGGATTAGAGCCGCAATCGAGGGGACACAGTTTAAAGACGCTAATAAGTGTTTTAAAATAACAGTTAGTATTGGTGCTGCAAGTTTGAAGCCAAATGACAATAAAGATCGATTGTTCCAGCGCGCGGATAAAGCGCTTTATCAAGCGAAAAAATCTGGAAAAAACATTGTTATCGGCCTGTAATCACGCATACGAAATTACAGGTATTTAACCCAATCAAAAATTTAAGAGAATCACTATGGTCGTTTCGCTTCAAAAAATCGAGAAAGAAGCCACATTGGCAAAAGTGGCACAGACTCATTCTGAGAGTACCGGCCAAGGTAATTTAGAACTTCAGAGGTTTAAATTAGTTTCACTACTTCAATCAACCTTAGATCTAAAAACACTGCTAAGATACTTTTTAGAAAACATTCGTGAAAGTCTTCCAATTGACGGACTTTATTATCATGAAGAAGACAGAGCTACGAAAATTAGATTTGGCAAACAAGGCACACATAGCTGCGGATACAGATTAACTAAAGCTGGAATCGAGTGTGGTGAAATAATCTTTAAGCGAGACATACGATTTAGTGAAACGGAGTTGCAAAAGATTGAGAGCAACATCCTCTTATTGCTAGCTCCTATTAGTAATGCGATAAAGTACAGCGATGCGGTGGCTAGCGCCTACCAGAATTCGGTTAGGCAGATAATCAATGGAGAAAACCTCCATGCATCGCTGCACCGGGAGATTGAATTAGCTAAACGGCACAATCATCCATTAGCTATAGTGAGCATTTCGTTTCACGCTCAAAAACCTCTCGATAAGGTCGCAGCCTATGACAAAAGAATTGATGAGTTCGCCGTGCTTATGCATAAAAATAAAGACAGCACTAATTTGGTTTATCGCGCGGCAAGGCAAGAATTTCTTCTAATAACCCCAAACAACTCGGAATTGGTTTCCCATACGATAGAATCTATAAAAGATTGGTATAATTTTTTACAAAATGAATTTGAGTCACCACCCATTCAACTGAGCATAGGCTATGCCACTGTCACTGGCACAGATTCTGTCAAGAGTGTTATTGAGCGAGCAAAAAAAAATACGTTACCAGCCTAAGGTTTTAGCGACGGGCTCAATAAACGTGTCCCCAAATTTACCCGGCGGCCTTAGGTTCAGCAACCAATTTCAGCAGTTTATCCACTTCCTGTTTCGGGAGTTCACGAAACTGTCCCTTGGTGATCGTGCTTGGCATAAAGGTAGTACCAAATCTTACTCGTTTTAGACGACTTACTTTTAGTCCTTGGGATTCCCAAAGTTTGCGCACTTCTCGGTTACGCCCCTCTATAAGCACTACGTGATACCACTGATTAGCACCGTCACCGGCGAAATATTGAATATCTGTAAAGCGACAGAGATTACCCTCGATCATGACACCTTTGTGCATGAGATCAACGATCTCTTGTGTTACCTCCCCCATGACTCGCACTGCGTATTCTCGCTCAATTTGAAAAGATGGATGCATTAGCTTATTGGCGAGCTCACCATCGGTAGTGAACAGCAGTAGACCGCTAGTATTAATATCCAACCTTCCAACAGAAACCCAGCGGCCATGCCTAATAACAGGCAATTTATCGAACACAGTTCGCCGCCCTTCAGGATCTTTCCGCGTGCAAATCTCGTTCTCAGGCTTATTGTAAAGTAATATCCTGCGATCAAAACGCTGTTTAGCCTGAGAAGAAAGTTTTTTACCGTCGACGGTAACCTGATCTTCATCGTCAACCCGATCGCCCACAACAGCAACCTTACCGTTAACTTTTACTCGACCCTTGCTTATCCAAGTCTCAATCTCTCGTCGCGAACCGAATCCAGCGCGTGCGAGTACTTTTTGAAGCTTCTCTGTCATTTTATTTTATTACTTTGTTAGTGTGGACTTAAATCGTTCTGAGTCTAAACTCAAGAGGATTGGTTTACATGCCTAACGTGAGACAGCTATATCTTAGTTGAGTCTTCGCCCTCATCCAAACCGCTATTCTCAATCTCAGATCCTAGGCTAACATTGACTGCTTCATTGAAATCGTCGAGCTCATCTGAGTCACTCTTTATGCTATGTTCAGGAACTTCAATTTCTGCGCTGTCCTGTTCATTATGAATCTCGCCCGAATCATCGATCAAGCTTGTTTCGTGGTCTTCTTCATCGTCTTCGATTTCATGCTCAGGAATACCTAAGCCCTCAGCGAGAATTTCATCCAAGGGCTTTTTAGATAATTCAAGGGCAGCCTCTTCAGCTAGCTTTTCTTCTTCGCTGTCATGTATTTCAAACGCATTCTCGTCACTGACATCCTCAGGCAGATCAAGCACTCTAGCTTCTGACATACCGTCTTCTAGGTCGAGTTCTTTAGACTTTTCCACAAGGTCTTTAATATCTGCCAACGGCGGTAATTCCTGCAAGCTTTTCAAATTAAAATAATCTAAAAACTGCCTCGTGGTCGCAAACATAGCCGGTCGACCAGGCACGTCACGATGACCAACCACTCTGATCCATTCTCGGTCAAGTAAAGTTCGCACAATGTTAGAACTCACTCCCACCCCTCGAATCTCCTCAATATCGCCGCGCGTAAGAGGTTGACGATAAGCAACTAAGGCCAAGGTTTCGAGCAAGGCTCTTGTGTATCTAGGGGGGCGCTCTTCCCAAAGTTTTCCTACCCATTCACTCAGTTCCTGCTTAACTTGAAACCTGAAGCCTGAGGCTGTTTCTTTAAGCTCAAAGCCTCTATCGTTGCAGCTTTCATCTATAGCAGCCATAACCTCTTGTAGCTCTGACTTCTCTGGTATCTCATCATCGTCAGCAAATATTTGACCAATATTTTCTAAAGTCAGCGGCCGCCCTGCCGCCAAAAGCAAACCTTCAACAATCATTTTAACTTTATTATCTACATTGTTCATTCTGACTATCTTTCCTAAACTTATCGAGTAACAAAAACCATAAGGTATACATCATTTCTGGGGCTACGGTTCTTTAATTTTTATTATTGCAACATCTGCCTATTACTAACTTCTGGCCTTGATGTGAATAGGTCCAAAAGCCTCTGTCTGAACTATATCTATCATCGAGTCTTTCAGTAATTCCATGATCGCCAAAAAGGTTACCACCACACCGAGCCTGCCTTCCTCTCTTATCAGTAAAGATACCAACGGTACGAATTTTTCTGCGGTAATTCTCACCAAGATTTCGGACATTTTTTCACGGGTGGAAAGAGTCTCCCTTTGAACATGGTGGCTCTCAAACATGTCAGCTCTTTTTAAAACTTTGGCTAAACTCATGAGCACCTCGCTGAGGTCCACTTCCGGTTCAGGGGCGATACGCTCAATAATCGGCAAGGCGGCGGCGGCCCTATGAATATCTCTATCCATTCTTGGCAGCTCATCAAGATCCTGTGCTGCCTGCTTGTATCGCTCGTACTCTTGCAAACGGCGAATAAGCTGCATTCTAGGATCGTCTTCTTCGGCTTGTTCTTCGTCCTGGCGCGGTAGCAAAATACGCGACTTTATTTCAGCCAGCATCGCCGCCATAACCATGTACTCTGCTGCGAGCTCAAACTGACTGGATTGCATCAAATCAACATACGACATGTACTGATCAGTAATATCAGAAACATTAATCTCAAGAATATCGATGTTTTGCTTTTTGATAAGATAAAGTAAAAGGTCCAGAGGTCCCTCAAAAGCTTCTAAGAATATTTCAAGAGCGTCCGGCGGGATATAGAGATCCTTGGGTATCTCAGTAAACGCCTCACCTGCTACCAACGCAAACGGCATCTCACCTTGTTCAGGGTTATCAGCTTCAACAACAGCCGCAGAAGCACCAAGCCCTTGCAGATCAAGAGTCTCGGTATCAGTTTGAGGGCTGGTTTCTGTGCCGATAGTGGTCAATCGAAGTGCCTATTTTAGGGCTGTAATTTTGGGGTGAAATTTAGAGTGCAGCTGGCAACATGTTTAGAGATCTAATTCTAACAAAAAAACTTATCTAATGCTCATTCAATGAGCAGTTCCCTAGCATAAACAGGGGCCTGAGTAGACCGCTACATTACCCAAGACCTACAGCGACTCTCACATCGTGCAAGGTCTCTTTTGCTGCCTCACGTGCTTTTTCGCTGCCCTCCGCAATAATAGACCTCACTAAATCTGGGTCTTTCTCATACTGTTCTGCGGCCTTTTGAATTGGCTCTAGTTCTGCTATAACCGCATCAATGATAGGGCGCTTACACTCTAGGCACCCTATGCCAGCGCTTGTACAACCCTCCATGACCCATTTCTTAGTGTCTTCACCTGAATAGGTTTGATGTAACTGCCAAACAGGGCATTTATCCGGATCTCCAGGGTCAGTTAACCTAACCCGAGCAGGATCTGTAGGCATTGTGCTGATTTTTTTTGCAACATCCTCTAAGGGCTCCCGCAGACTTATCGTATTGTCATAGGACTTAGACATCTTCTGACCATCCAATCCAGGCATTTTAGACGAGGGCGTCAATAAGGCCTGAGGCTCGGCCAAGATCATCTTACCTCCCCCCTCCAAATAGCCAAATAATCGCTCTCTGTCACCGATCGTAATATTTTGCTGTTCTCGTAATAGCGCCTGCGCCTTCTCTAAAGCCTCGTGGTCTCCCTGCTCTTGGTAAGCTGTTCGAAAGTTGGTATACATGCGCGCCGCTTTTTTGCCCATTTTCTTTATTGCAGCCAAGGCATTTTCCTCAAACCCTGGCTCTTTTCCATAAATATGATTGAAACGTCTGGCCACTTCACGAGTTAACTCCACATGAGCTACTTGGTCAGCGCCAACAGGCACATATCCTGCTCGATAGATCAAAATATCAGCGGCTTGCAACAAGGGATAACCCAGAAAACCGTAAGTGTCCAATTCCTTCTCGTGGAGCTTCTCTTGCTGATCTTTGTAACTTGGCACACGTTCCAGCCAACCCAGAGGCGTGATCATTGATAGCAGTAGATGCAACTCAGCATGCTCAGGAACTTTCGATTGAACAAAAAGTGACGCCGACCCCGGGTTTACGCCACAGGCTAACCAGTCGATAACCATGTCCAGAACGTTACTTTCAAAAAGACTAGGATCACCATAATGAGTAGTCATCGCGTGCCAATCCGCCACAAAAAAGAAGCAGTCATACTCGTGCTGTAATTTGACCCAGTTTTTAAGTACTCCATGAAGATGCCCCAAATGCAATTGACCTGTAGGGCGCATACCTGACAATACTCGCTGTTGCGAATCGACCGTTGACAAAATTAACTCCTAGTTTTAGTTCGATGCTTTGAAAACATCTATTTACTTGATAGCTCTTCTTAAAAATTTACTTGATAGTTTACTTGATAAATGGCGAGGCTAATCAGAACAACCCAGCACCCTACGCAAAGGGAGAAGAATCGCCTTTGCCCTCACGCATCACTAACGGTATACCCTCGACTAAATCAATCATCGTAGTAGGCTCCAAGCCGCCGGCTCCACCGTCTACAATCATATCTACTAGTTTGCCCAATTTGAGCCGCATTTCATATGCGTCAAATAGCTGTTCATCCTCATTTGGCAAAATCAGGCTTGTGCTCATAATAGGTTCACCTAGGGTCGATATTATCGCCTGAGCGATGGCATTATCTGGCACTCGCAAGCCTATCGTTTTTCGCTTAGGATGCATTAGCCTTTTTGGCACCTCAGCGGTCGCTTTTAAGACAAAAGTATAAGGGCCTGGGGTATAGGCCTTGAGTATTCGATAAGCGCTGTTATGTACCTGTGCATAGGTCGAAATAGAAGCGAGGTCAGAACAGACCAAAGTAAAATTGTGTTTAACATCCAACTGGCGAATCCGCCGAATGCGCTCTAACGCGGCCTTATCACCAATATGACAACCCAAAGCATAAGTCGAGTCCGTTGGATAAACTATGACCCCGCCCTGCAAAAGCACCTCAACCACCTGCTTAATAGAACGTGATTCTGGATTTTGGGGGTGTATTTGAAGAAATTTGCTCATTAATTGCAGTATTTCGTTTAGTTTTAAGGTGTTTGATAAGGGCGATGATTCTAAACCATCAACGCCCAAAAGCAGACACTTTTCTCCAAATGAATTACCATAGAAGCTCGTTTCCACATAGTTAAGCCTTTCGGCGCTAGGACTAAAACAATATGAAGCAGTTTCTCGATTACATCCCACTACTTGTTTTTTTTACAGTTTGGATGATGGATGAAAAAGTTGTCTCCGTAGCCGGTATTGAACACACCATAGGCGGCGTGTTCAGCGCTGCCGAATTTCTCATTGTCGCTTCCGTTTTAACCTACGGCTCAATTTTCCTAATGCAGCGGAGGCTAGACAAATTTCAGTGGATAACCCTTGGAGCTGTTGTTCTATTTTGTATTCCTACAATAATATTCAGAGACATCGCTTATTTAAAATTAAAAGCTCCTATCGTTAATTGGATTTTTGCTACTGTTTTTCTGGGCTCTAGATTTATTGGAGAAAAACCGGCAATCGAACATATGATGGGGCATGCAATTAATGCACCTAGAGATGTGTGGTTAAAACTCAACACTGTTTGGATAATTTATTTCATCGCCATGGGTATAATAAACTTAGTAGTGGCTTTTACTTTAAGCGAAGCACACTGGATACAGTTTAAAGTTTTTGGCAACATGATATTCACTTTTGGATTTATACTTGCCCAAATGCCGACGCTTTCAAAGTATATTGAGACTGAAGACAAAGACCCATCCGACACGAGTAAAGATTCAGCTTAAATAAAGAGAGATTAGTTTTATGTATTACGCAATTATCAGCGAGGATGTAAGCGAAAGTCTGGCTAAGCGCCTGTCAGTACGTGAAAAGCACCTTGCCCGCCTAAGCGAACTAGCAGACCAAGATCGTTTGCTGATTGCAGGCCCTCACCCGACTATTGACGGCGATAGTTCGGGTGAGGCTGGCTTTAGCGGTAGTTTGGTTGTTGCTGAATTTGATACCTTAGCAGCCGCTCAACACTGGGCAGACGCGGACCCTTATGTTTCGGCTGGGGTCTATTTAAAAGTAACTGTTAAACCATTCAAAAAAGTATTCTAAGAGAGCTTCCTCGCTTTTTAAACCACCGTTTTTAATCTCAATTTTTGGGGCTGGCCTAGGGCTAAACCGCAGGATAGACTTTTGACAGGACCAGCCATTCCTATTTGGTGCCTCTAGTTTATTACCCACAAGAGACGATGATTCAATTAAGACCCGTATATCTAATTCTACTATTAGGGTGTAGAGCGAAGATTTGAAAAATTTGCATCAAGCACCTCATTCCATTCGTCCAGCTTTTCTTTTCTTTTTTCAAACAATGAACTTAAGTCCCCCTCGATAGCAATGCTATTAATAATGTCTCCTTTTCTCAGCAGCTGCACTACTGGTAATCCCTCGCTGACCACACCAAAAACAGAATGCAGACCATTTAGATGCGGAGTCGCAAGGTGAGTGAGAAAAAATTGACTCCCATCAGTACCTGGACCTGAATTAGCCATAGAAATAATCCCCGGCTGATTATGTCTTAAATTAATTTCCCCTTGAAATCGATATCCAGGACCACCAGTTCCATTACCGTCAGGATCTCCGCCCTGTACCATAAAGTTTCGTTCTAAGCGATGGAAGCTCAATCCATCATAAAAACCGCGCTGGGCTAGATTAGCAAAGTTAGCAACACTTGTCGGCGCCGCTCTTTCGTTCAACTTTACCGTAATTTCCCCTTTCGAAGTATCGATTATTGCGAAGACAGTTTGGGAGCAGCTCAGGCTTGAGATAAAGCTGGCGCTAATTGTCAGCATAATGACGCTGATATATTTAGTTAATTTTTTCGTAAGCATAATTCTATTCCTTCTCCGCGGTGTCTAATTTGACTCTATCATTGCCAGCCATTTAACTTCAAAGTTTGTACTCCAGAATTACTGGCGCATGATCGGAAAAACTTTGCTCTCTATAAATTTCCGCACTGACAACTTTTGCCGCTGTCGCCGGTGTCACTACATGATAATCAAGTCTCCAGCCAACATTATTAGCCCGGGCTTGTCCGCGGTTTGACCACCAAGAGTACTGATGGTCCTCGTTATTCACTTCTCTAAACGCATCGACATAACCAACGTCATCATATAACTCATCAAGCCATTGCCTTTCTTCAGGCAAAAAACCAGAATTCTTCTGATTTGGTTTCCAGTTTTTAATATCTATTTCTTTGTGACAAATGTTCCAGTCTCCACAAACAATGAGCTCCTTGCCGCTGTTTTTCAATTTCTTCATGTATCTCATAAACTGCTTCATAAATTCTACTTTTCGGGTTTGCTTCTCCTCCCCAGAGGAGCCTGAAGGCAAATAGAGTGAAGCGACACTGAGATCACCAAAGTCTGCCTGAATGTAACGCCCTTCCGTATCCGCAACCTCGAACCCTAGTCCTGATGAAACCTTGGCAGGCTTTTGACGACTGTATATCGCCGTGCCTGCATAGCCTTTCTTCACCGCATCAAAATAATGGCAAGAGTAATGCTCTGGATGAAAAACTGGGTCTGAGAGCTGATCGATTTGAGCTTTAGTTTCCTGTACACAAACCACATCAACGTTAGCCTCCGGCAGCCAGTCAAAAAAGCCTTTCCGTGCGGCCGCTCTAATACCATTAGCGTTAAATGTCATTATCCGCATAGCTGATTGCCCTCGTAGAGAAAAAAGATGATTCTATCGTCTGAGGGTCAGAGGCGCCAGAGACCAAGTACATATCAGCTGATAGCGGATCATAGCCGGCTTTAGCGCGGTACCCCCGAGACACCCCATTTTCATCACCCAGTCAGGCATAGAATCAACTGAACACTCCAAGCAAGAGCTTGAACGCCACACAACGGCCAGCACAGTTAACAATAGCCAGTCCAGCGACTAGTTTTAACGGCTCTTTTCATAAAAGATTAGATAGAGGTCTTTGTAGAAGACATTTCTGAGAAAGCGCTATCAGAAACGTTAGTAAGCAGACGTCCATAAAAGATCTAGCCCCCCTGTCCAGTCTAAGAGAAGACTGTCCGTTAGCAACATGCCTTTTCCAGCCTTTCTAATCACCAAACGGCAAGCTCAAAACAACAGCCCCACCCAAAAAAGCCAAGTGTTACCCTTTGTTACGTGCCTACTTGCAATCTAAGCTAGCGGAAACCTGCCGTTTTACGGGGCTTAGTGAGAATTAGCTGTTATAACCTTGCCCACTAAAGGCTGAACTAAAGTTTTCCCCTCAATTGAAAAATTACTATATACCTGTTTTATATAGGGATTTTAGGATTTAAGTATGCATTTAAAATTTTATGTTACTTTCTACAACATTATTGAGATTTTCCCATAAAGTGTTACCTTTAATAACATTTTGTGTTACTATGTGCTCCGTTCTTTAGAGATAACTTAAGAACTGAAAAAGTTCCCCCTTTTTCAAACCCGAACCAATAAGGAGATAAACATGAGTGAAGCACTAAGAAAGGTGCGGCCAGTTGTAGAAGCAACAGTAGTGAGCATTGTGCTAGTACTAGCAGCACTTGCCGTTCCAGCTGCAATTCTATACGCTGCCGTATAAATTAACTTAATAGAAGGAGGCATTATGACTAGTCCTTCAACTTGCAGTTCTGACTGAACACCAGCCTAGGCAACCTTGCTTTCGCTGGTGTTAGTTTATATGCCCCCCCCCTATACCCCCCATAAAAATTCTTGTCCTACTTTTCAGCCACAACAAATAGGTTAGGGAATCAAATCCCCGAGCGCATAAATATCTTCCGGCAATTAGATTGCTAAATGCGTTTTAGCTTGTCGACAAAATTACAGGGCTTGAAGCTCGAGTCGAGCTGACTAGATATGATTTTTGTCCAGCCCGTGAGACAGGCTCCTGGTGAGCCAGGCAGGCAGAAAATAAT
>CAWKZY010000019.1:0-49272 GCA_963854625.1 Gammaproteobacteria bacterium | reverse complement strand
CATGGCGGTCAACCGGTCATAGAGATTCGGTCTTTGGCTTGGCCAAAGTCCTCACCCTGCGGGCGGCTTCGCCGTCTTAAACGCTGCGCGTTTGATCAGGCATTTATTTTAAGAGAATCCCCGCATTTAACTACTAACTACTAACTACTAACTACTAACTACTAACTACTAACTACTAACTACTAACTACTAACTACTAACTACTAACTACTAACTACTAACTACTAACTACTAACTTCTAACGGGTGAGTATTATTTACTTAACAGCTAGCTAGTTTTTGGGTATCTGGTTAAGGAGTGATTTTTTGTTAAAGTTACCAAAAAGTGACATAATTGTGTCAAAGCTGTCAAACAATTAAATACTCGCTTTTCCCCTTATTTTGAGAACGGTTATCTCGGACTGACCTTTCTTATAGTGATTGAGGCGTTCAGTAAGGCTGGTTACCAAGAAGCTAAAAATGACTGTGTAGCAGAGGTTTGATATTGACAGATACAACAAATTATTTACAGGAATAACCAATTGATAACCGATAATCAGTACTGGAATGAAGTTTATTCAGCGAATAAATTAGATCACCATCCTTCTTCTTTTGCTCAACATTGTGAAGAAAACCATCTTCACAGTGGCAATTCTTTGCTTGAATTAGGCTGTGGTAATGGTCGAGATGCGTTGTTTTTCGTTGAAAAAGGCATGCAAGTTAGCGCTTTAGACGCATCGTCTAAGACGATTGAGAAGCTTTCGTCAATGAATGTGAAAAACATAGAATTTTTGAATCAAGACTTCTCCGATCTGACTCGCTTCACAGGCTTCGATTGCGTGTATTCCCGTTTTACAATGCATTCTGTTGATGAAAAAACTGAACAAATGGTTTTCAGTCAGTTGTCACAGGTTCTTAAAGCAGATGGCTTGTTTCTGATGGAAGCGCGAAGTACTAATGATGAAAAACTAGAGAAAACTTTTGGCAACGACCACTTTAGACGATACTTGAACTTTCAAGCGACAGTGGATAAGTTGCAAAACTTAGATTTCCGAATTTTGGAAAAAAAAGAAAGCCAAGGTTTGTCACCTTATAAACAGGAAGATCCATTTTTAATAAGAATCGTAGCGCAGCGGCTTTAGTTCGGCTTCCAATAATCAGCAAAACATCCAGAGTAAAAAAATAATGCGAGTATTTTTAATACTTTTACTCAGCACAGTATATTCAGGGAACGCCAATGCTTACCTAGATCCGGCTTCTGGCAATGCTCTTGCTACATTCTTCATCGCTGTGTTCGGCTCTACGGTGTATTTTTTTAAAACGCTTTATTACAAGATCTTCGCTCGTTCACACTACAAAGGTCAGACCGTCATAGGTAATAAAGACAGAGATTTTTCCACTGATTCCCCATTTATTTTTAGCGAAGGAAAAATGTACTGGGGCACATTTAAGCCAATTGTTGAAGAGTTTATAAGAAGAAAAGTCTACTTCCGCTACATAACTTTAGACATTCATGACCCGGGGCTGACTATAGATAGTCAGTATATGGACTCTAAACGAATCACTAAGGGCAAGTTAGGCTTTGCAAAAATAGCAAAGCTTGAGTCACCCGTGATGTTGAGTACAACGCCGAATATAGGATCTGAGGGTTATCCTATGCCGCGGCCTGTCGGTGTTAAAAATCTTGTTCATGTTTTTCACGCACTCGTTGATGTGTCGTGTTATCGCAAAGGTAGCTTAGATTTTTATGATTCGGTTTTATTGGTTGGCGAGCACGAAGTAGAGCCTATTAGATTGGTTGAAACGGCTCGTGGGCTGTCAGCTAAGGAATTGATAGTGGCTGGGCTTCCATGCATGGACGACCTAGGAAGACAGAAATCAAATTTGATAGAACCAGGCCTATCTGAAGTAGGTGCTCTTAAAACGGTGCTGGTGGCTCCTTCTTGGGGTGCTAAGGGGTGTTTTACGGAATACGGAACAGACTTTATAAAAATACTCTCACGTGCTGGCTACAAGGTTATTATTCGTTTGCATCCTCACTCATTTATTTTTGAGCCCGAGTCTGCCGCACGATGGCGGTTAGAAACTGAGGTGCTTGAAAACGTAAGCTGGGACAATGCAGCACAAGGCACGAATGCCATGTCTCAGGCCGATGTGTTGATCTCTGATGCTTCTTCGATTCGTTTTGATTTCGCATTCTTGTATGAAAAGCCAGTGGTTTCAATGGAAATTCCTGTGGGGAGTCGCAGTATTTTTGAAAGTGACTACATGGATTTTACTTGGGCTGATACGATGGTCGAGGAAATTGGTGTGAGGGTTAACTCAGAGAACCTTAATGACATTGATAAAGTCGTGGACGATGCAATTTCTAGTTTTACTACAGAATCGCTAGGTAGTTTAAGAAATCGCTACGTAGCAAATTTTGGAAGCTCAGCAATCGCTGTTGTCGATTATTTAGAACAACAGGCAGAACTTCTTTCTTTGACCGCCGAGCAACGAGTATTGCGCCGGAGGTTTGAAGAACTGGAAGGCCAAGTCGTTGAGCTTCAGAATCAGCTCAATCAGGTAAATCAAACTGGCCAGTTAAGCCAACTAAACTTTGTTCCTTCTGAGCAGCAGACCTAAATGTTATACGATTTGACACTTTATCCTATCGAATCTGTTCTGGAATCGATGCTGATCATTTTTATTGGGCTCACCGGCTCGATGTTCTGGTCTATTGTTATGTTGGCTCTATCAGTACGTCTGCTGACCAAGCCATTAGAAAAAATCACTAAAGCTGCAGTTAAAAGCCAAACTCAGTTCGAAGGGGTACTTAGACCACAGTTAGCAGCGATAAAACATAAGTATTCAGGTTCGCAGCAGCATGATGCTATAACCAGACTTTACCAGCGTTATTCGTATCACCCAATCTTTGCGGTTCGTTCTCTTCTTGGCCTTCTCGTTCAGCTACCGTTTTTCATTTCTGCTTACTTCATGCTTTCCAGTTTTACGGATATGTCTGGTGTGGTAATTCCGATGTTAGGTGATTTAGGAGTGCCTGATACCTTGCTCTTTGGGCGATTTCATCTGCTTCCGTTCGTGATGACTCTTGTTAATATAGCGGCATTGTCTACCATTGATAATCCTGATCGAAAAAGTTTTGCACAAGGTATTACTATATCTTTTGTATTCCTAGTTCTGCTCTACGAATCTCCGCTGGGGCTAATAGTTTATTGGACGACAAACAATCTGTTTTCGCTTATTTCCAATATTATTGGTCGGTTAGCTAAAAGAACACCTGTTAAAATATCTCTGCCTTCATTTAAAGGGTCTGGTGCTGCGCGTTTTTTTGAAGATTACGCCTATATATTTTTAGTGGTTAACTTAGCGGTACTGGTTCCACTCTTAGGTGTGCTGGGTGATCAGTTCAATCTCTTTACTGCGCACAGTATGACCGGTGCTGCTATCGTTTCGTTGCTTTTGTTTTTAATGCTCCTGCCGGCAACAGTGGTATCATTTCTTAGATGGTTAGCTAAATTGTCTGGTGTGGTTAAGGCGTTCGATGCTGTCATATTGACGATTTTCTTAGGCGTGTTTCTTGCCTATATCTTCAACAAGACTGGCTACGGAGTATTTTCATCGGTTTATGAACCGGCTATCCTTTTTTGTATAGCTTTGGTTGTAACTGTGGGTTCTGTAATAATAATTCTTAATTCTGAATCACTGAAAAAACTGTCATATTTGTCTCTCCTAATTCCGCTGATAGTGCTGCATTTCATTTTTGTATCACCTGCATCTACTTTGTTCGAAGGGACAGGGGGGATGCCAGGTATAGAGCCTGAAGGTATCCGTGATACGCCAGTGTTTCTGCTTGTGTTTGATGAGTTTAGCGGATTGACACTTCAGAATCCGGATGGAAGTTTGGATGTTTCAAGGTATCCAGGTTTTGCAGAAATTGCACGAAATGCCGACTATTTTCCAAATGCACTAACAACTGGATATCACACAGATATATCGGTGCCGAGTATAGTGTCCGGAACATTGAGGTCAGGCGAAAATAAAGGACTTGCACCAGGAGAAAATCTGATTGAACTATTTCAGGATTGGGGCGGGGGAGTTAGCGCACAGAGCGTTGTATTACCGGCTGATTTGGTGGACAAGCAGCAAACGAACTTCTACTCCTTGGCTTCTGATATAGCAACTTTGTACTTACATATAGTCTCGCATCAAAACTGGATTGAGAACAAAATAGGAGTTATTCCCGGCACGTGGAAAGACTTCGGCGTTTTCTACAAAATGGGTGATGTTGCTGAAAGCTCGGCAGAACAAGTGAGTAAGCAAGCCGGTATCTTTTTTGATTGGCTTGAACCGCTCGCGGTTAACACGGGTGATAAACAATTCAACTTTTTGCATATTGTTTTTCCACATGTTCCCTATACGACAACAGCAACTGGGAAGTCACAAGAAAATAGCGACCTTATACGGCAGCAGTTAACTTCTGTCGAAAAGTTTGACGCAGGACAGTCTTTTCTTAATGTCGGGTATCACAACTATTTACAGCAATCTTCCTATGCCGAGTTACTGCTTCATCGGTTAGTTTTATCTCTTAAAAAAACCGGTATGTATGACAAGAGCCTCATCATAGTAACAGCTGATCATGGTGTCTCTTATAGCGCTAAAGGATTAAGTAGAAGGGATCCAAAAACAAAAGATTCATGGAAAAATATTGTTTCGGTTCCACTTATCGTAAAGCACCCATTTCAAGAAGTAGGGAAGGTCAATGAAACATTCGTGACTACTTTAGATATAACACCTACGATTATGGATGTTATAGAAATCGATCCTCCTTGGGATTTAGCGGGAGAGAGTCTAAACGCACTTGACGCCAAGACTCAGACAAGCTCCGTAGAACTCATCCCCGGTTATGACGATTACTTTGGGGATGTCGTTGTTCTCTTCCAAGAAAGCCGTTCTAGGAAAGAAACGCTTTTTGGTGTTGGGTCACCCGTGACTGACGTCGCTGTAAACTACACTGAGGATTCAATGTACTCCTCATTACTAAATGCCGAATTGTCCGAAAGTCTAGTTTCGGGCGCTAGTGAATTAAATGCTATTTGGGGTGGGTCTATGAGGCCTAGTGAATTATCTCACTTTGGCATTATTTATCACTATTCTGAGCCGGTAAATGACAAAGTGATCGCGGCGGTTGTTAACAATAGAATTAGAGCAATATTCTTGTCTGGAAATGTGAAGGGACAAAGTGGAAAATTTGCATTCTCTTTGCCTGAAGATGAAGCGGTGCCGCTTGAATTTTCCGTTACCCTTTACGAGGTTGAAAATGGAGAGAAGCCTTCGTTAAAAAAACTTAGGACTAGCAGTAGTAATCAGTTTGCTTTTGAAACAAAAAAAATAATCAAATACGACTGGAAAAATTCTGTGGTTGATACGAATGGGGTAGATAGCCTGACTATTGATGATGAGAATATAAGTGTTATTGCGTCCATAAGTAATGACCCTTTTATAGTCATGCAGGCAATCTCTGACGAGCCAATTCCTAATCCAAGTATCCGTATTGAAATAAATAGTAATAGGGAATTGCTGGTACAACTATTTTATCAGACTCCAGATGATCCGTTTTTTGCTGAGACTAGGAGTCAGGCCTTTCGAATTAACGAAGGGAGTAGTTCAGTTTATTTTAATATTTCAGACGCAGTGGTAGGCGGTAATTTCAGATTAGATTTTGGATTAGGAGGATTCACTGAAGTACAAATAGAAGATATTCAAGTGAGGTATTAAATTCAAATTTTGAAAGACTAAACGCGTAGGTGTCAGAATTATTTGGCGAAAACTGATAATGGCAAGTAACGGCGCCTGACTTCTTGATTCTATTTCTTCTTTAAGCATTTCTCTCGGCTGTTATTGGATGTCAAAAGAGAGTGATAAGCGGCTAAAAACTGCGCTTAACTCTTTGTTTATTATGGCGAGGTCGCATTATTGCAATGGTTATGTTGCGGGGTTTCTGAACTTACCCATTTTCGGGGTGATGGGCAGTTTTATAAACTACGTACAAAAAAAAGTTCTTTCAGAGGTGTCAGATTCAGCTCATACTGCCGTAGGGATGTTTTAGAATAAAAGTTAATCTATATCGCCTAATTGATTGATCGAATAAATGCAGAGGTTTTCTGTAACGGGTTACTCCTGAGACTCACTAGGGTCCTTGTGTTAAAGAGCGTTACACTTCCCGAGCTATCTGCGGTATTAGGAATATCTTACATTTAGCGATAGTCTTCGAGCACTTAGACTCTTTGTCTACTGAGCTGCTCACAGAATGTCTTAAGTGGTTCCAAAAATTGAGGTTTCAGGAAAATTATGATTGCCTTGCGTTTTATTCGAGTTGTCCACTTATTATTGGCTCATGGGCTTCTAGTATTGTCCGTCTGCGCCGTTGCTGCGGATAGCAGTGATGAATGGGAGTTTCCTGAGAATCTAAAACCCACCTTCGAATCACTTGTTGCTGATCAGCAACGCTTTATTAGTAGCGGTGACTTTCTAGATTTCATTCCTGCCCGTCAGATGGTGCATGAGCTCACCACGCGCAAGGGTGAAGAGCTTTCAATGATGATTGCTGAGCTTATGGCTGCTGCCGAACAGATGGGCTACAACGCGAATCGGGATATGGGTGCTATGCCTTTAAATACCGATACTGTTCGTTTTAATGATTTGGTTATACGTCCGCCGCTTTTGCGTGATGAAAATCGTGAGCCTGGCCCATTTAGCGTGAATCGTTATCTTTTTTCAGAATCGGGTGTTCCTACATTTGCCGGTGCCAATGTGGCTATATGGCCGGAAGATTTGATAGCCGGAAATGTTGATGTGGCCATTGTTGGAGTACCTAATGACATGGGCAGCGGGCGGCGTAATGCGAATTTTGGTCCGCGAGTGATGCGAGCTATGAATACGCTAGCGCTTCCTGACGTTAATTCTCTGTTAGACCCCCGCAAAGTCTTGTCTATTGTCGATTACGGCGATTTTGCCATTGATCGCATGAGCACAGAGCTCACTGTCGATCATGTCACTAGCATGGTTACAGAGACTTCAGATACCGGTGCAATTCCTATGTTGGTGGGTGGAGACACTTCCATGCTCTACCCAGGTGTCAAAGGTGTTGCCGAATCAAGGGGGCGCGGCGAGTTTGGTCTTGTCCACTTCAGCGCCCATCCAGATACTGACCGAGAAGCAGTGCACACCATTTCCGATGAGCAGGCACTTTTTATGCTGCTCGATGAAGGCATCGTCTCCGGTGAGGATGTGATAACCGTCGGCTTGCGAGGCCCAACTGTAAATATAGATACATTACAGTGGCTTAGAGGCCAGCGTGTGCGCTATCACACCATGGCTGAGATTCGCCGTAATGGTTATGATGCGGTCATGGCGCGGGTGCAAGATGAGGTTGCCAATGGACCGGAAAAAATATTCGTCTCAATTGATGTCAGCGTAATTGAGCCAAGTCAGATGGTGGCAGCTGGTCGGATAGCATCGAACGGGTTAAGTGTTCAAGAGGTGGCGACTGCCATCCGTTACCTTTGCGCTGAAAAACAAATCGTCGGTTTCGAGATTACTGATATGGCGCCTATGCTCGATTTTTCCCGGTTGTCAGTGGTCAACGCAAATACAGTTCTAAATGCCTGTTTGGTCGGTCTAGCCTTACGCAAAGCCGGACTTTCTGCGAATTACGTTCATCCTCTTGCTATTGATCATGGGCAGGACTAGGTGACTACTACGAATCCTCTTAGACATCTTATTCAGCATCCAAAAGGAAATATACTATGTTTTCCTTAGCAAGTTTTTCTCGAGCAATTCTTGGTTCGGCGATCATATCACTGCCGCAGTTCATGCAGAGCGCTATCGCCCAAGACATGCCGGAACATGTAACTGGCACAGCGCCTTACCCTTTTACCATGTTGGATGTGAGAGGTTTTGAAGACTCGGAAGCACCAATCCAATTGCCAGACGCTGTCGCCGAAAAATTGGAATTACTTTCAGAGGAACAAATTGAGTTTCTGCAGAGTGACGACGCCAGAACCTATATCGGGAATCTGGAAAAGACAGTTGCTAAGTTAGAAGAAAGTACCCCTGCAGAGGTCTTGGCGCTAGTGGAAGCAATGCAAGATGTGGTCAGTCAAACTCGTTATGTTGAAGGCCGCGATGATTCAAACATAGATTTGAACACCGACTCACCCAAATTCAATGCGTGGCGATTACGCAGGCCCTTGTCAATGGACCCAAAGCGCGAGCCTGGCCCAGTCAAGCTAGGGCGTTATAACGGGCGTGGTGGACCTCCAACTTTTGGTGGTTATCCTTTGGCGCTTACTCCTGAGGATTTAATCGCCGGTGAGGTGGATGTTGCTATTGTGGGTGCGCCTTTGAATATGGGATCGGGTTGGCGGGATTCTGGTGCCCAAGCTACCATCGAGATGCGTGTTCAAGGCGAAGCTATGTCTGGGTCTGACCAGTATGTGGGACTCACAGCGGGTCGAATACTGAACATTGTGGACTATGGTGATGTCGCTATTGATAACGCCAGTACAGAGCGGTCCATGAAACATGTACGTGAAGTTGTTCGAGAAATTGCTGAAACCGGTGCGGTACCGGTCATCATCGGCGGCGATCATTCTTTGGAGTATCCTAATGTAGCGGGTTTGGCTGACGTGTACGGTAAAGAAAAAGTATCCGTTATCCATTTTGACTCGCATTACGATGCGTGGTGGGGTGGAAGCCATCTGATCAGCCACGGTACGCCAGTTTATCGATTGCTTAATGAGGGGCACGTGCGTCCGGCTGACTATATTCAAGTTGGCTTGCGTTCTTCTGGCCCTGACCCGGAAGCCTTCGAATGGATGCGTGAAGTTGGAATGCGTTTCCATACTATGGCTGAAGTTGAGCGTAGAGGCTGGGATGCGGTAATTGAGCGTGTTGTTGCGGAGGCCAGTGAAGAAGGCCGCAAACTGCATATCTCATTCGATATCGATGTTATTGACCCAGGCATTACAACAGCGACAGGTACACCGGTGCCGGGCGGGTTGGATATGCGCGAGTCAATTACCATCGTTCGCCGCCTTTGTGCCGAAGCCAATGTCGTGGGTTTTGATTTAGTCGAATTACATCCTGCGCTTGATCCAACGTATGTGTCTACCCTGAGTAGTGCTCATATAGTAAAGGCATGTCTTACTGGACTTGCTATGCGTGAAAAAGAGCTGACCGATCCTCACTATCTAAGCCCAATTGCATCCGAGCATGCCATTGATAATTATTACGGAGATCAACAGGAATACCTTGATAAAACTGCCGAATTGGAAGCTAAGCGAGAGGCCGAAAAGCAAGATAAGGAGGAAGATTAGGGCGCTTTATTTGGTAAGACGTAACGGGTGCAGGGATGGCTCTGCTGACAAGAATTTCCGAGGGCAATCATTCCACTGCATTCGGCTTAATTGATTAGCTAGCTCGGGGATGGAAGCACCCTAGGGAAGTATGTAATTGGCTTTTCTATCCTTTGTTTCAACCCTATTGATAGGGTTGCTCGACCTAGCCTACTGTTATGTTGCCCAAGGAGAGGGGCAATTTTCAGGGGCGAGGCTGGAGACTTCAATGTCAAAGATGTCAAAGATGTCAAAGATGTCAGAAGAGGGGTAATAGAGTTTTAGCAGCATTTCATCTGAATCTTAAGACTCAAGCCTTAGGTAGATTAAAACTATTTTCATTGGTGCTCATTGTGGAATTTAGACATGAAATCAAAAGACCAACTTAGCGTTGGCAGGAGGTTTTTCAAAAGGGCCTTGGCTGAGCCGCTGCTAATTTTCTTTGTGCTTATTGCAGGAGTTTTCGCGCTTGATTTGTTTAGCCAAGAAGACCCAAAAAGCAAAGACAAGCAAAGACAAGCCGCTAGCTTGCCTGCATTAAATTTATTCGATATTGAAGTTGACCCCACACTTATTAATAATTTGAAAGAAAGATTCTCTTTGTTTCAGGGGCGCCAGGCCAGTGCGGAGGAAGTTGAAAAGCTAATCAAGACTTGGATTAGAGACGAAATGATTTTCCGCCACGCCGTCTCCCAAGACATGCATTTAGGTGACTCTAAGATACGTGCTCGTTTGCTCGAGAAAATGAACTTGCTCTGGTCGGGGGCGCCGGTAGAGCCTGAGCAATCTGAAATTCTAGCTTTCTACATAAACAATATTGAGGAGTATTATTCAGAGCCGCAGATTAGCTTCTCGCAGGTGTTTTTCGAGGAGCTGCCTCAAAATTACCATTCCATCCTTCAAGGGCTTCGTGCCGGCGAAAAAATCATCGGTGAGGGCTACTGGCTCGGCGATGAGATTAATAACTATACCGAAACTATTATGCTTAGTACTTTCGGCTCTGAATTCTATAAGGCCTTAGTTTTATTGCCTCCCAATCAATGGGATGGGCCGCTTGATTCTCCCCGTGGCTATCATTTCGTTCTTCATCAGGGGTTGGAGGACCCTGCTCCACTTACGTTTGCGAATATCTATGAGCGCGTCAGGAGAAATGTATTAGAGGAAAAGCAGGGCAAGCGCATTAGAGAGCAGGTTGCAAAAATAGAAGCTCAGTTTTCCATATTTCGTGAGAGTGATGGCAGGAATTGATAGTGAATAAAAAGGCCTTGGCATTAATTTTCTTGCTGACATCGTCTAGTCTCACTTCAATCGTCACTGCACATGAGATGGACATTGCGCAGTTTACGTTTATTGAGCAAGAGAAAAGCAGTTACTACCGGTTGCTGGTCAATAACCTTCCACAAACAGGTTTACCTAATCATCCGGTAAAACTGCCACCTGCCTGTATTTTATCCAGCAGACTTGAAAGTCAGCCGGGATATTTACCTTCTGTGGATTTAGAGTTCAATTGTAGAGGGATACTAAGCGGCCTAGTTGAAACGCAGTGGGGCAGTGATGGTGGCGTTCTTGAGTTACGATATTTAGATGGTAGGGTTGAAAGTAAAATGATTTCAGGGCCTAGATCAGGCGCAAGTTTATCGCTACCTGATTGGACCCGCGATAAAGTGCATGACTTAAGTCTTCTCGGTGTCGCAAGGATTTATCTTTTTTTAGGGGCGGAACACGTTCTGAGTGGTTTGGACCATTTGGCTTTTGTGTTCTGCTTGGCGATGTTAGCCAGCGGAAGACATTTGCTCTACCTTATAACTGCATTCACTATTGGTCATTCATTGTCCTTAGCGTTGTCGTTCTTGGGTGTTGTTAGTATATCAACTGCACCGGTGGAAGCGGTGATAGCGCTGTCGGTGGTTTTCATGTCGAGAGAAGCCGTATTGCATCAACGTGCGAAAAATTTAAATCTGCTGGATACTTCTTCAATACAGTCAATGCATCGGAGAATGGCGCTCACTGCAGGCTTTGGTCTAGTTCATGGGCTTGGCTTTGCCAGTGTATTAAGTGATTTGGGCGTGCAGCTCGGTGACACCCTAATTGCCCTGACAGTTTTTAATCTTGGTGTGGAAGTAGGTCAGATTTTTTTTGTGCTTGCCACAATGATATTTGTATTCGCTTGCAAAAGAGTGGGTGTAGATCGACAGGCGATTCTTCTGGCGCTAAATTCAATAGGCGCTATGGGTCTTTTCTGGACCTTGCAACGATTGTAGTCTTGGCAATAGCGCTGTAGCGTTAGATTAAGGGCGGCTTAACGCCTTATCATGTATTTAATGGCTAAAGCTGATGCGCTGCTGTATTTTGGTCCTTGGTCATTTACGATCACTAGCTATTCAAAGCCAAATGGAGGATTGATTGCGAACAAATATTTATCGGCCTTACTGACTCCCCAGTGCTTGACGCGCTGCGTCCTCCTTCTATACCTTCTCGCTATTCTGTTAAACATCTTCATTATTTTAGCGACAGCCTTGGATAGGCTTAAGCGTATTCAGGGGCTCTAAATCACGCTGCAAAAGGACGAGAAGCAGGCATCGGCGAGCTCGTCAAGAGGGCTTTTTGCGGTTTAATCCAAACCATTCGAATTACAGTAGTGGCTTATATGGTCAAACTTTGCTCCGAGGGATAAGGCAATCCAAAATTCAAATTCACTCGTATTTAAAATACGGCCGCTTAGAACAGTGTTTTAAAATCGACGTCTTGAATTCCTTCGAGAAATTCAATTTATATGCGACGGTAGATAGCGACTTAATGGTTTAGGAGAAAAAACATCCAATATCTAAAAGCATTGTTGCTGGTCTTGATGACAAGCTGCCAGTCTGCATCGAGCTTTTCAACCATTCGCACCGCGACACTAGTTGATTTAGAGAAGTTTTCTGGTGACTGGTATGTTATCGCGAATATCCCAACTTTTATCGAAAAAGATGCATATAACTCCGTCGAAAGTTATGCAGTTGACCCAAACGGGAAAATAGCGACCACCTTCACATTTAATAATGGTGGGTTTGATGGCAAGCAAAAAATTTATACCCCTACTGCTTCTGTTCGCGATGGCTCCGGCAATGCCATTTGGGGTATGCAGTTCGTTTGGCCATTCAAAGCAGAATACCGAATTATCTACGTTGACCCGAATTATGAATTTACAATTATAGGGCGCTCTAAAAGGGATTATGTCTGGCTGATGGCAAGGGACGCTAGCATTGCTGAAGCAGACTATCAGCGTCTGATTAGTATTATTCAGGAGCAGGGCTACGATCTTGATAATCTGCGAAAAGTGCCTCAGATTTCCAATCAATTGAACCAATAGATTGCGAAAATAAGCACGCGAGTGCTTCCGACCCCGAAGCAAATCAGGGCCGAAATATGCTTAATGTAGAACGAGTAATGCTGGCCTGAGGCCAGTTGCTCTCCTTAGTTTACTGCCCACTCATATCCCTTGTTTAAAACACTGAAGGTTTAATACTGGCTATTTAGTTGCCCTTAATTTAGCAATCCCCGTACGAGTACCCTAAAGTAAGATTCACAGAGTTAGATTTTTCAAAGTAGAAAGCCACACAGCGTTAGCGCCTATGTCTTTTCGAAGTTAAGTAGTCGTCGCTCGATTAATCTCGCCGAATTTTCAAGGACAAGATAGTCTGGCCCCGCTCGGCAAGCAAAATAATGCAGCGGCTATTCTTTCTAGTATTCCCCAGCCGCTTTATCTGCTTCGTATTGCATCTGCGATATTCTTCGAAGTTGCTGCAGTGACGACAGGTGGGCACAGATCATCGCTATTAAACCCTTGTCTCTAAGCTCTAAAAATTCAGCGTCGGTTAATTCATTCAACACGGTTTCGTTTACTGTATAGATGCCGTCAATATTGTAAGTCCGCCCATCTGGTCGATGTTGAAGCTGAATTTGACTAGTGGTCAGTAAGTTTTTCTCAACCAACAGTTTGCAGATCGCTTGAGTTTGCTGCACTTGCTGAGAAACATGAACAATCGAATCAATTCTTTGCTCTAAATAATCGGTTTTTTCGCCTCCTTCCTTGAATAAAGGTTCACCCTCGGTTTCACTCAACATAGGGCTATCTTCATCTATAAGGACAGCAAATTGGTCGCCTTCAGCATCAGTGCGAGCTATAGAGAACGGCGCATTACTGAAGCTAAGTGGAACGACCAGAGCCTGCCATTGGTCTGTTGCACAGTACAAGTTCTGTCCTTCTCGCAGACTCATTACAGCCACAGGGATAAAATCACCCGAATCACCATTTTTGACAAATACCAATGGGAATTCTGATGCTAGATTGAAGAAATCCTGAGCAACAATGGGTATTAAATGCCTCTCTTTATAGCGGGTATAGTCACCAGAATGAGTGGCTTTAAGGTTTGCATGCTTGTCATTTTGCATTAATACAGGAGAACTCATAGTGTTAGTGGCCTAGTTGGATGAATTTTATAGCTGAATGGTAACGAGTATGTGGCAGGAAAAAAAGAACCTAATGACGGAATAAAGTGCAAATCCACCGGTTTTTCCGCGATGTAAGCCGTATTTATTCTTTTTACGGCGTTGGGTGTTCTAGCAATGGACTGTATTTATGATTTAGAGACTATTTCTAGTTGATACTATAATTTATGGCTAGGCGGAAATAAGTTAAGCTTCTTTGCTGTGTCATGGTAAAAACTTAGCTTGTGCGTCTTTTAAGGAAAGCTGATGAAAATCCTTTTTTAATTCGATGACTTGCGCTTGGTGTTTTGCTCTGAGTGGCTTATACGCGTGCATCTGAGGCGAGGTGTCTGATTATAAGTTAGGTAGAGTGGCTCGCGAATCGGATGCCACGACGTCAAATCTATTGAATAATAATTGGGATAAGTGAAAACTAATCAGGGCAATATGCGGCTTGCCTGCTAGTCTTAGTGGGCATTGGAGGTTTTTTTGAAACGATTCTTTGAGTATTTAAGTTGCCTCGCAGCAATGCTGTTACTGTCCTCCTGTGGATTTACGCAGGCAAGGCCTGTTACTGAATTCGTGACTGTCGAACATCAAAAAATATCACTGACTTTATCGATGACAATAGACTCAACGGCGGGCTCAGGACAGCACTGGATGGGAGAATTTGAAATCCGCAACAACGGTCTCACAGCTGTGTCTTTTTTGCCTTGGGGTACGCCATGGGAAGGGGGCTTTAGTCGAAACTTATTCGACATAAAGAGCGCTGGTCGTAAAATCGAATATATAGGTCCAATGATTAAGCGCAGCGCGCCATCTAGTCGTGATTATATTGGAATCAAGCCAGGTGCATCACAAGTAGTTAAGTTAAACATAAGTAGTGGCTACAGTATAAAAGACAGTGGCGAATACTCCCTTACATACCAGCCTGGGAGTCTGTTCTTGATTAATCAGGAACAGACATTTGTAGTGGCAGCCCCCTCTATGGCTACCATTGCAATTCAGGTGGGGCAAAAATAAAAATAAAGGTAACAGGCTGCTCGCAGGTGCGATTTAAGTGGTTGCGATGCAGGTGTAACGATTCAGATTGCACGATTTAAGCAACGGCAATAACAGTAATTAAAATCACTGTAGGAGTGTTCTAAGCATTGAATGAGAAGACACAAAGGGATATCCGGGGGATAAGCTTCAAGAGCTGGTGTGAGAACCGTGCTGAAGGATTTTTAGGGCAGTTCACCAAGAGCAGTGTGATGCGGGTCCTATTGCTAGCTATTTGGCTCATTAGTTCAAGTATTCAAGCGCAGACTAATACTTTGCGAGCTGAATTGAAAGTGACCGATCCCAATAGCCTCAAGATTACTTATACGCTCTTAAATGAAAGTAAGCAGGATCTTCAAGTATTGGCATGGAACACCCCTTTAGAAGGAGCCTTCAATAACGATTATTTCGATGTCAGCTTTGATGGGAAAAAAGAGCTGGTTTCAGTGCCTTATAGAGAGCGGCATATGAAAAGAGCTGCCGCCAGCGCCGAGGACTATATTCTTCTTTCTGCAGGAGACTCTATTTCTATAGATTTGGATATTTCACATGGCTACTTAACTGAGCGAGCAGGTTATTACTCAATTCAATTCGATGGCTTGGTTGAATACTACGCAATTCCGTTTACCACTAATACGAGTGCATATAAGTTTGATGTGACAGACAGATTTCAGAGAAATCTACAATCTAACGGAGTGGTTGCCTACCAGTCCTTAAGTTTTGCAGCGATAAAAGCCAAACTGCCACCGACATTTAGCTCATGTGACGCTGATCAGATAACACAAATTGACACGGCACTAACCGCAGCTGAAGTCATGGCAACAGAGGCCGCTGAAGCCCTGAACTCTACGGCTGTTGTTCAGCGTGCCGTTGCGGCTCGTTATACTATGTGGTTTGGTAGCTATCTTTCGTCTAGATACACAACAGTATCAACTCACTTTAATGCGATTCAAGAAGCGACCGCGAATAAAGCGTTGAAATTCTCTTGTGGTTCGTCACGATGTGGCCGTAATACTTTTGCGTTTGTTTACAGTGATTCACCCTATGAAGTTTTCTTGTGCCCTGCGTTTTGGGGTGCGGAACTTACCGGTACAGATTCTCGTGCTGGAACGATTATCCATGAGCTTTCTCATTTTACTGTCCTTGGAGGCACTGACGACCATCAATACGGTCAGAGTTCAGCGAAGCAACTCGGAGCTACCGATCCTAATAAGGCAATCAACAACGCCGACAGTCATGAATATTTTGCAGAAAATACACCAGCTCTTGCTATGAGCGGCGGGACTCCGGCGCTGGGTGACCCTGAACCTAGTCCAGTTTATGAAACGCTGACTGTAGGGACGTCCGTGACCGGTAATCTGGAGGCGGATCAGTGGCTTTATTACGAAGTAAACGGGGCGAGTGAGATATCCCTGTTTAATATGTCAGCTGATATTGATTTATATATAGGTAATGGCGCTCAGCCAACGGCTGGCAATTACCAATGCAGACCATTTTCAGGTGGAACAGCCACTGAAACTTGCAATGTTGATGCGTCAAAGAAAACTTTTATCGGTCTACAGGGATTGGCGGGTAGCTTTAGTCTAGTTGCTAACGCAGCGTCTGTGAGCGGTGGCGAAACTGGAGGTGGTTCATCTGGAGATGGCAGCCAGTCCCTTTCATTGGATATCCCCATTACCCGTTCTGTAGAGGCTAATGGCTGGACTTACTTTCAAGTTACAGGTGCGGCAGAGATAAGCTTGTTTAATCTGTCATCAGATTTGGATCTTTATATTGGTGAGGGTGCAAATCCCACGGCAGAAAGTCATGTCTGTCGACCTTACTCTTCGGGAACAACCGAGGAAATCTGCCCGATCAATGATGCATCTGCTACCGTTTTTATTGGTGTTAATGCATTTTCAGAAGCTGGTATTTTTAGTTTGATTGCTCGTCAGCAGGGCACTACACCGGCAAACCAAGCGAAGTCACTTAACGTCTCCGTTCCCGCAACAGGGACGTTGGATGCGGGAACGTGGGAGTACTATCAAGTAACTGGTGCTACGTCGATCAAACTCTTTGATTTGAGTGCGGACTTCGATCTCTACGTCAATCGAACAGGGACTCCCACCGGGGAGCAATACGATTGTCGCCCCTATTTTTCAGATTCCACTGAGGAGATCTGTAGCCTTGACCCTAACGGGACAAGTTATATTGGCGTTAATGCCTACGGAGGAGGTAGTTACTCACTCCTCGCAACAGCAGATTCAGGCAGTGATGGAGGCGGCACGGCTCTTACTATCGGTCAGACCGTCACAACAAACGCCTCGCCTGGAGAGTGGGTCTACTACCAAGTAACGGGTGCTAGTTCGGTTAAACTCTTTGATCTAAGCTCAGATCTTGATCTTTACGTAAGTCGAGCCGGTACTCCCACGGCAGCGCAGTATGATTGCCGACCGTTCTCTGGCGGTTCTACCGAGGAAACCTGTAGCATTGACCCTGAAGGAATAAGCTATGTCGGAATAAAAGGTTTTGAGGGGGGTAGTTACTCTCTCTTGGCAACATCAGACACGGTGAGTGATGGAGGCGTGATTCCAACGGGCAACACGACTCTTACTATTGGTGAGGTTGTTATGGGTTCAGTGGCCATCGGAGAATGGCTCTATTACGAGGTTGCCAATGCAACCGAAGTAAGCCTCTATGGTTTGACTGCAGATTTAGATTTGTATGTCAGTACGTCTGGACAGCCATCGGACTCTAATTATATTTGCCGCCCGTTTACTCCCGGTGACAACCTCGAAACTTGCAGCATCACAGCGCGCGGCACCATCGTCATCGGTGTCAATGGTTTTGATTCAGGTAGTTTCTCCTTAGTGGCAAATAATAGCGCCGCAATTAGTATCGGCGAAGCTGTTGTAACGGAGGTTAATCAGGAAGTTTTCGTTTCCGGTGATCCATTTCTTGCAACGATGACTATAACTGGTGATCAAAACCTCGATACCTATGCTGCTCTGATCCTCCCATCTGGAGATCTGTTTACGTTTTCAGCTCAGGGTGATATCAGAGCTCAAAGTGAAGGAGTGATTTCGTTCCATAATTCGTTGCAAGTTAATGGCGAGCAGACTCATACGATTCTTAATATCACGTTGCCTGATGGCCTTCCGTCGGGTGTTTGGCAAGCTTGTGGTCTGCTGGTTCGAAGTGGCCTGCCGTTTACCGAAGAGAACTGGCTTGGTTTAAGTTGTGTTAGTTTTATGGTTAACCCTAGCAGCGGGAAAGTGGGGGCTAACACTAGTAAGACGAAGCAAAAAAAGGGTTAAAAAGAGCAAATAACTGCTCTCATTCAGCGAGTGTAAACCGATTGCATTTTAGTGCAGTAGCTCTAGGGTTTAGTTCGTAGAAAGAGCTAGTAATGATGAGTCAATTTTAAAGGCGTGGCAGAGATGTCACCCCTTTTTTTGTGTCTGTAGCTTTTCTATTTTGCGTTATATTGCAGAAGCTCCCGCAAATTATTTTACGGATATTTTGACGGGTTAAGGAATTTTTTGAAAGTTTCTATGGTGCTTCTTGTAGTTTTGCTTAAGAGAAAGGCGCGATAATTTTGGCATTTCTAGGTGCTTTATTTATGAGCCAAAGAGTGATGATTCTTGACAAGGTCAGCTGCTGTCTTACGGAAGTTACTCACCCGTGCCTAGTTTTGCTAAGAGTGACTAAACTAAGGCCAAAAGAGGAGAGCGCCCCAAATGGATTTGAATAGCCTAATTGCCGCTTATAAATCACAGCCGACGCCTTTAGCATAGGCATTTGCCACGGGGCTTGGTGTAACACTTAACGCTAGTGCTAGCGCGAGTGCTTTAACTGGAGATATTTCTTCTTGAGGCATCAAAATACCGAAAGCCACCATACAGTGGATCTGATTTGCGATTTGCCTATAAATGGGGATGCTATCTTTCAGGGTAATAGTGATATTGATACTTTTCTCGGTCTCGCTGTGTTTTTCGGCATTGTTTAAGTGTGCCCCCATTCTGATACAATTTATGAATAAGGTAAGATTGGCGCTATAAAGTTTTATCACATGATTGGAAACAGGAGGAAATTGGTCCCCGAGAGATTTGACCTTCTCGACTCTGCATCATTAAGAGTTATCGTCGATATATCAGGTTCATTCGAAAGGAGACCCCTGTTTTATTTGGGATAAACTAGCCAGTTGTGTAGTATGTTATGAGCATAGACTAGACAGTAGATGCGCCAAATCTGAAAATCAGAAGTTAGGGTGTAAACCTTAATTAATAAGTTATACGGCATCTGAATGCAGGAAAGTGCGTTAGTGTCAAAACAAGAAATGATGACGAGCTAAGCTCGCAAATTAAAGGAGAAACTATGCAAGCTTCTATGATGAATTCCCAGTTAATGATCTCGTCGATACTCACACATGCAGAGAAGAATTTCCCGACTACAGAGATGGTTTCTGTGACAATGGATAACCCGCGTCACCGGCAGACTTATAAAACTTTTGCTTCGCGGTGCCGGCAATTAGCCAATAGCTTGAATTCTTTAGGCGCTAAATTTGGCGACAGGATAGGGACATTGGCTTGGAACGACTATCGTCATATGGAATTGTATTATGGTGTTTCAGGCAGCGGTATGGTTTGTCATACGATTAACCCTAAGCTTTTTCCCGAGCAAGTGGCTTATATAATTAACCATGCAGAAGATAGATTTCTTTTCGTTGATGTATTGGTAATGCCGTTACTTGAAGCGTTAAAAGATCACCTGACCAAAGTAGAGGCGATAGTTGTTTTGACTGATAAGGCAAACATGCCTGATACCACTCTGCCCAATGTGCTTTGTTATGAAGAGTTACTCAGCGCCCAATCCGATGACTTTGCTTGGCCGGAGTTCGATGAGAATACAGCTAGCGGCATGTGCTATACCTCCGGTACTACAGGAAATCCTAAGGGAGTGGTTTATAGCCACCGCTCCACATTACTACACGCTCTTGCCGGCGGGCTCCCTGATGTAACTGGAGCGTCGAACATGGTAACCAGCTTGCCAGTAGTGCCTATGTTTCATGTTAACGCGTGGGGCGCCCCATATGCTGCTCTTATGGTGGGAACTAAGTTAGTACTGCCTGGTCCCAAAATGGCCGACGGCGAAACTTTGCACTCTCTCATGGTTGCGGAGGAAGTGACTTTCAGCTCGGGCGTACCGACTATCTGGCTGGCGCTTTTGGACTACCTAGAGGCAAATAACAAAACAGTCCCAAGTTTGGAGCGGGTGAGCGTGGGAGGCGCCGCTTGTCCCAGAATCATTGTTGAACGATTTAGAGAGCAGCATAATGCCATAGTCGTTCAAGGTTGGGGGATGACCGAAACCAGTCCTTTAGGCACAATATTTAGTTTGAAGAAAGGAATGGAAAATTTAAGTACTTCTGAAATAACTGATCTTCAGTGTCTACAAGGTAGAGGCGTATTTGGCATCGAAATGTGCATTGTTGATGAAAATAATGAAGAATTGCCTTGGGATGGTGTGGCATTTGGCGCACTTAAAGTTCGTGGTCCCTGGGTAGCTAAAGGTTATTACGGTCTATCCGAAGTGCCAGGGGCAGAGGGTTGCCCAGTAGATGAAAAGGGATGGTTCGAAACCGGCGACGTGGCGACGATTAATGCTGAAGGCTATTTGCAAATTACCGACCGCACTAAAGATGTTATTAAGTCCGGCGGTGAGTGGATCAGTTCTATCGAAATTGAAAACGCTGCGGTTAACCACGCAGACATCGCGGAAGCCGCAGTTATAGGGCGAACCCATCCTAAATGGACTGAGAGGCCACTGCTAATTGTGGTAGTGCAAGGGGGTAAATCTCTTACAAGGAATGATGTCTTAGAGTTTTTAAAAGACAAATTACACAAAATGGCTATGCCTGACGATGTAGTATTTGTTGATGAGTTGCCGCATACCGCGACAGGTAAGCTTAATAAGCTAGGGCTGCGGAAGACGTTTGAGGATTATCAATTTCCTGGTGTCGGCTGATTTGTTTTAGCCTTTAAAACGAAACTGACCCGCACGTGCGCTATAGATAGGTAAGTGTGGGCTGGCGCCGCTTAAAGAGGTTGAGGAAGAGTTAGAGCCGTTAGATCAAGATTAAAGATAGGTAGCGGAAAATTATGACTGTCAGCACTCGCTCTCAAAGACGCAGTGTGGCCAGATAGAGAGAGCGTTTATTACTTTGTCCGATATCTCTTAGGTGCTAAGTTAAAAGCTGAATTTGAAAGAGAGCAATATTCCTATGTCCTGAGAATAAATTATTCGTGGCGACTAAGTTGAAGTTCTCCACAGTAAAGGAGTCGATCCATTGGGGGCGGGGGAGTTGTTAATGCCTCGCGTCGTGAAGATACTTATGAAAAGCGTGGGTGGATAACCCAAGACAGCGTAGGAACTATCTAGTTTCTTGGGGGTTACGCTTATATCAAAAAGCTCAGTTGACCTTTTGCTGGATATTAAAACAGAAAAGTCCTCGTATTTTGCGAAAATTGAGATATGAAGCCCGCTATAGCGGGCTTTTTTTATGATTAAAGCTCATTCTGAAATGGCATCGAATCCTGAGCCCCTATTCGTGTCACTGAAACTGATGCCACTCGGGCCGCAAAAATTACCGCTTCGCGTAAAGTTTCCTCACTGGCTAAAGCGAACGCGAGTGAGCCATTAAAACAGTCGCCTGCCGCTGTTGTGTCGATAGCTTTTACTGTTGTTGCAGGAATTACCTCGCAGCCTTCGCTGCTAGCTAAAAGCACTCCCTTGCAACCCATTGTTAGTGCAACGTTTAGCACGCCTGCCTTCAATAAAAAATTAGCTGCTTCTTCGGCGGATTCTGGAGAGTCGACTTTAATACCTGTTAGAGTTTCAGCCTCTGACTCATTGGGGGTGATCAAATAGAGGTTTTGCAGTATCTGTTCAGATAAACTTTGAGCGGGGGCAGGGTCTAGGATGGCCCGGCAATTATGTGCGCGGGCTAAATCAACGGCATGGGCTACGGATAAAAGGGGGATTTCCAGTTGCAGCAATATCAAACTGTCACTTACCATAGCATCAAAAGCCAATTCCACCTGCTGCTCACTCACACAGTGGTTTGCCCCAGGTGCCACCGTGATTTGATTCTCTCCAGTGCAATCTACGCTAATTAGCGCGACCCCCGAAGGCTGGGTTTTACTTCTACTGACAAGGCTGCAATCAACTTTTTCTTGCTCTAGTCGTGTGATGGCTTCGCTGCCAAAAATATCTTGGCCGAGACATCCTAGCAATGAAACCTGCGCGCCAAGGCGAGCGGCTGCCACGGCCTGATTAGCCCCTTTACCGCCAGAATTCATAAGGAATTCACCGCCTATAAGGGTCTGACCTGGACGGGGTAGGGCTTTAGACTTGACCACCATGTCTGTGTTGATACTTCCAATAACCCAAATTGGGTGCAAAGCTGATTTGCTCCTTTTATTTCTAATTTAGTCCAGCTAAGGCAAGTGTGGATTGATACAACGCTAGGACAGCGGGGGCGTTTACCTGCGTACAAATCGTGCAGTCCGCTCCATTGTTCCAAGTATCCGTCACATAAGCCCGCAGGTCATTGCCGTGAACAGTTTGTCCTAAATCAACGCCCTCAGTGACCACTCTCACTGGCTGCTGGATTGTTGTAAATAAGTCGGGATTGAGAAGGTAGGCGACTGCACAGGAGTCATGAAGTGGGCATTCATGTTTGCCGTTGATGGTGTGGTAAAAGTCGAAGTAGTGTTTATTGGTTTCTTTTATAAACTGCCCGGCTTGGCCTGCGTTGTCAGCTAAAGACTGAATAAATAAACTGTCCATAGTGACTTCTTGAGTGACGTCCAAGCCGACGATAGTTGTCGGTATATCGCTCGAAAAAACAATGTCTGCAGCTATAGGGTCACTAGCAATATTGGCTTCCGCAACTGGTGACACATTGCCGTGGTGCTGGTTGTAGCCAAAAGCGCCGCCCATAACGATGAGCTCGCCAACTCTTGAGGGGAATGTAGAATCAAGCGCTATTGCTGCAGCGATATTTGTAAGTCCACCGACTGCAATGATTGAAATTTTCTGCCCCGCTTCTTTGCTGATTTCAACGAGTGCTTGTGCCGCCGTCCATGTTTCGGCCTGAAGCCGAGGTTCATCGAATTGAATGTCCCCTAGTCCGTTTTTACCGTGCACATGGGAGGGGTAGCCTTCCCCTAATCTAATAGATATTGGTTTTGACGCACCTCGATATACCGGTGCGTCGAGACCAAACATTTCCTTAACCAGCAAAGCATTTCGGGTGGTATCTTCAATGCTAGCGTTTCCATATTTGGTGGTGATAGCGCGTAATGAAATGTCTGCAGCATAGTGGGCAAACAATAGCGCCATGGCATCATCGATGCCTATGTCGGTGTCAAAGATTGCAGATTTCATTGTTATGCTTCGACGTTATGGTAAACATTTTGAACGTCATCTAAGTCGTTAAGTAAATCGATAAGCTTTTCAAAAATCTCGACGTCGTCGCCTCCCAGCTCGATAGTTGCCTGCGGCAGAAACTGAATAAGGTCTGTGTCAAAGTCGATTTCTCCTTTGTCGTTGCTAAAACTATCGCACAGTGCCTGACGAGCGGAGCCATAATCTGTATTAGGTGTAAACGCGGTAATGAAGCCGCCTTCACTCTCAATATCGGCTACATCTACATCTGCATCGAGTAGCGCCTCCAATACTGCCTCTTCGTCAACGGCTTTTAGTTTGAAGATAGCGCAGTGATCGAACAGATGACTGACGTTGCCTGGAGTTCCAATTTTAGATTTAGTTTTAACGAAGCATTGCCTAACATCGCCAAACGTACGATTGGGGTTGTCAGTTAAACAGTCGACTATCAGCATACTGCCTGCGGGGCCAAACCCTTCATAGCGGGCTAAGGAAAAATCTTCGCCTCCAACACCGGATGCTTTTTCTAGGGCTTTGTCGATAACATGGGTAGGGACTTGATCTTTCTTAGCGCGCTCGATCAGCCCGCGAAGGGAAAGATTGCCGGCCGGATCGGTGCCGCCAGATTTGGCTGTCACATAAATCTCTCGACCATATTTACTGTAAACTTTTGTTTTAGAATCTGCCGTTTTGGCCATCGATTCTTTGCGATTCTGGTATGCTCTACCCATAATATTAGTGATCCTGCTAAATTGAGACGTTTAAAGTATATTCTATTATGAGCTTGTAGTCGGCAGTGGAGTGAAAACTCCCACAAGAAAAAGGCTGTCTTAGCTGCTGGTGGCCTGATTTGGATGCCGACAGACAAGACGAACTCGGGTTGTCGCTTGCTACCTTAAGCGAATGGGCTCAGCGCTCTGGGTTCAATGTTTGGACTGATGCTGGAGTATCGCCAGGGGTTTCCGTGTGTGTGGCGCCAAGGACATCGTTTGGGCTGGGTCAAATCGGATATGCCTGCCGAGGGTTTTTATTTCTCGGTAGCTTGCTAAAATTCAAAAAGTAATTCGAGGCGTAATTTAATGTTCAAGTTCCTTTTGATATTTTCAACCATCTTAATTGCTCAGGGCACTTCTGCTCAAGAGAGGGTTTGGCCGGATGTGAAAATGTCATGCCGGACTTCGTCCCTTGGTGGGGAGAGCAATCTGCAAGAGCGCGAGCATATTGTATACATTTACCCGAGGCGCAATGAGCTTATCATTACAGACAGGGGGTTAAGGAGACTGCAGACAGAGGATCTTAAAACGACGCAAAATAGTTATGCTTATATCGAGCCCGGTGAACCTCTTGGGGCGCAACCTAACCGTTTTGAAATCGATCGCACAACATTAGAATTTTCATTTTCTTACAAATACGGGGCGAGTTCGTATTACAGCGCTGTAGGCAAGTGCATTGTGGTGGCACCCATAATTTGAAGCGCTTTATGAGCTTAACAATAGGGTTAGAATGTGACGTTTGGAGGGCTCTGTTAGCTTATAAAGCGGGCTGTGAAGAGGTGATTTATAAGAATTTTCGTTGGTGTATGCAGATAGATTTTTGTCTAGCTATTTGAAATAAAGTAGCCATTATTCTAACATCAGTTTAATGTTCATAAATGCTATCGTCGGTTATGGGTGCTGATTTCTGGCATGGGCAAATTTCTTGGTAATTCCAATTTCTTTAGCGGGAATCTACAAATCTAGTAGCGTGGCAGTTCTTTCCTGCGACAAAGCCGCAGTTTAAATGCGGGGACTCACTATTTAAGAGAGCAGGGCTGGGTCAGAAACGTTCGCTGGCGAGCGGGAATCGTTACTGGATTCTGCTCGCAAGTGAAGCTTTAGAAATAGTATGGAATGAATGTGAGGCTAGGGGAACGTTTGAGCGAGCATATTTTTGGCGTCCGCACTGGCGGTATGACTCAGTTGCTCTATCACTTCAGCTAGGACTTTTGCTGATTCGGATGCTTGTGCGTTGGCTTGGATAGCCGCCATCGCGCCTTTGCCTTCCTCGTTAGCGGCATGTTCAATGTTGGCTACGGTGTCTGCCATGATTAAGACCGTTTGAGAAATGTCTGCGCTGCTCATTATTTCCTCTAGCGTAGTCATGTCAACATCGGAAGGAAAATGATTGAGATCGGCAACGATGTCCGCGATTTGCTTTAAGGCTTCAGTGTCGCCGTCTGTTTGAGCTAAGGCGAATTGTGAGAAAAGACCGATGGCGGCCCCAAGTATTAGTTTTCGCAAAAGTAGCGTTGTCATAGCATTCTCCTTAATTTTGGTTAGGCATATATTGAGCGTAGCAAGTCTATCTCACAGCTATAGGAATACCTAGTCACAGGAGCATATCTCTAAAGTGCGTATAGCTTTTTTCGAGGAGATTGAGATGGGTAGTCTATGCCTTGACGACAGTCGTGGCTCCCCACGAGGCGTCAAAATTGTAAGAAGTAGGCAGGTGAGAAATGGATGCTTGCGGTTAACGCGAGCCTAGTTTTTCGGTCCACAAGACCCAAATGAATTCCTCTGTTTTTATTTCCTTTCCCAAAGGCTAGCGAGTTTGAGGTCTCGTTGATGCTCGCAGCTTTATTTGGCGTTACAATAAATTACAAAATGGCGCTAAAATTTAGAGCTAAGCGATTGATATTACTATGGGTTTTTTAAAAACTCAAAGCTAAAGACTTGCTTGTAGGCGATAGATTGCTTATTCTTATCTCTTGCTTATTGTACCGTGAACACCACGTATACTTGGCCGACCTAATGCGGTGCCACGTCAGTGCTAGACAGTGCGACCGACTCAAAAAAGCGTAGGCGAGAACAAAGAAATAATATCTGGAGAGTCTAAAATGATCACGACAAAAGGGTTAGTTTCATCATTCATCTTAAGTGCAGGCATGCTTGTTCTTGCCTCGGCGGCTATGAGTCAGTCCGGTACGGACGTGTCCGCTGGAGATTGGCCAGATTATGGCGGCAATATGGGTGCGCAACGCTATTCGCCGCTTGATCAAATAAACGCCGACAATGTCGCCTCTTTAGAAATTGCTTGGCGTTTTTCAACTGCCAACTTTGGTCCTACGCCTGAGTCTAATGCCACGTTTACGCCATTAGAAGTTGGTGGCGTTTTATACACAACACTGGGCGCTACAAGAAATGTCGCGGCATTGGATGCCGCGACAGGACAGATGCTTTGGTTATGGCGACCGCAGGAAGGTGCAAGATTTGATGCGGCGCCCCGAAAAGGCTCTGGTCGAGGTCTGTCATTTTGGCGTGACGGTGATGAGACACGGATTTTAATGATCACTCCGGGGTTTTTCTTGATATCACTTGACGCTAAAACAGGGATTCCAGACCCAGATTTTGGCGACAATGGCAGAGTAGATATGTTTGCTGGGCTAAGGCTTGGTGAAGGCCGCGATGATGTTGATATTGGCTCTTCGATGCCTCCTTTTGTTATGAATAATGTTGCTGTGGTTGGACCTGCGCACAAAGTGTCTATGCGACCCCCTTCAAAGTTTAATGTTAAAGGTGATGTTCGTGCCTTCGACGTTCGCACTGGCGAAAAGCTATGGACTTTCCGCACGATTCCTCAGCGCGGAGACTATGGTTATGAGTCTTGGCAAAACGGTGGAGCTGAAATTGCTGGTAATGGTGGCGTTTGGGCGCCTATGTCCGGTGACCCTGAGCTTAACCATGTGTACTTGCCTACAGAGTCAGCGACAGGCGACCGCTTTGGTGGTGACCGACCTGGAAACAACCTTTTTGCCAACAGTGTAGTGGCGTTAGATATCACTACAGGCGAGCGCAAGTGGCACTACCAGTTAATCCATCACGACATCTGGGATTGGGATAACCCATCTGCACCAGTTCTCGCTGATCTGCCCAATGGCCGCAAGGTGCTTATGCAGGTGACTAAGCAGTCTTGGGTATACACCTTTGATCGCGAGACTGGCGAGCCAGTATGGCCAATAGAGGAATTGCCGGTACCTGCCGGAGATGTGCCTGGCGAGTGGTATTCACCCACACAACCATTTCCTACTAAGCCTGCACCGTTTGATAGGCAAGGATTTAGCGAAGATGATCTAATCGATTTCACTCCAGAGCTACGCGGTCTGGCTTTGGAAGCTATTCAGCGTTTCCGCCTTAGCCCAAGTGTTTATTCGCCGCCGTCAGAGGCAGATGCCGCTGATGGAACTGTTGGAACTTTGAGCCTGCCGGATGCTATTGGCGGAGCCAATTGGGAGGGATCAGCTGTCGATCCTGAAACAGGTATTCTGTATATTCCTTCCCGCACCAACGTCGCTTTGCTGTCTGTTGCTAAGGATGAAAATTCTGACGTAGACTTTAGTCAGTCTTACGGCGTTCGTGTACCACGTATAAAGGGTCTGCCTTTGGTAAAACCCCCTTATGGCCGTGTTACAGCGATCGATATGAATAATGGCGAGCATGTTTTTCAGGTTGCTAACGCAGATACCCCTGATCGGATTGCTAATAATGCGGCATTGGCAGGTCTTGATATCCCGCGAACGGGTGTCGCTACCCGTTCTGGTTTGTTGCTGACTAAGACGCTTCTGTTTATTGGTGAAGGTGTTGGCGGAGGACCGACCTTGCGAGCCCATGACAAGTTAACAGGTGATATTATCGCCGAGATTGACTTGCCTAATACGCAAACTGGTGTGCCTATGACGTATGAACATAACGGTAAGCAGTTTATCGTGTTGACTGTCAGCGGTAGTGGCTCTGCTGCAGAAATCATAGCCTACGCGCTACCATAATTTTTTAATAGAGAGATGTTTACTATGCGAACTTTGTTATACCGAGCGGCTTTAGCGCCGATTTTGTTGCTAATCACATTACCTGTGCAAGCTGCTACTTGGGTGCTCGACCCTGAGCAATCTAGCGTTATTTTTGAATACACTTTTGGCGGAGACCCTTACGAGGGTGAGTTTAAAAATGTAGAAGCTATATTCAACATCGATCCTATGAACCCATCGGCTTGTGACTTTCAAGTTACTATTCCAATTAGTGATATCAGCATCGACTCACCTGAGGCGTTGGATTATTTGCATGACTATGAACTATTCGACGTTGACCAATGGCCAACTGCGAGCTTTAAGGCAGACAGTTGCAGCTTAAAATCATTGAGTTCATTTGTATCGGAAGGTACTTTAACGATTCGAGATCAAACCAATCCCATGAGCTTTCCCTTTGACCTTGATGTAGACATGGAAGCTGGCAAGTTGAGTTTTCATCTTACCAGTGAAGTGACAATTAACCGACTCGAATACGGTGTTGGACAAGGATACTGGGCGGGAACCGGTGAGATTCCTAATGAAGTGACGATCAAGGTTGACGTGCGCGCAGTTTCAAAATAATTAGTTTAAATTTACATTAGTAGGTTATTTCAATGTTATACAGATCATCTAAAAAAGTTTGGCAGTTTGGACTTGTCCTGGCTTGCGCAGGTTTCTTGGCATCGTGCGATCGATTGCTAACTCCCGATTTTAATACCGACGTGACAGAATTGCGATCAGGTGCTTATGTTCTTGATCCTGACCATGCGACTTTGCTCTGGAAGATTAACCATCTCGGTTTCTCAACTTTTATAGGCAGATTTAATGATTTTGATGCTTCACTGGACTTTGATCCTGATAACATTGCAAATTCCAGCTTAGAAGTCGTTATTAATACAGCCGGTTTGGATATCAATAATGAAATATTTGCAGAGGAGCTGCTTGGGTCAAATTGGTTTGATGCTGAGACATTTCCCCAAGCGGTATACAGATCGACTTCTCTAGTTGAAACAGTCGATGAAGATACCTTTTTGTTTGAAGGTGATCTGACTTTAAAAGGTGTCACTGCCCCGGTGCAGCTTGAAATTAATTTTCATGGAGGCGGCAGAAATTTCTTAACTCGAAGTTACACCATGGGCTTTTCTGCAACGGGTAAATTCATGCGTTCTGATTTTGGTTTAGATAGATTTACTTCGTTTGGTGTTGGGGATGAAATTGAGTTAGAGATTCATGTTGAATTCCAAGAGGCTAGTGAAGAGTCGTAAAGTCTGATTAGTATTTAAAAGCCCAATCAGTCCTGCTGATTGGGCTTTTTTTTGCTTTCGAAAAAGCAGGCCCCTACAACTTTTAAACATCGTAAAAATGGACCATAAGTCATTATGATACGCGTTTTAATGATGAGGAATACGTGAGTTTCAATCGTAGCTACCCCATCCCACTCCCGTACAAGCCATTATGGATGGAAGGTTAGGTGTTTTTTAGAGCAATTCTATGAAACTTCTAGTAATAGTAATTCTGCATTGAGGGGGAAATTATGTATAAATTATATATATCAGAATTGCTAATGTTAGGAATTGATGCTTAAGCTGGAAAGATTGCTCATTTTATCAATGCGCCTCCTCTAGTTATAGTGTTTGTATTCGCTTTGCTTTTTTCCATGGCTGGCATAAAGAATATTAAAACTCCGATCATAATTTTCCGATGGCGCTGTTCTAGGTGGATGGATCCCCCTGTTAATAGTTGGTATTGTGATACGCGATAATTAGAATTTTTATAATTGGTAAAAAGCTAATTTTCAAATTAGTTGTGCAATTATGTTCTTCATGATTTTTATTCATTATTGGTAGAGTTTGAATGGGGAGCCGGGGATGGAGTAAGCGAAGGAGGGGACGACAAAAACTAAAGGATGATGACGTACAGAGGTGCCAAAGAACAGCATGCCCCCTAGAATAAAACGTCGTACCAGCTAATGCAGCGCTGCCTCTTAGGCAAGCGACTGTTACAGTTGACATGTGGTGCTATCTTCGGCAGCGGTGATATATTTGTCTTAAAGATCGGAAAACGTAAACGGGTTACAGGGTTTTACTGCATGCTCAAGCTCCTACGTGTCCGGTGACTGGTATGTTAAGTCATAAACAGATTCAACGGGCTCTTCTGAATCTTCTAACTCAGTCTCATTTTTTCCACGAAGTTTGATTTGCATACCCATGAGAAAATTTCTCAATATTTGGTCTTTGCATTCTCTATAGTGCTTATGGTCCGCTCTGCGGAAAAAAGCGGATAGTTCATGCTTACTAATTCGAAGGTCGGCCAATGCCAAAATCGATAATATTTCTTCTGCCTGAAGGTTGAAGGCAATTTTTAATTTTCTGAATATGGTGTTATTCGTCAGTCTTTTTTCCGGCTCAGGCTGAACGCCATCCTTTTTGCCTCGCTTTAGGTTGATTAATCCATTGAGGAATGATGCAAACACAGTGTCGTTGCATAGCTCATAGTCGGGATCATCATCTTTTTTCAGCCAAGCACTAATCTGCTCTCGAGTAACGTCACACTCGGCCTCTGCAAAAACGTTAATCACTTTTCTGTCATCTAAATCTAGTATGTAGCGGATGCGTCGTAAACAGTCATTTCCGGTCATTATTTCTTGCTTCCTTTGCTCAGAGCAGTGATAGGCTTTCTAGAGGCTGAATTCATATTGGCTGGTTTTGCTTTTTTTGATGGTGCGGGCTCAAGCGTTTTTGCGTTTGAGGAGAGTTTAATGAAATACTTGTTTTCTTCAAACTCAATTGTGTCTCCAGATGATATTTTCTTGCGCTTTTGGGTCTCTATAATCCCGTTTACTAAAACGAGGCCAGAACCGATTACCATTTTCGCTTCTCCTCCAGAGCTAACTGCATTCTCGAACTTTAGCACTTTGTAAAGTTCTATGGGCTCCCTTGTTAATTCAACCAACTGAAAGCCGTTGGGTATTTCTAATTCAGTATCAGTTTTGCTCGTGGTCATGTAGGTGTACCTTAGCTAGGTTTCTAGGACTTTTGAGAAACCTGTGCTGATTGGTAGTCGACTGGGGATAAAAGTAAATGGCCAGGCCAACTTATGGATGGGCATCTGGCGCTAGTTCATGCTTTTTGTCAATCAGAATCGAAATGTATAGCGAAACTTAACACTTAGATCTGAAAAGGCAGTGTTGAATCTATTGTCTCTGTCCCGGTCTTGGACATTATGATTTAAAACAATAAAAGCTTCTTGGCCGGCTTTGGGTATCCACTGAAGTCGTGTATTGACTCCAATTTCTTCGGATAAATTGTCATATTGCACTAGGTTAATCCAATAGAGTGTGGAGGAGAATGCAATCTGACTATTTAGGCTGGTTAATCGAGTGATGAAATCACCCTGAGGCAATTGAACATTATTCCAATCTTGTCTCACTGTCATGGTAAAATAGCGGGATTGATTCCAAGCAAATTGGCTGCTTATATTTACCCTTTTGCCATTGAAAAAGTCCCCGCTTCTGATGGTGAATCGGCCAGAGAACTGCCGCTGGCCGCCCGTGCCGAAGCTCACTTCTTGCTCATTAAACTCATAGGTCCCCGGTTGCATGACGATTTGACGTTTGGGGTCTTTGTAAATAGTAAAGGGTTGCTGCACCACTTCCTTGTTGGTAATGAATCGAGCGCTTATGCTGTCTCTTGTTCTGGTTTCAAACTCCGCTAGGCGGTAGGTATACACTTCACTCTGCAAGCCGCCATCGAGTAACTCCACTCGCTGCATGTCGACCCCAGCAAAAGCCGTTTGAAAAATCCCGGCATCAAAAAAGTGGGTATAGCCTGCATCAAGCGTTAAATCGCTTATATTGGAGCGATTAACGAACCCCATAGCGGGATTGAAATTATCTTCAATCACCTTATAGGCTATTCTTGAGCGAAAGCCATCGGATTCAGGGAATGCGATGCCAAAGCCATAAGAGGCATTATCATCTTCGACCCCGGGTGTGTCAGATTGCTGAAAAAAAACGTCTGCTTGAAGAATGCGGTCCGCTAGGAATGAATTGTTAAGGTATTGAAAGTCTGCCCCAACCAAGCTGTTATCCAAATTAGAGGTGGGGTCTCCATTGGTATAGATGAAACCTATTCTAGAATCGCTTAGAACGTTTGCTGAGACTCGCGCGATTAAAAGGTCTGATGGTGCTACATCTTCGAAGGCATCTTGTTGTATAGCCAGTGTGCCAATATTCCAACGACCAATACGGCCACTGACCCTGCCGCCATATTCAATGTCCACCGGTGCGCCGGTAGAGCTCAGTCCTAGCTTGCGCGAGAAATAGGGTCGTGCATTTTCCCTGCTTGCGCCCGACGAAGCGCTGTTGCCGGCTGAAAGGCGACTAATGTTGCCGAACTGAAACAGATCAGAGTCATTCAGGAAGAAGTCGCGTTTTTCAGGAAAGAATAAATTGAACCGAGTGAGGTTAACCTGACGATTGTCGACTTCGGTTGCGGAAAAGTCGGTGTTAACTGTTAAGGCGGCATTCAATGAGGGGGTTAGGCGGTAAAATGCATCAAGCGATGGCTCGAGACGTTCATCAGTCTTGGCAGGGTCGAAGAAGCGTTGCCTAATTGCCGCTACTGATGGGACGATGTCCAGGCCCAACCCCTGATCCATGCCTTCTAGTCCGGTGATTTCGCCCATGATGCTTGGGTTATAGGTTCTATTCTGAGAGACCCAAGCCATTTCTTCATTTTTCCGCCTAATTCCGCGGCCAAAATTGAACCCCCAAGTGTCTGTTTTTGGATCAAAAGGCAGGGACTTGAACGGGATCTCAAGCTCGGCAATCCAGCTGTTGCCATCTACGCTGGTCGCGGTTTCCCAAATAGTATTCCAGTCGAGACGGAAAGACGTGGTGCTTTGGTAAAGGGCATCATGACGTACGCCATTGATATTGGTTTCAAAGCGATACCCGGCGCGGCCTTGGTTAAATGGATCAAGTATCACCACTAAACGATCATCAAAAGGTAAACCCTGGCCATGACGTATGGTGGGTGCGGAAATCTGGTCAGGTTCTTTGTCATACATTCGAGCAGCCACATAAAGGGCATCTTCGGTATAGACCACATACAGCTCAGTTGGCTCTGTGGGCTCAGCTCCGTTTCCTGGGCGAATTTGATGGAAGTCGGTAACCTTATTTGCTTCTTGCCATTGGGGGTCGTTCAGTATTCCATCCATAACCGGCGCTGAATCTACTTTTACAGCGCGCAATGATTTGAGCGCTGAGGTGTCAATAGCTCTCTCGGAGATTGAATTATCTTGCGCTAGGATTGGCTGCGCATAGCTCGCGCAAAACACACACATGTTGATTGCAATTGTTGATTTTGAAATTCTGTGTAGCCTTAGCCGTTTCATCAACCTATCCATTAATTATTGCCAGAGGCAGGCGCGTATCTTGACTCTCATGAGGACGCAGAGAAGTTTAGTGGGTGTAAAGGCTATTTTTTGATCGACTTCTACATAAAAGACAGTGAGACCAAGCGAGAAAAAAATCTACTGTTATTTCCTCTGCTCAAAACAGCAAGTTGCCATCTTCTTAGATGGCTTTATGCTAAAGCAATGCCTTGATCTTCAGCATTTAGGGAGAGCCACTACCGGCTCAGCCAAAAAGGGGTATTTCGTTTCTTTTTTTCGCTGTTTATAGAGTGTTTGGAAAATTAGAACGTGCCGCGTATCTTGATAGCTAAGACTGGCCCAGCATCAGAGCAAGAATCCTCTATCTCTTCAATATTGCCGTTTCCGATTGTGCCGTCAATATAACGTGTGCGAATGCGACAACGGTCTCGTGAATCTCTAACTTCAAATCGGTAGACAAGATCGCCCCAGCTCTGTACTTCTAGCCATCCCGAGTAAGATCCTACTTTAGCGTATTCTTCAATTTTGTCGATATCGAATACTCTGAAATCATTGTAGAACTCTCGGCGGTAGTTGAACCCCCAATTCATATTGCTAGCGCTGGGAATGTCATGGCGGAATCCAAAACTGTATCTACTGCCACCACCACGCATTGATCGCTCCCGCTCGGCATTCAGGAATGGGTCGGTTACAGTCGACTCTTCCATATTTAGTCCTGCAGTGAGCAGCATCTCAGGTTGATTGAACATGGATAGACGTAGGCTGCTATTCAAATTAAAACCATAGCGCTCACCACTGCCAACATTGCCTCGAGCCCCCAGGATTTCGCCGCCGGTGGATACGTCAACGTTATCAATGAGGTCGTCTAAGTCGTGATAGAACACATTGCCATTGATGACACCTGAATCATTCGGTAATCGATATTCCAAATTGGCTTCATAACGCCACGACTGTTCTTGACGCAAATCGGCGTTACCTTCAAAGGCATTTTGTTCGTCGTCGCCGTCGTCAATACTGGCAGTAAAGTCTGTAAAAGCTAACTGTGCGACGTCCTTCTCAATGCTGGCGCGGAACTGCACAGAAGGTGTGATGTCGAATCGGTAATCGACTTTAGGCCTGAAGAAATTGAAACCCCGAGTCTTGGCTATATTACCGCTTTGAGAAATTTCACTGTCCTCAAAAAGAAAGGTGGTTTCCAAACTCATGCGATCATTAAGCTGCCAATTGTGAATGGCAAAATACTCGTAACGGAGCTCTTCTACGGCTCCTGTTACGTCGGTAATCGGAGAGAGGCCGCCAAACCTTTCTGAGCCGGGTTCGGTCCCGAGCAAGCCCAGCTGAAGGGAAGTGTCGAGAATCGTCTGTGCTCGCTCGATACCCGCTTCTAGTGAGTGTTCGCTGTTAAGGTCGAAGACGTAGGATGACCTTATGATCTGCTCTTTTATACCGACCAAATTGGCTAGGAAAAGGTCTGAAGTTGTTACGCCACCATCGATTTGGAGTCGATTACGAATATTGTTAGTTTCAGCTTCGTTAACGATAAATAGGGTTCTCCAGCGGCTGCCGTTGTCAAACACGTGCATATAATCCCCGCCGATTTCCCAAGAACTATCCTCAGTAGGTATCTCATCACGTTCTATGGAAATGCTAGGAGGGGTTATATCGAAATCAGTAATGACTCGATCGGCGTATTCTTTAAAGTCATTGTTTGTCCACTGCAAGTTTATATTAGCAGTGTCTTTTTCTGTAAATTCATAGCCAAAGTTAGCTTGAGCAGCGGTCGGCCATGCGTCACTGCCTTGGTTTCGATTGATTGTTTCATTAAGGCTGCCATCTGGATTATAGCTAGTTTCAAAGCCGTCTCTAAATTCCCAGCGGGGTTCTAACTCGGTGCTGAGGAAGTAATTTAAGGCGCCATTTTGGCCTGTTGCTGAAAACTTTCCCCCGGGTTGATATTTGCCATCTTGATAGTGATCCATATTAATTTCATAGGCATAAGATGTGCTGGATTCTGCTTGCAACAACACAATGTTGACAACTTGGTTGCCGCCACGAACGTCAAGATCACCAGATGTGCCGCGGATAATTTCTATATATTCAACTTCAGTTGCAGAGATACGAGACAGCTGCGCGTTGCCTTCATTTCCTTTGCCAGCAATTCGGCGGCCATTAATTAAGACTTGATCTCCGCCAGCGCCAAGACCTCTGCGGCCAGATCCTCCAGAGCTGCCCGGGCCACCTTGTGGCCCCCCGCCGCTTAAGGCGACACTGATGCCGGGGATTCGCGCCAACATATCGTTAACTGAGTAAGGCTGGTACTGATCAAAAAAACTGGCCGGATAGGTAACTGTTGAGTCATCTGATGTTGTCGGTTGATTCTGAGCGGAGGCTAAAGGGCTGTAACTTGCTATTAAAATGCCAGTCAGGCCAATGGCTAGACCTAAGTTACGCGAGAAAAATACTGCTTTCATTAAAATCGGGCTCCGTTATTGTTTTTTAGGTGGCCAATGTTAACCAACGTCCGAGTGTACCCAACAAACAACAGCAGGGTATAAATCGAGGGCGTAGTATGCACACAACTACTGGTTAGAAAAACAATTTTGAGCGTTTAAAGTATAACATTTTGTAATAGACGGAGAGGGACTTGGGAGCGGTTAAGGTAAGAGCTTGAGAAATTAAAACGCAGCTGATGTCGAAGTTAGAAGGTCAAAGATATAAAGAGATAGACGGATGTAGGGACAGAAAGGCGGTCAAGGTGCAAGTGCCGCGGGGAGTTAGTGCTAATCTGGTTGCAAATCATTTATCAATGCATGAGTGAATATTAGCGCAACGCAAGTGTTAGGCGCTTAACTGTTCGGCAAGATCGATAAAACCCTCGGCAAAAATACCAAAACTCCCCATTGCGTTTCGAATGACGGGCCCATCCGAGCCGCGCTCAAATGGTCTAACAATATGGGCGGTGCGCAGCCCGATTTTAGCAGCTGCTCGAAGATCGCTTGGGTGAGTTGCCACCATAAGTATCTCCTTGAGTTCTAAATTTAATAATTCTGTGGCTTTCAGATAGGCTCTTGGGTGAGGTTTATAGTCTCCGGCAAGTGCGGCGGACAGAGCGGCGTTCCAAGGAAGTTCAGCGTTTTTGCCATATTAGTGAGTAATGACATATTTCCATTGGATAAAGTGGTAATCATGGAATGAGATTTTAATTTTTGGAATCCAGCAACGGTATCAGACCAAAAATTTAATCTGTGCCAAGCGTTATTGAAGTTAAAGCGCTCGGCTTCTGAAAAATTAGATAGATTAAATTTTATGATAAGTTCATATAAAATCTAACGGTGCAAAACATCGATTGTTGTTCAAGGCATTTCGCCGAAGCGAACTTTATTCATTGCGGGACCATAACCTGAAGGTCATGCGTCAGCAAATTTACCCCAGTTGACCTCGTAGTCTTTTCTGGAGGCAAGCAATTGAGCCTCACTAATTATCGAGCCTCTCCAGTCTACAACGGTACCAAACACGTCAAATGTGAGAGCTTTGATGCTGCCTTTATCAAACCTGATTGCGGCACTGCTTTTGATAGTTAGTGAATATAGAAAAAGTGTTGTTGAGAGTCCTAGAATAAATGTTCTTCGGTTCAGTCTACGGCGGTAAAAAAAGAGTCTTTCTTTATCGATTTTTTTCACAGGCATCTCCTGAGAACTCAAACTTCTATGCTGTTTTTCTTGTCGAAGCGGGTTCAAGCTTGCAATTCAGTAATGCTGTGGTTGCAGGATGTTTGTTAATTGCTGGGCAAATAGTAAACCAAACGAGGGTTAGGACTCAGCCATCATTCTGATTATCACTCTATGAATGCCAATGCAATTGTCTGTATGAACTATTAAAAATGCGATAGGATCAATATTGTAGCTGCAAAGCAAAATTATTAAGTCAATTATGCAGTTGAGACTGAGTAGAGAATACTTATATCCTATGTAAGAGCGGTTACCCCCGCAGTTAGATAATGGGGTAAGCTTTCCAACTAACTTAAAAATGTAACTGAAGGCAGAATCTTCAGGGAGTAGAAAATGATTAGCTTGTTAAAGTATGCTGCGGGAATCAAAAGGGTGGGAATCGGTGCCACCGTGACCTTATGTTCTGTTATTTATTCTTCTGCAATAGCGCAGAACCCTGAGCGGCCCGACTTAGAGGGAATATGGACAAATGCGTCGTTAACCAAGCTCTCTCGCCCAGAGGGAGTGGATTCGCTTATTGTTTCTGCGGCGCAGGCAGAAGTTATAGCGGCGCGCACGCCAATAGCCGGAATTGAGGGTGGGCTAGACGAAGGGGACGGCATCAACAACACGCCCTCAGCTTCGGCAGATGACTTTGGAGTTCGTGCTTACAATAATTTTTGGGTTGAGCCAGGTTCAAATTTGGCTTTAATCAAGGGCGAGTACCGTACATCCTATGTCGTTAACCCCGAGGATGGACAAGTGCCGCGGTTGAGTAATCCTCAATACGACTTCGAGCGCCGCGACTTTGGTTCCCGCTATGCTACCGGTTTCGGTGATTCACGAGGCCCTGAAGCAATCCCCAATGCTGAACGCTGCTTGTTGGGATTTGGAAATAAGGCTGGGCCCGGCATGATGGGCGCGCTGTACAACAATACTTATCAATTTGTGCAAACCCAAGACTACGTAATGATTTTGGCAGAGATGGTGCATGACGCACGCATTATCCCAATTTTCGATTCGCCAGAACTTGCCAGAGCGAATAGACGTCCAGCACCTTTGGAACCGTGGTTTGGGGATTCTGTCGGCTGGTACGAAAATAATGAGCTGGTTGTCGAAACTGTAAACATTAACCCTCTGCAATTGAGTCAAAGTTCGGTACCCATTACCAAAACTGGACGAATCACCGAGCGCTTTGGTCGCCACGCCGACAATGAGATTTTTTATCAATTCACTGTCGAAGATAGCAATATTTATAGTCAACCATGGGCTGCAGAATTAAGTTTTTATGCCACTGCAGATGGACTCTATGAATACGCTTGTCATGAAGGGAATTATGCAATGCCTGGTATTCTTGCGGGAGCTCGCAGGTTAGAAATGGAAGAAGCGGCCGGTTTATCCAAATAGTCGGCATTTGATGTAAGGCATTAGAAATAACTGTCTCCGCGGCCAGTATTGACGACAAAGAAAACTTTACGGGGTGAGCGCTGAAATCCAATAACCCCAAGTTCGTCTTTCCCCAAACGGCCATATCGCATGTAGACATGATAGTTTTCTGAACTGGGTGAGGCCGGGGTTATTTTTAGATTTGGAAGATATAGCAACGCTTCTTTAGCGAAAAAGCGGATTGATGCTGCCAGCTTGACGAAGGGTGAACAGTGTCGATTTTTGTAATAAAGAATTCGGTAGGAGTCTCTGATGAAGGCTTTAATGTAATTGCATAATTGCCGCTGTTGTCTTCAGGTGAATGCAGTGATTTTATAGAAAGAGTTTCTGAGGTTGGATCAAAGCTGTTGTTGCCCAAGACGGGGGCTCGGTTGTTACGAGGGTAGCTGATAAGGTTTCTACCGAATTGAAAGTCCGGATCAAAGCGATAAAGGTCAGCATTAGAGTTTTCGTCGTACATTCCGTCTATAAGTAAACTGCAGATGGCTGCGGTTCACCCTCTGACCAGGGTAGCAGTTTGTTTCAGGCTGCAATCACCTCGTTGTCATTAAATCCGCAGTGGCTCGGTTTTCTTCGACGACTACGGCGATGCTCAGGAATGTCTCGCTATTGATTCGTGGCGAGCTTTTTGTAGATTTTCCAAACCTTTACTTATTCTTTAATCGACCAACAAGGAGTGTAACTCGCATAGTCAATTTTCATGCGCTTTTGAAGTATAAAAGACTTTAGCAAGTCTTCCAGTTTTTGCATGATGCTAGGATCGCCTTGCATTTGATAGGGTCCTTTTTCTTTTATCTGCTTAACCCCAAATGATTTGACGTTACCTGCAACAATCCCAGAGAACGCTTTACGGAGGTTGGAAGCCAACTGATAGGGGCTTATGTCTTGAGTTAATTCTAGTGCTGCCATATTTTCATGGGTAGGGTGAAAGGGAGCTTGCAATTCAGAAGGAATGAAAAGTTCCCAATTAAAGCCATAGGCTGCTCCGCTTTTCATTCTGTTTTTTCTAACATTGATAATGTGAGTCTTGGCCCTTCGAGCAGTCGTTTCACTGTCACCCACGATGATTTCGTAGTGCTTAGTGGCTTCTATACCGAGTGTTTCCTTGATGAACTGGTCTAACACCTGAAAGTACTCGCTACTTTTTTCTGGGGCAGCTAATATTAATCCATAGGGGTGGCCTTGGTTGCGCTCGTGCATAAGGATACTGAGAATATAAAGCAGTTCTTCCGCTGTTCCCGCGCCACCGGGGAATACAATAATACAGTGAGCGAGCCTCACAAATGCTTCCAAGCGTTTTTCTATATCGGGTAGGATTACTAGTTCAGTGACAATGGGATTAGGTGCTTCAGCTGCAATTATGCCAGGTTCGGTAATACCTATGTACCGGCGCAGCTCTTGCTGTTGTTTGGCATGACCAATTGCGGCTCCTTTCATTGGTCCTTTCATCGCGCCAGGTCCGCATCCTGTAGCAATGTTGAGGCCTCTGAGGCCTAACTGGTAACCAACTTCTTTGGTGAAGTCGTATTCTGTCCGCCCGATTGAGTGACCTCCCCAACAAACCACTAAGTCAGGTCTGAGGTTAGGTTTTACGATATCGGCGTTACGTAATATATCAAACACGGCATCGGTTATTCCGCGCCTGCTGGCCAGATCGTAGTTGCCAATAGATGAATAATTTACATAGACAATATCTCGTAGTACGGAGAAGAGGTGCTCTTGAATTCCTCTAATCATATTGCCATCCACAAAGGCAGATGCCGGCGCATTCTTTACAGACATCATAGGGCCGCGAGACTTTGGGAATACTTCTATTTCAAAGTCCTGAAAGGTTTCTAATAGCTTGGTCACGTCATCTTGGTCGTTGCCTGTATTGAGTACCGCTAATGCGCACTCTCTAAACAGGTTTTTAACTTCATGCTCAGATGACATGAGGCCCCTGATTTCTTGAGAGGAAAGTAAATTAAGAGATCGAACTGGGTGTAAATTATCTCTGCTGATTTTTTCCATATTGTTCTTCTTATCGTTTTAGGTATGTTGATGGGTATGACGTTAGCTCTGTTGTAAACACGTTGTCAGATTTTCTATTTTATCGTTTTGATTGATCAGTATAAGCTCTTTAGCGGCAGTATTAATCGATAAATCATTCATATTTGAGGATTTTCGTTATATAAACTACTATATAACGCTTTGTGAAACCGGATTGAAGTATGCCTTGCATGTCGGTTCTTAGGACATCATTTTTAATGAAGGTTTTTATCTTTTACGGCTTGTTGGCGTGGGGCTATAAGGCCTCAGCGGGGCAGGCCACGATTGCGGTTGCATCAAATTTTATCAAGCCAATGACTGCCTTAGTAAAGGAGTTTGAGGCCTGGAGCCCCCATAAGTTGACGGTTGTATATGGATCTTCTGGTCGTTTGTTTGCCCAAATATCAAATGGAGCGCCATTTGATGTCTTTTTGTCAGCAGATTCGCTGAAGCCGACACGTCTTATTGAAGATGGCTACGGGGTTGCCGGCTCACAAATGACTTATGCCGTCGGTAGGCTGGCATTGTGGAGCAATAAGGCCGGGGTTGTCGTTAATAACGAGGATGTTCTATCGAGTAGAACGTTTAGTGCTATCGCCATAGCGAATCCAAGGTTGGCGCCTTACGGCTTAGCGGCTAAGCAGAGTTTAGAGTCGATGGGACTTTGGGAGCAATTGAAAAGTAAGCTCGTACGAGGTGAAAATATTTCTCAAACCTATCAGTTTGTGTTTACCGCTAATGCCGATGTTGGCTTTGTTTCTTATTCTCAATTAGAAATTCAAAACGGTGCAGAAGCCTCAAACTATTGGCTTATACCTAGCGAGTATCATGCAGCGATCACTCAAGATAGTTTGCTGCTTGAGCGAGGAGCAGATAATCAGGTTTCGCTTGAATTCATTGAATTTCTTAAAAGTGATTCAGCCATCAAGCTAATTGAATCTTTCGGCTATCTGCGGCCGCTGCCGAGCCCCGCAGACCAGATAAGCTCTCCTGGAAAAAAATAATGTTTTCAGAAGCCGACCTTATTGCGATTTGGTTAACCCTACGATTAGCGTCAACTGTTACGCTTATACTGTTACTAATAGGCACGCCAATAGCCTGGTGGTTAGCTCGGACTGGGTCTTGGCTGAGAGGGCCGGTTGGCGCCTTGGTGGCGTTACCATTGATCTTGCCGCCTACCGTTCTAGGATTTTACTTATTAGTTTCAATGGGCCCGAATGGTCTTGTTGGCCAATTTACTACCTGGTTAGGCTTGGGGACTCTGCCGTTCTCCTACTGGGGCCTGGTTGTTGGTTCGGTTTTCTATTCACTTCCTTTTGTAGTTCAGCCGATACACAACGCATTTGAAGCGCTCGGGGACAGACCTCTTGAACAAGCGGCAACACTGAGGTTGAGCCCATGGCGGGCTTTCTTTTTTGTAGCCATTCCAATGTCAAAATCCGGCTTTATAGCGGCATCTATTTTGGGTTTTGCGCACACGGTAGGGGAATTTGGTGTGGTACTGATGATTGGTGGCAATATCCCAGGTCAAACGCGGGTCGTGTCCGTACAAATCTACGACTATGTCGAGTCACTGGAGTATGCCCAAGCTCATTGGCTATCGGCGGCGATGGTCTTATTTTCATTCTGTGTTCTTTTGATTGTATACACCTCTCTAAACAAAAACGGTCTGGGGGTGCGGCGAGATGATTGATGCTTCTTTCAAATCGAGTTCTAGTTCTAATAATCAAGGCTTAAGCGATTGTGAGCAAATATTGATATCGCTGAACTTTGCCCACAAGAAAGCACAGGGCTTTAGATTAAAGGTTGATTTAGCACTGCCTTTAAGGGGTATCACTGCCATTTATGGAGCCTCTGGTTCTGGGAAAACTACCTTGCTACGCTGTGTCGCCGGACTGGAAAAGTCCAACGGGTTTTTGAGCGTAGGTGGGCAGTGTTGGCAATCCGAGTCGCTTTTTGTGCCGACACATCACCGAGAAATAGGTTTCGTATTCCAAGAGGCGAGCTTGTTCAGGCATTTGACCGCCCATCAAAACCTGCTATTCGCACAGAAGCATGCAAAGCTTAATACGAAGGGGGCTCACTTAAGTGAGGTTATAAAGTTAATGGGTATAGAGGCGCAGCTTAAATCGTACCCGGCACAGCTCTCTGGCGGCGAGCGGCAACGAGTTGCTATTGCTAGGGCGCTGTTATTACAGCCTAAACTGTTACTAATGGATGAGCCTCTGGCGTCTTTAGATAGTGAAAGAAAGCTGGAGTTTTTTCCGTATTTGGAGCGGCTTCAAAAGGAGTCTCAAATTCCTATCCTGTATGTCACTCACTCAGACGACGAAGTGGCTCGTTTAGCAGATTATCTTGTGGTTCTAAATCAAGGAAAAGTGTCAGCGCAGGGCCCGCTAGATCAAGTGATTACTCAATTAGACTTGTCAGCAGAGCTTGGCACTAATCGGGGAGTTGTGTTGCGCTGTAAAGTGGTCGAAAGTAACGAAAAGTGGGGGTTAGTCAAAGTCAGCTTTAAAAGCGGCATGCTCATGGTTCAGGCTAAAAATGACGAAATTGGTGATGGGGTCAGGGTTCGTGTGCGTGCCAGTGATGTTAGCATTACACTCAATGATCAAAGAGATAGCAGCATACTGAATCGGCTGCCGGCCACTGTTTCTGAAATTTCTAAAGAGAGTACTGCCATGGCTTTAGTAAAATTAAGAGTAGGTGAGAGTGTTTTGCTTGCCCGGCTTTCAAATTGCTCCGTCGAAGAACTGAAGCTGCGGGTAGGCAGTGCAGTTTGGGCTCAAATAAAATCTGTAGCAGTGGTGCGTTAGTCTGTAAGCAAAATGACACTTGAGGCCTTAAACAAAGCCAGCAGTGTTTGATTTTTCTGTATGCCAAGACGTTCGGCGCTAGTATTAGTTATAATTGCACAAAGCGTCTTTTCGTTGCCAATATTAATAACAACCTCACTGTTAACCTCGCCTTTTTTCAGCCGCAGGACCCGGCCAATGATATTGTTTCTGGCACTAGTGGCTATAGACACATCGTTGCTTAACAAAATCCAAGAAGATTTAATTAACGCAGTTGCTGAATCATTCTTCTTTAGTTTTAACTGGCGCTGGCTGTCGTTGGTGATGGTGGCGATAATTGAAAGAGAGTCACCCAGTTTTAGTTCTACCTCAGTGTTTACAGCGCCCCGGGTCACTTTTTGAACTTTGCCCCCGAATTGATTTCGTGCACTGGACTTAAGTCGGTTTTTGCGAGAAAAATTTGCAAAATCGCCGGCAGAAGAAACATCTGTGTTCAACTTCTCTAGAAAGAGCTGATGCTCCTGCTTAATTTTGATAAACCCTGAGACGATATTTTTACCTAATTCAGTAACAATAGTTCCCCCGCCTTTGGCACCTCCAGCAGATCTTTTTACTAAGGCTTGGTCGGATTGGTTGTTCATAGATTCAACCCGATCCCAGGCTGTTTTATAACTGATGCCTATATTCTTGGCAGCCGCACTAATAGACCCCAAGTTATCGATGGCCTGCAGCAATGTGACTTGTTTTTCTGAGAAGCTTGAGTTGTCGGGCGGCATCAGTGAAAACTCACCTTTTAAAATCGCTCTATTTTTTTTCATTTGGCGATCAGCTTTTAATATGGTGGGCTAAGCATCCAGATATTAACAGTAACATTGACGGGTTTTATAGTCGCAGTAATAAATACCAGCTGGCTTTAAGGTATTGAATTAGGAGAGAGATAAATACCTCAGCTAACAATTGTTGAGGCGGGACTAGCAGATGAAACTTCCTCCTGGCTAAAATAGTCGCATAATTTAGGCAATGAGCTTAGCTTTTTTAGCGTTGTGTTACTAATTGGTTTAATTATTAAGTCGGTGACTAAGGGGTGGGCTTCGGCCTGAGAGATATCGCCGGCAGTATTAGTTGCTGAGACCATGACCACAGGAGGAATTTTTTGTAGATCTTGTGTGAGATCGGTGAAGCATTCTAAAAACCCCCATCCGTCAAGAACAGGCATCTTAATATCTAGAAAAATAATGTCAGGCCAATTTGCCAAGCTAGAATCTTTTGTCAGCTTTTGAAGGTAGTCTAGTGCTTCTTGCCCATTTGCTTTGCTAACAAATGAACGGCAAAAGTTGACGTCTTTTAAATACGCGGCCATCAGCATTTGGCTTGAGTAGTCATCGTCTATAGAGAGCACTAGCGGTATCATTAGATGAATTCTTAGTTACTGAGGTTGCTCAAAATACAATAATATAGGGTCGCTTCTAGTTAAGCTCGAAAAATATTTAAGTATAAAACCTTAAATTTCGAAATGGGTCACAAAAACCACATTCTTGAGCGTAACATCATAGGGTTTTCGAGCTCTGCCAAGGGGCTGCTCGTCTATTTTGAGTTTCAGATTACCCCATTCATTCATTGAAAAAACAAGGAAGCGACGTCACTTTGGTCTAATTGGACGCCTTTTGCGCTTGATTCAGCTTCATCGTTTTCTTCGATGCTTGTTGCTAAGTGCGCTTGAAACCCGCTGATTGTATCAAGGATGTCATGGGCATGCGTATAGCAGTCTTTGCCTCTTGGGCCATAGCTTCGGCCCGAATTTCCGCGGGCATAGTTAAATTTTGAAAGGAATGAAGGCTTAACATACGGCTATGAACTCCAAAAATGCGTATCGAATCCGTCATTTTAAATTCCCGGATGATCAGTGACTGCCTAGCTTAACCCCCGTCGGTGCTGGCTAGATTAGAATTTATGCTAATGGGTATAAGTAGCTGGGCATTTTCAGAATTGGGCTTGTTGAGTCCAAGCTGCAGTAATACTAAGACGCTCAATACAGTTGAAATGGCTGATGCTTAGAGAACCCTTATATAGCTAAGTAAATTTGATTTAGGCTGTTTGTAAAGGCCTGAATTACTGATTTCATATATGGTTCATGCGCTTCATCTAACTTATATGAAGCGCTAGCCAAACTTTGATGCAGTTCGTTCAGCGGATTGTCCCGCTCTGTTCTCTGTTCATCAGGTAGCGTTAGAGTTGCCCCTGTAAAATCTGTGTCTGTTGGTAAAGTGTCTTGCTTATTTTGTGGTTCGACTTGGTCCATAGTGTTTTGGTTCCTATGGGATTAGTCTACGAATTTGGAGGGATTTAAATTGAGATAGCGTGATAGCTGACTAAAGGTTATTGAAGACATCACAGTTTTCAGTTTTCGAGTTTCGCGATTGAAAGGCTTGATGCAATAGTCATTTACAGCGGATTTGGCCGCTTCGATAATTTGTTTTTTTCGTTTCGGCAGCTATCGTCAACTCTGGAAGAGTCGCTAGGTTTTCGTCAGCCCGCCCAGTTTTGAGTAAATCAATGCCCTGCATTTGAGCCATGTTCCAGTCAGATGCCAAAAAATCAAAACTTATATTTTGAGCATGGGCGAGCAGCAATAGAGCCGTTGTCTGTTATTTTGACGTCACGGAAACCCAAATCATTGAGCGCTTTTCTTCGCGACCGTCTACGCCCAAGATTTTCATGTCTTTGTTAATTCCCATTAGGCGCGTGTGCCTACCAAATCTTTTTTGGGCTCAGTGGATTACGATGAAAGATCTCTAATTAGCCATGGCATATGGTTTCTAGTCAGGTTACAGAGTTGTGAAATAGTGCGTAATAACAGGGGTATTGTGACTAGAGGGATGACAGCTCGAGTTGACGCAGCCTAGGGCACTAATTGGTTGGCACTAACCAGTCACTAATCTAGTCGTGATGAATAAAGTGTGGTTTTAAAAGAAAGACAAAAAAAAGGCGAACCGAAGGTTCGCCTTTTTACACTTTGTGACCGTCAGCAATTTACTGCTGTACCGTGCTCGTTACTGAGGGACGTATTGTTTTTTCACGATGTGCTTAGGATTTGCGCCGCTTCTAGGAACAAGCTTCTGAGGCCTTCCTGCTTGATTGTCAGTGCCATATAGGTTGCCGTCTTCATCGATTGACATAGAGTGCATCTCTATCCAGAAATCGGCACCTTCGGTTGGCAGAGGCCAAGTATATTCGCGGCTACCATCGAAATTGAACTGGACGACCTTCGGTGGTTGCAAATCAGTAACCCAGGCACTCTCCTCGCTAACATAAACATCGAGAGGTAAGCCAAGTCCGCCCCAAGTGGTTTGGTATTCAAAGCTCGGGTAGTCGCTTGCGTCTCTGGCTGCAGTTTGCTTATAAACCTTTACATCTTTATTGTCGCGATCCAGCGCATATAGCATTTCGTTTGGTCCAAACGCCATGCTGTGCACGCTAGTGAACTGATGTGGCTCAGTGCCCGCTTCTCCAAACTCAGAATGGTAGGAGCCATCGGCATTTCTCACGACAATCCTGTGGTTTTTACCCAGGCCATCGCCGACTAAAAATTTACCATCTGGTAAAAAGACAATGTCCTGAGGAAGCGAATAATGGGTTTCGTCATTTCCTTCGACATTTTTCTCACCCAAGGTCATTATGAGATCTTCGCCATCGTTTGAAAACACATAAATAATGTGACCTGTCTCATCTATAACCCAAACTTTCTTTTCCGGATCATAGGGGTTTTGAGTAATACGGTGAGGCCCCGGTCCATCGGTTCCTGTAAACAAATGATCCCATTGGTCCCATACTTCCTGAACTTCTCCATCGCTATTGATGATATATATGCAGTTGCGCCAAACTCGGCCGCGGCCTCGTAATATATTCCACCCCATTGAGCCGGCAAAGTTAGTATAGTTGGCCGGAATAGGGTCAGGTAGCTCGGTTTCGCCGCGTTGCAAGAGGAAGATTCGTTCGTTGGATTCCACAAAAACGCTGGAATTGCCCCCCCAAGTAAAGCCATCTTCTGCAAACGGTTCCATCCAGGTTTGGGTTATAAACTCATATGGGCTTGGCCCGATGACGCCTGTATCTTGTGCCGAAACACTGCTGCTGAAAAGAACCGCTACTGCTGCGCCGGCCCACGATGAATTGATTTTCATTAAACTCTCCGCCAAAGTATTCATTATTATTGTATCTAAGCATCGAAACTTAACACGGGTATGCTTTTAATTAAAGATTGCTTCCTCTGTTGCCCGATAGTTGGGCTATCCGCTCAGTTCTGCGCTAGAATGGTGCGATACTATAAAGCATATTCGGGAGAAAAAAATGCGATTACAACAATTGAAATCAGCTCTAGTCTTACTAATTTCCTCACTGTTAATGACGGCAGCCAGCGCCGATGTTACCCGCTACCCCTTGCCGAACAACTCTACCTTCCCCATAGCTCAGGCAGTTGAGGTTACTAGTGGAAGCATTATTTTTCTCAGCGGCGCCACCCCTGCGCCGGCTAACGCGGACGCTGATGTGGGAACTCCCGCTTACTACGGAGACACCAAGACGCAGGCTTTGTCCACATTGAATCGAATCACTGAGAATCTTGAAGGCATGGGCCTTGATATGGGCGATGTGATTAAACTTCAGGTTTTTCTTGTGGGTGACCCAGCCAACGGTGGCAACATGGATTTCTCTGGTTTTATGGAGGCCTATACACAGTTTTTTGGAACCGAAGAGCAGCCTAATTTACCATCAAGATCAGCGTTTCAAATTGCCCGCCTGGGATCGCCGCTCATGTTTATTGAAATAGAGGCTACTGCGGTTAGGAACTAGTTTTCTTCGCGTTGTCTCTCTATTTAATTTTTATGCGAACAGGGTTGGAATAGAACCACAGTTCTGTCCAAGGGGATTCACCTTTTGGGTCAGGGCCGGGTTCCAATTCATTGCTGTTGGTGCCGCGGACGCGAATGTAGCTATCTGAGACTAAAGCCGGCAACGGGAAGTTGATTTCCTTGTAAGTGCCTTTTTGACTCCACTGGGACTCATTGAAACGTGCGATGACCTGAGTGCTCGAATTGGTATCTGTGCTCAAGTCTGTAACAGGGCCCGTAATTTCCCCTAATATGAGGTCAACACGCGTGACCTCTGGTTTATCACCGTTAAAATTAGCACCGCTAGGGTCTTTAAAGCGGATGGTCACGTGGAGCTCAGAGCCTAGTGGAGCTTCAAATGTGTCTCCGATAGATGCATTGGTTAGTTTATCTGCGCTCACGGTGACATAAAGTTCATCTATCAAATCGCCGGTGGTGACAAATACATTGCCGCTGCGAAGTCCTGTTATTATCGAATCATAGTTATTCTGTGACCAAACATAGGTTTTTGAATATTCGCCTGGCCAAAAATCAGAGCCCCCTTCAGTATAGTGAATGTGTGAGTCAGAGTTTGCGGTGACCCACCAGTCTCGGCCTTCTCCTATCATCGAATCCCAAAACCCACCTACTTTGGCAGTAAACTGATCAAAGCCGCCGTGAGTGGGATACATTCTGTAACCACCGCGTATGCCATCAGGGTTTAATGAGCCATCGGGATTTAAAGTTGCTGCTTGGTGGCCTGGGGCTCCGGCCATACCGACCGCGATGTTAGGTGCTGTATTGTTCCAGCGGCGCAATTCTGTTGGCGTGTCTAGCCCATAAACGCCTAGGTCAGTGGCAGATCTCGATGGATGATTGGCGATAAGCAGGGGGG
>CAWKZY010000018.1:0-49389 GCA_963854625.1 Gammaproteobacteria bacterium | reverse complement strand
ATCGCGAATGGTTTTTATAATGGCTAACACTAGACGTAAGTCGCTGGCCGCAGGTTGCCTCCGTGCAATAATCAAGCTGCACTCTTCATCAATTTGCATTTCTAACGAATCTATCTCATCGTCATCCTTGGAGACTTTTAAACCTAAGTTACTATTCGATGTAACAAATGATTCAAGCGCATCGGCGAGCTGCTTCTCCACAACACCCCCCATTTCCATCATATGGCCTTTAACTTCTTCTAATTCAACATTGAACTGTTGAGAAATGTGCAGGCTATGCCCCTCTGCTTGAGAACTCATCCGTTATCCATTGTAAAGGTAGTCAGCAAAGTATATCCCATTAACCGTAACGGCCGGTAATGTAGTCTTCGGTTTGTTTTTCAGAAGGGTTAGTAAACAATCGATCGGTGGTATCGAACTCTACCATGTTACCCATGTTTAGAAATGCCGTGTAATCTGAAACTCTGGCGGCTTGCTGCATATTGTGGGTCACAATGACGATGGTATAACTTTCTTTTAGCTCACTGATGAGCTCTTCAATTTTTAAAGTTGAAATCGGATCCAATGAAGAGGCAGGTTCATCAAGTAGTAATACTTCCGGCTGCACTGCGATAGTTCTAGCAATAACAAGACGTTGTTGCTGACCACCGGACAAACTCAGGGCATTGTCATGAAGACGGTCTTTAACCTCATCCCAAAGCGCTGCAGCCACTAACGACTCCTCGACAATTTCGTCTAACTTTCGTTTCGATCTCAGACCTTGGATGCGCAGACCATAGGCCACGTTTTCATACACAGTCTTAGGAAATGGGTTTGGCTTCTGAAAGACCATTCCAACTCGGCGCCTAAGCTCCGCCACCTCGACTGACTTTTGATAAATATCCTCTCCTTCGAGGCGAATGGTACCTTCGATAACGCAGTCATCAATCAAATCGTTCAGCCGATTGAAGCAACGAAGTAAACTGGATTTTCCGCAACCACTGGGGCCAATAAATGCCGTTACTCTTTGTTTTGCAATATACAAATTAATTGAATTTAGAGCCTTGTTGCCGCGCGTATAAGAAAGCGAAAGGTTTTCAACTTCCAAGCACCGTGGCAGTGCTTTTTCAGGGCTAGGGGCATGCCCTTCAAGTTGCTCACGCAAAATATTAGAATCTGGTTCTGCTGCCACAACATCACTGCCGGTTTTTAGTTTGTTCATAAGGTTAACAACAATCGTCCATTACACGCATTACGCTTCAAGTGATTTATATTTTTCACGGAGGTGATTCCGCAGCGAAACCGCGCTTAAATTTAGCGCAGCAATAACGGCCACCAACAAAAAGGCCGTCGCATAGACCAGAGGCTTAGCTGCTTCTATATTTGAACTTTGGAATCCCACATCATAGATGTGAAAACCTAGATGCATAAATTTTTGATCCAAATGTAAATAAGGATAATTGCCATCCACAGGAAGTGACGGCGCAAGTTTCACCACCCCAACCAACATTAGTGGTGCAACTTCACCTGCAGCTCTAGCGACAGCCAAAATCAAACCGGTCATCATCGCAGGACTGGCCATAGGCAGCACTACTCGCCAAAGAGTCTCGAACTTTGTTGCCCCCAAAGCCAAGCTAGCCTCTCTAACACTGCGGGGAATTCGAGCCAGCCCTTCTTCAGTCGCCACAATAACCACAGGTAAAGTAAGCAAGGCCAGCGTCAATGAGGCCCACAGCAAACCTGGAGTTCCAAAAGTTGGTGCCGGCAAGGCTTCAGAATAAAACAGCTGATCAATTTCGCCACCGATAATATAAATAAAGAAGCCAAGTCCAAAAACACCGTAAACGATTGAAGGAACGCCTGCCAAGTTGTTAACCGAAATTCTAATTATTTTGGTCGTTATACCCTGCTTTGCATATTCTCTTAAATAGACCGCCGCAACAACGCCAAACGGTGTTACGAATACCGACATCAACAACACCATCATTACCGTGCCAAAAATCGCTGGAAACACCCCACCTTCAGTATTAGCCTCTCGTGGTTCAGCGCTCAAGAATTCGCCAAGTTTCGAAAGGAACACCTTGAACTTTCCGACTGTACTCAGTTGATTTGGGCGGTAAGCTCGAACAATAGCAGCAAATTTAATAGCTACAATCTCGCCGCCAGCAATAATAAATTCTGCATCATCGCGCATTATTTGATCGTTCAGGCGTACTAGCTTCTGGCGCTGAATTTCATATTCCGACTGCAAAAACTGCCGCTGAATCGCTAGCTGCTGCCTTCTTTTCTCAGTCATATCGCCAGAAATCTCTAACTCACGTACATCTACCCTAAGCTGATTAGTGCGGTAATTGATACCCTGTATTTCTGCTTTTTCTATCTCAGCTATTTGAACTCTAATTGAATACACTCTTTCAAGCCGAGCTAAAAATTCACTCCATCTAACGGCTTCGGAATTGTCAGCAGAACCGACTACTATTCCGTTTTCTTTAAGCTGATGTAGCTTCCCATAAAAATCCCCCCATTCCTGTCTCTCTAAGGCAACCAGCTCAGGCGGGTACTGAATGTCTTCAATAGAATTGTCCAACAGCCAAATAAAATCCTCATTGAAAAACTCTCTATTGCCTTGCTTAAGAAGGATTCGCTGGATTAATTCTTGGTTTGCCGGAACATCAATACCCGCTGCAATGACTTGAGAGGAAGGTACTGATTCAATATCCACGACCTCACCGACCACCTGCATAGACAGTTCACTTCCATCGGAATCCGAGCTTGAATAACGGGCCTGCATGACGTCGCTTGGCCAAAAATAACTCAATCCCCGGACCGCCAATAACGACACCAAACCGACCACCATTAATATGCTAATAGCAATAGCCGCAGCATTCAGCCAAATCCATGGTCGACCACTTGAAGTCCATTTTGTGTATCGCATCATCATATGCTGCTGTATTTTTGCCTAAGTTGCTGACGCACAACTTCAGCAATCGTGTTGACCACAAAGGTAAATAAAAATAAGACCGTCGCTGCCAAAAATAGGATCCTATAGTGGGTGCTCGAGACTTCAGACTCAGGAACCTCGATGGCTATGCTGGCAGCTAATGTGCGCATCCCTTCAAAAACATTGACATCCATTACCGGCGTGTTGCCTGTCGCCATAAGTATGATCATTGTCTCCCCCACAGCACGCCCCAGTCCGATAATTAAAGCGCTGAAAATCCCAGGGCTCGCAATAGGCAAAACCACAAAATAAAGAGACTGCCATGAGGTGGCACCAAGCGCCAAAGAACCGTCACTGAGATGACGTGGCACAGTAAAAATAGCATCCTCGGCAATGGAGTATACTGTTGGAATTACAGCGAATCCCATAGCAAAACCGACCACCATCGCATTGCGCTGGCCATAGGAAATTCCTAGTTCAGAACTTAACCATTGCTGCATATCTCCAGCAAAAAAGATTGTTTCCAGCGGGTGGGAAAACTTAAAGCAACACCAGGCAAATAAAAGAATGAAGGGAATTAATAGTATTGCCTCCCATCCCTCAGGTACCAAATAACGTAGTGATTTCGGTACTTGAGACCATAAAAAACTAAACAACAAAACCCCTACCGGCAAAAATAGAAACAGGCTTATCACTCCCGGCAAATTGCTTTCAACAAAAGGCGCAAGCCATAGCCCTGCCAAAAAACCTAGAACCACTGTTGGAAGTGCTTCCATTAACTCAATCAACGGCTTAACTTTACGCCTAAGAACAGGCGCCATAAAATAGCCGGTATAAATCGCACCGCATATAGCCAAAGGTGATGCAATTAACATCGCATAAAACGCAGCTTTTAATGTTCCAAAAGAAAGAGGTACCAGTGAATATTTTGGCTCAAAATCGTTACTTGCGGCTGAGGATTGCCAAACATAGTCTGGCTCTGGGTAACTCTCATACCAAACTTGACGCCATAAAGAGGTAAAAGAAACTTCAGGGTGGGGATTATCCAAAGACCAACTGCGAAAGCCGCCGCCTTGTAATTCTGCAACTATTTTATTTCCTCGGGGGGCTATCGCTATGGCGAGTAGTTTTTCGTTAACAGAGGCATCAGTTATAGCCCGTTTTTTGGAGGTGACGTTATGCAGCGACAACAGCCCTGACTCACTCAGGGCAACAAAGTTTTTTCGTCTCTGCTCCACTGCCGTCGCAATTATAGGAGTCCCATCACCAGCAAAGCGCTTAACTGAGGTTAACTTAGTAATTTCGTCATCGCGCACAACAAACCATTGCGAAACAAATCCAGCGCTATCCGCAACAAGGAGAGAAAGACCTCCTGAGAGAAATTTAATAGACTCCATTTGTTCGCCGGTTTTGACCAATTGCGTTTCAGAGAAAATCTCAACTGTTTCGGAGTCCACTATTTTTTTCAGGTCAAAAATCTTTGCTCGCCCAGAGTCTGAAATCCCATAAAGTAGTCTTTTGTCTCCGCCGATGAATAACCGGTCGAGCGGATCTAGTTTGACCTCAATCGCTTTAGAGATCGCTGGAGGGGGTAAATAGTTAACGTTGAAAGCATTAAAAATGTTTCGCCCTACAACTGAGTGAAAGAGTTTCAAATTGCCTAAATCATCTATAGCCGCGAGAAGTAGGTCCTCCTGATCCGTATGAATTGCAATTGCATCAATTACATTAGTACCCAGATTTAGCAACGCCTCTTGCCCATAGGGATAAACAATTCGAGGGGTAATCACAGGCAAACCCCCTTGGCTCGAGAATTCTGTTTCCCAGAGATATTGAGCGATATGAACGTTGCCGTTACTAAGGGCATAAGCAAACATCCCAGATTCTTCGGAATCCAAGGCAAACTGATTTATAAAGTAACCTTCAGGAATTGCTAGAGGGATCTCACTAATAACAACCCCCGAATCTAGGTCGAGAAAGATCGCTCTACCCTGAGCACTTATCCGGAGCAATGATCTGGCTTGTTCGTCTATTGCCAGATGAAGCCCGGGCTCTCTAGGGGAATCTGACATTTGAAAATCACCGGCGGAGACTATTGAGGCGGCTGAAAACAAGGGCTGGACCTCCGCAATCAAGAAAACAAAAATCACCAACATTGTCGCAATGATCCCTACCCCTCCTATGGCGATGCCATATCGGGCCACACGATCATAAAAATGCCTCACTTTACGCTTCACCCGCAAAGTGTGCCCCACATTAGACTCAGTGCCAGACTCACCGGCGACGTATAGAGATCTTGTCTTTGTTTCGCTTTTAGTCTCTTTCACCGCATATCCAACGAATCAAGCGTGCTGTCTATCACCATTGACGGCAATGGGATATAGCCATCTTTTAGGACGCTTTCTTGACCTGCCCGCGACAGAACGAACCGAATGAATTCTCTCTCCAGCGGAGGCAACTCTTGATTTGGTCTTTTATTGATATAAATCCAAAGAAATCTGGCAAGAGGATAATCACCAGACATCGAGTTCACTGCATTGGCCTCCACATAAGGGGAATTTTGATTCAACGCGATCGGAACCGCCCGAACACTGGATGTTCGATAACCAATTCCAGAGTAGCCTACACCATTTAATGAACCACTGATGGCCTGAACTACTGACCCTGATCCGGGCTGTTCACTTACCGTATTTCTAAAATCACCCTTGCACAATGCTATTTGCTTAAAAAAACCGTAAGTTCCTGAAACAGAGTTACGTCCAAACATCTGTATCTTCTTTTGCGCCCAAGGCCTCGTCAGACCTAGAGCAGCCCAAGTTTCTAAAGGTTTACTTTGACCGCAGCGGCGCGTAGATGAAAAAATCCCATCTAATTCTGCAATAGTTAGCCCAGCCAGCGGGTTGTCCTTGTGCACATAAACAGCCAGAGCGTCAACGGCAACAGGAATTGCGGTTGGCTGATAACCGTAGCGGGATTCAAAGGCCTGCAACTCAACATCTTTCATCTTACGACTCATGGGCCCAAGACTCGCGGTTTGCTCCACTAACGCCGGAGGAGCAGTTGATGATCCAGCTGCTTGAATTTGGATAATGACATTTGGATATTCTCTATTAAAGTCCTCTGCCCATAACGTCATTAAATTCGCTAAGGTGTCTGAGCCCGTGCTTGAGAGCGTCCCAGAAACACCGTTTAAGCGCTCGTATTCTGCCCCTAAACTCAATTCCAGTGGCCGCAACTGAGCAAAAAGTGATGAGCTAATCGCTAAAAGAAAACTACAAAAGCTGAATCGATATAACATCACAATATTGGAGCACTACCCTCAATTAGTTTTTACCCTTAATACAGAGCTAAAGAGCCTTTATATTACAATAAAGTTACAGTTTAAAGAAACGACCTAAAATGTTATGATCATTGATGTTTTTCCAATCTTTTCGAAATGTTTTATGACTGGGAAAAGCGGCTCGTTATTCATGAATTTGGCGTCTTACAGCGATCTAGTTGAATAATTCATTGCCCAAAAACACCATTACCTCAAAACTTCACGAGCCCTCTATCATGGCAAAGAATATATCGGAGTTTGATACTGAATCTAAAGATTCGCTTGAATCTCACCCCACTTCGAATCTACAGCCTGAGCAAGCAATCGACCTCAACGACACCCAATATTTTGAGAACCGAGAGCTGTCTTACATCAAATTTAACCTGCGAGTACTCAGCCAGGCTAAAGACCCTGATCACCCCCTGCTCGAGCGACTAATGTTTTTGCTGATTTTTAGCTCAAACCTCGATGAGTTTTTTGAAATCCGAATGTCAGGCCTAAGGAAGCAACTTGATTTCGGCCGTCAACGCCCAGGGCCGGACGGAAAATACCCTGAGCAAGTTTTAGACATAATTCACGATCAGGTTCGAGAGGCACTGGACGAGCAATACCGGATCTTAAATGATGACCTTTTGCCATCACTCGCTAAAGAGAATATTCACTTTCTTTATCGCCACGAGTGGAGTGAGGAACTGATCAACTGGACCGAGAACTACTTTCACGATCAAGTGGTCCCAGTAGTAAGCCCCTTAGGGCTTGACCCCGCTCACCCATTTCCCCGTCTGGTTAATAAAAGCCTAAATTTCATCCTTTCGCTCAACGGGAAAGATGCTTTTGGAAGAGAAAGCGGCTTAGCCGTTGTGCCCGCCCCGAGGTCATTGCCGCGGCTTATCAAGGTTCCCAAAGGAATCATGCCTAACGGAGATAATTTCATATTTTTATCCTCAGTGATTCATGCTCATGTTGACCAATTTTTCCCAGGTATGACAGTAACGGAATGCCACCAATTTAGAGTAACTCGAAACTCAGATCTGGAAATGTCTAATGTTGAGGTCGAAGATGTAGCGTCAGCCCTGCAAGGAGAATTGCACAGTCGCCGCTTTGGTGCAGCGACTAAACTGGAAGTGGGCAAAGAATGTCCAGAGAACCTTACAAATTTTCTCCTACAGCGCTTCAACCTCAAAGAAGATGCACTGTTTCGCCTTGATGGGCCGGTTAACCTCCAGAGACTTATGGCGCTCAATGGAATGATAAACCGACCAGACTTAAAATTTCCTATTTTCTCACCAGGACTACCCCCAGCCCTTGAAGTGGGAAACGATATTTTTTACGCGGTAGACAAAGAGGACCAACTACTGCACCACCCTTTTCAGTCATTTCTTCCTATAATAGATTGGCTAAGACAGGCGGCAAAAGACCCTACTGTGCTCTCTATAAAGCAGACTTTATATAGAACAAACGAGTCCTCTGAATTAGTTGAGGCTCTTGCAGAAGCTGCCCGTAACGGTAAAGAAGTCACCGTGGTGATTGAGTTAAGAGCACGCTTTGATGAAAAAGAAAATATGCACTTTGCCAGCATCTTACAAGAAGCCGGTGCTGTAGTTGTCTATGGTGTTATGGGCTATAAAACTCACGCTAAGATGCTGTTAATAGTTCGGCGAGTCGGTGATAAGCTAAAACGTTATGCCCATCTTGGAACAGGCAACTATCACCGTAAAAACTCTCTCCTTTACACAGACTACGGCCTTCTAACCGCTGACAAAACGATTTGCGCGGATGTTCACAAAGTATTCCAACAAATAACCGGGATGGGCAAGAAAATTCATCCCAAGCTACTCATCCATGCGCCTTTTAACCTGCGAAAGTCACTGATTCGTATGATAGAGACGGAAAAAGAAGCCGCGATTGCAGGACAACCAGCACGAGTAATCGCTAAACTTAACTCACTTACCGATCCTGATGTCATCAAAGCACTGTATGGGGCATCAATGGCTGGAGTTAAAGTAGATCTCATTGTGAGAGGGATTTGCTGCCTCAAACCAGGCATGCCGGTTGTCAGCGAGAATATTCGAGTAGTATCAATAGTAGGACGCTTCTTAGAGCATTCAAGGGTTTATTACTTCTTAAACAATCCAAATCAAGTTTACTGTTCTAGCGCAGACTGGATGGAACGAAATCTATCCCATAGAATAGAAGTTTGTTTTCCTATTCTTAAGAAGAAATGGGCTAGCCGCATCGTCGCAGAAATGGAAATGTATTTAGAAGACGAGGCCCAAAGTTGGGAAATGCAGGCTAATGGCGAGTATGTCGAACGATTTAATTTGGATGATCAGGCCGAGGGAGTCCAAACACTTCTGCTGAAACAGCTGTCATAAATCCTGCTACAGCTTGGCCATTGAAACATCGGGCAGGTTGCTTTCTTCCATGCTCTGTAGAGTTTTTTGATTCTTCACCATGAAATCCAACATACCCTCACGAAGGGCCGTTGGACTGAACTTTATCGAGCGGATGTTATGGCTTTCCATCAAACCCATCATTATGCACCAGCCTGGGAGAAGCAAATCACGTCTGCGCTCTCTCAAACCTGGCAAATCCGAACCATTAGCGATGCAATCAATAAACTTGGGCTTCAAAAGCTGCAGGCCAGCATAGTCTATATGCTTGGAGCGAAGCCCAGCACCAGCACAAATATTAGCTAACATTTTGACTGTACCAGAAGAAGCATAGACCTCATCCCAGCCCACCCTTGAAAGTGCGGTTGCTATGGTGTCAAACACTTCTCGTGCGGCACCCAAACCCAGAGCCATTTGTCGACTCAGATCTGCAGCATCTGAATAGTCATCAGAGAAAAAGCGGTCCCGCCAAGCCACGCAACCTATAGCCATACTTTCCGTTAGCAAGCGCTGCGGACCGCAGCCAACGATAACCTCAGTACTCCCGCCGCCAATATCGACCACTAGACGGTTGCCCAAAAAATCAGGTAACTCGGTAATGACCCCAGCGTAAATCAATACAGCTTCTTGAACACCAGAGATAACAGACACCTCTAGTCCTATGGATGCCGCCGCGTCTATAAAATCTTGCGCATTGCTGGTGACTCGCAATGAGTTAGTACCTAAAGCCCAGTATCGCTCTAATGGATATTGGTCCATAAGTTTCTTGAAATGCTTTAAGCTAGCCAGTCCTCGGTCGAAGGCCTCCGAGGAAATAATCCCAGTTGCCCTGACATCCTCGCCAAGTTGGACTTTATCACTGCACCGTTCGAGTATGTGGATCTTGCCTTCTTTCCATTCACCAACAAGCAAGTGAAAACTGTTCGACCCTAAATCGATACAAGCATACATACGATTATTTTACCTATGCTAAGGGTGACGCCACCCCCACTAATTGAGAACTCTGTTTTTACACGAGCAGTAAATTATTTGCCCTATCGTAGAGTATCGACAATTTTAAGCATATGATGAGGAGCGAAACACGAGATAGCTCCTCATTCGCCCCTCATAATTAAGCGACTTTTTACATTAAAAAACCAACTTAAACCATTGTTTGTAAATAATTTTCTAAGCCAATAAGTTCTATTAATGAGAGTTGAGTCTCAAGCCAATCAACATGCTCTTCCTCACTATCTAAAATGTCGCTAAGTAAGTTACGGCTGACAAAATCGCCTATTGATTCACAGTAAGCTATCCCCTCTTTAAGATCAGGACAAGCAATCATCTCCAAGTTTAAGTCGCACTGAAGCATTTCTTTAGTATTCTCACCTATCAACAATTTGCCAAGATTCTGCAAATTTGGAAGACCCTCTAAAGACAGGATTCGCTTGGTTAGTTGATCAGCGTGCTTCATCTCGTCGATTGATTCTTCATACTCCTTGGCGGCCAATTTCGCCAAACCCCAGTCGTCATACATTCTCGAATGAAGAAAGTATTGATTTATAGCAACAAGTTCATTTCCGAGTGCTTTATTGAGATGTTTGATTACGGTCGCGTCAGATTTCATTTTATATATTCCATTAAGATGATTGCGTGCAGCTTCAGATTTTTCACCGAAAAAGTCAAGCCTTTTGAACGCTAAACCATTGATAATTATATAGAATATTAATGATAAGCAATCGCATTCGTATTTATATTTACGTTTGCGGACCCCTTATATTTTAATCATCATAAACATATTCAGTGTTAACCGGACGATAACTTGGAAAACTAAATGAAGTCATAGCTCTAAACAGGCCGCCAAGGGACAGATCAAGAAAGCGTAGGCAGTCAGATAGATAGAAAGGTAGGTAGGTAGGTAGGTAGGTAGGTAGGTAGGTAGCCTATACAGGAACGGCCGCTTAGAAAGATGGCAGGCTGTGTTAGGCTGCTCTTACAAAGCCCGCAGTCTTGCTGAATTCTTTGACAATAGCGCTCGCCAGTTTGCCACACTTACCGCACTCGCTAGCCACGCCAAGCTTTGCTCTAATGTCGGTAAGGTTATTAGCGCCTTCCCTGCAAAGATCTCTAATTTGGTTGTCAGTAACTTGTCTACAAATGCATACGTACATGTTTTTCTCCGATACGAGTATTTAAATGCAAATGAGAATGATTGTCAACACCATTTGTATCTGTTAATTTAACACCTACATTAATGCTTTTAAGTAAATGGTAACGGAATTTAAATTGATTATATTATTCAACATCTTATGACAATTACCTCATTAGATTTAGTAGGTAAAGGCGGCCACTGTCTTGTCTTAAAGGTGAGCAATGACAACGTAGAACTTCAATCTAGGCTCTACGCCCTAGGAGTTATCCCCGGCGCTGCTGTTACAATCTTAAGACTTGCCCCACTCGGCGACCCCATGCAGGTGAAGGTGGGCGGTAGTTTTATCAGCATCCGCAGAGCCGAAGCCGCTATTATTCAAGTAGACACCCAATAAAATGAAACGAATTGCCCTTCTCGGTAACCCAAATTGTGGAAAAACCACTGTATTCAACCTGCTAACCGGCGCAAGACAAAAGGTTGGTAATTGGCCGGGGGTGACAGTTGAGAAAAAAACCGGCCACTTCAAACATGAAGATGAGGAGTTTGAACTGGTTGACTTACCCGGGGTCTACTCGCTTGAACAGATTTACCAAGGCCTAGATGAGAAGATCGCTAAGGATTTCGTTGAGGAAGGTGAAGCTGACCTTGTGATCAATCTGATCGATGCCACCAATCTAGAGAGAAGCTTGGTGTTAACCCAGCAGCTAGCAGAACAACGGATTCCCTACATCACCGTGCTCAATATGCTAGATGTGGCAAAGCAGCAAGGGCTTAGCATCCACCCAGAAAAACTAGAACAGCAGCTCGGTGTTCCAGTCATTTCAATGATTGCATCCAAACAGACAGGGCTAAAGGAGCTTAAGGCCGCACTGTCAGCGGCTCAATCCACCGCGCCCAAGCAACCCCCCAAAACACAGGCCGACCAAACCTCGGCCACGGAAGACCCCATTCTGCAGCGCTATCATCGTTCACGTCAGCTAACAAATGGGGTAGTTGAAGTATCTCCAACCCACGACAGTCTGTCCGAGCGAGTTGACAACGTGGTTTTAAATAGATGGCTGGGAGTCCCATTCTTCCTTTTAATGATCTACCTTATGTTCACCTTTGCAGTGAATTTAGGTGCCGTATTTATCGACTTCTTTGACATACTGTTCGCGGCAGTATTGGTTGACGGCAGCACATGGTTACTGACTATGGTATCGGCTCCCCCATTGATAATCACTCTTGTTGCACAAGGGCTTGGTGGTGGCATTACCCTAGTAGCAACTTTTATTCCGGTCATTGGCTTCCTTTATTTGTGCCTTTCCCTCCTAGAAGACTCAGGCTACATGTCACGAGCCGCTTTTGTAATCGATAGATTGATGTCAGGCATCGGTTTGCCTGGCAACGCGTTTGTACCCTTGATTGTGGGATTCGGTTGCAACGTCCCATCCGTCATGGCCGCAAGAACACTTGGTCGGGAAAGCGACAGACTCATGACTATCTCTATGGCACCGTTTATGAGCTGCGGCGCTCGTCTTACGGTGTACGCGTTATTCGCGGCTGCTTTTTTCCAACAAAACGGCCAAAATATTGTCTTTGGCCTGTACCTTTTAGGAATTGCCTTAGCGGTATTCACAGGCTGGATTTTTCGTAAACAACTTTTCAAGGGCGAAATAACCCCTTCTTTTCAGGAAATGCCTGCATACCACATACCTGTCATACGCAATATATTGACTACCACTTGGTTCCGCCTGCGAGGCTTCGTTGTTAGGGCAGGTAAAACTATAGTAACCGTTGTCATTGTGTTGAGTTTTTTGAACTCAGTTAGCACCGATTTCACCTTTGGTAATGAAGACTCTGAAAATTCAGTGCTTAGCGTCATAGGCAAATCTATAACACCCGCATTTGCACCAATGGGCATATCTGAGGATAACTGGCCCGCAACGGTTGGATTATTTACCGGCATGTTTGCCAAAGAAGCCATTGTGGGCACACTTGACGCGCTTTACAGCGACCCATCAGACAACAGCGATGGCAGTGCGCCAGATTTAGTTGCCGCGGTGACCGAGGCCGTCGCCAGCATAGGGTCCGAATTAGTAGCGCTAGGCGGCGCATTGACGGACCCACTGGGCATATCAATTGGTGATGTTTCCGATTTAGAGGCAGTGACCCAAGAGCAAGGTGTTAAAGACACAACTTTAACCAATATGGCGACTTTATTTAACAGCCCCTTTTCTGCGTTTTGCTATCTGGTCTTTGTTCTTCTCTACGCCCCATGTGTGGCGGTATTGGGCGCGGTGAATAAAGAAGCAGGATGGAAATGGACCTTACTGGTCTTTAGCTGGTGCACAGGGCTGGCTTATATCACCGCTACAGTAATCTACCAGATTGGAGTATTTAGAGTGGATCCGGTTTTTTCCTCACTGTGGATTACCGCAATGCTTACAATACTCATCGTCTTTATTAGCAATCTGAAGCGGCTTTCGCGCAAAATGGTTCCCAAAAACATGATTCCAGCTATCCAGCTTTAAAGTGTATAAAGCACAGCGCTGCTGATCTGCTGAGCACCTTTTGAGACGCATTTAAGACCAGGTAGATAAATATTTCTGGGGGTGTTAATTGGAGTCTTGGTTTATCGAGGTTGCACGGATTGAGGGTCTAGAATTGAGGGCGCCGGCTCTGCTTGACAGCCCCAGTTTTTTGTTAAGCCCTATTTCTATAGGCCCTGTCTATTAAGAACTCATACTAGTGAGGGCTTAGAACCTCCACCGCTATTCGCCATTCGTTAAAACTTGTAAAACGCCAAAGCCGCAAGTAATCAGTAATAAAACCTTTCTCATCGTCGTCGGTGTCAGCTTCCATAATGCCGTAGGTGTAACCCATTTCTTTCGATTCTGACAAAAAGCCCCCTAGGTAGGTGAGACTGATAGGGTTGGTGGTAGATAGCTGGTTGTCCAAAAATGCGCCATAGACAGAACTCGCCGATTCGGCGCCAACCGCAGGCGCCATACCTGGCAAATAGACCCGGGAATTTTCAAGTCCAAACCTTAGCAAAGCCCTCTGCCCCCCTCTAAAATTGATAGATCGACCAAACAAATTATCCGCATCAATTAAGCTTTGGAGCGTATTGTTCTGATCTAGGGCGAGAACAGGATGAGCAGTTTCCGCAAATACCGGGATGGTGGCTTCGATATTAGGCTCAACCTCAAGACTCAAGAAGCCCGGGATTTGAACAACAATGTCCGACATCAATTCCCAGCGACTGTTACTCTTTTTCCAAATTGAGATTAAGTGGCCAAAGAGATTTTGATCTGAATCACCCGATTGGTCGATTATTGTTAGTGGTCCCGCGGACAGGCCTAGATCTCCCGCTCTTGATACATCAATATAGTGCGCCTTCCAGTTTATCTCTGACGCCGATTCCTTAAAAGCATCTGAGCTATAGAGTGCTGAGGCATCAACTGGGCCTTCTCTAAAAACTACAGAATCTTCCCCTAATATTTCAAGAAACGCCCGAGTTCTGCCTATTTCCGATGATCTAGCAGCAAAGGTTTGATCTGCGACTGCGATTTCTTGCCAGAACCGATACTGACCTGGCTCTTGAGCGGATAAAGGAGGGCTAAGCAACAAAGCAAAGAAAAAAGAAAGCCTAGTAAGAAAAGGAATAGTTTTTACCATCTCTAAATTTAAACATCACTCAAAGTAGATGAAATAAGATTCTACAGAGAATCCTCAGAATTTATAGTACTGAACTCAGTTTTGTAATTTGTCTCAAATGGCGGCTCGTGGCCGTATCGCTCGAATTGCTTAAGTCTACGATTGTTGTAGACTCATGCAGCCGCAGGTATTCGGTTCAAGCATTGATAGCAAACTATTAGAGTAGAGACTAACTCGCCAAATGAATCGACAAGTACTAAATTTACCGCACAGCAAACTGCTTAAATGCGCGAAGCTCCTTAGTTCGGCGTTCGCCGCCGTATTCCTGGTGCTTTTATCTTCCCCAAACATAGCTCAAACTATTAAAATAAGCAGCGAACCCGGGCCTCAAGCGGTAGCAGAAAACATAGAGTATTACGAGGACGCGTCAGAGTCCTTATCGATAGAAGATGTTTTATCACCTGGGTTTTCAGTCAACTTTCTCCCTTACAACCGTGACATTCTGCATTTTGGAATCACCAGCTCTGCCTATTGGATTCGCTTTAAGCTTGATTGGAGTGAAGCTGAGCCGGGCGCAACTAAAATCTTAGAGTTTGGACCGCCAAAAATAGTAAAAGGTGTCTTTCGCGGTGGAATTGAACTTTTCGTGGTCGATGAAAACGGCCAGCCCGTATCGAATTACGTTTTGGGCACACTAGGCAGCTCAAGAGAAGTCAAAACCTTGAGCAGAGGATTCGCGCTGATCTTAGATCAGAGCTACGGCAGCAATTTCTATTTACGTGTTACCAGTGCAAGACCACTGCGCCTGCCAATTAACCTATAGAGCATTGACGAGTACAGCAACGAAAGCATCATGTCAGATCTCTTTTTGGGACTTCAGTATGGGGTCATGTTGGCCATGATTTTTTACAATTTATTTTTGTTCGTATCCATAAGAGAAAACAGTTACCTATACTATGTTCTTGCCATTTCCACACAAGCTGCCTTTATATTTTTAGATTCCAAGCACCTTCGCTACTTATTTGGCGATGGGTATGGCAGTGGTTGGCTTGTCCAAATGGCAGAACGGAACATCTACCCTGCACTAGTTATAACGACATTGCTATTTCAGCGATCACTGCTAAGAACATGGGAAAACAATATAAAATTAGATCGCTCAGTCATTGGCCTTCTTGGCGGCTTTGTATTGACAGCTTTTCTAACCTTCCTACCCAATGAAAAAGTATTTCAGTATTTGTTTATGTTCTTGTTGATAGTTGCAATTCCAACGGCTTTCTACACAAACCTGGACGCCATTAGAAGAGGCAATGCAACCGCTGTTATCAATATGGCAGCAATTGGCGTTTTTCTTACGGGGGTCATCAACCTTATGTTCCTTCAATTTATACCTAGCTTTCCGAACAACACTCTCACTACCAATGCCTATAGCTTTGGTTTAATCGCTCAGGCTTTATTGCTCTCTCTCAGCTTGTCATATCGGTATAATCAAATAAAGCAGCAGAAAGAAGACGCCCAACGGCAAGCCATAATCAATTTAGTGCGCTCTGAAGAAATAAAAGATGATCTGCTGGCCAATGTGTCACACGAATTGCGCACACCACTATTCGGAATAAATGGTCTGGCACAGGCCGCGCTGACTGAATTCGAAAAAAGAGACAAAAACAGCTATTTAATTACTCAAAATCTCGAACTAATTAGAGCCAGCGGTGACCGCCTCACAAAGCTGGTCAACGATTTGTTAGATTTCTCAAGCTCGAAGGAAGATGCCACCTATGTCAAGTTTAGGGCAGTTGATATACACAGTGAAGTGACATTGGTAATGGCTGTTTGCCAGCCATTAATCGGTAATAAGAATATAACTCTGAGAACCGACATAGATCCTGACCTTCCAATGGTGTCTGGAGACGAAGACCGGCTCACTCAAATTCTTGTCAATCTGACCTCAAATGCAATCAAATTTACCTACGCCGGCGAAGTGCTGATTTCTGCCAGCGCCACCTCTGACTACAATATAACAATCAGGGTGAAAGACACCGGCATCGGAATTCATAAAACCGATCACGACACTATCTTTAAAGCCTTCGAGAAACTCCCCTCTCAACAAATGAATGCCAGTGGCATAGGCCTCGGCCTGCCCTTAGCTAAAAATATGGTAGAAATGCACCGCAGTGAACTGAAGCTTACAAGCGAGTTGGACGTCGGCTCTGAATTTCGATTCGATCTACGGATTTCCTTAGATCAAACCCGAGCGATAAAAGAGCCTAGCTTGCAACGGCAGATGATTAGACGTGCCGATTACTTTGACCAAGCGAATAGAAAAGATGATGCCCCAAAGCTTAGAAGTGAGCAGGAAACCACAATTTTGGTTGAAGACGATGATGAGATTAACCGAGTCGTCATGGGCCAGCAACTAGAAGAATACAATGTCGTTAAATCCACTAATGGCTTAGACGCATTGACCACTATTGAAGAAAACAAACCTGATCTTATACTGTTAGACCTGATGATGCCGGGACTTAATGGCTATGAGGTTTGCCAAAAAATTCGACAACAATACAGCCAAATAGAACTGCCAGTTATTTTAGTAACGACGAAAAATCATCTCGAAGATCTTACTCAAGGATTTAAGACCGGCGCTAATGACTTGTTGGCAAAACCATTTCATGGAGAGGAACTCAGGTCGCGGGTAGAGAATCAGCTTAGACTTAGCCTCCTACACAAAATCAATGAAGACAACGTTCGTTTACAATCGCAAATTGAAACCTACGCTGAAGCCGATAGAGAACTGCGCAGCTCGAGGTTCAGGCTCCAGCGAGTCTTGGAGTCAATTAACACTGGATTTATTGCATTTGAATTACCAGGTACGATATTTAGCTTGAACCAGCGGGCTGCTGATTTATTAGGAAGCGATAAAGAAACACTACTTGGGAAAAGTATCGGTTCTATCCTCTCTGATAACCAAATCAATGAAGGTGTCCGGGGTGCGATTACACAATGGGAGCTAGGCGACCTAAATAGCCTCGATAACAATCACGACTCACACAATACAAACCGTGACTCTCAAGATATCAGTAATCTTAACGTCGATCTCGAAGTCATCTATCCGTACAACAGCATCAACAAATCAACCAGAAAAACAATAGAGTTTACATCCAAGCTAAAACTCTTTGGTGATGATGAGGGCACCGGCGTGTTATTCCTTGAAGGATCGGACTCTGGACAAGACTTCAGTCAAACTGGCGTAATTACAGACACTGCAGAACTTGTCAGCCTACTCGGACAGGCCCAGCAAAATATTCGACGCATTGGCACAAGACTCAACGTTATGACCCCGTCGGAGATTTCTTATCATCCTGCAATGTTAGACAAGCTAGCTGGAATAGAAGACCTTATAGATTATATAGACGAACAATTACCCAGTGTCAGCAGCGAAGGCGAGTACCGTCAACAGTTGGTTACGCTTATGCGAGCCGCGCTTCACACATGGGAAGTCACAACTCAAAAATCTAAAATTGAATTGGCAGAAGAAAGCAACATATGGGCTGTCAGTATTGACGATGGCAGATTACGCACTCGTACTTTCGATCGCTATCTTCGATTAGAGCAATTGCCAAAAATACCCCGTTGGAGAGAGGTAGTGCGAACAGCCTATTTTGTTCTCTCAAATCCAGCAATCGAAGCCGAAACTAGAGCATCATTGGAATCTGAACTCGAAAAAACCAAGTCAATTTTAAAGAAAGCAGCCATAAGCTAGAACGCCCAAGCGAACAAAATTCAATCTCTACCGAGTCGTGTAAATAAAATGTACATACAACACTTCGGAATGATGCAGTACCCTTTTTCGTTGACGCCCAACACGCGTTACTTTTTGAAACTGCCTGCCCATGAGCAAGCTTTTCAACAACTTCTATTGGCCCTCACCGATCACGGTCAAATTTCCAAGCTCACTGGTGAAATTGGCGCGGGCAAGACCATGCTCTGCAGAAAAGTCCTTAATGCCCTAGCCAATCACAAAGACAAATATATAACCGCCTATATCCCCCACCCTTTCCTTGACGAAGAGGGAGTAATGCACTCGCTAGCTGAAGAGCTAGGCCTACCTCATCCGAACAAAGCAAGCTATAGAGAGCTACTAAAAGTCATTTCGCAAGAAATCATAGCTCAATCTAAAAACTCAAAGCAGGTGGTTTTATTTATAGATGAAGCCCAAGCGATGCCCACGGAAACACTCGCAGCACTTTTCCTTTTAACGACGATAGAAACCACGCACGCGCACTTTCAAGTGGTGTTGTTTGGTCAGCCCGAATTAGATCTTATTCTTGATCAGCCCGCACTGCGTCCGCTTTGTCAGGGTTTAAGTTTCTCTCATACCCTCCCAGCACTAGACCGTGAAGAAGTTGATGCGTACGTGGCGCATCGCTTGGCTAAAGCCGGCTATAGTGGCAAAAGCCTATTCTCTCAGGATGCCATAGACGCGGTTTTTCGAGGCAGTGGCGGAATTCCAAGGCTCATTAACATTCTTTGTCATAAAGCGTTAATGGTAGGCTATGGCAAAGGGGCGTTTACCATCCCTTTGGCTTATGTGAGAAACGCTATAACAGACACAGAACCAGCTCATAAGGAGCGAGGGTTTGCTGACAGAATTTTAGGTCGCTAACTGATTATCATTATTGGGTTGTAAGTCACTAGTCAAGCGCTATAATCTCGCTTCGTCTTTCGCTACCGGAATGGGTTTGTTTAATGACTGAAAAACTCTGGCAAGAATTAAGAGTTGAAGCAAAAAAAGTAATTGAGGAAGAGCCACTACTTGCAAGTTATGTACATGCCTGTGTGCTCAATCACGAAAGCCTCGCTTCATCTCTTAGCTTTATTTTAGCCAACAAACTCTCTGATGACGTTATGCCAGCTATAACCGTCCGGGAGTTATTTGATACTGCATTTTCAGACTCGCCCAAAATAATTGATGACGCTGTTTGTGACATCAAGGCGGTGTTTGAACGAGATGCTGCAATAAGCTCTTTTTTGGCGGTAATTCTTTATATGAAAGGGTTTCATGCAATTCAGGTACATCGTCTCGCTCACTATCTATGGAATCACAACCGAGTGGAACTGGCCTTGTTTATCCAAAGCAGGAACTCTGAAGTTTTCAGCGTCGATATACACCCCGCCTGCGTCATGGGCAAAGGAATAATGTTTGACCACGCGACAGGGATAGTAATAGGCGAAACAACAGCTATTGAAGACAATGTCTCGATCTTACAGCAGGTCACGTTAGGCGGAACAGGTAATGAGCAAGGGGATAGGCACCCAAAAATTAGATCGGGGGTATTAATAGCAGCCGGCGCTATAGTTTTGGGCAATATTGAGGTTGGTGAGGGGGCAATAATTGGCGCAGGCAGTGTCGTTCTCAACAACGTCCCCCCACACACCACAGTCGTTGGAGTTCCGGCGCATGTTGTTGGCAAACCTTGCTCTGAAACGCCATCTCAGACCATGGAGCAAAACGTTTTTAATGATGGGAATTAACTTTACCCCTTAAAAGCACCCTAGCCCAAGTGTGGATCAAAGCACTTCTAAGAGCCTATTATAATTAGAGGTAGGGTTAGAAACGGAAGGGATCCAAACCCAGCTTATAAATGCCCTCGCGCGAAGCGCACCAATGCAGATCTAGGCACACCCTGTAATAGGGTGTTTCCGCCCTGGTCAAAGCTTTTGAAGCGCTCAGCTAAATACGTTAACCCTGAACCTATCGGCATTTAATACGGAGTATCAATTTTCGCTAAGTTTCCCAAACATATTACTTTGGACCCGTTGCCTGCGCGGATCACTATAGCTTTAATTTGGTGATCCGCTAAATTCTGCGACTCGTCAATAATTATTAAGCTGCTTTGAAATGAACTTCCCCGAATATAATCCAGGGATTAAAACATGAGCGGCACCTTATCCAATACATATTCTCCAATGCTTAAGCAATTATCATCTTCCCAGTGCAGCGCTTCAAGTTTATCCGTTATGGCCCCTAGCCAAGGCTCCATTTTCTCTATTTCGGTGCCAGGGAGAAAACCAATACCCTCATCCAAGCTCTGGGTACTGCGCGTCACAATTATCCGGCAATATACTTTAGAAGGGGCAGCCTGCTCAATGGCAGACGCTAGGGCAAGAATGGTTTTACCGGAATCTGCTGCGCCCGTTAAATAAACCAAGTGTATATCTGGATCCCTTAGCAAATGCATTGCCATAGCTTGAAAGACGACTCTTAGTTTGAGACCCCATGTCTGAGTTTCCATCAACTCAACTAGGTCAATGTGCACAGAGTGACCTGGCTTTGCTCTGTCTCGGGACACTCGGAGGAATATTCGACCCTGCCCCTGCTGGCGCCACCTGATCCCAGAAAGAGCCTATAAAGCGAATATAGCCGGTGTTTAATTGCTCAATATCGCCAAGCAACAGGACGGCATGCCAATCCTGTGACTCAATTCCGAACATTGATGTCTTTAGTAACAAGAACAACTTAACGACCAAGATAACGATGCTTTAAGTCGCCAGCATCATTGAGAATTTTATTGTCATTTAACTGTGCTGGAATTTTCGCAAGATTTTCCGATGTCTCAGCATAAAAGCATAGGCCATACTGCAATGTCCTGAGCCGTCTGAGGAAGGCATTGGCACACCGTTTTCCACCTCCAAGGCGCCAGCTTGACTTAGTCATTTATCCAGCTCACGAATACCCTGATGACAGTCAGCGACGACGTATTAGCACCCATTCTTAAGCGCATCGAGTTCTTCTAAAACAGTGATAGGGATAACGACATGGTGTTCGTGAAAATTATGAATAGAGGCAGGGTCGTGAATGAAAACGTTTGTGTCCAAGACATAAAATATGGGATCACAGCAGGTACTAAATTCTAACGAATTTTAAAGAATTTCACTTCGCTCATAGGCTATGAAGCTCCTTTATAGTCAATTTACAATAAGACTATGCGTCCGTGTTGGTATATGCATTCGTGCAGTTATAAGTGCTGTTATTACTTGGCAATATCAACACTTATTTCATCCAAGGCTAACTATTTTTAGCCGGCCCGATGCTTGCTGCTGCGAAGGAAGCAGTGTATCAATTTTATATTGCTGGGCTATCAACACCACTGCCTTTAGAAAAAGGCGCTTTAGGTATAGCTGGTAGAATCCCCCTATCAACAGACTAGCTACTACTTGCTGAAGTGTTAAAATTAAGGCTCAAAGTACTGTTTCGGGGCAGCAAGCTTTTGTAGCAGTCGATGAATAATACCTTACCAATATTGCTACTCTTAACTCGCTTTAACCGGACTACCTATAATAACTTTTGTAGGGGTATAGCGCAGAAACATAGCAACAGCCAATATAAAGCTTAGAGCCTCGGCAATCGGTAACGCAACGACAAACAGATAATCAGTCAACAGAAAATAAAATAAAATAAGCAAGCTCGCCGGAAAGACTAGACTGCGACACAAGGCGATAAGGCCAGATTGCAAAGGTAAATGAATAGCCGTTAAATACCCTGACACCAACATATTAATCCCAGCGAATAGGAATAATGGCCAAACATAAGTAATAAAACTGTTGGCTAAGCCAATAGTTACGCCGCTATTATAGTCATCAACAAATATCAGAATCAATGCCTCACCCGCCAGTAATAATGCACTAATGAAAACTATGCTCATCAACACCACAGCGACAGTCGCGGTGATCATGAATTGACGTATTCGCTGGCTATTACCCGCACCAAAATTCTGCGACACCATCACCTGAATAGAGTCAGATATAGCAAAAAACGCCATAAATCCTAGCATCAACAAATAATTAACGACGGTAATTGCGGCAACACCATCTACTCCAGCTCGCTGAATTAACATCCAATTAAAAATAAGAGCAATAATACCACCAGATATTTCATTGATGAATTCTGAAACACCATTATATGCTGCCTGAAAAACTTCTCCCCAATTGCTTTGCCGCATTCGGAAACTGAGCACCCGACTAGTCGTAGTGAAGTAAAACATCAACACAGACATAGAAAATAACTGCGACAAGCCAGTTGCATAAGCTGCACCTTCTAGGCCCCAACCGTAAACAGCAATAAACAAATAATCCAACACCATGTTAATAACCGCGCCAACCATTAACGCAGCGGCGGCGAGATTAGGCGCGCCATCCATCCGCACAAAAAAATACAACACAACCGTAATTAATTGCGGCAGTAAAAACGGCATAATAATTCGATAATATTCACTCATTGTCGGAAACAACTCTGGCGTAGCACCAAGCGCAAAAAATAATTGAATTTCAAATATCAATGCCAGCGCTATTGCCACGCAGGCATACAACAAAACGAACAATAAAGTCTTACTAAAAATTGCTGATGCAGCCGTAACGTTCTTTTCACCCAAGTATTTACCACTACGCACTGAGCCACCTATCGATAGCATTATGCCAACTCCAAACATCAGCGTAGTAATAGGGATGATTAAATTAACAGCTGCTAATGCGGTAGTACCTAAGTAATTACCAATGAATATCCCATCAACCAACGATGCCGATGTCATGGCAATAAGCCCAAGCAGCGAGGGCATTAAATATTTAATAAAGGTAGGAACTATTGAGCCAGTTAGCGCCGGGTTATCTTCTACTTTGTTAGCATTCACACTTAAAGTCTCTAAATCGCTTACTTGATGTTGCTCTTTTACAGGATTATCTGACACACCAACTCATAGACGTACTGACTATAACACTACTGAGGCTTTCACTTTTGATCAGTATGTTATAAAAATTTAATTATTCAATCGGCTAACATATACCTCTAGTTACCCGCGTAAGTATCTTTGTAGAAATAAGTTGTTTGTCTTGACTGGCCACATCCTCCTGAATTTTTAAATGGCCGAGATGATTGCTATATCAAGAGGGAATCGAAAGTTTTCAGCTCTTATAACGTAGTGAAAAAACCGCGAAACAGCGGTTAAAGTAGTAGCGTGAATCAGGAAACCTTATTTATATTCCCGTATAATTATTATTATATATATATATTGGAAGGCTGTAGCAATTCTTTATAAATTAAATGAATGTGGATGTTTGAATGCTGCCTTTTTTAACCAGCAAATTGAATTAAAACACCAGCGGCAATAGCGGACCCGATAACACCCGCAACATTAGGGCCCATTGCATGCATAAGCAGGAAGTTGTTCGGGTTTGCTTCCAGGCCTACTCGGTTTGCAACTCTAGCGGCCATCGGCACAGCCGACACGCCTGCGGCACCAATCAGGGGGTTAATTTTGTGCTTTGAAAAAACATTCATCAACTTTGCCATTAATACGCCGGTTGCGGTCCCAATAGAAAATGCGACTATCCCTAAAAGCAATATTCCAAGAGTACTTGCCACCAAAAATTCATCGGCCACCAGCTTAGACCCAACTGACAAACCGAGTAAAATTGTCACTATGTTTATTAAGGCATTTTGAGCCGTATCAGAGAGCCGAGTAACTACGCCACATTCTTTCATTAAATTGCCAAAGCAAAACATACCGAGTAATGGCGCCGCACTGGGTATCGTTAATGCCACTAAAAGTAACAGCAATATGGGGAATACTGTTTTTTCAGTCTGAGACACTTCTCGCAATTGGACCATAGTGATACTGCGCTCAGCTTCAGTAGTTAAGGCTCTCATAATAGGAGGCTGAATCAGGGGGACTAGTGCCATATAAGAATAAGCTGCAACAGCAATCGCCCCCAATAACTCAGGCGCAAGTATGCCGGATACATAAATCGCAGTTGGCCCATCCGCACCGCCAATAATACCGATGGCGGCGGCTTGTTTGACACTAAAGTCAAACACCCCAAAATCAGAAAGAACTAGAGCACCAAGCAAGGTAGAGAAAATCCCAAACTGGGCAGCAGCTCCAAGTAATAAGGTCTTAGGATTCGCTAGCAATGGACCGAAGTCGGTCATCGCACCAACACCCATAAAGATTAGCAACGGAAACACCCCGGACTCAAGTCCCATCACATAAAACTGATGAAGAATCCCATCCCCCACCGCAATATCAACCCCTGGGATATTCGCTAATATTCCACCAAAACCAATAGGCACTAGTAGAAGAGGTTCAAAGCCTTTCTTGATTGCCAGATACAGGAGCAAAAGACCAATGACAATCATAAAAGATTGCGCAAGTGATATTTGAACGATGCCAGTAGTTCGCAAAAGTTCCAGGAGCTGATCCATTTTTATTCCTTTTAACCAGTAACAGTAGCAAAGCTGGGCACTACGATAGGGTTATTAAATCATCGCCGACTTTCACCGCATCACCTGCTTGAAAATTTACTGATTGAACAATGCCCTGGCTAGGAGAGCGAATCTCAGTCTCCATTTTCATCGCCTCAAGTATTAAGATTACATCTCCTTGTGCAATTACATCACCGACCTTTACCAACACGTTGAAGACATTGCCTGCCAGTGGCGCAGGGACAGCAAATGAAAGCTCGGACAATGAGGGTCCGGGTTCTGCAGGCTTTCCTTCTTTTTGTTGCGTGACTAGTTGCGTGATATCGCCGCCGTCAGTAACTTTAACAACATAGGCCTTTCCTTCCAGCTCAACGGTGTAGACCCCTTCCTCTGATTTCGGGGCTAATGATGCAGACTCTGATATTTCTGGCAGCGCTTCAAAGACATTAGGGTTGTTTCTATTTTTCAAAAATTTTAGCCCAACCTGTGGAAACAAAGCATAAGTTAAGGTGTCATCAATTTCGTTAGCGAGAGTAAACCCTTCATCTTTGGCTAAAGTAGTTAGCTCACCTTTTTGCTTTTCGAATTCAGATTCTAGTAAATCTGCTGGCCTACAAGTAATTGCGTCCTTACCCTCTAATACCTTTTCTCGTAGCTCTTTATTTACCGGCGCTGGCGTTGCGCCATATTCCCCTTTAAGCACACCCTCCGTCTCTTTGGTAATGGTTTTATATCGTTCACCAGACAGCACGTTAAGAACTGCTTGGGTTCCCACAATCTGCGAGGTTGGCGTCACTAGGGGGATAAACCCGAGGTCTCTCCGCACATTTGGAATTTCCTCCAACACTTCGTCAATCCGGTCGCCCGCGTTTTGCTCGCGAAGTTGAAGCTCCAAATTAGTGAGCATTCCACCAGGCACTTGCGCCACAAGAATCCTGGAATCAATTCCTCTTAATGACCCCTCAAATTTCGCATACTTTTTCCTCACTTCACGGAAATATGCTGCTATTTCTTCAAGCAAGATTATATCAAGGCCTGTATCTCTGCCGGTACCCTCTAGCATGGCAACAAGAGACTCCGTCGGCGAATGCCCGTAGGTCATACTCATCGAAGAGATGGCCGTGTCGACATTATCAATTCCAGCCTCTATTGATTTCAAGTAAGTTGCTGTAGACAATCCTGTTGTTGCATGGCATTGCATGTGAATTGGAATCGATAATGAATTTTTTAGTCCTGAAACCAATTCAAACGCATCATAAGGGCGAAGTAAGCCGGCCATGTCTTTAATGCAAAGAGAATCCGCTCCCATGTCTTCAATAGCACGCCCCATATCTAGCCAAGAGTCAATTGTGTAGACCGGACTAATGGTGTAGGACATTGTTCCCTGAGCATGCTTACCCTGCTTCTTAACTGACTTAATGGCAGTTTGCAGGTTTCGCATGTCATTCATCGCATCGAACACTCTGAAAATATCGACTCCGTTAAATGCTGCCCGCTCAACGAATTTATCTACCAAGTCATCAGCATAATGCCTGTAGCCCAAGATGTTCTGCCCCCGGAATAACATCTGCTGCGGGGTGTTAGGCATTGCCTTTTTAAACTCCCTAATTCGCTCCCATGGATCCTCGCCAAGATATCTAATACAGGCGTCAAAAGTAGCTCCGCCCCAAGATTCCAACGACCAGAACCCAACCTGATCTAGCTTCTCAGCAATCGGGAGCATGTCGTCGAGTCGCATGCGTGTCGCCAACAATGATTGATGGGCATCACGCAAGACCACGTCAGTTATACCAAGGGGGATTTTTTTATCGACCATTCTTTTCTCTTTTTATTAGTCAGCTATTCAATTTTTTCTTTATCTGGGGGGGGCTAAACGGGTCCGTCTGTGCTCTCTTACCACAGCAGTAATAATGGCTATAGTTTGCTGAGACGGCCCTGCTAGAGGTGAGTTCAACTCATTAGGAGTGCTAGAAATGGCAGAATCTGAGTTTTCAATCCAAAATCTATTTATCAAATAGGACATAAGGTGAGTGGCAAAAATCAAAAGGGTAAGAAATACAAAAACTGTACCCATGCCGAACATTGCCAAATTAATCCCTTGACTGATTAAGCTATCCATTTCCAATCACCCCCAAACTTTCAGTGAATAAATTATACTAAACCCGAAGCTTATAAGCTAACCGAAGGACAGATGTTGGGAGACAGTAACTAAGGCTGTTTAAAATGCGGGCGCGGGGATGTAGATCAGTGTGGCATCAGACATTTGCGCAACACCATCGACCAGTCTGGGCCTAAAGCGCAAAGATTGCACTTTAGGGCTTAGCTTGCTGGCCAGCGCATTTGCTGTTTCTGTTGATTCCACAAACTTTAAATTTTCAGCTACGCCGATACTCGCTCGCTTACTTCTGCGAAGCAAGCGAGCAATTTCTGGAGCGCCACCAATACTGAAAGAAAAAATAGCAAAGCCTGTATCGCTATTTACGCGTGTTGGCATTGAGACAGGCGTCCTTACAAACGGAAAATTCGAAGACCATTCAGAGAATACAATTTTATCGCTGACATCTATTTCACCAAGATTGGCATGACCGAGGGGTGAAGTTGATTCTTGTAACGCTAGCTTGAGAGAGGGATAAAACTGGGGCTCAGGCAGCAATTTAGGCCGGTCAAAAAAAGCATTTATGGCCGCCTCGTCCTGAACAACCTCTGTCAGACTGTTAAATGCCGCTTTATAGGTGGCCAATGCATTCTCACCTTGCCGGAACAAAGCATCCCAATCGGCAATATACAGTTGAGCCATGGCAACAGCTTCGAGATTCACAGGCTCCTGAACACTGTAAATACCTTTAATCTGGTTTAGTAGCCTACTGCCCATTTGGTAGTAGACCACATCCATGTATTCAACCGCTCTTGTACGAATGGTATTGCCAACTGCTACTTCTCGCAGGTTCCTACTTGTTAGACCAGACCGATCAGTGGCGACTTTTTCAAGATAAAGATTATTTAAAGTATTATAAATTATTGGCACCAGCATAGGATTCTCCGCCCCCCATAGCGCCTCAGCCACGGCAAGAGCAAGCCAGTTAGCTCTAGATCCGTTACGCAAATGAAATGCCTGATGTGCCTGCAGATCCTCTGAGACCCCCCTAAGGTGAATATCGGACATGGCGACCAAACCAGCCATCAATTCTGGTGTCACGAATGTTGCTTTCTTAGTGTAAAGCCAAAAGAGGTGATCTAACTGTGCTCTGGCGTCATCCCAATTCCCAGCATTGACAATATTGAGAATCTTTTTCTCTTGATAGGGAAACTGGCTCGGAGTGAACAAACCTTCACTAATGCGGACTATTTGGATAGCACGATCTAAGGCTCTATGTGCTTGCTCATACCGACCTTCTAAAATGAGCTGATCTGCAACAAATTCGAGCGGTTCAACTAGACCTCTATCCATTGGACTTAAATTCCGCTCTAGTCCGCGCAAGTTGGCAAGCGCTCGATCAAGGTCTCCCAGCGGTAGGTCTTGATCCAGTGACTGTGCTATCAATATACTCGGAAGTACAAGAATTAAGACTAAGGCTATAACTGGCGTCTTCATAGTGGAGCCTGCTTTACTAATTATCTTAGAGAATACTTTATTAGCCAGCCATTACAGAGGTTGCCCACCAGATTAAATAGATTCTCCTAAACCGTCAATACCCTTTTTTCGTGGCACGCAAGCTAATATCGCTATTTTTGATATGGTTGCTTATACTCATCTATATGTCACTATTTCAAACAACTCATGGAGATTGACGATGAATAAATTCTTAAAACCGGCTGCTATTTCACTGGTCTCGCTTACCCTAGGTTTAGGAATGGGCGTTCTTTTCACCAGCTCTGCGCAAAGCCAGAAAGTATTTGAACTACGGACTTACACCGCCACCCCCGGCAATCTAGAAAAGCTTCACGCCAGATTCAGAAATCACACGACTCGGATTTTCAATAAGCATGACATGGAAGTAGTTGGCTACTGGTCACCAACAAGTGAAGAGGAATCTAACGACACGATAGTGTATATGCTCGAACACGCCAGCCGCGATGCCGCTAGCGCTTCTTGGTCGGCATTTATTCAAGATCCCGAATGGAGTGAAGTCGCAGCGGCATCGAATGCTCAGGGCGATATTCTTGGCTCTATTGCGAGCAAGTATTTAGTAGCAACAGATTATTCACCCATGAAGTAATAGGATTAACATCCAATCTCAAATAAATGAGGCGTGGTGGGATTGTAAAAAAGTGAATCAAATTTAATCCAGAGTCAACCGGTTCACTTTTAACTTAGCAGCGATTATAACGCGCTAAAACACCAATGGATTATTGAATAGTTTAACAGTGCCGTAAGCCAGCTCAAGCAGGTCAAGCGTGGAGATCAACTCGGCAACCCAGTGAAACATTAACCCGCTAAAAAGAATTACAGATACGCTTATTGCCGCCAACTCTTTGTCACCAATCTTTTTATCATCTGACATTACTATTCTCCTGATTCACTCTACGAGAGCGACAACTTCTTAACTGAAACCAATCCATCGACCGGAAGCTGCTACGGTAAACCAAACCAAAATTGACGTAATTGCCATACCACGAATGATCCAAGGATTAATTTCGCTGTGAGGTTTGCTGTTTAGCAGCGGTTGTTTGACCAAAAAGACAAAAGCGGCTCCCGCCGCTAGCGCCAACATTTTCACCCAAAACACAGGCATGTAGTAAACTTTGTCCGCAACACCCGCAGCGCAAAAAATCCCAGTCAGCACGGCTACGATAAGTGCTACCTTAAACGCCTTGTGAGTCCCATTACTAATGACCTCTGAAGGCGTACTCCTAAACATCACGCCGAGCAAACGTAGATCGGTGGTAAGAACCAAACCGCCAAGAGTTCCCATAGCGAGTAAGTGCATTGCTTGAACGGTAGCGTAAATGGAGCCGTAAGTTGTGCCTATGTACCCGAGTGGAGTGGAATTTTTCAACCATTCGAAAGCCGGCAGCAAGCTAGGATATATGGCTGCACGCACTTGCAACACTTCTAACCCTACAATCACTAGCAATACCAGAAACACCGTCAAGGTTGTTTTGTATTGGCTCAAAATTGTACTGAACATGCTAACTCCTAAAATTTAAACTTGTTAATCTAGCAAATCACCAGCTAGCCACGTATTGCTTCGCTATAGCGCCTTAAGTTGGTCTACACAGCCAGCAGCCCAGAGAATCGTTGAGTTCTGAGTCTTATCACAATCTACCCAGTCATAAGGAATATAGCGCCCCATTGTTACGACCCCACACCAAAGAACTAGCGACAATATTGCCCCAACTCGCAAATTTCTAGGGGCTACGGAATCATTATCCCAGTTGCCATCTGCCGCTTTCATTCTTGCGTTAAAAATCCAAGCGTTGATAAAAGCCAAAACTAGCAAAACCATTTTAATTCGAAACCATAGACTCTGGATGGTCTCTACAGGTTTTGCATAAACAAGCAAAAATCCAGTTATGAACATAATCGCAAATCCAATCATCATTGGTTTGTGAAGACGCTCAGCGATGGTTGAAGCGGAAACGTTGGGTAAAATCCAGCCCAGCATTCTGAAATCAATTATAAATAGTGAGCCAATAGAAACCATCAAGGTCAAAACGTGAGTCGCCTCCAACCAACTGTAACTGTAATAGCCCGCGACCAGCATTTGACTATATTGTTGCGCTTCCATCCACTGGCCAAATTGCAACAGTACTTCGTTAATCAAAATCTAAACCTCTCGTTAGTTCTTTTATTATGTGCACCCAGATTGCACCTTCACGAATGATAAACATCCTTGCCCATGGAGTCCACCGCCGTATGCGATGAACTCCATGGCGATTGATTTGAGTCAATTCACACTCTAAAAATTGCGCCTAATCACTAATATTACGCTTTCGATATTCGGACGGCGTGACACCTGTAATTTCTCTAAAAGCATTGTTAAAAGGAGTAATCGACTGGTACCCCACCGTCAACGCAATAGTCAATACGGGTACATTGATGTTCGTCTTTTGCGAAAGTTCTTCACGGGCGTCGTCAATTCTATATTTATGCAACATTGCATTAAAATTTCGAAACCCGAGCTGCTTATGAATGAACGCCCTTAATCTGTATTCTGGTAAGCTTAGCTTCTTTGCCAGCATGGAAATTGTCAAGCCAGCCTCTCGATAAATTTTTCCGTCGCTAAATGATTTATTAAACGACTCGATATCGAAGGCTGCAGAGGGTTCTTGGAACTGCTCCTCAGTCAATTCCACAACTTTTCGTATTACCGATGTTAAGGAAACATAGTCAAATCTTAAAGCCACCAGCAACATGCCGAAGGCCAAAAGCGCTATTGCATAAATAATAACAGCTCGCTCGTTGGCATGGTCCCTAGAGCCTCCCTCTAAAAGGAAATTCTCCACAAACACTACGCTAAAAATAAGTGCACCCTGAACACCGATAATAAACCAGCGTAGTATCCGCCGATCATCAACTAAATCTGCACGCCATCCTTTTAAGGTCCAGTACATGGCAAAGCCCACAAAAAACAACTGTAAAACATCCAAGCTAACCCCTATTAAGGCAACCACCTCGCTACTAGCCGCACCCTCGTCTAACAGATTGAACATTAAAAGTCCGAAATCAAGAAGTATTTGGGCAGCGAAAGCGATAGCAAAAGATAAAGGAAAACGATCGTGTTCTTGAAATATTAAGAAGCAGTAGATCATGAAAAGGCCACAGACCGAGCTGGCGCCCATATTGATAAAAAGCCGCCAATTACTTAAATCTAACTTGAACTGAGGGTCAATGTGCTGACCTGTCATGCCATTAAGAAGATAAAAAATGATAAAAACAGCCATGACTGCGAACACGCGGGCACTCGCCGCTTTTGGCTCGGCTTTTATATAACCGGTTGCTAGTAGCAAAATAGACAGAATTGCGACTATTTGAGCTGTAAATAACAGCATTGGATTGGGCACGGTTAATTCCTAAATACGAGCGATTTCGCGATTTCGACCTTAACTGAAGCCGAGAAAAAATACAAAGTTATACTGCCTACTCAAAATTTTGAGCAACCAGCCCAAACCTCAGCGGCACAGAATTCTTTCGCATCTGAAACACACCTTAACGAGGAACAATTCCTAAAACCGAACGCTGGAACAAAAGACTAAGGTTAAACCGATATATCAGTATTTTTTTCAGCCTGTGAGCAAGACTAAAAACCTTCGAAACGCACCAGTTTAGGGCTTATAGACCACAGTGCTACCAGCCTATATGTATTCCCAACCGAAGGCTCAACAGAAGTTGCGCGTGTGAATTTATGTCACTATGATTATGCCCGCCAACGCTTTCGAGTTTTTGAGTTTTTGAGTTTTTGAGTTTTTGAGTTTTTGAGTTTTTGAGTTTTTGAGTTTTTGAGTTTTTGATTCAAGGCAGCATAAAACCTTGGAAAGTTATCAAAAAGCTTTTAAAATATAAAAAGTTACAAAAATATACTAAAAGAGTATTAGAACCACAATGAAGAGTTAATAAAATCACATAAAGGGAGATCGTAATGCGTAGTAATTTTCCGTGCAAACGTAGAGGCCTAAGCCTAGCAGTAATGATTGCTAGTACAGGGTTTGCTTTACCAGTTGTTGCTCAAGACTCAGAAATTGAAGAAGTAATTGTCACGGGATCTTTTATCCGCGGCACTCCTGGCGACGCCCCGTCCCCAGTTAATGTGATCGACCGCGCGGCTATAGACGCTCAAGGCGCGACAGGTATTTGGGACGTTATCAGAAACATGGAAGTAAATTCCGGTTCTGATACCAGTGTAGCCGGCTCCAACGATCCAGGTGGTGCAGCCACAAGCCAGTTAACGGGAACTGCTCAGGTCAACCTTCGAAATCTTGGTGCTAACTCTACCCTCACTCTAATTAACGGCAAGCGCTTCACCCCAGCTGCTGTTGTCACAAATGCCGGTCAAGAATTTGTCGACCTGAACTCTATTCCTCTAGTCATGACCGATCGCGTTGAAGTCCTGACCGACGGCGGCTCTGCCCTTTATGGCTCTGATGCTGTTGCCGGTGTGGTTAATGTGATTATGCGCACTGACTTCGAAGGCTTCGAACTCTATGGCGACATTCAAGGCGTTGAAGCTGCTGGTGACCTTTTTGACCGGACTATTAGTGCGATTTGGGGCTGGGAGAGCGATGACGGCGATACCAATTTTGTAATCTCTGGAGAGTATTTCGAACGCGACCCTGTCGGTGAGCAGTATGCCAATTTCTTTGATGCCGATGCCGGTCAATACAACGGCCAAGTCAGCGGTGTCGGCGTGCCGTTAGTCCTGCCCGGTAATGTGCTAAACCCGGCTTATATCCAAAGCGACTTAACAGCTCTAAATATTTCTCAAACGGGTAACCGCAACATCGTTTTGGGCGACCCTCTTTGTGCGGGTCTTTCGGGCCCCAACGGCCCTTTGTACACGGACAATCGTTACAGCGACCTCGGTCAAAACCAGGCTGACTGTTTCGAATCTGATTTAGACTATACCTTTATATCTCTGGGCCAGGAGCGTGCAAGTTTTGCTGCCAGCTTCGAGCATCGCTTTAGCGACAGCGTAGAATTTTATTCGTTTTTTCAGCATGCCGATTCAGACACTCAAATCCAAGATGACGGTGTCGCCACCTCCCGCTCTGTTCACCTCATGCTGCCTCCTCCCGGCGCTAGCTTAGCCGGCGGTCCTGGACCTGGCGGCCCAGGCCCAAGCCCCGTTAATGCCTTTGTTGGCAGCGTAGCTGAGTTAGGATTTTTTGCAGCCGCAGCAGGTAACGTTCGTCCTGGCCCTAATGACATTACCAATTCTCCGCTAGATATTCGCAATGGCGGCATTGGCACAGGTATGTTTGGCGGTCAAGTTCGAACCGGTGATCCACGAACCGGCAACACCCGTTCAAATCAAAGTGTCACCTCAGGAGTTCAGGCCGGACTGCGTGGTGACTTCGTTATAAGCGATCGCAGCTTTAACTGGGATGTCAGCTATTCATGGAGCGGAACCAGTTTTGAACAGAACTATTTGACCTTAAACCGTGAAAACACAGAGTTGGCATTACAAGGTTTAGGGGGCCCTAACTGCACTCCAAACGGCACATCTGACTTCGACTTTGTTGCCAATGACCCAACTGGCGCAGTTCTAGGCGGATTATCTAATAACTTCAATGACTTTCCGTTTCCAGGCTATATCTTGAACTTGCGCGAGTCTTTATCCCAAGGCCTAACAAGCAGTAACCAAGGTCAAGGTGGGTGTGAGTTCTTCAATCCTTTCCTGACTAAGCTAACGGATCCGGCTTTAGCAAACTCTCCGGAACTTCAAGACTGGATGACTGAAGACATTAAACGTGCAGATAAACGTAACAAGCTAGCGGTATTCGACGCGGTCATTTCCGGCGAGCTATTTGAACTAAGCGGCGGTACTGCTCAGTTTGCAGCCGGCGCCCAGTATAGAGAGCGTAGCGCTCAATCAAGAGCCCCTGCACTCAATTTGCCTGGCGTTCAGGCTATCACCGGCTACGATGCAGGCGGCACACCCGATGAGTTCCGTTACAGCACTAACAACCTTGAATGCTCTAACTGTATCTTTGATTTCGAGCATACCCGCGATGTGAGATCGGTGTTCTTAGAATTATCATTGCCGATCATTGAGAATCTAGAATCTCAAATCGCGCTTCGCTATGAAGACTATGGGGGTCAAATCGGCAGCAATGTATCGCCTAAGATTGCAGCCAGCTACAGACCAATTGAAGACCTTTTAATTCGTGCTTCATGGTCACAATCCTTCCGCGCGCCGAACATTGGTGTCTTATTTGAGTCTTTTGAGTCTTCATCAACAGAAATCAGAGACCCAATTAGCACTCAAGCCGTGCGTGCAGGATTACTGCCACCAACGGTTGCAAACGGTGAACGCGAGAACAGCTTTACTCTCGGTGCACCTAACCCGAACTTAGGCAATGAAGAGTCTGACACTTTTAACATTGGTATTCAGTGGACTCCGAGCGGCACTCTTAATGGTTTAAGTATTGGCGCAGATATATGGCGCTTCGAAGTTTCAGACCGCGTATTGCCGCAGGCCCCAATCGCTGCTTTACAGCCAGAGCTTGACGCGTTCTCACTTGCAGCAGCTGATCTATCGAACTACGTGGACAACGCTTCCGTACAGGCAGACGCTAGCCCGCAGTTTGCCTCATGTGATCCTACTGCTATCGCTGCCCAGTTCGGTATCGATTCACCTGAGCGTTTAGAGTGTGTGGTAGATCCTCGCACCTACCGCGTAGAAGGAATTCAGCGCTTGGCCGGTTCAACTGAAGCGGATTTGGTAACGATTGTCTTGCCTGCAATTAACTCAGGCGGCATCCTCGTTGACGGCATTGATCTTAAAGCCGGTTATACATGGGATAACGACTGGGGTCGTTTCCGTGTCGCTGCTGAATATACCCACGTTCGTCAATATGATGTAAGTGATATTCCAGGGCTAGGAAATGGACTGTCAGAAACTGGCAGATTTGACGCGGCTGGCACCTCAGGCCAAGCACCTATAGTTCGCTCTCTTCCTGATAACCGCGGTAATATCAATATGAGCTGGACCAAAGATGGTCACAGACTTACCGTGATTAATCGCCATATTGGTTCATACGATGCTTTAGAATTTGCAGGTCGTTTAACAACTACCTCTGATGCTTTGCTACCGTTTCTTAAGCCAAAAATCGAGAGCTATCAGACATGGGATATGAATTACACATACACCCATGCCTGGGGCAACAGCAATCTTGGCTCTACCAATTTCACGCTTGGTATGATCGATGCTTTCAACGAAGAAATACCACAGTTCAGATTCCAAGAATTTGATCGCTCTGTCTTTGATGGTCGTGGCCGCCGCATCTACGCGCGCGCGCTTTGGTCTCTATAGAGCAAGCTGACGTGAGCTAGCCGCTTAAATTTTAAGCCTAGAGAAAACAAAAACGGCGATGAGAGATCATCGCCGTTTTTTTTCACCCGCTGTTTATGCCACTGCCAGGTTATATACCTTCTCGATTATGGCCTGCTCTGCCTGCTACAGCTTTTGCTTTCTTAGCTTCTTTTCTAACGAGGATTCCACATCTTTCAAAATTTTATCGATGCTGGTACCACCCTGCTCATCAAAATCATATTGATTAAACAAATTGATAGTGAACTCCGATCTTCGGCCAAAAGCCAAGACTTTCTCAAAGTAACTATTTGGACCTTGATTCAACAGTATGATATCCAAAACAAAGGCTAGTAGAGAAAGTGCTGACAAAAAGATGTCACGGAAAGCATCGATATAGAGCTTCAATTGAAACACCAGAAATTTACGCACTGATGGCCAGTATCTTTTCATAACGAGCACCTTTTCATAGCCAATATTTTTAGAGAAAACCCAGCAAAAGTCTAATTTTATCTTAATCTAGCGGGGATACGAACTCAAAAATAAGAATGAGAAAAAACGAAGGTATCAAAACCTTCATCGACAAAGGATAAATTAGTCAAAATTTACAGCAGCTCAAAACTTATTGGCAAGTATAAAAGCTCACCCCACACCCTGAGAGGGGTCAGGCTGAAGGGCCAGCAAAGCGCAATGAAACCGTCCAAATGAAGATTAATTCAATTTCGAGTTTCAATACTTAGACGGCGACAACTTGCAAAGGTTACAACCAACTGAGACGAAGTGAAGTAATCATGAGTCAGCTCGCTTAGGTATTGATTAGTAGCTTTAGCGACACGGAATAAGACATTGTTTTTCTAGTCGCCTGATGTTTAGTCGCTGAAATTTAATTCATGACAAGTTGCGCCAGCTTTAAAAAAGCCCGTTTGGATTAAATGGCCGCGTGAAAAAAACCCTAAATTCACGTAAACTCAGTTCGCTTTAAAACCAAAGAAAAGTAATATGTCTATTATAAAATTTAATCTAGCTGCCCGGTTATTGGTCTTGAGCATTAGCTTGCTAACCGCTCTGAATCCCCTTTATGCAGCAGATGGTCCTTGGCGGCTTTCTGATGCCTTAGGCTTAAGTGATGGATTTACCCTTAGTGGAGAGTATCAGCCGCGATTAGAGCACTATGACAAAAATGTGCAACTTGGCGCTAGTGACAACGACAAAATAATGGTTTTGAGAACAACGCTAAAAGCTGAATATCAGAAAGGTGGCTTTAGCACCCAATTTGAAATTCAAGATGCACGGCAGCAATTAGCAGACAAAGACGCAGATATTAGAAACATACATGTCAGCGTACTTGATATTCTTCAGGCCAATGTTGGCTATACTTTCGGCACAGTAAATACCAGCGAAATCCGCGTAGGCCGGTTTACTCAAGACTGGGGCAGCAGAACGCTTGTGGCGAGAAACCGTTTCAGAAATGCAATCAACACGTTTGAAGGTATTTCTTTTATCCACAAACGAGCAAATGGGAATGAATTCAAGTTTTTATCAACCCAGCCCGTTAGGCGCACACCTCGAGATCGATTAAGCTTACTCAACAATGACCGTGAGACCGATAAGTCGAGTTCAGCTCTGCGCTACCATGGTGTATTCGCTAGCCTACCGACACTCCTGTCAGGCATGCTTCCAAGTGCGTTACCGGATTTAAAACTAGAGACTTATTATTTATTGCTCCAAGAGAAAGACACCAGCACACTAGAAACTGCCAATCGGCGTCTTCATACATTCGGCTTTCGTGTTCAATCAGCTCCTTCAATCAACGGCTGGGACGTGAACGTAGAGTCAATTTTCCAAGCCGGCACGCGACGAGGTTCTAGCAATCCAATTGATACTCAGAATCTAGACCACCGCGCCTTTTTTCAACGCGCTGAATTGGCCTACAGTTTTGATGTCCCCTCCAAACTCAGAGTAATATTTGAATTTAACTATGCCAGTGGCGACGAAGACCCTTTAGACCAGAACAGCGGTCGCTTTGACTCTCTGTTTGGAGTAACTGCTTTTGAATTTGGGCCAGTTGCGCTCTACGCCCCTTTCAATCGGAGCAATTTGGTAACTCCAGGCATTCGATTGACTGCTACGCCATGGAACGGTTTCAGTTTGATGGCAGACTATCGCCATTTTTGGCTAACCCAAGACAAAGACAGCTGGGGTAGAACAGGACAAAGAGATGTCAGCGGAGACACCGACAGCTATTTAGGGCAGCACGTAGAACTCAGAGTTCGATGGACTGCGGCGCCGAGTAATATCCGTGTCGATAGCGGCTTCGTATTTCTGGATTCAGAAAACTTAGTGGACACTCGAAGTGAGTTCTTTTACGTCGGAACGAAAATTGACTTCTAAACCCACATAAAGTCTGTCGAACTAATTCTAAACCTCTTAGGCCTCTGGCATTAGCTCAAAGGTCATGCCGGCATGAGCCCTCAACCGATCAAGTAATTTGTAGTCAAACACAGTGGACGGAGTCCAGAAGCCTCCCGGGGAGTCTCCTTTATCCAAGTCACGATGCAGGCTAATCGCCGCTTGCGCTAGCATTTTTGCCGTTGAACCATACCCTGGGTCTTTATCTCCAGTAACTTTTACCCTTATCTGCTGGTTGCTTTCAGTCAGACCTAAGAACCTCAAGTCATAATGCCCACTCAACTGCTCTTTCTTGGTCGGGCCCTCGCCCGGCTTGGGCAATACAAATTTAACAAGAAAATTACGTACTAAGCCTAATGATAGGAACTTTGGCGCCATTCGAGTGCCAAGGGAGAGTCGTTTAGCACTTTTCTCACCTGCTTTTCCAGCTCCGGTTAAGGTGCCCTCATCGTAACAAAATGAATCACTGTAACTGCCGCCTCTGCGGATAGCATTAGAGCGAAAAACAATACGAGTGTTGATAGCCTCCATAATAAAAGGCCCAGCCCACGAATCGAAAGCCTCGTCAAACTCAACATCGACCTGATGCTGCTTTAGGTTAAATTTATGATTTTGCGGACAGAGCGAATAAGGGTCTTTCATTTCTGCTTGTAACGTAGGATTTCCTGCCGCTTCTTTGTACATGTTAATGCCGCTAGCTATAGTCCCTCCAGAAGCGCCGCCCTTCATCGTCATAACGCGCATCTTTACAGTCGGACACATGCTGCCAAATAGCTTAATAGCTTGGTCTTGCAAATACATCACACCAAGATCTGACGGGATAGAGTCGAAACCACAGCTATTGACTATTCTAGCGCCAGTACGCTGGGCGGTCTCACCGTAGCGCCCTATCATTAGCCGTATCCATGGTGCCTCTCCAGTTAAGTCGCAGTAATCGGTCCCTGTTTCGGCACATGCTTTCACCAGCAACTCTCCATATAGAGCATAGGGCCCCACGGTTGAGATAATCACGGAAGCCTTGCTGCAAAGCATTTGCAAACTGCTCTCATCAGCAGAGTCAGCCAACAAGCTGGGAATCAAACTCGCTTTTTCCCCAAGCTTTGTCTTTAACTCAGTCAACTTGGATTCTGACCTAGCCGCCATTGCCCATGTAAGGTTTGCTTCGGTATATTCATTGACTAAATAATCACAGAGAATCTGACCGACAAAACTTGTTGCGCCAAAAATGATGAGGTCGAATTCTTTATTGGTATTCATTATCAGTTAAATTTTATCCATAGGACATAAGAGAATAAACACACCACGTTAGGTCATTGAGCTCCGTCAACTACACGAGTGTTGAAAGCCTCACATCCCTGAAAAACTAGGTGCTAGCCCCTAGAGTGGTTCGACTTGGTTGACTGGACTGAGAGCTAGGCTTAGCAACGACGAAGCGCCGCTGGGAGCCTTGTTTAGAGTGCCTATAGCTCATCCAAATCAAAAACTGTAAACCAAACAACAAAGAAGCTGATAGCAAATGGGTAGGCTGAACTAATGCCGGCATTCCTAAATGGCCAAGTGTCGCACCAGACACCACAGACAGTACAATTACTCCAATCATTGCAAGACAAAGACGAGTTAGCGTGTGTTGCCAACCCAGGGAATTAATCAGTATTCTGACCAGCCACAAATTGGAGAATAAAACGATGGCCGAAAAACTGCGATGTACATAGAAAAACCAAGGCATCGCTTCAATCCAAGACGAACGCAACTCTTCTCCCTGGGACTCTCTTATAAAATCCGTCATCTCTCGAACTTGGGTGCCCAAAGCTACTTGAAAAACAGTCATTACTAGTACAATTGCTAGCCACCTTTCAAATTTCGGATCAATACTATGAACAGGCTGAGCTTCCATTAACTCTCTGCGGGCCTGTGCTAAAGCAAATAGTAGTGTGGCGACGATCGCCAAAGCAACCAGCATATGTAGGGTTATCATTCCCGGCTGCAAATTTGAAGCCACTACTTTAGAACCAAGCCAACCCTGGAAACCTACCATCAGAAAAGCAGCAACGCTGGCCTTCATAATAGCCGGATCTATTCGTCTGGTGTACCAAGAGAGGACCGCCGTGATGAAAATCATGACCCCAATACTTACACCCAGCACCCTATTCAAATATTCTGTCCACGTTTTTACGACATTAAATTGCGTATCAGAATAGCCAAGGTCTGCGTAGACCTGCTGATAATCTGAAGGTAACTGTGCCTCGCTGGTTGGCGGAATCCATTGCCCAAAACAAGTTGGCCAATCAGGGCAGCCCATTCCAGCACCGGACGCGCGAACTGTGGCACCAACCAAAATAAGAAAGTATACGGCGGCAAGTGTAATAACCGCCATCTTCCGATAGCGTAGTAAAGCCTGACTATTAGGATTATTCATTAGTAGGTCAAATTTACCTATAAAAGTGAAAAATTAAAATTGAGGTTTATTGGAGTTTAAAAACTAGTTTCGTAACGCCTGTAGTAACGAAGCAGAGGCATATCCGTCCATTGGTATATCATTTTCATTCTGATAGGCCCGAACCGCCCCCCGTGTCATCCTGCCAATCCTTCCGTCTGGCTCTCCGGAGTCAAAGCCATTAGCGTTCAACAGCTCCTGCAACTCAAAGACATCTAACAGGCTCATTGCCTGCTCGTTAATAGGCATCCGCTGGATAGGTTGGCCACCTGTAAATCGATCGCCAAGATTCCCAACGGTTAAGGCATAAAAGGTAGAGGGATTGTAGGCTAGGGTCGCGCGATAATTAGAATAACCTAAAAATGCTGGCCCGCCGGCACCGGCAGGTAAAACAACAGAAGCTTGAATGTCCGCTACTGGCAGGGCTTCACCGTTAACTCCACTTATACCGAGGTCTCTCCATTGTTGCAGACTCTTTCGAGTTTCAGTGCCAGCCAATGCATAATCAAAATCGCTTGGCAACAGCACTTCTCGCCCCCAACGCTCGTCACCTTGCCATCCAGAATTTGAAAGGAAGTTGGCGGCAGAATGAAAAACATCTGGAAGACTATTCCAGATATCAATACGCCCATCTCCATCACCGTCCACACCATAGCGATAAAATACCGAAGGCAGAAATTGAAGCTGACCCATAGCCCCAGCCCATGAACCGCTCATCTGGTCAGAGCTAATATGGCCATCGTCAATAATTTGTAGCGCCGTTAATAGCTCGGCTCTAAAAAAACTGGCCCTCCTAGGGTCATAGGCAAGTGTCGCCAATGCCTGCAGCACTGAAAAACCGCCAGTTGCCCGACCAAAATTACTTTCAATTGCCCAAAACGCTGTCAGATAATGAGGCTGAACCCCGTGCTGTTGCCTTACCTCTTCTAACAATTCGGAGTGCTCCGCCAACAGCGCCTGACCTCGAGCCACTTGGTTTTTTGTTATTCTTAAGCCGATATAACGAGTAAATGTTTGCACAAATTCTGGTTGGCTGTTGTCCAGCTCGAGCACCCGCTTTAGCGGCTCAATAGAGTCTAACGAAGCTAAAGTAATCTCACTAATCCCATTGCCCGCGGCTTCCAACCTGAGTTCCAGAAGCCATTCCTCAAAAGTCAGTGAGAGTGCTTCCTGTTGCCCGTAAAGGGGGGTAAGTGCAGAAGAAATACAAGATATAAATAAGATACTGTATAAACTATTCATTCTCTAACTATACTGGATTCGACAAGTAATGAAAAATACAGAATCGGGCTATTAAGCCTAATGTGACAAGGGGTTGCGCTAATTTGAGCAAAACTTCTTGCTGACCGGTTCCGCGAACCTGCCAAGCAACTGGTAATATGTTACCCAGTTGTCATATCGTTATTTTTAAAAGAAATGAAAAAGGAATGTAGGGAATGATTATAGTGCCGAATCACTAACTTTGAGTATAAGAGCTCTCAGAGGTATGCATTTAATAGTACAACTGACTTACCCATTTATATCTATACTCATGCTAACTACGCCAACAACAACCACCCTCACCAACAGCCCTCACCATGGCGCAGAGCATCGCGCCCAGCTCTTCAACAGGCGCTTCGGTCTGCGACCGTCACGAGAATGGGCCCTATTTGAGTTAAAGCAAAACGGTAGACGTTCCTAAAATAGAAGTTCTAGCAATTCGTTATAGCTGGAGGGGACTCGCTATAACCGACCACTTAATATAATGCTAGTGATTACGGGGCCTGTTTTATGGGCTGTGCTTTGTTAAACATCTGTCCCGAAGAATCTATGCCTTGGTCATATCAGCATCAAACTTCTCAACTATTTTGCCTTTCTGGAAAATAGAGAATCTGCCGGATTTTTACCTCGAAGACTTTGATTTGAGGTGATAATTTGCCCTGTTTCAAAGACAGCTTCCAATTTTATAAAAGCCGATTTATTGTCGACGTCTCAGCAGCGCATAAGGCTACTCAAGCGGCATACATCGATGCGTAAGCTCAATGGATTCGAATTTAGATCTAAATATGTCATATCAGACCCTCTTGCGCAGCCGACAGCGCCTTTCATACAATCGCCATCTCTGACTATTTTTCCAGCCCTTAAGTCAGACTGAAGCAAAGATTACGAGATGCCATTTTACGCGCCCCATCATGTCGATAACCTTTTTAGCGTCAAAGAAATCCGGTGGTACCTAAGGTTGTAAATATTTTTGTTCCTGTTCCTGCTCACTTCAGTCATGGTCAAGCTTATGCTAACCTGATTGTAAACTCAGGCAATCAAAACAATAATGAATAAAATTCAAGAGCTTAGCCTTCCCCTTATAGTACTCCCACTATTATACTGCGGCACACTAAGCGGTCAAACACCAGTCGGCGACACATTGAGCGCCGCGAAGTCTCCCGCCGGCAATTTTATAAGCTGGCGCGAACATATTATTGATGACCCGGTAATCGCAGGCTTCGCTCTCAGCGGCAGTGACGGCCTAGTATTAGGAGATATAGATGGCGATGGCCTGGTTGATGTAATTTCGGTTCATGAATCTGACTCAGAATATGATTCTTCAAGCTATGATCCGAATTTCACCCCACCACCTGAAGGGCATGTGCGTGTAGCATTTGCATCAAATGATCCCGATAGCTGGACCAACATAACCATTGCCGAATCCACCGACGCGCCCGCGCCGGAGGATGTTGCCATTGCCGATATTAACCAAGATGGGTTTCTCGATGTCGTAGTAGCAGCAGAGCTATCACATCTTATTTATCTCGAAAATCCCGGCGCTGCTCGCAGCAGGTCACAAATATGGAAGCGGTTGATCCTGCCAATGACCAAAGGCACAGGTTCTTACATAAGAGTATTTTTAGCAGACTTCAACAACGATGGAATTCCAGAAATCACGGCGGCCAACAAAGGCGCCCAAAGACCTGGCCCGCAAGACTACGCCCGCTCAACCCCTGTTTCCATATTCCAGTTACAAGGCGATCCGCTGCTGGGAAGTAGCTGGCGTGAAAGCGTATTAGGGAAATACAGCATTCCTCAAAATGCTGAACCTGTTGACCTAGACGGCGATGGCGACTTAGATATCGTCATTGGTAGTCGAGGAGAAAACCGACTGGCCTGGTTCGAAAATATAGGCAATGGCTCTGAGATCGAATTCGCTGAACATGCTATCGGTATTAACGGGCCCAGCATGGGTGGGTTTAATCTTTCCTATGCTGATTTAAACGGGGATGGCCGACTTGATATAATTGGTGCGGCTGGAAATAAAATGGCGTGGATAGAACAGCCAGAGAATTTTGATGATGCTTGGAATTCAAACCCTGTTGGTGATTTTTTACCCGACAGCATTACTGGAATTGAAGTCGCAGATATAGATGGGGATGGGGATATTGATATAATTTCAGGAAGCTATAGCCGAGGTCCTCGAACCGGTGATGGGGATGTGGATGTACGCGATTCCTTAGGCCGCATCGGCTGGTTTGAAAACCCAAACAAGGCCGACTCTCGCTGGAAAAGACATGACATCTCGCGGCGCAAAAGAGGCATGTTTGATAAGTTTATCGCAGAAGATATGGATAACGACGGTGATGTTGACTTTGTCAGTACCCGAGGAAACAGCGCACCGTTTGATGGCGTGTTTTGGCTAGAGCAAGTGCGCTCAACCCAGCCACTGAAGTCATTTATGCCGGCGCGCGACCAAGAAAGTCCAGAAATGCCCTTACCGTGAACTTTCCTCCAGCTCTAAATTTGATGACTTGACGCTGTGCTTAACTTACCTGCCTCTTAACAACCGCAAACTCTCTGCCTAATTCTGTATTAAAGACATCTGGCGCCCGCACCAAAATAAATCAGACTTTTTTTGGTGAGAATTCACGTCTTTTTAACACCGCTTTCACCCTTTTTGTGCGCCTTTTAAAAACGTCACCCAAGCCAACATCCAGCAAGTCTCCTTAAGACCCTTGAAAACCCTATACATCTAACCCTTTCCCGTTGCTTCCATTCAAATGGCATAGGAATTGCTTTTGTGTAAGCACAAAACCCACATAAAAATTCCATATCAGGAGCATGTGCATGATCTTTCGAAAGCACCCAAAACATTTGCTAGCGATAGCAGTGCTGGCCGCCAGTTCTGGCTTAAGCATTCAATCCCTCGCCCAAGAATCAGAGCAAGCCAGTGCGATTGAAGAAATAATTACCGTTGGCTCACGCGGTCGACCGCGCACGGTCGCCGATTCTGCGGTTCCTATCGACGTCTTTAGTGCCGCTGATATCGAATCAATTTCTCACACCGATACAAACAACATTCTTCAAACGCTGGTGCCTTCATTTAACGTAGCCCGGCAACCAATTTCTGACGGAGCAACTTTTATAAGGCCCGCACAATTACGCGGCTTGCCTACAGATAAAACACTTGTTCTTGTCAACGGTAAACGACGCCATCGAGCAGCTTTAGTTTCAATTGGCGGTTCCGGGACTCAGGGGCCTGACATTGCAACTATCCCAGCATCCGCACTTAAGAACATTGAGGTTCTTCGAGATGGGGCGTCCGCTCTTTACGGCTCTGATGCCATAGCTGGCGTAATCAACTTCATCCTCAACGACAATCGTGACGGCGGCAGCTTGACCATAGATACCGGCGAGTTCTTCGAAGGAGATGGCGCTATGACAACCATCCAAGGCAATATTGGCCTACCCCTTGGCGAAGACGGTTTTGTGAGCATATCAGGCGAGCTAGTCGAAGCCGATCGTACCGTGCGCGCTGAACAATACTGCCAATCTTGGTGGTGTGTGGACCCAAATCTCGCCAACTTTAATCCCTCAGCCAGCTATGCTGCCGCAGCACTAGATCCGACCTACCAAGCTAATTTTCGCAACGCAAATGCCGCAGGCGTTTCAGAAGTAGTCCAGCCTTGGGGACAACCTCAATCAGAAGCTGTGCGCGTTTTCGTTAACGCCGGCTACCAGCTTGATGCGGATACAGAGGCATATGCCTACGGCAACTATTCTGATTCCACCGCTGACGGTAATTTTTTCTATCGGTACCCAGGCAATGGTGTAATTGAAGACCTGCGTCGCCCAGACGGCTCGATCTATTCACCATTAGATATCTTCCCTGGCGGCTTTACACCTCAGTTCAAAGGCAACGTAATCGACTTCTCACTTGTCGGTGGTATCCGCGGCGAGCTTGACAATGGTTTAACCTATGACTTTACTGGTAGAACTGGATCGAGCGAAGTGCGTTACAACCTTTTTAATACAATTAACCCATCGCTTGGTGATGTGCTGGGTCAGGCGAACACGCCAACAAACTTTCGCCCTGGCGATCTAATCAATGAAGAGACTCAGTTCCAAGCAGATTTCACTAAAGAACTTGATTTCGGGTTAGCCAGCCCAGCAGTATTTGCTTTTGGTGGCAGCTATATGGCTGAATCCTACGAGGTCGTTTCCGGTGATCCAGCCTCTTATGCCGTAGGACCTTATGCCGCTCAAGATCCTTGGGACTTGTGTAACACCGACATGACTGCCGCGCCTAACGGCTTAACAGCCATTGCAGGCGGATCAAGCCTCGACTGCTCAAACTCAAGTGATCCTGTTTATACAGCTGTTGGAGTTGGCTCAAACGGATTTCCGGGAAACTCACCTCAGTTTATAGGCACTTTCGAACGCGAATCGTTCGGTATCTTTGGCGAATTGAGTGCTGACGTTACTGACAAACTCTTTATGCAGGGCGCTTTGCGCTACGAGGACTATGAAGACTTTGGTAGTGAAATCGTTTATCAGGTAGCAGGTCGTTATGAATTTAACGACAACTTCGCTTTCCGTGGCTCAGTGGGCACAGGTTTTCGAGCACCAACACCAGGGCAACAAGGCACCATCAACGTGTCAACACGCCTGCCAAATGGCGTACCAATAGCGCAAGGTCTGTTCCCACCAGGCGGCCCAGTTGCGGCGGCTTTGGGTGCAAATGGTCTGAAGCCCGAAACAGCACAAAACTACACCTTCGGCTTCACTGCAGCCTTCGGCGACTTGGATCTAACCATTGACTACTACCGAATCGATATAGATGATCGTACCAATGCAATTTCGCCCTTAACCGTGTCTACCGACCCCACTTCCGGCTCAGCGTTTGCTAACTTTCAGGCACTTGATTCAGCCGGAGTTGCTGGAGCCAATACCATCGGTGCAGTTCAATATTTCACCAATGCATTTGATAGCAGGACAGAAGGCTTCGACATCGTTGCTAGCTACCCATTGGATTTTGGCGATGCGGGCACCACAACGTTAAGCGCGGCGATGAACTATACCGAAAATTCATTTGAGTCTGATCCATCACAGTTCCTCAATTCTGAGAACCAGTATGACTTTATTAATGGAGATCCACAGTGGCGTGGCATTTTTACAGGTATTCACAATGTTGGCGATTTCAGTCTTGTCGCTCGTTTGAGCTGGTTTGGCGAGGCCACTAACTCCAACACGGGCGGCACAGGTCCAAACGGATTGCGCTTCCAAAATCTGCCTAACTTCTTCCAAACTGACCTCGAAGGTCAATGGCAGATCAACGACATGCTGCGGCTTTCAGTTGGCGGACGTAACCTGTTTGATGAGTTCCCCGATAGAGATACTATCTCCGACTTCTGCTGCGGTCGTATATACTCTTCGGGCACCGTTGTGCCTTGGCAGGGCGGCTACTACTACGCTCGTCTTAGAGCAGACTTCTAAAGAGAGTTGTTCTCTAGAATAGAAGATCGCATTTGATGCGCAGGGGTGGTAAGTAAAATTACCCCCCTTTTTTTATACCTCCAACTTATGCGCAAAACCCAAACCTGCCTGCCAGTTAAACGCCGACTCAGACCCCCTATTCCCAAAACGTCATGTTTTCGCAATAATCAAACTCTACTATTGATATTCAGCAGCTCATTTATGTTTCAAAAATTTCAGGAGCCCCTTTATGCCTACTAGAACTCTTCCTTGGTTAGCCTTGGCAAACTCTTCCATCTCGCGCCGCAATCTGCTCAAGGGTGGTGCTAAATTGTCAGCGGCATTGGCGCTAGGCGGAATTCCTAGCCTTTTGCATGGCGCCTCTAAAAGACTTAGCCGCTTGCAAGCCGACCCGTTTTATCTTGGCATCGCTTCAGGCGACCCAACCTCAGGCTCCGTGGTTTTATGGACACGCCTAGCCAGTGAAGTCATGACGGCTGCAAATGCCACTTTGGATGCCGTGGACGTTGATTACGAAATGGCAGATTCAAGAACATTCTCGAACATACTTCGCAGCGGCTCTATCGCCGCCACTCCAGAGCTCGGCCACTCGGCACATGCTGAGGTTCGCGGGCTAGATCCGGACACCGAGTATTTCTATCGATGGCATATTGGCGGGATAACCAGCCCAGTTGGCCGAACCAAAACAGCACCTGCATCGAATGCTAACAACCAAGAATTTCGCTTTGCTATTGCTTCCTGCCAACAGTATGAACATGGTTTTTTTACCGCCTATGGCCACATGGCTGCCGAGGAATTTGACCTCATTACGCATTTAGGCGACTACATTTACGAAACCAGTTGGGGCAAGGTGCGAGTCAGAGCCCATGAAGGTCCAGAAATAATCAATCTCAGCGATTATCGGGCCCGCTATGCCACTTACAAATCTGACCCCGACTTGCAGGCAGCCCACGCCTCCGCCCCATGGGCAGTTACCTGGGATGATCATGAGGTAGACAACAACTATGCAGCTGATATTGGCGAGGATGATCAAACTCCCGAACAACTATTAAAGCGCCGCGCCGCTGCCTATCAGGCTTTCTACGAATTCATGCCTATACGACTGCCCATCGGTCGCCAAGGGCCATCCATGCCAATTCACCGCCGCCTGCGCTTTGGCAACCTGCTTGAGATGAACGTGCTAGACACTCGTCAATACAGAAGCGATCAAGCCTGCGGCGACGGCAGAAAACCCAGCTGCGCGGCCCATCAAGACCGAAACAGGACCCTCCTAGGTTCGGCTCAAAAGGAATGGCTTAAAGACAGCTTGGCCACTACAGACGCAACCTGGAATGTATTAGCCCAACAAGTAATGATGGCCAGTCTCAGGTCGCTAAATAAATCGGGCGATGAACTATGGCCGATGGATATTTGGGACGGTTACCCCTATGAGCGTCAGGAGTTACTGGAACACTTCGATCAAGTTAAAACGCCGAATCCTGTGGTACTCACCGGGGACATTCATTCCAACTGGGCCGCCGATTTGAAGCTGGATTTTGATAATCAATCGTCTAAAACAGTAGGATCTGAATTTGTTGGCACCTCAATAACCAGCGGCGGCGACGGTGCCGATATGACAGATTACGGCAGAGCATTGCTAGCAAACAACCCCCATGTGAAATTCTATAACGCACAGCGGGGCTATATCGCCGCGACAGTCACTCCAACCCTATGGCGATCTGACTATAAAGTGTTGCAGAAGATTACCGAAGCCGATGCGCCTATTAGCACTCGCAAGACCTATGTGGTTGAAGCGGGAAAACCAGGCGTTCAAGAGGGCTGAAATTGGATTTAGCGGCTCATAAAGGCTACTAACTTAATGTCATGCTGAGGCGGGAGTTATCACTCCTGCCTCAGCATTCGCGACTTCATTCACTCAACCACTAAAGGCGAAAACACTAGTATGAAAGTAGTAAAAGGATTGATCACCAGACAGTTATTAGTTCCGCAGCTAACGTCAAAGCAGCTATTGGCTACCCTTTTATTGAGCGTCTGTATCCATAATTCAATTCAGGCGCAGACCGATAATTTTTCTTGGCATGCCGGCGACCACCATATTCACAGCCGCTATAGCGTAGGCTGGGATAGAACTGTCGAGCCTCCCGCTCCGATCAAAGGGGGCGATGCGATCTACCCCACTCCTAT
>CAWKZY010000017.1:0-52438 GCA_963854625.1 Gammaproteobacteria bacterium | reverse complement strand
TTGGACTAGTTTTCATTGGCCAAATAGACTGAAAATCCCTTATAAAACTTGTGGTTACTGATTATTTTTTACCTAATCCTTGTTCACAGCGGCATTGCTTTCCTTTATTCTGCTTCACAGTGTATACCACAACACTATGATACTTTTATGTCACTACTGATAAAGCGATAGAAATCACATGAACGCACTAGAAGCCCTTCACACTCGAACCTCCTGCTCTCGCTTAACTGAGCCTGCGCCCTCTCCAGAGCAATTGGATAATATTTGCTTGGCGGCAGTGCGTGCTGCAGACCATGCACTGCTCACGCCATGGCGTTTCCTTTGCATTCGCGGAGCGTCGCTAGACAAACTCGGTGATTTATTTGTTACCGCCTCGCTAGAGACTGATTCAACACTAGGCGAGACCAAAATAGCGAGTATTCGCCTCAAGCCGCGCAGGGCACCATTAATTATTGTCACTGTCGCCAAACACCAAATCCACCCAAAGGTCCCGTCTTTCGAAATGGATTTATCGGCAGCGGCAGCAACTCAGAACATGCTGTTAGCGGCTCACGCTCAAGGCCTTGGCGGCATGTGGCGCACCGGTTCCATGGCTTATAACGACACTGTAAAAAAAGGCTTGGGCCTTGAAGATAGCGAGAATATCATTGGTTTTCTTTATCTCGGCAACAGATCTGTGCCACCTCGAAAACTTAGTCCTGCCTTGTTAACGGATTACTTTTTAGATTGGTAGAGCTTATGCGACAGTCCTAAATTGACAAGGTTGGATTAGTAACACCAGATCGGAAAAACCTACTTTGCTGGAAATGCGGTACTGCATTGCGAAAATTAATACTGCCATTCTCCCGCACGGTAGACGCAGCAAAAACTGAGAAATCAAACTTTTGTGAATATTTTGATCTAAACCCCGGCACCTACTCTGGAGCCACTACGTCACAAGTTAAGATAGGCGAAGCCAAATTAGCCGAGCGGTTCGGACAAGGCCCGGAGTTAATGGATACAGAGGTTCCCACGGCGAGCCCTATCAGCAGCCTCCTGCCTGATCCAGAGAGTGCACGGGAGGAACTCAATCGCCTTTGAAAAAAAGACTGATACCAGCATAGCTACTTTCGCCTTTCTTCTTTTTAGTCCACTGACTACTTTCTAGCTCTTTTTACTAATCTTTGGCCTGATACTCGCCCCCGCGCATTCACATGAGGTTAAGTTGGATCGATTAAACTCTACTCAGATTTATAATTAAAACTGAGCAAATAAAATCAGGCAAGTTGAATCGGGAGAGTTAACATGAAAATATTTTTAGATAAAAGCTCAGTAATTGTAGCCCTTGTGGGAATAGGTATCGTTTTGTCAACAAACCAAGTATTTGCCGATGCTATTAGCGTTTTAGCATTCGAAACCAAAATAGTGTTTCAAACCCAGAACTGATTCAGTTCTTTGCAACTGATGAGAGAACAAGGTCTAGACGTCCACGTGGCTAGCCCCATTATGGCCACTTCCGTGAGCAACGCGAAGAAGGCAATTCCCCCTTTAGCCGGCGGGTTAAAGGGTACATAAGCGCCTACGTTAGCGGCGGAAGCAGTGACTTTCGCGCCAATCAATACCAAAAAGAAAACCGACGGGAATACCGCGCATTTAGCTATACCAGCCCACCGCTGAGGGGAGGAAGGGCTCGTCGCACTCGAATAATCGAAAACCCCTATGCTGACCGCTTAGTGACAGGTATCACGCTTACCGGCGTCGATAATCATCAAGTCCATATTGAAGACGCTGTGGCCTATCCTGGCAGATATCTAATAAGCCCTTGGGCTATTCATTAAGCCAGTATGACCGGCTGCGAGTTACATAAATTACATTAGTGTGGCAGCAAAGCGGAAAGAGTACTTCACTATCACTTTTCACTACGATTGAATTACGACCAAATTAGTATTAATCAAGTCTTTGTGCGTTGAGGAATAGCACTGTTATACTTCGTAGCAGATATTTTAGGATTATCAATGCGAAAAACAGTCTTCTCAACGCCCATTATCACCCCAATTCTGAGGGGTTTGTCATTAGTTGGTTTAAAACTACTAGGCTGGACGGCAAAAGGTGAGCCGCTGGAGCATCAACGCTGCGTTTTAATCGGCGCCCCTCACACCAGCAATTGGGATTTCCCTTTAATGCTGATGATAGTGCTTAAGCTTCGATTGCGAATTTTCTGGATGGGTAAACACACTCTGTTCCCCTTTCCTTTTGGCTGGCTTATGAGATGGCTAGGTGGAATTCCAATAGACCGAAAAGCCTCACATAACGTCGTCAGTGAGACCGTAAGACAGTACCGTGAAAATGACGAACTCATTGTTTTGATCCCGCCAGAAGGAACACGAGCCAAAGTAGATCGCTGGAAAACAGGCTTTTATCACATTGCTAAAAATGCCAAGGTGCCTATTTTATTGGGCTACGTCGATGGAGAAAACAAAGTAGCCGGCTTTGCAGACTTCTTTACCCCTACTGGGGATTTAGAACAGGATATGCTAAAAATTCGTCAATTCTACAACGAAAAAACTGGGATAATTATTAAAAACAGTTAAGCCTTTTTATTCACTAAGCCGATTCTTGTCCACTGCCGCTAACTGATGACCACCCATACTAGAGGCTCGTCCCTGTAAAGGCCTGTAATGTAGATTCAATAATAAACTTTCAAATACGAAGCGTGCGTATTGCTGCGTATCGATGTTTGCCTGCTTGAATTTCCACTGTTTAAGATGCCACTGCTGGAGTTGAGCCGTTGCTACAGCCGCCAGCATTCGGGGACTGCTACAAGCAAATTGATCGGTACGAGTTCCTTCTTCGACAACGTCTATGACATTTTTCTCAAACCGCAGTTCAAGGTCCATAGCCTGTTCTTGCTGCTCTCGCGGCAGGCCTTTGAGCTCCATAAAACAAAAGTAGTACCATGGCTTTAGAATCTCCATCGCATATATTTCGCCGTAAACAATTGCTCTTAAACGCTCAACCGGCTCAAGATTTTGTTGCCGTAAACTGCCGATAACCTCATCGATAGTAGTGCGCAAAACTCCCTCTATTACTGACGCCAGATCATTCTTGCTGCCTATGTAAGCATACAGCCCCCCCATACTAATTTCGGTCTCCCGGCTCAAATCCCTCAGGCTCATAGCCTGAAAGCCCTTAGTATTTGCCAGCTTAAAGGTAGCTGTGAATATTTTTTTTAGATTAACCACCGCAACATTAGGATTTTTAATCTGCATCTTATCTTTATGGGCATTGAAAACATTTAGCCAGAATGATTCGCCTTGCAAATCATATGACTCCTTAAACGCCTCTATACTGATCTCGTAGGGCCAAACAGCCATTCGTGGACTACCTTATTATTTTTTTAGTAAGTGCGGAAGTGTATTACTTAAGCAACTTTTTGTTAACTATTTGTCGCAGTTCTGTAAATTACCCCTTCAAAAGCGGCGGGCATAAAAAAACCCCCTCTCAAAGCAAGAGGAGGTTTTACAATCTTAACCCAAGAGAAGAGCCGCTATAACATAGCTTCTAGAGCAGCCTTCGCATCGGCGCTAGGCATATGATTAAAGCTAACAACGATTTCAGCAAGCTCTTTAGCTTCAGCCGCCGCCATACCATTCGCGATAACCTGAGCCATATTTGCCTTATCTTCAGCCGTAGCAGCATGCTGTATGTTATGGACTGCTAATGCGACGGCCCGAAAAGCCCGACCAGTGCCCTCGTCTTCAGAAATAGCCTTCAAAGTGACTTTTTCTTCAGCAGAGGGGAAGTGATTTAAGTTTACCAACACGCCAGCTATGGATTTAGCTGCTGATTCATTATCGGCCGTAGCAAATTGTGAAAACATGCCTAACGCTGCTACCAACAACATTTTATTCAATAGTGGTGATTTCATAATGTCCTCCTCAAGACAATTAAAGTAACCTTAGTCTAACTGAAGCCACAAAAATTAAATAGCGTGTCAAGACGAGCTATACCCAGTAGGAAAGTATCGCCGCCGACCCCGCAAGAATACACAGCAGCAGGGAGAACAACCTCAACCTTTCATGGGAGACCAAATGTAGCGTTTGCATCGCAACCCAGTAGCCTGCAAGTGCGGCAGGCATCAACGGCAACGAAATGATCATCTCCTTCTGCCCAAATCTGTCTACAGCCGTCAGCATAATTAATGACATGATGGAGCTGACTATGAAAAACGCCGCCAAGTTCGCCCTTACAAAGTCACTACCTTCATGCTGCATCACCAATGCCATTGGCGGGCCGCCGATTCCCGAGCTAGTTCCCATAAAACCAGACAAAAGGCCTGCGGAGAACATTGAAGCCTTGGTTGCTCTGAACCGCAACCCGCTCAGGCTGAGCAATACCGCTACAATCACTGACACACCAAGAAAAAGTGCAAGCCCTTGAACGTCCATCCAAATCAGTAGCAAGCCTCCTACTACAGTACCAGGCACCCTTCCTAAAATAGCAAACCGCAGATCAGTGAACGAGACCGCATGACGATGCTTGGCAGCGTTAGCGATGGATAAGGTCAATGCGGAGATAGTGATAGGGGCCGGCACGTACATTGGATCAATAAAAAAGAGAACTGGCGCTGAAATTATGGCTAAACCAAAGCCAATAGAGCTTTGCACATAAGATCCTACAAAAATAATCAACATCGCAGCAAAAATTTCAGGGGCCAGCAAAACACATGTCCTCACTATGGTGTGTGAGCGGATCATAACCGCTTCACTCGCCCTATGGAACCTGCCACGAATGAACCTAATATCTCCACTAAATTTACCCTACGAAGTTATTTTTATACTGGCATCACTTCAATTATGGTGAAATCCAAGGAAGTAAAGTTTACCAAGAGCTAGTTGCCGGACTACGCAGCGGTCTTCTACAATAGGCACTATCACTGATATTCATCATTAACTAGGAGCACTCATGAAAACCAAAGCTGCCATCGCCTTTTCCGCAGGCAAACCATTGGAAATAGTCGAAGTAGATCTTGAAGGACCAAAATCTGGCGAAGTGCTTATTGAATTGAAGGCTACTGGAATTTGTCACACTGATGCATTCACCTTATCTGGCGAAGATCCAGAAGGCGCCTTTCCCGCCATACTTGGTCATGAGGGAGCCGGAATCGTAGTAGAAGTAGGCCCTGATGTTAAATCTGTTCAGATCGGCGATCACGTTATCCCCTTATACACTCCGGAATGCAGGCAGTGCGATTTTTGCTTGAACCCCAAAACCAACCTTTGCCAATCTGTCCGCGCAACCCAAGGCCAAGGACTCATGCCCGACGGCACTAGCCGCTTTTCGCTGAATGGTAAGCCCATACTTCACTACATGGGCTGCTCTACTTTTTCTAATTTTACGGTACTGCCTGAGATAGCTGTTGCGAAGATTCGCCCAGATGCACCTTTCGATAAAGTTTGTTATATCGGTTGCGGAGTCACCACTGGAGTCGGCGCCGTGGCCTTTGATGCCAAGGTAGAGCCCGGTAGCACGGTCGCCGTATTTGGGCTTGGTGGCATTGGGTTGAATGTCATACAAGGCGCAAAAATGGTCGGAGCGACCAGAATAATCGGCGTGGATATCAATCCTGACCGCGAGGCATTGGGCCGGGAATTCGGCATGACGGATTTCGTAAATCCAAAGGAAGTCGACAACGTCACCGAATCGGTAGTTGATATGACCGGTGGTGGCGTGGATTACTCTTTTGAATGCATAGGCAACGTGAGCACAATGCGCCAAGCTCTAGAATGCAGTCACAAAGGCTGGGGGGAATCTTTTATTATCGGTGTGGCCGGAGCTGGCCAGGAAATATCAACCCGCCCCTTCCAGCTGGTGACAGGCCGATCATGGAAAGGCAGCGCATTTGGCGGTGCTCGTGGGCGCACAGATGTCCCAAAAATCGTAGACTGGTACATGGATGGCAAAATAAAAATCGACCCCCTCATTACCCACACCATGCCTTTGGGTGACATTAATAAAGCATTCGATCTTATGCATGCAGGGAAAAGTATTCGCTCAGTGGTTTTATACTAGTCACCCACTTACGAATTGATAAACAAGATCAATTGACCCCTTTAATCTCGGCAAGGTTTTTTTATGAAATATTTACACACTATGGTTCGCGTTAACGATTTAGAAAAATCATTGGATTTTTACTGCAACAAACTTGGTCTGACGGAGCTGCGTAGAAACGACTATGAAAAAGGCCGCTTCACCTTGGTTTTTCTCGGCGCTGATGAAAACAGCGAAGCGCAAGTAGAACTAACCTATAATTGGGAGTCAGAAAAATATGATGAAGGTCGAAATTTTGGCCATTTGGCCTACTCAGTTGAAAATATTTATCAGCTGTGCCAAAAATTAATGGATGCGGGGGTCACTATCAACCGACCACCTCGTGATGGCCATATGGCCTTCATTAGATCGCCAGACAATATTTCCATAGAACTGTTGCAGCAAGGCGACGCACTGGCACCAAAAGAACCTTGGCTGAGCATGGCGAACACTGGCAAATGGTAGTCTTTCTATTGAGCTAGAATAGCTGCTCGTTTAGAATGAGGGTTTGTGGATGGTAGTATTCACGCTTACTGGAACTGGCTCTAATAAGCTCTGTATTCTGGCGGTCTCACTTTAGGATTGATCCTCTATATTCCAGATTGGTGATAAGTCATGTTTAAAGGGCGTATTCCAAGTCAAAACTAGCATTATTTTCACTGTGGCTAGAAGCAATGATTAGGTCAAGGATCCGACCGATGATTCCGTCAGCAACTTAGTTAAAAAGTTAGTAAAGACCGCCAAAAGAAACCCTTAAAGCCCAACAACGAGGATAGAGTAAACATCATGTTTCAATCACTAAAATCCCTACCCGCAGATCCCATTCTTGGATTAATGGCCAACTATAGAGCTGATCCAAACCCGCTCAAGGTCGATCTTGGCATAGGCGTTTATAAGGATGAAAAAGGTAACACCACTGTGATGACGGCTGTTAAAAAAGCCGAAGATTTTTTACTTAAAAACCAAATTAGTAAGACTTATATTGGCCCAACTGGGGCTGCTGACTACAATTTCGCAGTAGCAGAACTACTTCTTAGCGAGTCTCTCAACAACGAATTAGGCAAGCGCCGAGTAACTGTTCAGGCTCCTGGCGGCTGCGGGGGCCTCCGTTTAGCAGCGGAGTTTATTAAGAGTGCAAACCCAGATGCAACCGTTTGGATTAGTGACCCTACTTGGGCAAATCATATCCCCTTGCTGGAATCTGCTGGATTAAAAATTGAATCTTATCCCTACTATGATCGTAAAACGCATTCAGTGCGTTTCGATGAAATGCTAGCGGCTCTCAAGAAAATCGATAAAGGTGACGTCGTTTTACTACATGGCTGCTGTCATAACCCATGCGGCGCTGATCTAAGCCAAGCTCAATGGAGAGAAGTACGAGACGCAGCATTAGAGCAAGGATTTACGGTCTTTATTGATCTGGCCTATCAAGGCCTAGGAGATGGCCTCGAAGAGGATGTCTACGGTGTTCGACTCATGGCAGAGTCTCTGCCTGAACTTATCGTAGTGAGCTCATGTTCTAAAAACTTCGGACTGTACCGAGAAAGAACAGGAGCATTCACATTAATTTGTGAAAACGAGCAATCGGCAACAGCGGCAACAACACAAATTGCCGCAGCGGCTCGTGCGATGTACTCAATGCCACCTGATCATGGTGCAGCAGTAGTTGCTCTAATTCTCAAGGACCCTGGCCTCAGAGCCGAATGGGATGCTGAATTGTCCTCAATGAGGGGGCGCGTAAACATGCTGAGATCAAAATTCGTCAAGCAGATTCAGATGGCGGGGATCGATAAAGATTTTAGCTTTATTGAAAGAGAAAAAGGCATGTTTTCATTTCTAGGCGTGAACGTTGAACAGGTCCAGAGCCTTGTCAATGATTACAGCATCTACTTGGTGGACTCCAGCCGAATCAATGTCGCTGGCATTAACGATGAAAATGTAGAATATCTGAGCAAAAGTTTGGCAGCTGTTCTATAGCAACTGGATATCTGAAGGCTTGTATTTTGGGGGCAAACTTTTTGTTGAAGTGGCTATTGAACCGCCTTTTAACAACCATTTTTATCGCCGCTTAGGGGAACCTCTTCCGAAGCGGTGATAAAACAGTTTTAAGAAAAAGCAAAGAGTCCCATCTAAAAAGCCTCCCACAAACTCACCCACTCATTCTTACAACAATGACTAGCGACAACCACCAAGTCAACGGCTAATTTTTTGTCTATTTTTTAATTTCAAAAGCGAGGTCACCCCGCACCAAGTGAATCTAATCCCTGTCAATATAGAGGCCGTTAGGCCTAAAAATTTCGCAGATTCTTATTGCCAGATAATCTTAAACTCTATGCGCATATGGTGTTATGCATAGATCCATTTACAAAAAGTGCGCGACATGCAAAACCCTGCTTTACTGCATGAATAACCTCAAGCTGCCCAATCGCATGGCGCTACAACTGACTAACGCGATTAATTGAAAGCTCTGATCACGGTTCTATAGCGAGCATCGACAAAAGCCTATCGACGCTCGCCACCTTTGCCTCCAGTCCACTATTTCACGAGTCAAAATAAGAGCCCCGGAATAAGGAAATCTGATTCTGCTCTCTTGATCCGAATCAAGCAGATCTGGATTTTAGTGAACCGGCGATATCCGAGGCAAACTGCCTTAATATTGTCTCGGTAGTTTCCCAATTAATACAGGCATCTGTTACCGACACGCCATGGCGAATCTCGCTCAGGTCATCAGGAATCGGCTGATTCCCTTCATTAATATTGCTTTCTAACATAATGCCAATAATAGAGTTATTGCCTGTATTAAGCTGCTGGGCAACACTGTCGAGAACAATACTTTGATTAGCAGGGTTCTTACTTGAGTTACCATGACTGCAATCAATCATGAGGTTCGCTGCAAGACCGGCACTGGCCAACTCCTTCTCACACTGAGCAACACTTTCAGCGTCGTAGTTAGGTGTCTTACCCCCCCTAAGAATGACATGTCCGTGAGGATTACCATCCGTTCGAAATGCCGCAACCTTGCCTTCTTCAGTAATACTGATAAAACTGTTGGTAGCGGAAGCTGAACGTATTGCATTCACCGCCACCGTTATACTGCCATCGATATTGTTTTTGAAGCCAACCGCAGATGAAATTCCGCTGGCCAGCTTACGATGGGTAGGTGACTCCGTAGTTCTCGCACCGATGGCTGTCCAGCTTACCAAATCTTGCAAATACTGGGGTGAAATGAGATCCAATGCCTCTATTGCAATTGGTAATCCGACCTCTGCAATGTTCAACATCAACTGCCTTCCAATGCGCAGGCCGTGATCAATCCGGCGACTGCCATCAAGATGAGGATCATAAATTAGCCCTTCCCAGCCTACGGTGGTCCTGGGCTTTTCAAAGTAAACCCGCATTACGATAAGCAGCTCATTCGCCAACTCGTCGGCCAGCGGCTTTAATAAACGAGCATATTCGATCGCCTCTTCAGGATTATGAATAGAGCATGGGCCTACAACAGCTATTAATCGCGGGTCTTGGCGATCCAATACTTCTTTTACTTTGCGGTGGCCTGCCATAACAGTTTCCAACGCCGAGCCTTTTATCTCTAGCTGGTCTTTCAGCTCGCCAGGTGAAGGTAGTACTTCATGACCAATGATATGTAAATTATCGATTTCTTTAATTCGTTCAACCATGGATGCTCACCAATTTTAAGCGGAACCGGATTATCGGGGAAATAGCGTCGCAACTCAAAGTCTTTGTGAGCAATTGATGTATATCATGGCTAGACTCAGCACGTCGTATTAGGTACCTTCTCGCCATTCTAAAATTAAAATACCGTGAAACTAGGGAGAATTAGGTGCCTAAAGCCAGTGAACTAAAAAGAGGGATGGTCGTAGATATTGACGGCGATCCACATAGCGTCAAACAGGTTGAAGCGAAAAGCCCTTCTTCCCGCGGCGCGGTTACATTGTACAAAATACGCTTTAATAACCTGAAAACCCACCAAAAACTGGACAGCTCTTTCAAAGGGGACGACCAGCTAAAAGAATCAGACTGCATTCGCGTTCAAGTGCAGTATTCCTATCTTGAAGATGACACCTATTACTTTATGAATATGGAGGACTACAGCCAGTACGGTATCAACTCCGAACAGATAGAGGGCCAGCTACCCTATTTGGCAGAACAGCAGGAGGATATTGTCGCCTTAGTATTAGAGGGCAACCTTGTGGCCGTGGAATTACCCCAATCTGTGAATCTTATTGTTGAAGACACGCCCCCCGCGGTAAGCGGTTCATCTGCGACAAATCGTAGCAAAACAGCGCGCTTATCCACAGGTTTAGAGATTCAAGTTCCAGAGTATTTAGCAGTTGGAGAGCTCGTTAAAGTAAATACCGTCACAGGTAAATTCATCTCTAGAGCTTAACTCAGTAATGAGAGTTGAAAGAGGTAAAACTAGCATTGCAGCGGGTTTAGAGAAAGTCAGCCATTCGACAAACCCGCAAAAAATTAAGACTGAGACTGAGCTCAATCCCTGTTTAAATAAATAACCAGATCACGACTGCGAACACAACCCCGGCAGCTGCGAGGCCAACTAACAAACTGGTCCGATCCTCGCTCTGAGCACTCGGCCAGTTTACAAATGCTGATTCCGATAAAATATCAATCTTGGCATCCAGCTCATCAAATTCTTGATCGCTCATTTGCCCCGAAAAACCAGCCTTTTTTTCACTTTCTTGTAGCGGATTCAAAAAATCATTTCCAAAACAACCATCACGAGCAGTGCGGCGGTGAACTAATAAATCCTTGTCTTTCTCAGCTTTCGGCATGTTATCTGACTTTGTCTGGGCCTTTTTAGTTTTATGATCTTTTTTATTTTCTAGGATTTTTCGTGCTGTTGCCTTAGTGGGATTGATCAATCCTAATTCTTTCAAAAGTGATTGTGCGTGCTTAAACGCCTTAGTTGTTGTGGATAGCGTCCGCTTCTCTAAGTTTCTAGACTTCGCAAACCTAAGCAAGGTGAATTTGCAGCGGTCTTCCTTCAACACTGTTCGAAGGAACTGTTTAAAATCGTCAGTGGCAATGTAGTTGGCTGCTATTTCATACTGTTTTTCTTTATCGATTTCACTATCGTTAATGGAGTCCCAGCTACAGCGATTAGAATGGCACAACACACTCATTACAAACCAGCGAGACTGCTCCAACATAGTGGTCTGGCCCAAGCTATCCTCAATTTTTTCTATCAATGCCTCAATAACAGGAAAGTCAGCCACCACAATTCCTAAGCCCTCCGCAAAAGCTCGCTGATTACTTGAGATAACTGCATCGGACGTTAAATCCAGAACCAAAATTAAGCCTAAGGGATAAATGAACCCGTTGTTAAATAGTGAATAACGTTGTCAATCACTTCGTTGTTTCTCATCATAAATGTATGGGTAACAGGCAGAACTAAATGAGCATTCATACCTTCTACCTTGGTACTTTCTACTGACACGATGCTATCGTTTTCACCGCGAATGAAAAGCAGACCCAAAGGGTTAATATTAGTGTTGCCAGCAATCACGCCAAGGTCAAATTCTACCGGACCCAAGGATTCAGGGATATGGCCTTGGCCACTTCCTAGAGCAACACCTGTCGGGCCGCCAAAAAATTTAAAGCCAGGCACGCCTAACATTCCATTTACGATTTCACTGCCTTGATTGGGAGGGCCTAACATAACCACCCTACCCAAATTTTCAATAATACTGTCCTCAAGATAATAGCGAACCAATATGCCCCCTAGTGAATGGGTGACAAAATGAATGGTGTCTGCGCTTCCGCATTCGGAGATGCCTCGCCCAACTGCATCGCTCGCCAACACATCAATCTCGTATTTACGAGAGGGATAGTTGATGCTTATGGCACTGTAACCGCTTTTATTGAGTTTAGTTTCTAACTCAGACATCGAATTAGATATCCTTGCGAGCCCATGGAGCAAAATCACACATTCCTGTGAGCCCACTGCCGCAAGGGGATTGAGAAACACAAAAAATAAAATGATATAGACTAGATTCTTCAACTGCTTTCTTCATCCTCATCTATGCTTGACTGGCAATTCCAACAGATGGCATAGCTGGATAGGTTACTCTCATGGCAATTTCGGCAATTCCAATCATCGCCCTCTACAACAGAACCGCCTTCAATTTCCTTAATTAGCTTTTCGGCTAAAAGATAGTTGAGATCGTTTAACACCCAAACTTCAGGCTGGCACTCAACAAAGGGCACTTCTCCAGCTAGAGACAACAGGCCTTCATTTCTAACGGTAGCATCGATATCATGGAATTCTAAAACGTTTTTAATATGCCATGCCATTGCGACACTGTCCGCTGTATAAACTCGCTTCATTGTCTAACTCTTTATCCCAGTATCTAAAACAAGCGCCGTTAATTTACTAACGATAAATATCTAGCCAGCGCATGCCCGCGACAATTAACACCACGACGTAAATAACCATACCGCCCAGTACCAAGACCGCTAATTGAGTAACACGTTCCAGTACCGACCAGCTAAGCCACGCCTGCCAGTTACTACTCATCATAACTAAATAAGCAGCCATTAAGGCATTAGCTAGGATCAACCTCATTACAAAGATCAACCAACCCGCTTGGAACTTGAAAACACCGTCGGCCTTTAAGCCTCGCATCAACAATCCGGCATTGAGAAACGCCGCTAAACTTGTCGCCAACGCCAAGCCAACGTGAGCAAGCCCTGCCATGTAAAATAAAAGATTCATTGCCATATTAGCAACCATCGCAATCACCCCTATACGAACAGGCGTCGACGTGTTTTGGCGCGCATAAAATCCTGGCGCGAGTACTTTTATGGCCATGAAAGCTAACAATCCGATAGAGTAGGCTCGCAGGCTTGAGGCAGAACTCAAAACATCACTAATCGGAAAGTTCTCATTTTCAAATAAAGTGACCAGCAGCGGCTCTGCAATCAACAATAGGGCTAAGGAGGCAGGCATAGCTATCAAACAAACTATTCTAAGCGCCCAGTCCAAAGTAGCAGAAAACTCTTCACCCGAGGCTTCTGCATGCTTCCTCGACAAGCTTGGTAAAACAACCACAGCAATAGCAACCCCGAATATTCCTAGTGGTAGCTCCATTAAACGGTCAGAATAATATAACCAACTAACACTGCCTGAAACCAATAGTGATGCGATCAGCGTGTCCAAAAGTAAATTAATTTGGCTAATCGAAACACCAAACAAGGCAGGCAACATAAGGCGCTTAATTCGATTTACGCCTTCATGGTTTTTGACCCGTTTTGGAATAGGCAGCAACTGCAGCCTGGCTAAAAAAGGCAGCTGAAAAAAGAGTTGCGCAAAACCAGCAATTAGCACCCCCCAAGCCAAAGCAAGTTCTGGGGTTCTGACATAAGGGACCAACAAGAAAGAACAAGTAATTAAAGAGATATTTAGCAGAGCTGGGGTTAGTGCCGGAATAGCAAACTTCCCATAACTATTTAAAGTGGCACCGCAAAGTGCGGCCATCGATATAAGCAATAGATAGGGAAAAGTAATTCGAAACATCTCAACAAAAAGAGCAAACTTTGCCGGCTCATCCTTAAAACCATAGGCTAGAGGAACTGCGATTAAAGGAGCCGCTATAACCATAACAACAGTAAGTAAGCTTAGAAAGCCGCCAAGACTGGCACTAACGGCTCTAAGCAGCTCTTGCACTTCTATCAACGGTTTGCTGCTTCTATACTCAGAGAGCACCGGCACAAAGGCCTGATTGAAGGCGCCCTCTGCAAAAAGTCGACGCATAAAGTTAGGAATTTTATTAGCTAGGAGAAAGGCATCAGTGCCATCGCTGACGCCAAACACCCTCGCAATAACGACATCCCGGACTAACCCTAGGAGCCGAGAAAACATAGTCATTGAGCCGGTGATCCCGCTTGCGCGAAGCAATCCGGTTTCCTTTTTGGAATTGGAACTAGTAGATTTTATCGGCTCTAATGATGATTCTTGTGATGGCTTTTCTGACATAACGCTTCTAAAACTCAGATGTGAAGCTAAGGCTATCCTGCATCGGGCTCTAGGTCTATGATCAATGACCTTTCTCTTATGACAATGATTAAGACCAGCCTAAAGACATAAAGTTTAATAGTCACAAAGACTTAGCGAATTAGCCTTAGTTTTTATTGAGCATAAGCAACTCTTGACATCGCAAATTGAAAACGGCATAGTGTCGCGTCTTTTATGGCCTGCATTCGAGCAGTTAAGCGAATGCCGCCGAAACATTACAGCAATGGCTCTTTGAGTCACCGAATTTAAGTTTTAAGGAGCCCTAAATTGGCTAATACCGCACAAGCCCGAAAGCGCGCACGCCAGGCCGAAGTAAGCCGCCGTCATAATGCCTCTTTTCGATCAATGGTTCGCACCTATATAAAGAAAGTTGACGTCGCAATCGCTGGTGGCAATTATGATGACGCGACAACTGCATATAAAACTGCGGTTCCTGTTATAGATAGCCTAGCAGACAAAGGCATTATCCATAAGAATAAAGCTGCAAGGCATAAAAGCCGTCTCAATACGGCAGTCAAAGCCCTGCAAGCTTAGATAGCAGATACTCTTCGCTTTATCGCGATAAATAAAAAACCGGCAATTGCCGGTTTTTTATTCTGTGTTTTTTGAGTCAAAAAAACGCTACCGGCCAACGATAAGATTATCTCGGTGAATGATTTCTGCGTCGCCGCCATAACCTAAAATAATTTCTATTTTTTCACTACTTTGGCCTAATAGTAGATTCACCTCAGACGCGCTGTAATTGGTCAGACCTCTCGCAATCTCGTTATTGCTCTCATCTACGCAAGCCACCACCTCACCGCGAGCGAAGTCACCTGTCGCGGAAATAATGCCTACAGCCAACAGGCTTTTACCAGAATCCTTTAAGACCCTAACAGCCCCAGAATCTAAGCTGAGTGTTCCTTTAACTTTCAGCTGGCCGGCCAACCATTGCTTGCGCGCCGTAACAGGCTCAGAGTCAGCTTTTAGCCAAGTTCCTAACGACTCCCCGCCGGCGAGCCGAGTGACGATTTTCTCATGCCTACCATTCGCTATGACGGTATCAGTACCTGACCTTGCTGCAAGCTTCGCCGCGCTGACCTTGGTAAGCATGCCACCTCGGCCTATGCTTGAGCCACCACCTGCCATAGCTAGCAGCGCCGAATCATTTGCCGACCCACCCTCAATTAGCCTAGCACTAGGGTTAGACCTAGGGTCTGCATCGAACAAACCTTCTTGATCCGTTAGGATTACCAGCACATCGGCATTGATAAGGTTAGCCACCAGCGCGGCCAGCGTATCGTTATCACCAAAACAAAGCTCGGCCGTTGCCACAGTGTCGTTTTCGTTTACTACCGGCACGACGCCCATCTCTAATAGTGTGCTCAATGTACTGCGAGCATTGAGGTAACGAGTCCGGTTTGACAAGTCCTCATGACTCAACAAGATTTGCGCTGCATGAACCGACTGCCGTTGAAAACAATCTTCATAGGCTTGAACCAAGCCCATTTGACCTACTGCCGCCGCAGCCTGCTGCAAATGAATTTGAGTCGGACGAGTTTTTAAGCCTAATCTTGCGACACCTTCTGCAACCGCACCAGAGCTCACCAGCACCACTTGGTTTCCTGCTTTCTGAAATGCCACAAGTTGATCAGCCCAGCCAGCTATGGCCTCCATGTCCAATCCTAACCCATTGTTAGTGACCAGCGAGCTGCCAACCTTGATGACCCAGCGGCGTGCCTTGTTGAAATCCGTACGCATCGTTTCGCCTATTCTTCCCAATCTTCGTCGAATAGCTCTTCGTCCAACAGCTCATCATCTCCATCATCTGACTTGCGTCGCCCCCTACTGGCTTCGATGCTGGCACGAATCTCAAATGCCATCTTTCGCTCCAGTTCTTTTTGATGCTCAACGTAGTCTTCATCTTCCAGCAAACTCTGCCGATGGATCTCAATAGTATCCATTAGTCTCTCACAGAGCTCGCGGCAACCATCTTTATTGATCGCTGCAATCTCGAATATTTCACCTTTCCAGTCCAGAGCAGAAATGATTTTAGACTTAATTTCCTTGAGCTCCTCAGGGTCAATCAAGTCGGTCTTATTCAAGACCAACCAACGCTCTTTCTCACCTAACGTGGCACTAAATTTGCCAAGCTCAGCGATAATTTTTTGAGCGTTATCCACCGGATCGCTTTCATCCACCGGCAGCACATCGATTAAATGGATTAACAAGCGAGTTCTCGACAAATGCTTTAAGAAGCGAAAGCCCAAGCCCGCCCCATCAGCGGCACCTTCAATTAAACCAGGAATATCAGCCATCACAAAGCTACGCTCCATGCCTAGGGAGATAACTCCCAGGTTAGGCACCAAGGTAGTGAATGGATAATCAGCAACTTTTGGCCTCGCTGCTGATACCGCCCTGATAAGGGTAGACTTGCCCGCATTGGGCAATCCTAATAGGCCTACATCGGCCACTAATCGCAATTGCAATTGCAGCAGCCGCTCTTCACCAGGAGTGCCGTTTGTTGTTTTTCGTGGTGCTCTGTTAGTACTAGACTTAAACCGAATATTTCCTAGCCCACGGATTCCACCCTTAGCAACCATCACAGTCTCGTTAGGATCATCAAGATCAACGATCAGCTCTTCAGTGTTTACGTCAATTACACTGGTACCAATAGGAACTTTAACCAAAAGGTCTTCACCGCCGCGGCCGGTGCAGTTTTTGCCCTGGCCAGGCCGGCCAGACTCAGCCCTGTAACGGGGCTGAAAGCGAAAATCTACCAATGTATTAAGCGATTCATCGGCCTGCATATAGACACTGCCACCATTGCCTCCATCGCCACCGTCTGGCCCACCGCGCTCAATATATTTTTCGCGGCGAAAGCTTAAGGCACCGTTGCCCCCTTTACCTGCTTCTACTGTTATTTCTGTTTCGTCGACAAATTTCATGATTGTTTTCGGCTAATAAAACTCTGAGGAACACGAGTTATTTTATGGATCAATAAGGGAGTCAAACTACTCAACTCCAGAAACAAAAAAGCCCCGTCAGATGACGAGGCTTTTTGTACAATTATCTATAATTAAGCTGTCACGATTCGCACAAATTTGCGGTTATTAGGACCCTTAACTTCAAACTTGACAACACCATGCTCTTTCGCAAAGAGCGTGTGGTCCTTGCCGCAGCCTACGTTTTCACCCGGATGGAACCGAGTGCCACGCTGACGAACAATAATATTTCCAGCTTTCACTACTTGGCCGCCGAACATCTTAACACCTAGGCGTTTCGATACGGAATCGCGACCGTTATTAGTACTACCACCTGCCTTCTTATGTGCCATGACTAACTCCTGCTAAACCTAAGCCTTGATGCCAGTTATCTTAACTTCAGTAAACCACTGACGGTGGCCCTGCTGCTTGCGATAGTGCTTGCGTCGGCTGAATTTGATAATTTTAACTTTCGGTGAACGACCCTGCCGAATTACCTCTGCAGTAACTTGACCACCCTCTAAATAAGGAGCGCCAATCTGCACAGACTCGCCCTCACCTATCATAAGAATTTTGTCGAACTCTACTGTCTCGCCTGTGGCAAATTCCAGTTTCTCCAGTTGAAGGACTTCGCCCTCTTCAACTCGGTGCTGTTTGCCACCACTCTTTATAACCGCGTACATATATATCTCCAAAACCCGCTTTTTGACTGGGGAGCGAACCGAAATCTTACCCATCTCTATAGGGGCGGGCATTTTACGGGATAGATATGCGCTTATCAAGCTAATTGGGACTGTGAACGTGAATATTATGTAACAGGCTTCGAGGATACTCAGATCAATGCCAATTCTCTCCTAAGGCACGAGCCCCAGCCAGCTTGACAGAATCTAGCTGGCTCCCTAGCATGCACCTTCGAATTAGTGGCCAATTCTAAGCCGGGCTTTACCGCACGAACATCAACTAAACAGTAAGCAGCGTCAAACATGTATCAGCAAATCCGATCGCTTATCCAAACCGACCTCGACAAAGTAAACCAATTCATTGTGGATCAACTCTACTCTGACGTCGCTCTTGTCGAGAGTATTGGCCACTACATAGTAGATGCCGGAGGCAAAAGATTACGGCCAATGCTCGTTCTCTTGACCGCCAGAGCATGCGGGGTCAAATCGGATCAACATATAAACATGGCAGCGGTAATTGAGTTTATCCACACCGCCACATTGCTGCACGACGACGTTGTCGACATGTCCACCTTGCGCCGCGGCAGGCCTACAGTTAATGCGCAATGGAACAATCCTTCGAGCGTACTCGTTGGCGACTTTATTTACTCTAGAGCCTTTCAGGTTCTGGTGAAAATTGGTGATATGCGAATCATGGAAATCATGGCCGACACCACAAATAAAATTGCGGAAGGAGAAGTCCTTCAACTAATCAGCAAAAGCAATCCTAATTCAACTGAAGCGCTGTATATGCAGGTTATTCAGAATAAGACAGCAATACTATTTGAGGCCGCAGCTAAGAGCGGCGCAATGCTGTCAGGGGCAGACCAAAAAAGCGTCAGCGCAATGGCAGAGTTCGGCTTGCAACTCGGACTCGCATTCCAACTAATCGATGATGCTTTAGATTATATAGGCGATGCTGAAGAGCTGGGCAAAAACGTTGGCGATGATCTTGCAGAAGGAAAATCAACCCTGCCATTAATCTATACAATGGCCAATAGTAGCTCAGCTGATAGGGATTTAATTCAACAGAGCCTGCGGGCAGAATCTCTAACCTCACAGCAACTCCAAGAAGTAATCGCGCTCGTCAAAAACAGCGGGGCACTGGAATACACACAAGAATTAGCCAGCACAAAAACTACCGCCGCGGTTAAAGCTTTGGAAGCACTGCCGAATTCAGAGTATAAAACAGCTCTAAAAGATTTAGTCGAATTTTCGCTCACCCGTAAGACCTGACAATGGGAACACGCTATGTTTAAACTTGCCAATACGCCAGCTCCGGAACCCATCATGGAAACCTTGGCGAAAGTAGAAGAATTTGAAAAAACGCCACTAGCAGAACAATTTCCATTCACTGACAGTTACAATCTAATTACCTCCAGTGCCGCCCGATTCGGTAATGACATCGCATTAGAGTTCATCATGCAGGGCCTGCCCGATGAGCCAACAAGCCAAGTCACCTTCACCCAGCTAAGCCAGCAAATTACCCGCACTGCTAATTTACTGACCAAACTCGGAGTAAATTCTGATACTGCAGTTTCAATCATCATGCCCATTCTTCCTCAAACTCATTTTGCTACTTGGGGAAGTCAAGCTGCAGGCATCGCCAACCCCATAAACCCTATGCTGGAAGCCGAGCACATAGGCGAAATCATAGCGGCCTCAAATTCCAGCGTCGTTATCTGTTTAGGAAAATCTCAGCACGTTGATATCTGGGATAAAGTCATCGCTGGGATCAAGGGAAATAAAAAAATTACCGCCGTGATAGCGGTAAACGTTCCCGGGCTGTGCGAACCCTTAACCGAATCTGCGTCCGCAGGTGGTTATAAAATCTTAGATTTCGAAACGGCAATCGCAGACCAACCGGGTGATCAACTCACCAGTAAGCGAATATTCTCCGGTGATCAGATAGCTGCGTATTTTCATACCGGCGGCACCACCGGGAGGCCTAAACTTGCCCAACTAACTCATCAGAACATGGCTTTTCTTGGCCAGCTAATGCAAGTGTATACAGCTCACCAGGGCCGGCAATCTATTCTTTGCGGGCTACCGCTATTCCATATTTACGGCTGCATTATTCAGGGCGTCGCGGCATTTGCCGTAGGCTATCGAATTCTGTTAATGACGCCGTCCGGCTTTCGTTCGCCTGTGGCAATGAAAAGTTTCTGGAAACATATCGATCGTTTTAATATTACAAGCTTCGCAACCGTACCGACGGTTTTAATGGCACTGTCTGATCTATCAGTAGGCGACTCGGACATTAGCACGCTGACCAATGTTAACTCAGGCGCGGCACCGTTATCAGAACCGTTCAAGGTCAACTTTGAAAAACAACACCAAGTAGACGTCAGTAACGGCTATGGCATGACCGAAACGACTGCCCTAATTTCAAGAGCCCCGGCAAACCAGCCTCCCGGCAGTGTCGGCATGCGCATTCCCTACTCGCAGATTCGCATTGTCCATCTCGATGGAACGACAGTTATCAAAAACTGCGAACTCGGCGAAAGCGGCGCTATTATGGTCAAAGGGCCACAGGTGTTTGCAGGTTACAAAGCAGACTCAGATAACAAACTCGCGTGGGTAGAAGACGGATGGTTCAATACTGGAGACCTGGGCTATTTAGATAGTGATGGCTTTCTATATTTGTCAGGCCGTGCCAAAGATTTGATAATTAGAGGGGGCCACAACATCGACCCTGAGCTAATCGAAGAACCACTTAATGCCCATCCCGGCGTCTCCATTTCCATCGCCATAGGCTTGCCGGACCGCTACGCAGGGGAGCTCCCCATGGCGTACGTTGTTAGAGTAGCGGACTCTCAGATCAGCGCTGAGCAGCTTATCGAGCACTGCGCCAATACAATGTCAGAGCGAGCCGCGATCCCTAAGAGAATTGAGTTTATTGATGCCATGCCGTTAACCGCCGTCGGCAAAATATTCAGGCCGACCCTACGCCAGCAGATTACCGAAACTTTGGTTAAAGAAGTTTTGGCATCGATTAGCATCTCAGCCCAAGTCGCAAGCGATATAGAGAAGAAACGAGGATTAGTTATCAGAATCGATGTAGACGATAAGTCTACAATTGATGCAACTAGCACCCTATTTCAAAATTATATCTTTACAACCGAAGTGAACTAAGACTGTGGATGTTCTATGGCCTAAGAGCAAATTTCTGCTGGGGTTAGTGCTGATAGCCGCTTGTCTAGATTCTTGCACGACCACAGGACTTAATCGCGGCACTCCTGCGGAGCGCCGCGATGGCATTCAATCCATGCGTCAGGAAGTCCTTACAGAGTTATATGGCTTAAAACCCGACACCCAAACACAGCTCAATAAGGCTGCTGGTTATGCGGTTTTTGCGACGGCTAATATCAACATCATCTTTGCCAGTTTCGGAGGCGGGTTTGGTGTTGTTCGGGACAATCAGTCCAACGGAGATACCTATATGCGCATGGGAGAAATTGGTATTGGTGTGGGTGCTGGGGTGAAGGATTTTCGAGCGATTATTGTGTTTCATAATGCAGCCGCCCTGTCCCGCTTCATGGACCTAGGCGTCTCCGTCGGCGGCCAAGCAGACGCGGCGGCCAAGGCCGGAGATTTAGGGGCAGCGGTTGCCGGAGAAGCGATTATGGATAATGTCACCGTGTATCAGTTAACTCAAAGTGGCCTAGCCCTGCAGGCCACTGTTAAAGGTACTCGTTACTGGCAAGATGCGGATCTTAACTAAACCGGGGCAGTCCCAACCAACCCAGTGATTTACCGTTATCTGGACATTTTAATGCTAACGCCCGGACTGGCATCACGAAAAATCACGTTGGTGTTAATAATGCGAACTTTTTGAGAACTTGGCATATAAATCTCCTCGTTAAGAGCGATTAAACGCTGCGCAGATTCTGCAAGGCGCCGGGCCTCCTCGACATCGCCCAAGGCCAAATGTACCCGCGCTAAGGCCAAGTAAAAACCGGGTTCCTCTTCCTTCAGCTTCAAAGCTCGAGCAAATGCCATCCGAGCCCGTGGCAGGTTCTTATCAGCAAACGCTAATCTGCCAATGGCAAAATGGTAGTAAGGATTTTTATTATTGAACCGCTCAATAGCCTTTTCATATTGTTGGGCTAAGATAGGATCGCCGCTGCGACGATAAAATTTAGCAAGATTATTGACAGCTGTCGCGTTGCGCTTATCCAGATTGAATGAACGCTGATATGAGTATTCAGCATACTCCGAATTCTCAAGGCGATTGTAGGTCGTACCAATATTATTCCATGTAATGGACTGCTCAGAATCTAGAAACAAAGAGTTTTTGAGGTATTTCAGAGCCACCTCATAGTCGCCACTAATTAAGGCCTCAACCCCAAGGTTATTAAAGTACAAGGCACGGGCCTCCGAGTCGGTGAGAATAGACGAAGTGAGCTGCTGCAGGGATATTTCTGGAGTAAAGTCCGCAACATATCGCCTTTGGCCGTTAAGGCGCCCAGTGGCGTTTATATGCTGACTCAGTACCAGCAAATCACCCCGCCTGTCCCAGTTAGGCCGGACGGCAACGGTCTGAAAATTCGCATCGACCCCTAAATACCTCGCCATCGCAACATACAAGTTCATTACCGACAGGCAATTCCCCTCACGGGCCAGAAACGCTTCTACAGCTGTGTGCGTCTTTTGATCAGAATAAATAATTCCTAAATAGTCTTCGCCATATAAAACGTCTTGAATTTTTTCGACCCGCTTGAATTCGCTATCATAGGGATCAATAACGTCATCGAGTAATAGCTTAATCTCATCTGAAAGAAAAAGTGGCTCAATTTCAACGAACAGATCACTTGACTGGTCGATGATATTATTCTGCAATTCTTGATCTACGGTGAAGTCTGTATCAAGGTATATGGCCGCACAAGACGTAAGTGCAAACATAATAGTGAACAGCGCACAGCTCCCGAAAAGCCTTCGAAAATGTAAAAGGATAGCTATAATATCCACCACCATCATGATGAAAGTTTGAATTGATTGGTCATAATTTTTATGTCTCAGCGCCATTCTAATACTCGGCAGAGGTGGATCTAAAGGATGAGTGAGTTTTCATGAACTGATACCGGTCCTGTAAAAAATTGAGTTCAATTTCCTCAAAAGCCCAAGAAGCATCGCCCAATCCACAATGATAGCGGGCAACACCAAATTCCGCGTCAATTATTACCTAAAAAAATAGCTCCCCACGCTTCATTTCCCCGGTACTGATCGCAAACTCGCCCAACATCTAACCCAACTCAGTAATATCAGCAACCCTTACTACACCCGCTGGTTTAGACGATGTAAGTAAATAGTTTTCAAATTCCGGATTCAATTGAGCCGTTGAAGGTAGAAACCACAAATCAAAGCAAAGCGAGGATTACGCTCCTTTAACAGTAACGCTAAATAACTAATTAGCTCTTCTATCTATGAACATGGACTCTTCATTCGCGCGCAAAAATAGGTTAAAAGTTGTTCCGACTTCGGATTAACAATCTATATCATTCGACGGCATGTCAACGCATCATCGCGATAAAAAGCTGCCCCATCATGGGCGAATCATTTACCTACTACTTGCGCCAATATCTGATTGTTGCTCCGGCTTGGCTCCCAGAATTTAGCTTTGCCGCGCTCAATAGTTTTGTGCCCTAAATATCGGGTTAAACCCTCGTCGTACCAGCGCGGCACTAGCAAATCCGCGAAATTCTTTTCAAGAAATTAGGCATGCGGATGTAAAGCTACGGAATGGAAAAAATCAAGCGATGGCACAAAGGTCATGAAACTTAGATGGAAAGTTAGGTAAAAACGGCTAACTCATCCGAGCCAGTAAAATGGGAAAAGTTTTTCCTATTCTTGAAAAGATAAATGACATCAGTGACATTCGCGGTGGGAGAATTTGATTCACCGCTAATATTAAATGCCGCAACCGGTCTCCAACTCTCTAATTCATTTACGAGTCGCCGAGTTAGGCGACTCGTAAGCTCACTGAAAAGGTAAAAGGGAGGTGGGGGGAGTAAAGAATTTGAGCCACCTGTATTCAAGTAGATCCTGCTAAGCCAACAATGGAAATGATAAATAGAACCACACCAATGCCAAGTGGCTGCTTATAAACAACAACACTTTTAAACGTCTAGTGGCGTGTAATTTCCTCATGACAACAAATTAAGCGCTGTCTAAGTTAATACCTGCTTAGCGTCGTGGAGAGATAGCTAGAAAACAGGAGCAGAAAAGCCGCCTTTAAGTGCAGCTGTTCTATTCCTAAACTTGCATTGCTTACACTGTCTACATCGAAGGGTAGTTTGGCCCACCACCCCCTTCAGGAACAACCCAATGTATATTTTGACTTGGGTCCTTGATGTCACAAGTTTTGCAGTGCACGCAGTTCTGAGAATTAATCTGAAAACGCTTCACATCATTTTCTTCAACTATCTCGTAAACCCCCGCAGGGCAATAACGCTGAGCGGGCTCATCGTACTTTGGCAAATTAATCGTCAAAGGTATTCCAGGATCTTTCAATTGCAGGTGGACAGGCTGATCTTCTGCATGGTTAGTATTGGATAGAAATACCGACGACAATTTATCAAAGCTGATCACACCGTCTGGCTTTGAATAGTCAATTTTAGGACTCTGCGACGCTTCCATCAGTGACTCATGAACCAAAGATTGATCATGAACGGTAAAAGGAGACTTACCAAACAAAATATTTTGCTCGATAAAAGTCAGCGCGCTGCCTAACCAAAATCCAAACTTGTGGATCCCGGGGCTAAAATTACGGGTTTTGTGCAATTCAAGTTGCAAGTCTGACTCTTTAAAGCGCACAGCATAGTCTGCCAAGTCGTTTTCTTGAGTATCTTTACCAAACTCAGCGAATATTGTCTCAGCAGCGATCATTCCAGATTTCATCGCGGTATGACTGCCTTTGATCTTGGCCGCATTTAAAGTGCCCGCGTCACAGCCAACTAGCAATCCACCGGGGAAATGCATTTTAGGTAGCGAATTAAGCCCACCTTTGATGAGTGCCCTCGCCCCGTAACTCAGGCGCTTTCCGCCTTCAATATACTGCTTAATCACTGGGTGATGTTTGAATTTCTGAAACTCATCAAAGGGACTCAGATGTGGGTTTTTATAACCCAAATCGACAATCAGGCCCAATGACACTTGGTTATCTTCAACATGATACAAAAAACCACCACTTGCGCCCGCATAGCTGTCGCCCACCAACGGATAACCCGCTGTGTGAACTACCAATCCTTCCTGGTGCTTCTCTGCTGGAATTTCCCAAACCTCTTTCAAGCCAATGCCATACTGCTGGGGATCGCTGTCCTTATCCAAATCAAATTTGGCGATTAATTCCTTCCCTAAATGGCCTCGACAGCCTTCAGCAAATACCGTGTATTTGGCATGAAATTCAAAGCCAGGCTCAAATGATGACTTATGCTCGCCGTTTTCAGCAACGCCCATGTCACCCGTGGCCACTCCTTTAACTGCACCATCCTCAGTGTAGAGAATTTCAGCGGCAGCAAACCCAGGAAAAACCTCCACCCCAAGTTCCGTGGCTTGCTCGCCTAGCCAACCACACAGGTTCCCCAGCGAAATGATGTAATTGCCATCATTGTGCATCGGCTTAGGAACGAAGAGACTGGGAAACTTGAATTTAGACTCTGCTCCTGGCAAGAAGTAAAGATCGTCACCAGTCACTGCCGTATTTAACGGCGCACCGCGCTCTTTCCAATCGGGGAACAGTTCGTTCAAGGCACTTGGCTCAAACACCGCACCAGAGAGAATATGGGCACCGACCTCTGAACCTTTTTCCAACACACAAACTGACAATTCTTTGCCAGATTCCTTTGCCATTTGCATAAGTCGGCAGGCTGTTGATAGGCCTGCAGGACCCGCGCCCACAATTACCACATCAACTTCCATTGATTCGCGTTGCATAGTTTTGCCTCTATCTATCTGAATTGTATGGATCTAATGGGATTTTGGACGTTAATAAGTTCAAAAATGATCCCATCAGTAAGATGCATCATTATCCTCCAATACCGTCCCTATCGCAAAATCAGCAGAGATCGTGTGCGTTTGCTACGATACTTCGCAGCTAATGCCCTGTAACAAAGGTAATGGGTGCAAAAAACACCAGTTTTAGCGATTTCAACAGGTGACTGCAGAATTAGTTGTTCCGAGTACGTTCAAATCACTAGCACATTAACTTTAAAGAAAGTCTAAGTCCGGTCGATTCGTTAAGTTTTATAAATTCGCTAAAAGTACGCTAAAATTACTGAATCATGGCACTTTTGCCATCAGATGCACACAATTTGTCACAGTTTCAAAAGGTTAGCAGCGCTATAATTATGTTCCTCTTACCGATAGTTTGAAGAAATCCCCTTAAATCAAAAGAACGGCGGTAGTCTTTTCACCGTTTTTATTCGTTGCACAACTATCGGCTAACAAATAATTATTTACCTTTATCAGAAAACACTGTCCGGAGTGACGCATGGCACGGCGCCTATCAAGCAAACTATTCAAATTTGGCCTCATAAGCATTGCAATATTTTTATCCAGCCAAACTATAACGCAAGCGCAGGAACAAGCTTCCCCGGATGACTCTACCATTGTGTACGATGCGGAGTTCTTTTCTCAATTTTCACCGGTGTCTGTGAATGACATGATTGATCGTATACCAGGCATCGGCTTAGCCCTGAGCGGCAGTGGCCGTGATCGACGTGGTTTGGGGGGCGGTGCCAATGAAGTACTCATCAATGGCCAACGCATCACAGGGAAATCAAATGCAGGTCGCGCCCAACTTAGCCGAATCGCAGCAAATCAAGTTGATTTTATTGAAATCATACGTGGAACATCAGAAGAAATAGATGTCCGAGGCGGCGGCCAAGTAGTGAATATTGTACTGAGGGATGCCAAATCTCGATCGAGTGTTGCGGCCGAATTAAACACAGACAGACTGCAAGATGGAACACTTCAACCCGGAGCAAAGCTCTCATATTCAGGACAGACCGGTGATTTCAATTACCTCCTCCACATCGAATCCGAACCTAGATATCGCCAACGCCTCGGCCTTGAAAGCAGTCGCGACGCAAACGGCAATCTGCTAGAAACTCGCAGCGAGGACAATGTCCGCGATCAAAACGAATTTGAAACTAGTATGAATATAGGGTATCAATTTACCAATTCTCTCGTTCAATTTAACGCACTCTACGGCGAAACATCACCTCCGACCGATGTGGATCGACTTATTACCAATTTTACCGGTGCGGAAATTACCACTCGCCTTGAACGAGAAAGTAATCAATGGAATCGTGAAAACTGGGAAATTGGCGGCGACTACGAATACGAATTCAGCAATGGAAGCAAATTCAGACTTCTTGCAATCGTTAACGATGAAAACACCGACTATGTGCGCGAACGCTATGATGTTTCAGGAGCTACTGAAGACAAAAACCTGTTCATTAACTCCCTCGGCCGAGACCAAGAGCGCATAGCGCGAACCTCATATACATTTGACCTTTCCGACAGCCAAGGTGTTGAGCTTGGCATTGAGGCGGCCCAAACAATTCGCGACAACGGTCTTTATGTTGGAACCAACGATGCCGATGCCACCGGAGCAGGATCTGAGCTTTCTGGCGGACTATTCCGCAGCGACATCGGCAATGCTTTCTCGACTATTGAAGAGATTCGCTATGAGAACTTCGCTATTCATAACTGGCAGTTAAATGACCGAATGGCACTAGAAAGCAGCCTAATTATAGAGAACTCCACTATCACGCAAAGCGGTGACGTAACAAACGAGCGTGACTTTAGTTTCATCCGACCTAAAGTAGATTATCGCTTTGATATTACCCAGTCTATTCAACTGCGCGCCACAATTGAAAAAGCCGTTTCACAGTTAAGCTTTTCGGATTTCAGCGTAACTCAAGATGGCGGCGATGATGACCAAAATATTCAAGGTGGCAATCCAAACATCGAGCCAGAGCAATCTTGGAATTACGATCTAAATTTAGAATACCGGTTGCCAAATGACTTAGGCGTTTTAAATTCTCAATTTTACTACCGCATAAGTGAAGACGTCATCGATAGAATCGATGTCTCTACTGGGCCTGACAACCTTCAATCAGCCCGAGGCAATATTGGCGATGGTAAACGCTATGGTGTTAATTTGGACGCTAGTACGAAACTTGACCCTGTCGGCATTCCAAATGGCTTACTTACACTCAGGGTTAGCGTTGCAGACTCAATAGTTACCGACCCCTTTTTAAATGCAGAACGTCGTCGTCGCAACAACAACCGCTGGTACACTCGAGCCAATTACCGTCAAGATGTTCAGCAATGGAATTTTAGCTACGGCGCCAGCTACTCACATTCTGACCAAGACGGTGAAGGGCGCAATCAGATAGATGTGTTCGATATCGAACGAAATACTGAGGAATATAACCTTAACCTTTTTCTCGAGAAACGTTCATCCAAAGGTGTAACTTATCGCTTTGACGCGCGCAACGCGTCTGATAAAGAACGTTGCAGATCCAGAACTCGCTTTGATGGCGCTACAGCCAATGCTGTTCCTGAAGAATTAGAGAGTTTTTGTACTACTGAAGGTGTATTTTATGCACTGAAGATTCGCAGTACGTTCTAATTTACTGCGGATTGTGAAGATTAGCCGGCAGCCTTATCATCAAAACACGCACCTTGCCTGCCAATGGCCCAAATCCGGCGAATTACTAGATGTAAAGCAGCTGAGACGTCAACAACACAATCACCAAACCCCCTTCAAGAAAATGCAGAAAATATTTGGCCGGCGGCGTTAAATGCTCGAAGTGTGTTTTCATCGGTTTAATCAACTGCGTATATCTTAAGTTTTTCATACCTGCCTCTAGACTTGGTTGGTAGTTCAATCTCTACAGAACATGGCTGCAATCATTTTTAACAACTTTTTCTGTATTGCTTGATAACTAAGACGTCATGAAACGCTATTTGTTACAAAAATAATCGAAAAATCACTAAAAACCACCCTTCTTTGAATAATTTTGTAGGTTTTACGAAAGCTGCGGAGAATCCCTTTTGACAGGGAGTAAACACTCGGATCAAAAGCAGGTTTTCCGCGAACAGTTGAGGTCGCGAGGAAAATAATCACTTGAGTTGAGGCAAGGCCCGGAAAGGTAAACTTGGCTGGGAAGGAGCTGCCAAGACTAGGTCACCAAAGAAAAATAAAGGCTCAGCAACCTAACTAGGGTCAATAACAATTAGTTTGCTTTGGTAAAGATCATCATATGCTGCCAAGGTAAGAAATCCAGAGTATCAGTCCACTCTAAGCCGAACACACCCATTTCTTTGACCACTTGCTCTTCTGTCATCTTATGTAAAGGCCGGATTGGAACAGAGGCATCTTCCCCCCTATATTCCAAAAGAAAAATCCTACCGCCGGGCTTTAAAGCTTCATTGATACCATTAATCATCTCAAACGGATGATCAAATTCATGATAGGCATCAACCATAATCGCTGCGTTAATCGAATTCGCAGGTAGATTAGGATTATCTATTTCTCCCCTAACCCCCTCAATGTTCAAAATCCCGTCCTTGGTTTTTCTGTCCTCTATCAAAGCCAGCATTTCTGGCTGAATATCCACTGCCAACACCTTGCCATTGGGAACCTTCTTAGCAATTCTAAATGAGAAATAGCCTGAACCTGCCCCAATATCTGCGACCACATCATCGTCTGCAAGATTCATATTTTCTACGACTTCATCAGGCATTTCTTCGGTTATCCTGCCAGGACGGTTCAGCCAACCTGCGGCTTGGTGCCCCATCACGAATGAAATTTCCCGTCCCATATAAAATTTTCCGATCCCGGTGGTTCGCCGAGAAGGATCCTCTATATACCCTGGGTTTTCGGCCCCCACTGCGACTAGTGACTGACAAAGTATTAATGGGCTTAGTAAAGCTATTAAGTTGGTTCGGATTGCAGGCATTAGTGGCTCCTAGGTATTTACTCACTGATATCTTAGAATAAGGAAATCACGAAATTAGTTCTATCACAACGGCGTTTTCGGCAGTGATGTTGTCAATTACGGCTTATGCCGAATTGTAGATCAGCTGAGTAGCAGTTGATAGAGAGAGCGGATTAACCTGAGTGCGTCTCCCGCCGTACCATCGAGGAGAGAACTTTAACCGCCAGCGATAGTTAGAGTAAGCGCAGCAGCCTGTGGATTGAACCCTTGCATTTTGTGCCGCTACCTTTTGTTGTTATCGAACCTGCGTCTTTGCTAATGTTGTATACGTCTTGGTAGAATTTTTTAGAATTACCTGCAATCCTTAAGGCACCTGCTTAGATGCTTTTTTGTCAGCCAAACTTATCAGCGCACTTCTCCTAGTCTGTTTTTGCAAATATTTTAAGCGTCTAAAATCAAAATGTGACTTCGTTATCGTTAGAATTTATTATGAGTAAGGTTAACTAAAAAATTGTTAGCTTCCTCACAAATCTTAATAGAAGAGTAAAATTATTTTACCCCGCTATTAAAACGCTATATTAGTTAGCTATGGTAAGATTTAGACTAAATTTCAAGATTCACACCACACTGGAAACATTAAATGACTAAAGTTTTAGAGGGAATAAGAGTGCTCGATTTTGGCCGCTATATAGCCGGCCCATACTGCGGGACCTTGCTAGCCGACATGGGTGCGGAAGTTATCCGCATTGAGAAAGTCGACGGCAGTGAGGATCGTTTTCTTTCTCCAATCACTGATATGGGCGACGGTGCCTTGTTCCTTCAGCTTGCGCGCAATAAGCTTGGCATGACTTTGAACCCAATGAAGCCGGAGGGCAAAGAAATTGTTAAGAAGCTGGTGGCTACCGCAGATATCGTCATAGCCAACTTACCACCAGACACCTTACAGGCTATGGGTTTGGACTATGAAAGTCTTAAAGCGATTAAGTCCGACATCATTCTTACAACTGTGTCTGCTTTTGGGCGCGGCGGCCCCTACTCCAATCGCGTTGGTTTTGACGGTCTTGGCCAGGCTATGTCTGGCGCAATGTACATGACCGGAACCCCTGAACAGCCCGTTAAAGCGCACCCTCCGTTTATCGACTTCGGCACTGCAAGTTTGTCCGCTTTCGGAACCATGGCGGCTCTCTATGAGCGGCAAAAAACCGGCAAAGGCCAAATGGTTGAAGGGTCATTATTCGCCACGGCACTGACCATGACAAATGGCACTGCCATCGAACAAAATGCCATTGCGCCAAATCGCATCGCAACCTTAAACAGATCCCAGACATCAGGCCCCGCAGACACCTTTAAGACCAAAGACGGCTGGGTACTAATACAATCAGTCGGCGGGCCATTATTCAAGCGCTGGGCGGACTTAATGGGGGAAGATCACTGGCTAAGCGACCCTCGTTTCAAGGACGATATTAGCCGTGGTAACAATGGCGAGGTGATCAGCGCAAGACTAGCCGAATGGTGTGCAATGCGAACTTCAGCAGAGGTGCTTGATGCTATGGAGGCAGCGAGACTTCCAGCCGGACCGATAATGTCTCCCCAAGATGTTCTTGACGACCCCCATGTTGCAGCCAAAGGCATGTTTCAGCCGGTAGAGTATCCCGGCTTAGAAAAGCCTGCGCCGCTTATGGTGACACCGGTCGAGCTTTCAGAAACCCCGGGAGAGATCAGAAGGCGCCCACCGACACTGGGCGAGCACACCGACCAGATAATGGCGGAGCTAGGCTATAGTGAAACGGAGATTCAGCAGTTGCGGGACAAACGAGTGGTCTAACGAAGACTCGATTGGGAGCTGAAGTGAGCCGACTTCAGCTCCCAGATTCTTCGGTGCAAGTTCAATCTAAATTCCCGCTGTGGCCTAAACCCAGCTGCGGTGACTCGAAATCCTATAGCACTGCCCACTCAAAGTTAGCCCAACGTCGTCTTGCATGATTCGGCAATACGCTCTGTATTTGCTTTTATTAGAGACAAAAGTGATCGCTCAGTGTTGGCCATAAAGCGCGTTCCCTCGACATTTAATCCAGAACCTTAATCATGATTGAATCCAAAGGAGTATTTTTTCGTGTTTGGCTTACTCAAACCCCAGTGCAAAGACAATTTCCCAAGAGATGGGCTAAGAGCCTAGCAAATCCTCCTCTAATCTCGGAAGAGTTTAGCCAAAGTTCTCCAGCCCAATTCACTGCCGCCAAGCCTTGCTATACCTTGATTCCTAATCGGCCAAAGAATAAATAATCATACTACTGGTCCGAGTCGGGTTAGGCCCTGGACCAAAAAAGCCGCTAGCGGTGCCTGAACCGGCAGCAATGTATTGCTTACCTTCAACCTCATAGGTGATTACACTTCCCCCAATCATTGCTCCGGAATAAATGGAATGCATAACTTCGCCGGTGCTCGCATCCAGCAACAACAAATTGCCATTTAGATCTCCGCTAAGTACTAGACCTCCAGCTGTTGTTGTAACCCCAGCAACCATTGGCCGCTCAGATCGGTACTTCCATTTAACCTCACCGGATTCAACTTCTATCGCGGTAAGCCAGCCGGACATTTCTTCATCTCTAACCATACCCCCGCCCATATAAAGCTGGCCTGGAATAAACTCAGGATCAGAGTCGGCAATAAACACATTGCAATAATCTACCGCTGGCGTGATCAGCAATCCATCGGCTGGATAATACGCCGGACCACTCCAAAGGACTCCGCCATTAACACCAGGGCAAGCATGCACCCCTTCTTCAGTTACTGGCACGTCGTAGTTTTCAATTGTAGTGACCGGCGTTTCATAAAGCGGCTCGTGCGTTTCGCCATTAAGGGTACGTAAAATCCCATCTTTACCCACTGTCGCTATCATATCCATTGAGACATTGTTCAATCCTTTCTTGAGAACCGGACTGACCTGAGTTAAATCCCAATCATGATCGTCATTAGGCACTATAGATCGGTACCACTTCAACTCGCCTGTGCGAACGTCCAATGCAACTATGCAATTGGTGTAAAGGTTTTCACCTGGGCGCAAATAGGCAGGGAAATCTGGTGCGGGATTAGTTACCGCGACATAAAGCTCTTCTTTCTCAATATCCATACTCAATGGAGTCCAAACTGCACCACCACCTAATGGGATACCATTAGGATTTCCCCAAGTTTCGCCACCACCGGCGGCGGCTTCGGGAACTGTTAAGAACTTCCAAATCAGATCTCCGTCGGTTATGGAAAATGCAGCAACCCACCCGGAAATTGCGTTCTCACTTCCTGCTGGCCCGATCATTACCAAATCCTCATAAACAATCGGCGGCATAGTAAAGGTCTCGCCTAGCCACGGGTCTGCTACCTGCCGGGCCCATAGCAAATTGCCGTTAGCTGAATCTAAAGCAAATAGGTAACCGTCTGGCGTGCCCCGCAAAACATAGCCATCTTTAATGGCAACGCCTCTATTGTTTCCCCATACCATGCGATCTTTAGGCTCCCATTCATACACCCAAAGCTTTTGACAAGTCGCTGCGTTTATTGCGGCCGTGTGCGTCGCATCAGTGACGTACATGATGCCATCGTGAACAATAGGGCCTGCTTGCATGCTGTTGCTACTGTTTAACTGATAGGCACAAGTCTGCTGCAAGCCGGTGACGTTGCTGCGGTCAATTTCATCTAAAGCTGAGTACCGAGTACCTTGATAATTGTGATTATGGTAAAGCCAATCCTGCGAATTATCCGCTGCTGACAAAAGATCAGCAAAAGAGGGTCCGCTGCCAGTTGGCTCTAAGCCGTGCAGGCCCTCAATAAAGTTTGCCGCAATATCAAGCTCTTCATCCCCTCGGGAAATTGGGATGGCGCTAAGATAGTCATACTCTGCATTTAGCTCCTGTGACCCTTGTAGAACGTTATTGCGACCTAAAAGATAGGCTAGCACATCGAGGTTCTGTGATTCGCTAAGCTCCCCTAACTGCCCTGGCGGCATTGTATTAGCGATTCTGTTATATAAGTCTCCAACTGTTACGCCTAATCGAGACCACGTTTTGCGAAATGTCTGCCCACGCAGAGTGCTAGCAACGCCATTGTCTAACTCTGAACCATGGCATAAACCGCATTCTTGATGATAGACCGCTTCACCTCGTTCATATTGTTCCTGGGTAAAGGTGCTACTTGCTGGAGCCTCCGCAGCTAGTACCGTACTTGCGGAAAACAATGTGACGAAAATAAAAGAAAACACCTGAGCCACTTCTAGACAAAGCGGGTGACGCGACGATAACAAAACCATTGGGACTCCTTGTTCTTTATAGACAGTGCACTTGGCCTATCAGTTATTGTTAGGAGATTGATTTAATCAATTGGGGGATAACCTGAGTCTATTCAAAAAAGCCCAAAAAATGAAATCAATTAAACTGCACTGAGAGTAATAGACTAAATATAAATTTGGAAGCAATAAAAAATAAAGCAGATCAGGAAATTCAAGAGCAGTTAACGCGTGCCAACACCTTATTACAACAATCCCTCCCCTTTGCTTAGCGGCAAACAGAGAAAGCACCAATAATCATAGAGTTCGGTTTTACGGTTAAGCACCTCGGTGACACCCACTGCGAAAGCAAAAGAAAAGACATTAAAGGTTATAAGGTAGCTAAACGGACTGATACAGGCTTTTTAGTCCAAGACACTGAGTTCAAATTCAGGGCTAAATTCATTAATTGTTAAGCTCGCAGCTTTAGCTATTAATTTAAGCTTTGGGGCACTCATAAAATCATCGACATCACTGCTCCTTGGCTCAAGAAATAAATTTGCCGTTGTCAGTTATCCCCATTATTGCACGCTTACTTAAACTGGCCCTTACGGCAAAAGATAATTCCCTACGAATCCGTTCTCGCAATTTCTTGCCTAACTTTTGATCGAACAAATTAGTGGCACCCACTTTTAATTGTATCGGGCGTTCTGACAAACTCTCAGCAGGCACAATAGATTGACTAAGAGCTAAATCTTACTCATTCATATCACCGGTGGCAGGGCCGATTAGTTCCTTACAATTTCTACGCTCGAGAATATTTAATAAAAACTGTTCCGAGAGTTGCTCCACATGAGTAATTCTGTTTCAACCTAGCCCACAAGAAACCTTAGCAAATCAAGCTCAAGCGGCAGATAAGATTCTTGGCACCCGATCAATCACACAGAGTGTCTCAAGACGATTGCTGTGGAAAGAAATTGGTTGGCCTACGTAACCCTAACTTAGGGCTTCGAGGAGACAAGAGGATTATCAAAAAAAATATCAGACTGACGGGTATCTTCGCCAATAGAAACTTGGTTTTCTAACAACACGTGAGCGTAGAATGAGAATTCTCTAGAGGTCTCAAAAATCGATAGCTCCTGACACGTCTTAACCATTGACTATCAAAACTTATCAGTATGACAAGTACAACAGGAACAAAAAATAACCGCTGTGCTAGGCAAGTAATTCGATCAAATCGCTCTCTTAAAGGAGTGTGGAGTACACTGAGTTCATCGAGTGCCTTAAGTCTTTCCTACTCATTATCAGGAGTTTTTAGGCCTTTAATACCTATTTGTTTCTTGTTTTTTTTGATGGTTCTTCCGAATAAAGAATAACGCGATTTTAGTGTGGCCTAAAAACTAACATCATCTAGTCAGTGTCTCATCAACCTCAACCACTTCCTTATTAAAACTGCTTTCAGAGAGGGAATAGTTAACAAAAAGCTGTTCTAATCAGGTAGGAATTTAGACTAGCTGCCTTGTTTATGTGAATTTTCTCCCTCCGGTTGAAACCGTAATTAGTCATACTAGCCAATCTATTGTTAGCATTGAAAGTAATCGATTATTACAGCTAGACCGGCAAGCTTTATATCATTTAGACCTTAAATTAAGGCCGTAAAACCCTTAGTTCATAACGCGCATAGTGAGCAAGTAAAGAAAACGCCTTTAGTCTGGGTGCAATGGAAACACGCCAGACAACATCAGATATATTTATGCGGTTAAGCCCTCGATACTGTCGAATTCGTGTTGCCCCCTAATCCTATAACTAAATAACCTAGACTACAGCGGTGCCTCTAGAGTTAACAGTCCTGAAGTAGAATTCACAATCGCCCTCTGAATGAATAGGATCAATCATGTAAGGATTAGCCATTGGCAATTTTTGTCGACCTAATATTTCAAAAATATAACCAAAGCCATCGTGGCTTTTCTCAATAAAAGTAATCCCCGCACCCAAATCAATGCTATTAATTGCTAGCATTGCTCTGCACGATTGGATATGGTTCTTACATAAATCTGCCATCATGCTTCCATAAATCACCATAAACATAAACTTTAGATGTCAGCGGCAAAGTGTTTGTCGCCACTTGGAGACGAAAATGATTAGATCTACTTCGCGGCGGGAATTTCTAAAAACCTCAATAGCCCTGTCGGCAGTAGCGGGGACTGCCGCTAGTGTTTCCCCCATGAGTTTCGCCCAACGCGCTGAAAGAGATGGCGATGGGGATGGGGATGGCGAGGATTTTTGGGAAATGGTCCGTAACCAGTTTTCTTTTACAGAAAATGCAGTGCCAATGAATGCAGCCAACCTTTGCCCATCATTTCGAGCGGTCTCTGAAAAGGTAGCCCTTCTCACCGCTGACATCGATCAAGATTGTTCATTCAATAACCGCACTAAATTTGCAGACCTACTTGAGCACACCCGATCACTAGTTGCCTCTCAACTGAATGTAGAGAGTGATGAAATTGCCTTGGTGCGCAATACCAGCGAGGCCAACAACATTATCAATAACGGGCTTAGCCTTAACGCCGGTGATGAAATAGTGATGTGGGATCAAAACCATCAAACTAACAACGTCGCCTGGGATGTCAGAGCCCAAAGGTTTGGTTTGACAATAAAAAGGGTGTCCGTGCCTATAAACCCCACGCAGAATACTGACCTCGTCGAGTTATTTACTCGTCAGTTCACCCCTAGAACCAAGGTATTGACCCTTACCCACGTCTCCAACCTCAGTGGCATTAAGTTGCCCGTAAAGGAGATCATTCAAGCGGCCAGAGCGAACGGGATCTATGTTCATTTGGACGGCGCCCAAACCTGGGGGGCTATGAAGCTGGATTTAAAAGATCTGGACCCAGACTCCTATTCTGCCAGTGCACATAAATGGTATATGGGACCAAAAGAGGTTGGATTGCTGTATGTAAAGGCTCAGAATATCGAAAAAATCTGGCCCAGTGTTATTGCCCCAGGATGGGGAGATGAAGCTTCGACCATTTTACAAGGAGCTCGAAAATTTGAATCTCTCGGCCAGCGCGATGATGCCGCTTTAGCAGGACTCGGGGTCGCGGCGCAGATGCATAACACCATTGGCTCTGCCCGTATTGAGGCTCGCATTGTGGAGTTAGCCCAGCGCCTTAAACGAGGAATAGCCGCTGGCGGACATGAGCTAGTCACCCCAATGGACCCAGCCTTAAGTTTCGGTGTTTGCATTACCAAAGCCCCTTCCGACAAGGGCGGGATAATCGTTAATACTTTGTATACAGATTATGGGATTGCCTGCGCAGCGACAGGCGGTATAAGAATTTGCCCGACTATTTATAACACCCTTGACCACGTAGATAGAGCTATAGCAGGGGTTAACGCACTATTGGCCTAAAGGTAAAAGCACTATTCATCAAAACAAACCGGTAGTCGTTTTCAAGCAAGGAGTTAATGAGCGTCATTAAGAATTGCCACCACCCTTAATGACCATGCTCTGGGACTAGAGGCTTTTCAAAAAATCCATCATTGCCATGTTGGTCTCATCCGGCGCCTCTTGTTGAAGCCAGTGACCTATTCCAGGAATAAGCACTGCCCCCCTGAAATCCGTAGCAATTCTAGACATTGCTCCGTTTAATTGCCCCTGCGTTGCATGGGCAATAACCATATCCTCAGAACCCGCGATGAAAAGTGTTGGCACTGTGATTTTTGCGTCTTGCAAGTGCTCAGTTATTTCCCAATTACGGTGAAAATTTCGATAGTAGTTCATTCCTCCACGAAAACCAGATTCTTTAAATTGGCCGACCACGTAATCTAAATCTTCTTGTTTTAGCCAGTCAGGTAAGCCCATAGGCGCACCAAGACGACCAATCCATCCGCCGGCACTGCGTTTTTTGTTAGTAATTAAAGGCGCCTGTCGCGGAGAATTTGGCGATAAATAAAGGCGACTTAGGAGACCCTCCGGATCGCTATCATATTCAGCCTCAGCGACGCCACCCGCCTCGTTGTGGTAGAGGATATAATAGAAATTATCACCATAGCTTTCTCGCCAACTTAGCATCGGAGACTCGGCTGGCCTGCCCCCATAGGGTACGCTCATAGCAATCAGGGCACTAAAGCGATCAGGGTGCAACAAGACAGTTTGCCAGGCCACGATAGAGCCCCAGTCGTGACCCACCATTATCGCAGTTTCCTCACCATACGCATCAAGAATTCCAACCATGTCTGCGGCCAGTGTCACTATATCGAAATCCTCGGAGGTTTCGGGTGAATCTGTTTTGCCATACCCGCGCATATCAGGTGCAATTACTCGGTAACCTGCGTTGGAGAAATAGGTAATCTGATGACGCCAGTTATACCAAGATTCGGGCCAGCCATGAGCAAGCAGCAGAAGCGGCCCGCTATCACCAGCCTCAGCCACGCGCATGGATATGCCGTTGCTCTCAATGGTTCGAAAGCTCACTCCTGAAATTGGTGATTGCGTGGTTGTTTCGCTCATGTGGTTTCCTTTCCTGAGTTCTGCGGATTGTGGATCGGCACTGCTCGCCATTGCTAACAATACCGTGAACAAAAAGGCCATAACTTTTATAGATAGGCCGTTAATTATGGTTCGCATTTTTGTAATCCGCTTATCTGTAATTGGTTTATAAATGAGACTAACACGGGAAACAGCTCACCACTATTATGACGACTGCACATTGGAGAAAGAGAGCCTCGAACTTAAAAACGCTTGCTGAAGTTTTATCAAAATAGCCGTAAGGTAGACGCACTATGCAGTGGGATTATTGCTTTTTCCCTTGAACGTCAATTCGAATCTCAAAACGTATTACCTATCTAACTCTTAACTGACTTTTTCTTATGCCCCGCTATCCACTTTTCAACCGCAGATTTGGGCAGAGCACCAACGATCTAAGAAAAAGAAAGGCAAACTCGTAGGCTGGGCCCCCAGTCAGGTGGATATCAAAATGCTTTAACATTGACCAGAGTTTTTCAAAAAAAACACGTCAACCTGCAAAGCATTGGCTCTCTGCCACTAACGAGGCTGCCCTCACTTGATTTTGACCGCCGATCTAAAAGTGAAGTGTACAAATTGGCTAAATCAAAAAACCGCATAGCGTCTATTCGTAACGAATAATAATAACGGGGCGTGCAGTAAAGTCTATCAGCAGCTGGCGGAGTATAATCTGGCGATATTACTCCGCCAGCTAGCTTCCTTCTATTTATCCATTTTCCTGCATTTCTTTCGCCTATCTTTCGGCATTTCTTTCCGCATTCCTTTACGCATTCCTTTACGCATTCCTTTCGGTATTCTTATCTTCCCGTATTTTTTCCTTTCGCTTACCTTGCACCGAATGCTCGCCAAGCTTTTTTAAGCGTCAACGCGGTTAGCCGCCCGGCCCACAATCCAGACAATGCTCAACTGGCACCGGTCCCATTTTTAATTCGCGCATCAATTGCCTCAGCGCGGTTCGCAGCCCTTCCTCTATAACCGGGTGATAAAAAGGGCTGTCCAGCATTTGTTGAACTGTTAACCTATGCTGTACCGACCAAGACAGTAAATGCCCTATGTGCTCGGCCGCCGGCCCTACCATTTCCGCACCAAGAAAAACTCCCGTCTGCTGCTGCGCGAACACCCGAATGAAGCCTTTGTTTTTTGCTATCACTCGACTGCGGCCCTGATCCTCGAAGCTGTTTTCGCCGACGGAAAATTTTACACCAGATTCAGTTAGCTCATCAAAGGTTGCCCCCGCCATCATGATTTGTGGATCCGTAAACACCACAGAAAGTGGTGCTCGACGAGGACGGACTCTGATCTCAGGGTAGCGGCCAGCATTGTCACCAGCTATTTTCCCGTCATCTGCAGCCTCATGTAAAAGTGGATGGGCATCGCTAACATCACCGGCGATAAAAATATGACTGTCTGCGACCTGACCGGTAGCATCATCGAAATCAGGCACGCCCCTCTCATCTAATTCAATCCCAGCTGCTACTAGATTTAAGCCATCCAAATTCGACCTACGTCCCGTAGCTGCAAGCAAATAATCATATTGACCTGCACGCAGCTCACCGTTCTCAAGGTAAGACAATTCAACACCGGTCTCTGTTCTAGCCACAGATTTAACCATAGCATCAGATGATAATTGTAACTCCGAGTCGAAAACGTCTTTCATCACCCTATTCAATCTTGGATCGGACAATGGACCGAATTTATCACCCACACCCAACAAATGAGTCTTCACCCCTAATCGAGCTAGCGCCTGCGATATCTCCATTCCAATGACACCAGTCCCTACCACCGCAATTGATTCAGGTAAGTCGTCCCACAAAAAAACATCGTCGTTAATCAACAAACGGTCTCCTAACTCATACCATGGGCCCGGAACCATCGGGCGAGAACCCGCCGCTATCACAATTCGTTTTGCGATGACTTTGGTGTGCCCATCAACTTGCAACTCATTAGCGCCGGTAAAAACTGCTTTGCCTATAAGTTTATGTTCGGTGGGCCAGCTTTCCACTGCCTCTTCAACGAAACCAACGAAGCGATCACGCTCAGCTTTCACTCGATCCATAACCCGTCTACCGTCAATGGACTTGACCTTAACGTCGATTCCAAATTGTGCCGAATAGTCTATTTGATGACTGATTTCTGCCGCGGCGATAAGCAATTTACTCGGCATACAGCCAACTCGGGCGCAAGTAGTTCCATAAACACCAGATTCAATGACAAGAACACTGTTTGTGTATTCCCTGGCCGCACGATACGCTGTCATCCCTGCTGTACCGGCACCTATGACGGCGACATCAACTTTTTTTAGTTCCATGATTACATCCTTATCTATGTGTTCGTTAAAGCATTGACGTAACCCCCGGCACTTTTCGGCAGCTGTGGGTTCCGTTCCTATTAGTATGCTTGCTTTAGACTCTGATGCTAGTTTGCACCTAAATTTTGAATGGAGGGATACATCAAGTAAGCCAATTCCCAGCAATCGTCTATTAAAATTAGGCCTCTCGCTTTACTTGTATATCCGATAAACAAACCGTTATTATTATAGGTTCTGCACATGCTCTAAATTAGAGGCTCTTACTATGGCAAATGACTATAACAATGCTCATGCCCATGACTATGACGTTCAGTACATGGAAAGAACTCGAAATTATTATCGAGCTCAAGGCTATAGCGCTGACTATCAATGGGCACACAATAAAGACACCCCATTTCAGCCCTTAAACCGCCGTTTATGCGACTCTAAAGTAGCCATTATCAGCACCTCTATGCCCGACACCAAGCTTGGCCGAGAACAACGGGCCGTGTACTCGACCCCAATTGATCCAATTCCAGCCTCTGCTTACACAGCCGAGCTAAGCTGGCACCACAGCGTAACCCATACCGATGATGTGGGTTCTTTTCTGCCAATAGCTGCGCTAAAAAAGCTTAGCGCTTCTGGAGTGATTGGCAGTATTGCCAGCAGCTTTTTCTCTCTGCCCACCGAATACAGTCAGCGCAACACCCTGAACAAAGACGGACCAGACATTCTTAAACGATGCCAATCAGAGAACGTAGACATTGCCATACTTGTGCCGTTGTGACCTGTCTGCCACCAGTCCGTGGGATTGGTTTCGCGCTTACTTGAAGCAAATGGGATTGCCACTGTGGTTATGGGGTCGGCAATGGACATAATTGTGCACTGTGGCGTGCCGCGCTACTTACATTCTGACCTCCCTTTGGGAAACCCTTGTGGCGTGCCTTTTGATAGCACTATGCAGGAACAGATACTCAATCAGGCCTTATTGCTGTTAGAAGAGGCAAATTCTGCCAACAGCATTGTACGCTCTGTTGCGAAATGGCCAGGAGCGCCTAGCTGGCGCGACGATTACTCCAAAGTGGATGAATCAAACCGCGAAGCATTACGGCTGAAAGGGCTGCAGCGACGAGATCAACAAGAAACCGATAGGGCCAAGGGCATAACACGCTCAGCAATGATTCGGGATTCTTGAAAAAAGCCGACATTCTCCTTTATCTTCTTTATTCTTGTTACTGGCATATTTGTGGGCTAATCTCTTGTATGAAGGTTACTAGAAACGACTAGCGGCCAAAGATAAGGTTCGGTTTTTATTGAAAAAAATCAGTTTAAACATTTGACGGCGGCACGATACGATGTACAATGCCCCAAGCTTGAGACTAAGCAACGTTATTTATTGTCCCCATTTCGACGTCTTCTTTGTAATACCTCGTCCTGTAAGTTCATAAGTACCAGCCCAAATTTTAAGCACGTGTTCTAAGCTGAGAATCAACTTAGAGAAACTATTTCCTAACAGGATAAATTATTATGTCAGAGACAATTCAGGGTACAGTAAAGTGGTTCAACGAAAGCAAAGGTTTTGGTTTTATTGAGCGCGAAGGCGGACCAGACGTATTTGCTCATTTCAGCGCAATCCAAAGCAGTGGCTTCAAGACACTAGCTGAAGGCCAGCGTGTTGAGTTCACAGTATCAGACGGACAAAAAGGCCCACAAGCAGACAACATCGTCGCTGTGTAAGCCCGTCAGCCTTGCTGATAAAAGCAGAGTTTTGGATTAGTCCGGAACTCTGTTTCCAGCAATCCAAACCCCTTCTATAGTCTTAGTATTCGCGATATCCTCCGCTGGATTTTTACCAAGTAGTACAAGATCTCCCCACTTTCCCGGCTCCAACGTTCCAACATCACCTACGTTGATACAGTCTGCAGAAACGCCCGTTGACGATCGGATTACATCCAATGGCGACATGCCGGCATCCACCATCATCTGCATTTCCATATGGGAAAAGTAACCTTGAAATCTTGCCGGTGGCCCAGTATCCGTGCCCATCGCAACACGAACACCGCTATCACTTAAACGCTTCACATTGTCCATGGCAACGACCAAACCTTGTTTGTAGCCAGCCGCACTGGCGCTATTTCGCACTTGGGACTGTCTTTCCGGTGTCATTAGTTGCTCTATTATTTCGTCATCCACCTCTTTGAAGAAAAACGGATCAGAAAAAAAGGCTGGTTCGCTTTCGTAGATAAAGGTGGAAACTTCCCGCGTCAATGTTGGGATGTAACAAACGTCCCGTGCTTTGACTAGATCGATAAATTCTTGATCTGCCGCCAGATCACGAATGCTATGGGCTATAAGATCAGCGCCGGCCCGCAAAATATACTTCGCATCATCGAGGTAAAACAAATGCACTGCCACTGGCAAACGGCGCTGATGGGCTTGGTCAATTAAGGCATCAATCAAGGGTTGAGACATTTTGGCTGTGCGGCCCAAATTGTCATCCACCCTCACCTTAATGAAGTTTGCTCCCTGATCTGCGTTAGAATTTACCTTCTCACGAACAGACTCCTCAGTGCTGCCCGTTACCACGCTGCCGGCTACAAATACCCGTGCGCGGTTTAAGTCTTCTTCGAATTGTCCATTTCTCAAAGCAAAACCCTGCTCTTCATCACCACCTAAACTATTGACTGTCGTGACACCATAGCGAGCATAAAGCTGCAGTTGTCGGGTAAGGTTTTCTGCATTGTAATTGCCGGTACTAAGACCAAGCGTGCCACCCACATGGGCATGGGCATTTACGATACCTGGCATTATTGTTTTGCCAGTTGCATCGATCACCAACGCGTCATCAGGCACCGTGACAGCGCCACGAGGCCCCACTGTGCGTATGCGGCCATTGGTTATCACAATGACCGAATCTTCAAGCGGCACAGCGTCCGTGCCATCTATCAGAGTGGCACCCACAAAAGCCAGCGAGCCTTCATTGGCAGCCACTAGTGACGTGAACCCCATAAGTACAGTACAAATCAAAAAAGTTAAAAATCGAGATTGTGCTAAAACGAATAATTTCATGCGAATTCCTCTTTCAACCATTGGAGAAGAATTGACCAGTAAAAGCAAGCTGTAGATTGCAGGATCATAATCAGAGCAGTAAATTGCTACATTAAGTTAAGATAGAAAGAACATAGACAACAGTGCCAAACACAAAAGGTAAACAATATGAATCTAGGTACACTTTCGTTAAGTCTCGCCGTTAAGGAGATAGAAGTCTCAAGAGCATTCTACGAGAAACTTGGGTTTATAACTGTCGGTGGCGATGCTTCTCAAAACTGGCTTATAATCCGCAATAATCAGCATACCATCGGGCTTTTCCAAGGCATGTTCGAAAAAAATGTCATAACTTTCAATCCCGGCTGGGATGCCCAATGCGAACCCCTCGAATCTTTTACCGATATTCGAGATATTCAAAAACGCTTAAAAGCGTCGGGCGTTGACCTACTAGAAGAAGTAGATGAATCCACCACCGGCGCAGCTAGCTGCATGCTTTTTGATCCCGACGGCAACCCTATTCTTATTGACCAGCATATTTAGCTGGAAGATTGAGGTTCTTAATTGAAACACCGTGATAGCTCGATAAAAACACAGCCTGACAGTAACTTTTTGGAGACTCACAGCCAATTATTAATAGAAAGCTTTTATAGACACACTGGACGGAATCTTTTGCTCGATGTTAGCAGCGCTGAATTAGAATCCCAGCGATTAACCAGCTCGGCTTTCGCCATCATCTCTCACGGCACTCAAGTCCCGCCAATTTTCAACTACGCTAACAAAATAGCATTATCTCTATTCGAAATGAACTGGTCCGAATTTACCTCCTTGCCTTCATCCGAGTCTGCAGAGCCGGTTAACCAAACTGAACGGGATCGCCTATTATCCGACGTCAAAAAACAGGGATATATAGACAATTACCAAGGTATACGCATCACCGCATCCGGCAAACGCTTTAAAATAGACGACGCTATAGTATGGAATTTGATTGACGCAACCGATAGCTATTGCGGACAAGCCGCTGTACTTTACCGCTGGACTTATCTAACCAAACCTAGCGCTCTCGAAATCCAACAGAGCCTAATGAAGCCATCAGGAGCACTATGAAAATTTACGGCAGAAAACAGGATGACGACTTGGAGTTTTTTCAAGAAACCAACATTATCGCGGAACCAGACGCCTTAAGAGAATTAGCCTCGTTCTTATATCGCTGCGCAGACTCTATTGAAGATGATGGCGAACAGTGGGAGCACGAGCGCTATGAAAGCAGCGATGCAGTCAGTGCCGCCGTAGTAGTTTTTAATCCAGCATTGGTAGGGGAAGAAGACTGATTGCGAACGCCCCTCTCCTAAAGAGAGCACCTTGGCTTAACACTACAAGCAAACACAAGGTGCTTTGCGGGAAATTTGCGTTTGCTGCTCTTGTATTGCTTTATAACGTTCGCTTTAGACTATCACTCTGAGTAGTAACCATAAGGCAGCATCGGCAGGAGAGAGAATTTTAGAGGAAAGCAGACTCAGAAGAATTTTATTCGCATCCGCAAATCTACACTAGTTAGCTGTGAGCCCACCAGATCTGAGCCAGCCACCCCCAACAACTATTGCCTTGCCAGCGATAGGTGCAAGAGTATCGATTTAAAATCACCCTTCACTGTCACAAATCAAACAGTCTTCATCAAAAGCTGCGATTTCCTCTTCAGAGATGGTTTCATCAGCAACAGAACTAAAGCCAATCAGCGTAGCAATCCCCGCTCGATCTGTGACATCTATCTAGGTGATTTGTTTGCTCAAACTATCAATCAGAAATGACTTCATAGTAACTCCTAACAACCTCACTTTATTGTGATCATAGTAATCAGATTAAAGCTTACGTCGGTTTTAGTGCAGCTATCGATTTCAACGTGCAGATTGGCAGTACTAGTCATCGCAGCTATTTTCAGGCCTGTGCTTTGGCTGGCATTAAATTGTACTCTGACCAAGCGTTTGCTGTTTTATCGTGGCACTTTCACTCACTGTGATAAACATTAGTACCGATATCAGCCAAGCCCTCAATTACTCAACACAATGGATTCCAATAGCAGATTGCCCAAAATTTCGAAACCTTTAGGGCTAACCTTAGAGGAAGTTACTGACTCTCTCTGCTGCGTTGGCTGCAAGGCATAGGGCGCTAAAAAAACCCGAAAAGCGCCGGGTAAAAAAGCCATCGATACCAGAAGGTGAACTCTTTTGATCTTAAAGGCGGCCTAAACCATCGTTTAGGCCTAACTGCCGGCTTCCCCCTTACTGGATATGTGCGGAACTTCAAACCTATCAACCCGTTAATTTTTGCTGAGAGGAACACGCACAGCCACCAGCAGTAGCGGCCTCAAAACCAGAATCAAGTTCAAGAACAAAGTCTGGCTTTCACCTCTGGGAACAGTACATATAATTTTAAGCAATGGATCTAAATCACCCAGCGGGTCGGATTGGAAATAGGCAGGGAGTACGGTAATTTAAAAGAGAAGGAGCCCGTTAAAAATCGGGCTCTCGGCGAAAGGGTTCGATTAGGTTTTGTTTCCCAATCAATAGAGCTTGAGAATTAAACAAGCCAACTGAACCCCTACGCTATCGCCGCTATAAGTCGTCACAGCCATCGGAATTCAACCTGAATTTCAATTTCAACCAATACACAACTGTTACGAATTGCCGGTGTTTGTTAAGCTGCCAGTATGTGCGGACGAATGAACGTTATAGACAGCCCAGAAATCCAATACCTGCTAAAGGTATTGGGAGTTGAGTTGTACCCACTTCATAGCAAGGCGGATATCGCCCCTGGCAGCGTTATTCAAATAATTCATGAACGGGATCGCAACCGCTTGATATCTGATGCGATCTGGTGGCTATTTCTTGACCCCACAACGTTAAAGCCTAATTACAAATACTCAAGCTTTAATTCTCGGTCGGACAAGCTTAATTCAAGGAACGCTATTGCTTACAAACCTTACCGAGAGTCGCGCTGCATCATTCCCGTCAGCGCTTTTGTTGAAGGCTTAGGAGACAAGAAAACTTACCATAAAATTTCTATTGAGGGTTCAGCTATCGCTTTTGGTGGCATTTATAAAGAGTTTATCAACGATGACACTGGCGAAAGTGTTTACTCAGCATCGATCATTACTCTGCCTCCACCATTGCCTGAGTGGCAAGACATTCACCCCAAATCTATGCCTCTGATTCTACCTTTTGAAAACAAAGACATCATAGATAAATGGCTTGATAGTGATTTTACGGATGTGGTCCAATTTACTGATTTGTTGGAGCCTAAAATCCAAGGCATTCAACGCCTCTGTAAAATAGCTAAAGCCAGCAAGTGGCATGACGAAATAGAAGCGCCATTTGTCATAAAAGCTATAGCTCAGTCTTCTTAAGGCAAAATGAAAGTGTCACTTTCGAATGGGAATCTAACGACGATAGTGAGAAACTAAACTTCATTGCAGTCTTTCTTTGAAAAAATAAAATCACCTAGAAACACCCGCAAGATAACACCACTAAAGATACAATCTAAGAGTAAACAGTAAGACCACTTTTCCTAGGGAGAATTTTGACTAAACCTACCCACCCAAACTATCAATATCGAAGTGGTTGGAACGCCATGCTACCTAGCCGAGTGGCGGAACCTGAACTATCCGCAGATGTGGCAGTCGATACCGTGATCATCGGCGCTGGCTATACGGGAATATCTGCGGCCAAGCGCATGCACGAACTAGCCCCTAGTGATGAGATAGCGATTATCGACTCCAGCGAAATCGGAGAGGGTAATCCTGGCCGTAATTCGGGGTTTTTACTAGAAATCGCCTTAGCCAATGATGCAGATCCAAGCCAACTTCACCGAATGAGACAGTGTAATGAACTAATAGCGGCGTCCTTAGGGAAAATTGTTAAAGCGGTAGAAAGCTCAAGCATTGATTGCCAACTCAAACGCATGGGCACTTATAGAGGCGCTGCTGGCAAACAAGGATTAAAATCATTACATCAGTACGCTGCGTTTCTCGAGGCAGCACAACTTCCCTATCAAGACTTAAACCGCGGTGAAATGGAGCAAAATTTAGGTACTCAGTTTTATCAGCGGGGCCTTTATTCGCCCCACTGCTATCTTGCCCAGCCTGCCGCACTTATCCGTTGTTTGGCAGACGAACTGCCCGATAAAGTTCATTTGTTTGAAAATACTCCTGCCATAAGCCTTCAGCAATCAGGCGGCCGCTGGCTTATCAAAACAGCCAATAGCGAAATTTCTGCTAGAAAAGTTATGTTAACTAATAATGCCTTTGCCAAGTCTTTAGGTATTGGAAAGTCGCAGTTGGTAGCCATGTATACCTATGCTGGGATAACCCCTGTTCTAGACCCTGCTCTTCTTCAAACTTTAGGTTCTGATACAAGTTGGGGACTACTGCCAACTCATAGATTAGGCAGCACTCTCAGAAAAACCGAAGACGGGCGTCTTTTAGTTCGCTGCTTATATGCTTACGAGAAAGAGATTAACTCGGCACTTGTGCGACAAGAGCTCAGCAGAAATTTAGTAAAACGATTTCCGCAATTGGCTAACACCGAGTTGGAACATATATGGGGTGGAGCGGTTGGCTTTACGATGAATGGAGGCGCCGTTTTTGGCGAGATAAAACCGGGCTTGTTCGTTTCCGCCGGCTGCAACGGTGGTGGCGTAGTAAAAGGTAGTCTGTTCGGCGAATTGCTTGCAAATTTAGCCAGTGGTCAGCCTGTGCCCGATGTATCAGCACTCTTCGGCAAAGCAAGCTGGATGCCCCCAGAACCAATTCGCTCACTGGGGTTTAAATTAGTCTCTGGACTTGAGCGCTTTCGTGGTCAGGCAGAAATATAAAAGCCCTTTAGTTAGTGTGTTAATCTGAATTAAGGTCAATAAATTGAATAAATAGAATAAATAGAAACCATAAGGCTTAATTTATAAGTAGAAGCACAATAAGAAAAATAAACCTCAGCAATTAATCAGGTCTACATATGGAAACCCTAGAATATCTCAGCCCTCTATCGTTAGTTCCCGCTTCAGTGGCTGTATTCCTAGCGTTTGTCACACGCAATACCGTTTTCTCCTTGGCGATCGCATGCCTTGCAGGGGTTTTAGTAGCAGGCGAAGGCCTCATAGGGTTCCCTAACCTTTTGGTAAGCGCTTTAGGCAACACCGATTTTTCTTGGATATTCTTACTCGAATTGTTCATTGGTATTCTGATAGCTTTTTTTCAACGCACGGGTGCTATTTTAAACTTCGCCCAGTTTATTGAGCGTCGCCGCATGACCCGTAAACGAGTCCAACTGATATCCTGGTTTATGGGGATGTTCGTTTACTTCAGCGATTACTTCAGCCCACTTTTTGTTGGCGCTACCATGCGCACCCTTTCTGATAGGTTCAAAATTTCTAGAGAGAAGCTGGCTTATATTTGTGACTCCACTTCTGCACCGGTCAGCATATTAGTACCAATTACTGGTTGGGCGGTGCTCGTCGCCGGACTGATTATTGGTATGGGCCCAATAGATGATGCTGGTGATGCAATGACCGCCTTTATCTATTCAATCCCCTACAATATTTATTCTTGGCTTGCGGTGATCATGGTGGGCTTGATTGCGTCAAATGTCATTCCTGATTTTGGCCCTATGAAAAAAGCGGAATTGCGAGCGCAAAATGAAGGTAAAGTATTAGCTGATGGTGCACAACCACTTATGGGCGAAGAGCTTACCAATATCAGACCCTTTCCTGGAATCAAAACAAGTTTACTGTGGAATTTTATATTCCCCGTTACAGTGGTTATAGGCTTCGCAGTGAGCTCAGTTATCCTTACTGGCAGTGCCAAACCCATGGAAGCGTTTATGCTCGCCGCAGTAGTCGCCGGAATCGTTATGCGCATCCAAGGCGTCCCCTTAAATGAAATAATAAACACGGCTATGTCGGGCATTAAAGGTATCATGCCAGCGGTGGTTATTCTCGCGTTGGCCTACGCACTCAATGACTTATCCGCATCGCTCAATACCGCCGACTATATCATTTCAGTAACCGGGTCATGGCTAACTCCGACACTGCTGCCAATGTTGGCATTCTTGCTCACCGGCATCATTGCCTTTTCAACGGGTACATCTTGGGGTACCTACGCAATTATGATTCCAATAGCCGTGCCGTTGGCATTCAGTTTTTCAGGAAATGAACTAGACGCTGTGGTTTACGCAACTATTGCAGCGGTATCAGGCGGTGGTGTCTTTGGTGATCATTGCTCACCTCTTTCTGATACTTCAATCTTGGCATCCACAGGTGCCGCCTCAGACCATATAGATCATGTTAAAACCCAGCTGCCTTATGCAGCGCTAATTGGCCTTATCAGCGTCGTCATTTATTTGTTGATAGGATGGTCGATATAAAGTTTCTTCAGCATTGTTTTGCTAGGGCTTAGCTGACAATAAGCTCGATTTATCGAGCCTTCCCGTAGCCCCTCTTTGATAGCGATCCCTTTCACTTATTGCCCCCATGATTTTTCTAACCAAAGGGGCAAGCGATTACGGTTTTATCAGATTTCGAAACGAAACCCCGCGTAAAAGGTTCGCTCTAATGCCGGCTCTATACCGTCGTTACGCACTCGGCTGTAGTAGTCTTCGTCGAGCAGGTTGTTGACACCGCCATGCACAGTCCAGCGGTCGCTGTAACGATACTCGAGACTGAAGTCGACTACCTGATATTGCGGTATTTCGGCCGCGATTTCGCCAGCACCTGTACCACGAGCGAGGTTGGAGTCCTGCCAGTACTGATCACCAACAAGAGTAGCGGTAAGCGCTGCGTTCCACTTCTCATTTTCAAAAAGAAAACCTGTGCGGATAAGATGGCTGGGGGAGAAGGCAGTATTATTGTTAACAAGATTTGGATTGCCGCTGCGGATTATCTCTGCATCCAGCCAAGAGCCGTTGGCGAACAACTTAAGCGAGCGCGATTGGCTCGGCAACACGTCGTACTCAGCGCTAAACTCCAGACCTTGGTGGCGAGAATCGCCGCTATTAACCCGCTCCACGTCTGTGATATTCACCTGAATCTGCTCGACCTTATCTTCGAAATCGATGCGGAACAGACTAACGTCGAAGACTAAGTTTTCGATCAGCTGGCTGCGATAACCCACCTCATAGTTAACTGCTCGCGACACGCCAGGGCCATTATCGCCGGTTAATTCTGATGCTGGGTTAATCAGATCATCAAAGCGTTGGGGCCGGTATGACTCCGAGACATTGGCATACAATTCCGATTGATCGCTGATCTGATACGAAAAGCCAAGGCCAAACAGCGTTTCATTGAATGACCGGTCTATGTTAATGGCATTTCGATTGAGGCTGGCATTTTTCACCAATTCCTCAAGGTCATAGTTGACCCGCTCGAAACGCACGGTTGGCACCACGCTAAGCTTTCCAAAACTGAATAAATTCTCAATGAACACGGCATTGTAGTTCATCACGCGGTCTTGCTCGAAGGCCAGATCGTTACTGTTCTGGCTGTTCGAGCGAATATCGTCGGTGACGTGACGCGTACGCGGGCTGTCGCCAACATAGGCGGTAGAGCCTACCGTCAGCACGTTATTATTTCCCCAGGACAGGGCATAACGCAGATCGAAACCGTAATTTGCAAACTCCTGCTGGTCGATAGCAGCTGTTGTGGGCTCGGCGACTGGATCGCTAAATTGGCCAGAACGCCGGCTTAAGCGGTCCATGTAAGAATAATAAACGCTGCCATCGAGAGTCGACGATTCGTTTATCTTTTGCTCATAGCTAAAAGTCGTGATCAGTTGTTCGATCTCCACTCGGTTAAAAGGTGTCCTGCCTTGATCGCGATCAGCGGCAAACTCTTGCGACGTGAGCCTGCCCGCTTCACCGGAGTCGGACTGATAGAAGTCCACATCTACCCCCAATCGAATACCTTCAAAACCTTCGTAGGAAAGGCCGACATAGCCGGAATTGACTTCATAGTCCTCGTTGGTGCGGGGACCATCGGCGCTGCGGCTATCGAACGACGCTAGGACACCGAAGTCGTTATGAGAGAAGTTCACCTCGTTATAGGTGCTGTACATGCCGTTACTGCCGATTGTCTGGTCGGACCTAAAAGAGTTTTCTGCGCTGACATCTGCACGACGCGTCACGAAATTCAGCACGGGTCCTATTTGTGGTCCGTTGAGTAATCCCCCTCCGCCACGGACGAACTCAATTCGCTCGATCCGCTGCGCGGCTGGCATATAGTAAATTGTGGGGTAGCCGAACATGTCTGCTGCAAGTGGTACGTTGTTCTGAAAGAAGGCAACAAACTCAGATTCATGCGGATTACCCAGTCCGCGATAATTGACGTTGTAGATGCTAGGAACTTGCTGGTCCGAGACGAATAAGCCGGGCAGCCGAGAGAACATCTGACGCAGGTTGGGCTCGACAAAGACCGGTTGTTCGTCCATGTTAATTAACGTTGATTTCTTACCTTCGAAGATCCTACCGTCCTGAACAGACGGCAAAAAACCCTGAGATGAGCCTTGAACTTCAATAATTTCGA